>CAZABJ010000001.1:0-93584 GCA_964483375.1 uncultured Caulobacterales bacterium
CACCGATCCCGACGCCGAAATCTCGCTCCTGCGCCGGTGGCGGGTGACGCCGCGGATGGGCGCCGGTCCCTTGCCCGCCCTGCAAGATGAAGGCGGCGCGGCGTGAACGCGCGCCTTCACTTCGCCGCAGTTCCGACGAACGGTCCGACCGCATTTATGCAGGCAAGGGGAGTTTCATGCGCTTGAGATGTCTTTCGCTCGCTCTCGCGGCTGGGTTGGCGGCGGCCAGCGCCGCGAGCGCCCAAAGCGTCGGCGACGCCCAGGAAATCGCCGGTACGTACTCGAACGGCGTTTTGACAGTCACCTTCAACGGCGCCGGCACGTTTAGCGCGCGCGACCCCGAAGGCGCCGAAGTCGCCCGCGGCGCCTGGCGCTTCGAAGGCGATGTTCTGGGGCTCATTGATGATGAGGATGGCCCGGAGGGCGGCTGCCCCGGGGTGACGGGCGTATACGCGGTCGACGTGGTTTCGTCTGAGGAGCTGGGGCCGGACGGCGCGCCCATGGTTGAGAGCCTCGCCTTCACTGTGAGCGAGGATGCCTGCGAAGCGCGGGTCGAAGCCGTGGATGGCGCCATGTTCCGCAATGTCGCCCTCACCGGACCGGATCCGCGCGCCGAACTCGCCGGGGCTTGGACGCGCGACGGGGTGACGCTCTTTTTCACGGCTGACGGCTATCTTGCGGTAACAACGCCCGACGGATTGGCCGTCATCGCGGCCTATACCGCGAACGACGAACAGTTGGTGGTCACCGATATGGGGGGGCCGGGGGCCTGCGCGAACGACACGGGCGGCGCCTATGCCTGGGCGATTTTAGAAGGCGGCGACATCGCCTTTGAGCTCATCGCCGACGCCTGCGAGGGCCGCCGCGACGGCGCGGTCGGCGTATGGTCGCCGATGTCCGAAGCGCCTTAATCGGCTTTGGGGCGCGTGGCGCTGGCGGCGGTGAGCCTCCCCTCGGCGTCCGTCGCCCGATAAAAGCAGGACCGCGCTCCGGTATGACACGCCGCGCCCGTCTGCCGCACCCGAACCAAGACCGCGTCCTGGTCGCAGTCGACATGCAGAGCGACGAGCTCTTGGGTATGACCCGACGTCTCGCCCTTGCGCCACAACGCTTGGCGCGAGCGCGACCAGTACCAAACCTGACCCGTTTCCAGCGTTTTCGACAACGCCTCCGCGTCCATATGGGCGACCATCAACACCTCGCCGGTGTCGACGTCCTGGGCCACGGCGGTGACGAGCCCGTCGGCGTTGAACCGCGGTGTCAGCCGGTCGCCGGTCTCAAGCGCCGATTTGTCGCCGGGCGGGGGAAAGGCGGGCTCTGTCATCGGGTCAGTCTTCATCGCGCTGAAAAGGCGGATCTCGGGCCACCCGAAAGCCGAGTTCGCTAAAACCGCTGCCGGCGTGGGTCCAGCTGCGGAAAGCGGCTCGGAGTTGATGTCCGTAAGAGGCGAAACCGCCCCCGCGCATGACGCGCAGATGGCACGCGCCATCAAGGCGGGCTGAGGCGTCGCTCGGCGCGCCGTGATGGTCATGGTTCCAGCAATCCGCCGCCCACTCCCAGGCATTGCCATGCATGTCATGCAAACCGAACGCATTTGGCGGAGAGCCTGCAACGCGCGCAGGCAGACGTTGGCCGCAGTCATAGAAGGTCGCCGCGGCGGCGGCATGCCGGTCGCAAATCGGCGGTTCCTCGCCCCACGAATAGGGGGCGTGTTCGCCGGGCTCAGTCGCTGCGCGCGCGGCGTACTCCCATTCCGCTTCGGTCAGAAGCCGATAGGAGGCGCCTGTTTCCTCCGATAGCCAGCCGACATAGGCCTGGGCGTCCTCCCAGGTCACCTCGACCATGGGACGCGCGGGGTCTTCGCGTCGATCGCGGTCGGCGACGACCATCGGCGGAGCGTTCGGGTCAGGCAGGGGTTCCAACGGGATGCTGCGGCAAGCCCCCGCCGCGACGCAGGCGTTCCATTGGCCGACGGTCACTTCGGTGCGCCCCACAGCGAATGGCTGAGCGATATCCACGCGTCGCTGAGGCCCCTCATGCGCCAGCCGGCGAGGTTCGTCGGCCGGCGATCCCATCAGGAACGCGCCGGCAGGCAAGACCACCATATCCGGGCCGACTTCTCCGGATGCGAGCCTGTCCGCGAAGACGGTTCCAGGCGGAGGGTCCGCCGCCTGCGCAGGGCTTTGGCTTGTGTCGCCGAATGCCGGCGCGGCGAGAACGATCGCTGCGACGCACGCAGGGAGGCTGAGTGACATCGGGTCGTCCTGTTTACGCGCAATCGGAGGGCTTCCTGCCCGCCGATTGCGGCGCAAACACGGCGGGGCTTAGCGTTGGGCGATCCGCAGGAAGCGCTCTCGCAGCTCCGCGGAGTCTTTAAACGCGCCGGTGAAACGGGTCGTGATGGTCGACACGTTCGGATGCGCCACCCCGCGCGTGGTCATGCACTGGTGCATGGCGTCGATATAGACCGCGACCCCGCGCGGCTCGAGCGCGGATGTGATGGCGTCGGCGATCTGCGCGGTCATCGTCTCTTGGGTTTGGAGACGCCGGGCGAAGATGTCCACGACACGCGCGATTTTTGAGATGCCCACCACTCGGTTGCTGGGCAGATACGCCACATGGGCTTTGCCCAAGAACGGGGCGATGTGGTGCTCGCAATGCGACTTCACATCGATTTCGCGGAGCATGACGATGTCGTCATAGCCCGAAACGTCCTCAAACGTCCGGGAGAGCTCTTTGTGCGGATCGGCATCATATCCGGAGAACCACTCCGCATAAGCGTCCACGACCCGACGCGGCGTGTCGACGAGACCTTCTCGAGACGGGTCGTCTCCGGCCCAGGCCAACAGCGTGCGCACGGCCTCCATCGCTTCCTCGCGCGACGGCTTGGGAAGGCTGACGCCGGCCGGAGCGGCGATCGCCGTCTCTGATGCGGTCGCGCCGCCGGTATTGTCCGAGCCATTCGCCATGGCCGCCCCGTTTGCGCCGAGCGCGACCACCGCGCCGGGGGAAGAATTATTCGTTGTCATGTAAGACCCCATGTCTGGGGGACAGGTAGTCGAGCCGCGACCTCGCGTCCCGGACTTAACGACCCGCCCTGTGAAACCGTTGTCGTATACGTGGAATGCGCTGAACCGGATTTCAATCCGAGCGCATCGACACGACAGAACCTAGCGTCGCTCTTAGGTCGGGGCCAATTCAAGGTCGAAGCGCACGCCTTCACCGTTCCGTCATCGCCTCGCGAGTGATACCTCCCTCCTTCGCTCGCCGCTGCTCAGGGAGATCGTCCAAAATGGCGCTGTCGCTCACCAACTCGCTCACACGGACCAAAGAACGGTTTGAACCCGCCGATCCGGCCCGCGTGACGATGTATGTGTGCGGTCCGACGGTCTACAATTACGCTCATATCGGCAACGCGCGTCCGCCGGTGGTCTTCGACGTGTTGTTTCGCCTTCTTCGCGCGCGCTACGGCGAAAACTCGGTCATCTACGCCCGGAACATCACCGACGTTGACGACAAGATCATCAAGGCCTCTGAAGAAACCGGCGAGCCGATCGATGCGATCACCGAACGCTTCGCCCGCATCTATCGCGAGGATATGGGCGCGCTGGGCGTCGCCCCGCCGACCGCCGAGCCCACCGCGACCGGCCACATCGGTGAGATGATCAGGCTGGTCGAAGATCTTATCGCGGAAGGCGCGGCCTATGCGGCGGAGGGGCACGTGCTGTTCTCCGTCGACGCTTTTGACCGGTATGGCGCTCTTTCGAAGCGCTCGACCGACGAAATGCTGGCGGGCGCTCGGGTGGAGGTCGCCCCCTATAAGCGCGATCCGGGCGATTTCGTGCTGTGGAAGCCAGCCCTGGATGGCGAACCGGGCTGGGACAGCCCCTGGGGCCGCGGCCGGCCCGGTTGGCATCTGGAGTGCTCCGCGATGATCCGCGCCAATCTCGGTGAGACCATCGACATCCATGGCGGCGGCGCGGACCTGATGTTCCCGCATCACGAAAACGAAATCGCCCAGTCAGCCTGCGCCCATGGCGGCGCGCCGCTGGCGCGGTTTTGGGTTCACAACGGCTTTTTGACCATGGACGACGAAAAGATGTCGAAGTCTCTGGGCAATGTGAAGCTGGTGCATGAGCTCTTGAAGTCCTTTCCCGGGGAGGTGCTCCGCATGGCGCTTCTTTCTGCGCACTATCGTGCGCCTTTGGATTGGACGGACCGGTTGTTGGAGCAAACCCGCGCGACGCTGGATGGTTGGTATCAGGCCCTGCGCCGTCTGAAGGACGTTGACGCCGTGGAAGCGCAGCCCGAAGCGGTCCGGCACGCTTTGGAGGATGATCTCAACACGCCCGGCGCTTTCGCGGCGATCTCCGCCCTCGCAGGCGAGGCGAACAAGGCCGAAACGCTTGAGGATAAAGCCAAAGCCAAAGGCGCCTTGTTGGCCGCGGGAGATCTTGTGGGGCTTCTCCAACTCGATCCCGACGCCTGGTTTCAGGGCGGCGGGGCGGACGGTCCGTCAGCGGCGGACATCGACGCGATGCTCGAAGCGCGCCGGGCGGCGCGCGCCGCCAAAGACTTCGCCGAGGCGGACCGGATTCGCGACGCTCTGGCCGAAGCCGGCGTGGTGATCGAAGACGGGGCGGGCGGCTCCACCTGGCGACGGGCGGGATGAGCGCGCCTGCTCGCAGGCCGCATGCCCGGTTTTCCGCCGGCATGAGCGCGGGGGCGCGGGCGACGGCTGAGCGCGTGGCCCGGTTCCGCCCGGCGTTTCGCGCGTGGGAGTGGCTGCGCGCGATGTCGTTTCCACGCGGACCCGCGACCGATGAGGCCGGCGCGCCCATACCGGGGCGCTATCTCCGCATGCTCGTCATCGGCCATGCCGATCATGCCTCTTTCTTGGAAACCGGACGGCGCGCGACGGCGGAATTCGAGAGGATGCTCAACGCACATGGCGCATCCTTCGCGCAGGCTCGAAGCGTGCTCGACTTCGGCTGCGGCTGCGGTCGGCTCGCCCGGCATGTCATCGCGATGACGCAAGGCCGTGTGACCGGGTTCGATTACAATCCTCGGCTCATTGCCTGGTGTGCGGCGAACCTCGACGGTCACTTTGCGAGGAACGACCTCGCCCCGCCGCTCCCGGCCGACGAGGGGTCGTTCGACGCCGGTTATGCGCTTTCGGTCTTCACCCATCTGCGCAGCGAGACCCAGGGCGCGTGGGTGGATGAACTCGCCCGCGTCACGGCGCCCGGCGCGACCCTTCTCATCACGTTCCATGACGAGCATCAGCCGCGCATCGAGCCCGACTTCGCCGCTCGCGTCGTTGCGGAAGGACAAGCCGCGCGCATTGAGGCGTTGGAAGGCACGAACCTCTTCTCGGCTTACCTTTCCCATGAGCGCGCGCGCGAGGTTTTCGGCCGACGCTTTGACGTGCTGGCGATCGAGCCAAGCGACGCCACTGCAGTGGGTCAGGCGATCGCGGTTCTACGACGACCCTAAGGCGAGGGTCGCGCCTGCGCCCTATATGTGAGCTATGACGACGGGACCATATTCCACCGATCTGCTCGCGCGCGCCGCCGACATTCCGTATGCGACGCCGCTCGCCGAGGCGGACGGCCGGGCGCGCAAACGCTCTATGGTGTGCGGGTCCGAGGTCGAAGTCAGCGTCCGATTGGGCGAGGAGGCGCGCATCGCCGCGCTCGGTTTGGACGTGCGCGCCTGCGCCTTAGGCCAGGCCTCCGCGAGCGTGTTCGCGCACGCCGCTATCGGCGCATCCCTCGAGGAAGTTTTGGCGGGTCGCGACGCTTTGACCGCGATGCTCAAACAGGGCGCGCCTGCGCCCTCAGGACGGTTCGCCGATCTCGCCGCGCTGGCCGGCATTCGAGATTTCCCTCGTCGCCATGCTTCCACCTTATTGGTGTGGAACGCCGCCGCGGACGCTATGGGGGCGGCTGTGACGGCCCGCGACGGGGGATAGTCGGATGCGAGTATGCGTAACGGGGGGGACGGGGTTCATCGCGAGCCACGCCATCGCCTCGCTATTGGCGCGTGGCGATGAAGTGGTGACGACGGTTCGCGATCCCGGCCGGGCGGACAAGGTTGGGCACCTCTCCGCCATGGACGGGGCGGAAGACAGGCTGACCTTGGTGCAAGCCGATCTCCTCGACGAGGGCGCTTTCGATTCTGTCGTCTCGGCCTGCGACGCCGTTTTGCATATGGCGAGCCCCTATGTGATGGCGGTCGAGGATCCGCAGCGGGATTTGGTGGACCCCGCCGAGCGGGGCACGCGCAACGTGCTCGCCGCTTGCGCCAAATCACCCAGCGTCAAGCGGGTGGTCGTGACGTCCTCTATGGCTGCGGTCACCGACGAGCCGGGCGGCAAGGTTCTGACCGAAGCGGATTGGAACGAGAAAAGCACGCTGAAGCGCAATCCCTATTACTACTCGAAAGTCCGCGGGGAACGCGCAGCCTGGGAATTCGTCGAAGCCGAAAAGCCCGATTTCGACTTGGTGGTGATCAACCCCTATCTCGTGATCGGTCCGAGCCTCACCCGGTCGCTCAACACGTCCAATCAGCTGTTCCGAGATCTGTTGACCGGCGGAGTACCAGCCATCGTAGCCCTGACGTGGGGGGTGGTGGATGTGCGGGACACCGCCACGGCGCATTTGGCCGCGCTCGACCAACCCGAGGCGTCGGGTCGGTATATCTGCGCAGCCGACACGCTGAGCATGCGTGACGCGGTCCGCATGCTTCGGGATGCGGGTTATGAGGGCCGATTGCCCTCTCGCCGCATGGACAATCCCGCCGGGTCCGCGCTCGCATGGGGGGCGTCGTTCCTGCAGCCCGCCGCGATGGGAAGCTTTTTGCGCACCCATTTGGGGCGAACGCCGCGCTTTGATGCGAGCAAAATCCGGCGTGAGCTTGGGATTGGCTTCCGGGACGTGCGCGCCACGCTGCTGGACACGGCCGAGGATCTCATCCGTTGGGGGCATGCGCCCGCAAGCGTTCGTCAGGGCTAGGGGACAGTCATGTCAGGCGAAATTAGGAATGCGACGGCCGCCGCCCTTGCTGCGGCGACGGGATTGATGAGCGGCTGCGCCAGCACGCCGGGTCCGTCGGGCGCGCCCGGTGAGGCAAGCGGCGTTGACGCCATCCAACCCTTGCAACGGGGTGTCCTTGCCGGTCGGTTCGCCCGTGCGGACATCACCGAAAGCTCAGGCCTCGCGGCAAGCGTCGAACGACCGGGCGTTTATTGGACGCTGAACGATTCCGGAGGCGCGCCGGTGGTCTACGCGTTCGACATCACCGGCCAGGATTTGGGCGCCGCGACGCTGACCGGCGCGGTCAATATCGACTGGGAATCCATGGCGATGGGCCCCTGCACGGCGTTCGATGCGGACGTCTGCCTTTATGTCGGGGATACCGGCGACAATGCGGAGCTCCGGCGTTTCGTTTCGATCTACCAAACACCCGCGCCCCAGCGTGACGCGGGCCCGATGGACACGGTGATCCCGGAAGACAACCTGCGCCGCGTCGACTTCGCGTATGAAGACGGCGCACGCGACGTAGAGGGACTTTACGTCTCTTCAGACGGCGCGGTTTGGCTTGTCAGCAAAGGGCGTTCGCAAGGGGTTCGCTTGTATCGCCTCGCGCCGGAGACTTGGGCGTCAGGGGAGCGGGCTGTCGCGCGGCTGCAGGCGGTGCTCGCCGATGATGTCGATGCCGATGCAGGCGAGCGCGTCACCGGGGCGGCCTTGTCGCCGGATGGGGCGGCCTTGGCGGTGCTCTCTTACGCGACTTTGACGATATTCTCCGCTGATCCAGAGACCGGTGCGCCTCACCTGGACGTTGCGCCAACCCAGTGTGACGTTCGGCCGCTGGAGGCGGCGCAGGGCGAGGCCGTGGCCTGGAGCGCTGACGGGGAGAGCTTGGTGCTCACAAGCGAGCGGCGCGCGGGACAAATATTCTCGGTCGATTGCCCTGCTCCGCCGTCAGGGCGCAGCTGACGGCGCGTTTGCTCGCCGGGCGAGCGACGCTCAATGGTGGCGCCAGAGCGCTCCACGGCTTATGTTGGCGACCATGGGACAGACGCATTGTCATAACCGGGCCATCCCGGGCGAGCGCCTCACTCGGTCGGGCCGCGACTAGAGCTCGCCGACCGGCGGAGCGCATGCGCGGTCCGAAATTCTCTTTCGCTCCAATTTTTCTGAGTGCGGGCTCGCCGTGGCGGCGGGCGCGCGAAGCCGCTACAAGCCAGGGCGGACGAAACTCTAGGACCTTCGCCGATGCGCCGGCTTCCGGTCATCCTCTCCAGCGCCTTGATTCGAGGCTATCAGCTTACGCTCAGCCCGGCCCTCGCCGCGCTTGGGGTGCGCTGCCGGCATGAGCCGACCTGCTCGAATTATGCGCTCGCCGCAATCGGGCGCCATGGCCTTTGGGCAGGCGGTTGGATGACGCTGGCGAGGCTGTTGCGCTGCCGGCCGGGCGGGTCTTATGGCTACGACCCAGCGCCGGAAGGCGCGCGGAAGGACGTTCCTTGGTGGACGCCCTGGCGGTACGGCGACTGGCGAGGCCCCCGCGGGCTTGCGCCTGAACAGGACTGAAACGGCATGGTGAAGCTAACTTTTCCCGACGGCGCTGTGCGCGAGTACGACGACGGCGTTTCGGGCGCGGAGGTCGCCGCCTCCCTCTCAAAATCATTGGTGAAAAAGGCCCTGATCGTGATGATTGACGGTCAGCCTTGGGATCTGGGCCGGCCAATTCCTCATGACGCCGCGATCCGGATCATCACCGACAAAGATCCCGAAGGCTTGGAAGCGATCCGACACGACGCCGCCCATATCCTCGCCCAGGCGGTCCAAGAGCTGTTCCCCGGCACGCAGGTCACCATCGGTCCGGTGATCGAAGACGGCTTTTACTACGACTTCGCGCGCGACGAGCCGTTTTCGACCGAAGATTTCGAGGCGATCGAGGCCAAGATGGCTGAGATCATCGACGCCGATTATCGGTTCGAACGTGAGGTATGGGATCGCGATGAGGCGGTGAAGCACTTCCGTGACATGGGCGAAGAGTACAAAGCCCAGATCATTGAAGATTTGCCGGCGGACGAAGACGTCACGGTCTATCGCCAAGGGCCCTGGCATGACCTCTGCCGCGGACCGCATCTGCCGTCGACGGGCCGCATTCCCAAGGCGTTCAAATTGATGAAGCTCGCTGGCGCCTATTGGCGCGGGGATCATCGCAACGCCATGCTCCAGCGGATGTACGGCACCGCCTGGGCCAACGAGAAGGACCTCGCCGCCCATCTGCATCGGATCGAAGAAGCCGAACGCCGGGATCACCGCAAGCTTGCGAAGGTGATGAACCTCTTTCACATGCAGGAAGAGGGGCCGGGTTCGATTTTTTGGCATCCAAACGGCTGGACGCTTTTTCAGTTGCTCATCGCGTATATGCGTCGGCGTCAGGAAGAGGCGGGCTACGTCGAAATCAACACGCCGGATCTGCTCGACTATTCGCTCTGGGAAACGTCAGGGCACGCTGAGAAGTTCGGCGAAAACATGTACGCCACGGTCATGCCCGACGAGCGCAAATACGCGCTAAAACCGATGAACTGCCCAGGCGGCGTCCAAGTCTATAATCACGGGCAACGTTCCTATCGAGAGCTGCCGTTGCGGATGGCGGAGTTCGGCAAAGTCCACCGCTATGAGCCGTCCGGCGCCTTGCACGGCATGATGCGGGTCCGTCACTTCACCCAAGATGACGCGCACATCTTCTGCACGCCCGAGCAGCTGCAGGACGAGTGTCTGAAAGTCGTCGATCTCATCCTCGACATTTACAAGGACTTCGGCTTCGAAGACGTCCGGATCAAGTTTTCTGACCGCCCCGAGGCGCGCATCGGCGACGACGCCGTTTGGGACAAGTCCGAAGCCGCCTTGAAGCACGCTTTGGACGCAACGGGACTTCCCTATGGCGTGAACCCGGGCGAAGGCGCCTTTTACGGACCGAAGCTTGAGTTCGTGCTGCGCGACGCGATCGGGCGGGATTGGCAGTGCGGGACCTTGCAGGTCGACTTCAACCTGCCCGAGCGTTTCGATGCGTCTTACATCGGTGAGGATGGGGAGAAACATCGCCCCGTCATGCTGCACCGGGCGTTGTTCGGATCGCTGGAACGGTTCACGGGCATTCTTATCGAGCACTATGCCGGAGCCTTCCCGCTCTGGCTGGCGCCACGGCAAATCGTGGTGGCGACAATCACCTCGGACGCGGAAGACTATGCGCAGGAAGCCGTCGCACGCTTACGGGCTGCGGGACTGCGCGTGGACATTGATGTACGCAATGAGAAGATCAACTATAAGGTGCGGGAGCACTCGGAGACCAAGGTTCCGATCATCGCTGTGGTCGGGCGACAGGAGGCCGAGGAAGGGACGTTGGCGCTGCGCCGGTTCGGGGAAGGCAAAGCTCGGCAGGAAATGATGTCTTTGGAAGCCGCCGTGCAAGCGCTCGCCGCGGAGGCCGCCCCGCCGGACATCGCACGCGCGGCGCGACCGTCAACCGCCCAGGCTGCGGAGTAGGGGGCAATGTTGGAGCGGGCGAGCCCGCAAGTGTGGGCGAGCGTCGCGGTGTTCGCGCTGTCAGGTCTGGCGATGGTCGCTGGCGCCCTGGGGCTCGCCGCGCTCACGGCGCTCGCCGGCATGGTCGCCGCATCGGGCCTCGCCTTAGGCGACCGCGCGGCGTTCCTCCAGCAACCGCCCTTGGCGGCCTATGCTCTGGCCGCGCTGTTAGGTTGGGCGGCGCTATCCTTGGTTTGGACGCCCCACCCGGCATGGGAAAACTACGCAAAGCTCGCCGCGGCTGCGCCCATCTTCGCCGCGTTCGCGATTGCGTGCGCGCGGCTGCGGGCGGGGGCGCGGCTGCGTCTGGAGGGCGCGCTCGCCTTCGGCGTCGTGGCGGCGGCCGGGCTGTTCGCTTTTGAAAGTCTCACAGGCGGCGCGCTGACAACCAGCCACCATGTCGAGCAAGGCATGTCGGAGGTCGATCTTCGCGCGCGCGTCGAGCGCAGCCTAGGCCACGGCGTCTCGGCGCTTGTCGTGTTGTCCCCGCCTGCCGCCGTCGGGCTCTGGGCGTCGGGCGGTGTCGGTCGGGTCGCCGCACTCGCTCTGGGGCTCATCGCCATCGTTGCTGGCGTGCGGTTCGGCGTATCGTCCAACCTGTTGGGCCTAGCCTGCGCGATGGCAGCCGCATCCAGCGCCTGGCTTGCGCCCCGGGCGACCCTGCGTGCGCTCGGCGTCATCGCTGCGGGAACTCTGGTGGCTGCGCCGCTTTTGGGGCCGCTGTCCGCGCTGGCGCCGCAAGGCGTTCGCGACGCCATGCCGCTCAGCTGGGAGATGCGGTTGGAGATTTGGCGCACCGCGGTCGGCCATATCTGGAGCGCGCCCATCCTCGGCCATGGCTTCGATGCGTCGCGCGCCTTTGACGGTGACGCGACGCTACGGGGCGTGACGTTTCCCACGATCCCGCTTCACCCGCACAACGCCGGGCTTCACCTCTGGTTGGAGACCGGGCTAGTGGGCGTTTTGCTCGCGGGCGTGGCGCTGGTTTTGGGGCTGGGTCGAGTGGCGGACGCCGCGCGCTTAACCCGGCGCCAAGCGGCTGCGGTCGCCGGTTTTGTCGGGGCTTATGGCGGCATTGGTCTGACCAGCTACGGGGTATGGCAGGAGTGGTGGATCGCCGTCGGCGTTTTGGCCGCCGGCGCATGTCTGGCGCTCGGTCCGGCGCGCGGAGCGGTCGATGGGCGGTGAGCGCGGCCGCATTGCGGCGATCATCGTCACCTACCGAACCGGGCCGGCTCTTTTCGCCTGTTTGAACGCCGCCTTCGCCGCGCCCGACATCGACGAAGTGGTGCTTGTCGACAACGGAAATCCGCGTGAGGTTCGCGCCAAGGTGATCACCGCGGGCGGGGCGCGACGGGACTTCCAGGTCATCTGGGGACACGGCAATGTCGGCTTCGCCGCCGGCTGCAATCGCGGTGCGGCGCGCGCCTCCGCCGAGCACCTGCTGTTTCTCAATCCAGACGCCGTGGTCGCGCCGGGCGCAGCGGCTCGCCTGCGGGACACCGGCGAAAGTTGCCCGCGGCCTTGGATCGTGGGCGGCTTGGTTCAAGGATTTGACGGCCGGGAGCAGCGCGGCGGACGCCGCGGCGATTTCACGCCATGGAAGGCCTTCGTCGAAATGACCGGTCTGACGAAATTGGCCGGCGTCTCTCCCGCCTTCGGCACCATCCATTTCGAAAACCAGCCCCTGCCCGAGACGCCCGTTGCGACGCCGACGATCAGCGGGGCCTTCATGATGATGCGCGCGGACGACTTCGCCTCGATAGACGGCTTCGACGAAGGCTATTTCGTGCATGTCGAGGACGTGGATATTTGCCGAAGGGCTCGGGAGGCGGGGGGCGCGGTGATGTTCGAGCCCCGCGCAAGCGTCCGGCATGTCGGCGCGACCAGCGATGCGCCGTCTATGCGGATCGCCTATCACAAAGGCCGCGGCATGGCCCGTTACTTCAAGAAGTTCGCCGGCAACGCCTCAGCCCGCGCACTCGCCGCCGCGCTTTCCCCGGCCATCGTCGCCGCCTCGGTCGCCCAGGGAGCGGTGCGCAATGTCGCGCGTCGCAAGACCACGCACTTCTGACGAGTGTTGGTATGTGTTCCGTTCTAGGATAGGTTATGCGCCTGATAGAGAGGAAGGCGCAGCCATGTCCGAAGAGTTGGGCGAGGAGCGGATACGCCCCATTCGCGCGCTTCTCAGAGGCTTAGAGGCCTTGGAGTGCCTAAATCGCTGCGACGGCTTGACCGTCAGCGAAGTTGCAAGCGAGGCGCGGCTTCCCCGCACGACCGCTTATCGCGTGCTGGAAACGCTGTGCGTCGGCGGCTTTGTGGTGCGTGACGAAGAAGACGATCGCTACCGCCCGACCCTCCGTGTTAGCGGCCTGGCCGACGGGTTTGTCGACGATGCTTGGATCCGCGAGGTCGCGCGGCCGGAAATGGAGCGGACGGGGCGGACGATACTCTGGCCGCTTATGCTTTCGACCGTGGCCGGCGGCGCGCTGATCTTGCGGGTCGTGACCGATCGGATGAGCCCTCTGGCCCTGGCCCACTACGCGCCGGGCGAGCGACTGGGGCTGGCGACCTCGCCGGCTGGGATGATGCGGTTGGCTTGCGCGAGTGAAGCCGAACGCACCGCACTGTTGGATCTCGCGCGCGCGCAAGGGGCGTCAAAGGCGGATTTGGACGTGGCGCGCAAAGGCGCGGCTGAAGCGGCGGCGCGCGGCTACGCGCTGGACTTACGCTCGGTCGCGGGGGAAGCCGGGGTGTCGACGCCGGTGCGCGACGCGGAGGGTCGGCTCCGGGCGGTGCTGTGCATGCGGTTCATCCGCTCGGCCTTAGAGCCTGAAAAGGTGATCGGGGACTTTGTTCCTGCGCTGCGCGCCGCTTCGGCGCGGATCGGCGCGGCGATCCCCGTTGACGCCCGCGCCTCGGCGAGCGTCAGCGAAGTGGGCCGCGCCGCCGGCAAACCTGCTGAGCGCCGAACCGAGGCATGAACGCGCGTCCATCGCTCAGGCGGGGGCGCGCATTCAGCTGGGCTGTGGCGCGGGAAAGCCCCCTGCTTTAGAGAGCGCGGAGCTGATAGGGTGGCCGAGTTCACTTTCCAGCCATAGGGCGGTTTGAATCATCGCGTCCAGGTCGACGCCCGTCTCCACCCCGGCTTTCTCCAGCACATAGACGACATCTTCCGTCGCCACATTGCCTGTCGCTCTAGGGGCGAAGGGGCAGCCCCCGATGCCGCCGCAGCTCGCGTCGATAACGTCCACGCCCGCATCGACCGCGGCGAACACATTCGCAATGGCGGTGTTGCGCGTGTTGTGGAAATGCAGACGCAAGCGCGCGTTCGGCGCCGCCGCCCGCACCGCCGCGGTTCGCGCGCGAACGTCCCAAGGGTCGGCCACGCCGATCGTGTCGCCCAACGCGACTTCCGCGCAGCCCGCAGCATCTGCGCGCCGGGCGAGGTCGGCGACCCGCTCGATGGGGACGGGGCCGTCAAAGGGATCGCCGAACGCGACCGATATCGTTGCGGAGAGCGGGACGCCGGCGTCATGGACGATGGGCGCAATCGCTTCGAGCTGCGCGGCGGTCTCATCGGGGGTAGCGTTTTGGTTCGCCTTGCCGAAGCCTTCGCTCGCGACGAGGACGAAGTTCACTTCGTCGCAGCCCGCGTCGATGGCGCGGCGCACGCCCTTCTCATTGAGCGCAAGCCCGATATAGACCGCGCCGCGGTTGCGCGGGACGCGGGCCATCACGTCAGCGCTGTCGGCCATCGCGGGAACCAGTTTTGGATTGACGAAGGATGCGGCCTCTAAGCGACGCACGCCGGCGTCGAGGAGGCGACCGATGAAGGCCAGCTTCGTGTCCGTCGACAGCCGTGCTGGGTCGTTCTGCAAGCCGTCGCGCGGACCCACTTCGACAATCTCAACCCGGCGCGCCGTCATGGCGAGGGCGTCCATGCTCCGCTCAGCTCAGCCTCCCGGAACCGACCGGCCCCCAGCGAGCGGAAGATGACGAGCTCCACAGGCTCGCCGTTCGAGTAGTTCAATCCGCGGATCGGCTCGGGGTTCATCGCGTCCCCGGCGGCTTCCCCGAAGCGGATGGGCGAGGGGGCCCCCCGAGCGGCGACGGCGTTGAGGAATTCGTCGACGAAACGCGCGTCCACCACCGCCGCTCGGCCGGCCCCTTCGGTGAAGATGGCTGCGGCTTGTTCGGCGTTTTCCGCCAGAACCGTGTCGGTGGCGGTGAGGAACACCAGGCTCGGTTCGCGAATGCCCAATGTCACAAGCGGCGGGTTGGCCGAGGTGTTCAGGCGGGGATGCAGGGCCTGGGCCTCAAGCGCCTCCGACACCCGCTCTGTCACGAGCAGTCCGTCGAGATTGGGCGCGATGCGTTCGAATAGGATGAAGTTCGCCGCAATCCCGGCAAGGCAGGCGACCAGCACTTGGGCCCGCGGCGCGCGCCAAAGAATAAGCGGGATGAGGGCGAGCCCCCCGCCTAAGCCGCCGATGACCCCGAGTTCGACCTGCGACAGCGAGCGCAGCGCGCCCAGTATCGCCTCTTCTTCGACTTCTTGAGCCGCTGCGGCGACAGCATTGAGGTCGGGCAGAATGAAGATCAACGTAGTCACGAACGCGCCCACCGCTCCGAACAACAGCGCGGAGAAAAACTGCGCCGTCACGCTGGTGCGTTTTTCCCAAAGCGCATGCATCGCGGCGCCGGCCATGAGCGCAAGCGCGGGATAGAGCGGCAGGGTGTAGTGGATGAGCTTCGTCGGCGTGATCTCAAACACCAGCCAAGCCGGAAGCGCCCAAGCCAGCAAAAAGCGCAGCGCGCCCGCCTCGTGATCGTCGAACGGCCGGAACAACGCCCGAAACGCCAATACGAGGCCCGGGATCAAGAACAGCGTGCCCGGCCAGAACAAGATGGGCAAAAGCGCGGTGTGCAAGCCGAAAGGCGCGCCATGGCCCTCATGCCCGGAATTGAGTTTGGGCCCGAGATCCCCGCCCAACGCTTCAGCCAGAAAGGCGCCGTCCGTCGCCATTTGTACAGCGATCAGCCAGGGCGCGACGATAAGCGCGCCGACCAGCGGACCGGCCCACCAAAACAACGGGGTCAGCCAGCGTGCTCGTCTGTCCAGCGCTACGAGCGCCAAAATGGCGAGCCCCGCCACCATGGGCGTGATGGGGCCCTTGACGAGCACCCCAAGCGCGACCGCCGCCCAGAACAGCAAGCCGCTCCATTTCCCGCCGCCTTCGTAAAGCCGCGCCAGCGCCGCCATGGCGAGGGTGGTGCAGGCCAGGAGCATGGCGTCGGTTTTGGCGATGCCCGCTTCCCCGCCCAAAAGCAGGCACACCGACATCAGCGCCGCGCCGGTGAAGGCCGCCTTCCTGCCGACCAAAATGCAGCCCGCCCAATAGGTCGCCCAAACGGCGATCAGCGCGCCCAAAACGGATGGCAGGCGAAACGCCCAAATGGCGCGATCCTCGACGTCCGAGACCAGCGAAACCGCGGCCACCTGAAGCCAATGGATGCCCACAGGTTTTTTGTGGCGCGGTTCGTCCTGCAGATTGATGCGGACATAATCGCCCGTCTCCATCATCTGCACGCTGGCTTGCGCGAAACGGGACTCGTCCCGGTCCAACGGAGGCATGGAGAATACCCCCGGCAATGCGCCGGCCAGCGCCAACAACGTCAGCGCAATGATAGTGCGCAGGCGTGGATGCATATTCCCGTCCGAGCGCCCCAGAACCCCGTCCCCGCGAACCTAGCCGAACGCCGTCGCGCAATAACCTGAAAAAATCACTGACCGGCGTCGGGCGAAGCGCTATCACTCCCGCCCAACCCGCGGCAATGCGCGAAACATGGGGAAAACTCAGTCATGACGTCTGCAGCCGGCCCAGCGACGGCGGGAGCGCCGGCGCTCAGCGTCGTCGTTCCTGTGTTCAACGAAGCTGAAAATGTCGGCGGATTGGCCGAAGAAATCGCACGCGCCCTCGAAGGGCGGACCTATGAGATGATCTTCGTCGACGATTGCTCAACGGACGCCACGCGCGAGACGCTGACGGCGCTAAAGGCGCGTTACCCCGCATTGCGCGTTTTGGCGCACGAAAAAAACGCCGGCCAGAGCCGCGCCGTGCGGTCCGGCGTTCTCGGCGCGCGCGCGCCGGTGATCGCGACCCTGGACGGCGACGGTCAAAACGACCCCGCTGACGTGCCGGCCTTGTTCGAACAGCTCACAAGAGCCGATGCGCCGGCGGACCTGGCCCTTGTCGGCGGGCGTCGCGCGAACCGCAAGGACACGGCCTGGAAGCGTTTCGGCTCCCGTTTCGGCAATGGCGTGCGCAAATGGCTTCTGAAAGACCGGGCCGACGACACCGGCTGCGGATTGAAGGCTTTCCGTCGGGACGCCTTTTTGCGGCTTCCTTATTTCGATCATATGCACCGGTTCATGCCCGCGCTGATGCTGCGGGAAGGCTTCGAAATCGAATTCTGCGACGTCAATCACCGGCCACGCCAACATGGCAGTTCGAAATATACGAATTTCGGGCGTTTGCGCGCGTCTTTGGCGGATTTGCGGGGCGTGATGTGGCTGAACACGCGCGCGCGGCGTTGCGGCTCGGTGCGAGAGTATTAAGGGTATCGGCCGCACAATGTCCTAAATGCGCGGCTAACCATCGCGCGGCGCGCGGCGGCGCGCGCACACTGTAGGGACGCAAGGGGCGGGCGCGCCCCCAAAGCGGAAGACGCCGATGCGTATTTTCACGTTCTTTCCCCTGCTCACGATCCCGGTCGGGTTCTACAACTTCATCGTCTTCCTGGCCTATTTGATGGGAGGGCCTGAGGGGGAGCGGGCGGCCGAACGCGCGGCGGCCTTCGCCAATGAGCGGTTGAGCGTGCGGATGCCGACCGGCGGGCTTTGGGAGATTACGACAGGCGACATCCTGTTGGCCGTCGCTCTGGTTTTGTTGTTCGTCGAACTGTTGAAATCCACCAGCAACGGCCGCCATGCGATCGTCAATCACGCGCTTTCGCTGTTGTTATTCATCGTGTGCTTGGTGGAGTTTCTCATCTTGCCGCAATTCGCGACGTCGGTGTTCTTCCTCATCATGCTGATGACGCTTCTGGACGTGCTTGCCGGCGTGGTGGTGGCCATCATCGCGGTGCAGCGCCAGGAATATGGCGGCGACTACGCGGATTAGCCCGCGCGCTCAGACCTCTCAGAGAAAAACGAAAAACACCGCAAACGCGATGGCGAAGTCCGCCGCTTGTCCGGCGAGGCGTCCGATCACGCGCGCACCTCGAAAGTTCCTCCGCAGGGGGCGTGCGCCTCGGACTGGGCCCGAGCATAGACTTCGTTCCAAGCCCGACGCTGCGCCGCATCCGCCCGCAATCCCCGCAATGGCGCGGGCGTCCGGACGTCAGGAGCCAGAACCGACCCTAAGCCGCGCAAGGGCGCGGCGCGACGGCGGTCGTGCTCAGACTTCTGCGTGTGAGACCCAGGCTCTCGCCCACGCCGCGGAAACGTCGCCGCCGCCACGCGGGGAACCGGCTGAACGCGCCGCGCTGACGCCGGATGCCGGCTTGGCGGAGGAGAGACATACGTCGTCATCGGCCCGGCGTCGCAAGAGCCGGACCGAAATTAGGGTTTCGTTGACCTAGTCGGTTGAAGCCGGCTTGGGTCCGGAGATGGCGTCGAGGCGTTTTTGCAGCGTGTCTATCTGACGACGCATCTCGGCCAACGCTTTGGCATCCTCGCCCCGCGGCGCGGCGGCGGCGTCTTTTGGGGCCTCCGCGTTTTCTGGGCGTTCTTCACCCGAAGCCCCCCCGGAGAAGGGGGCGAACATGCGCATGGACTGTTCGAACAGGGCCATGTTTTGTCGCGCCTGCTCCCCAAACGCCTCCATCGCAGCAGTCCCGCCCCAAGCGCCGGCGAAGCGTTCTCGCATGGCCTCGCGTTGATTGAAGAAAGACTCCATCGACATATCGAGGTAACCGGGCACAAGCGCTTGGACGCTGTCGCCGTAAAAGCGGATAAGCCTGCGCAAGAACGCCGTCGGAAGCAGGTTTTGCCCCCGGCTTTCTTGTTCGAATATAATTTGAGTAAGAACCGAACGGGTAATGTCGTCGCCTGACTTCGCGTCATAAACGACGAAGTCGTGGCCCTCTTTGACCATATTGGAAAGGTCATCTAGAGTGACATAAGAACTTGTCGCCGTGTTATAGAGTCGGCGATTTGCATATTTTTTTACGACAACGACATCCGAGTCGCCTGTCGTTTCACTTTTACTTTTCGCCTTGCCCGTCAAAGGGGCTCCTCCCTTTATCTTTTCGTGCGCGTCTTCAGCGTCGTGCGCCGGCGCGCCGGTTCAGGCTATGCTGCGCGTGTCCGAAAACGCGCGCAAACTTCGTCGCCTGCCGCGTCATCTTACTGAAACACGCTGCCCTCGTCGTCTGTGAAAATGGAAAAAGGTGCGCACCAATGACACATGTCGTCATCGCTTCCGCCGCTCGCACGCCGGTCGGTTCCTTCAACGGCTCTTTCGCCGATACGCCCGCCCATGAGCTTGGACGCGTCGCCGTCGAAGCCGTGCTCGCGCGCGCCGGCGTGTCGCCGGCCGAGGTGAGCGAAGTCATTTTGGGACAGGTCCTGACCGCCGCGTCGGGTCAGAACCCCGCGCGCCAAGCGGCGATCAACGCGGGTCTGCCGAAAGAGACCACCGCCTATGGCGTCAATCAGGTCTGCGGGTCGGGCCTGCGCGCGGTGGCGTTGGGCTCCCAAGCCATTCAGTGCGGAGATTCCGACATCGTCGTCGCAGGCGGCCAGGAGAGCATGAGCCTCGCCCCGCACGCCGCCCGCTTTCGCGCCGGCCACAAGATGGGCGACCTTTCGATGATCGACACCATGATCAAAGACGGTCTCTGGGACGCCTTTAACGGCTACCACATGGGTCAAACCGCCGAGAACGTCGCGGAGAAATGGCAGATCACCCGCGACGAGCAGGACGCCTTCGCCACCGCCTCGCAGAACAAAGCGGAGGCCGCCCGCAATGCCGGCAAGTTCGACGATGAAATCTCTGCGGTGACCATCAAGCATCGCAAGGGCGACATCGTGGTCGACAAAGACGAGTATATTCGCGACGGCGTGACGGTTGATTCCATCGCCAAGCTGCGTCCGGCCTTCAACAAAGAAGGCACGGTCACCGCGGCGAACGCTTCAGGCATCAATGACGGCGCGGCCGCCGTGGTGCTTATGAGCGCGGCGGAAGCGGAAAGACGCGGCGTGACGCCGATGGCGCGCATCGCCTCTTGGGCGACCGCAGGGGTGGACCCCGCCGTGATGGGAACCGGGCCAATCCCCGCCAGCCGGCGCGCTCTCGAAAAAGCCGGATGGAGCGTTGAGGACCTGGACCTCGTGGAAGCCAACGAGGCCTTCGCCGCTCAAGCCTGTGCCGTGAACAAGGACATGGGCTGGAACCCCGACATCGTGAACGTGAACGGCGGGGCCATCGCCATCGGCCACCCAATCGGCGCGTCAGGCGCTCGGGTGCTCAACACCTTGTTGTTTGAAATGGTGCGCCGCGACGCCAAGAAGGGCCTCGCCACGCTGTGCATCGGCGGGGGCATGGGTGTCGCCATGTGCATTGAGCGGGACTGATCCGGAAACCGGGAAGGGCGCTCGCTCCGGCGAGCGCCTATCGGGCGTCGTCGCAAGAGATCGCGTCGCTCTCAAGACCGCGTTGGATCAAACGGGGCGTGCTTGGTCGACTGGTGGTCCGCCAGTCGCGGTCTGGCCGCCCTTTGACCTAGGCTTCTGAAAAGGCGTTGGGGAACATCCGGCGTTCCACCGCGTCCATGGCTCCCGCGATAACCGAGCCCCATACCGCTGTGACGAGCGCGGCGGCGGCGATAATGGCGAAGACGCCGGTGATGCCGGCGACGTCCTGGCGTTGCACCGCACTGGCTGCGAATACGACCAGGCACACCACCACCAAAAGCACCGTGGGCTGGAACCGCGACCAGAAGCCCGATGCGGAGGGACGCACCCGCGTCACCCAGCGGAACACCAGCAATGCGCCTGTGAGATAAGCGTAGATCGGGGCCAAAACGTCCCGAAAGACCCCGTCGCCGGCGTCGCCGCTTGTGGAAAACGTGATCGAGCCGTCTTCGCCCTCGGTGAGATACGGCGCGAAATTCACGTAGGGCAGGGCGTCCGCCAGTTGGACAAAGCCGGCCATCGCGCCGATCACCAGCGGCTCGGCGGCGGGAAACGACGTGGCGGCAATGGCGGCGGTGGCGACGATCAACACCGCACCGGTCGCGACGGCGGGTGCGCGTTGGGACGCCCGAACCATTCCTGTCGCGAGCCCGACTATCGCTCGCAGCACCCATCCCTGCATGACGCGCCCCCATATCCCCTGCCGCGTATTCGCTTTTCAGCGCATCATGGCCGCCGCGGGCAAGCTCGGCCACCGTTTTCGCGCCGCAGGCGCGTCAAAGACGGTGACGATTGTCCTTTGTCGCAGCCCGCACAATGCGCCTATCGTTCACGCTCCGCTCGAATCCAACAATGAACATCATCGCGATAGGCGAGACTTGGGAGGAACACCATGGGGCGAGTAGCAGTCGTCACCGGCGGCACGCGCGGCATCGGCCGAGCGATTTCCGAAGGCCTGAAAAACGCAGGCTACACGGTGGCCGCAAATTTTGCGGGCAATGAAGAGCGCGCCAAGCAATGCGCCGATGAAATCGGCGTATCGGTCTATAAGTGGGACGTCGCCAACTACGAAGACTGCGTGGCGGGCGTGGCGAAAATCGAGGCCGAGCTAGGCCCCGTCGACATCGTCGTCAACAATGCGGGCATCACCCGCGATGGCACGATGAAAAAAATGACCCATGACATGTGGCAGGAGGTTCTCGACGTGAACCTCGGGGGTTGTTTCAACATGGCCAAAGCCTGTTGGGAGGGCATGAACGCGCGCGGGTTCGGCCGCATCGTGAATATCGGCTCCATCAACGGCCAAGCCGGTCAATACGGACAAGTGAACTACGCCGCCGCCAAGTCCGGGATTCACGGCTTCACCAAAGCGCTCGCCCAAGAGGGCGCGCGCGCGAACATCACAGTGAACGCCATCGCCCCGGGTTACATCGACACGGACATGGTGGCCGCGGTGCCCGACGATGTGCTGGAGAAGATCAAAAAACGCATTCCCGTCGGTCGCCTCGGTCATGCCGAGGAAATCGCCCGCGGCGTGCTGTTTTTGGTCGCCGATGACGCGGGATTCGTGACCGGCTCGACCATGTCGCTCAACGGCGGACAGCACATGTATTAGAGGCCCGGTCGGGCGCTTGAGCAGAGCGGCGGACGCGGCGCCGCAAAAGCGCCGCAAGCGCGTGATGTAAGGGTTTGCATGAAACAGTATGCACGAATCCTTCTCGGCGCGGCGGCGTTAAGCTTAAGCGTCCCCGCCCTGGCGGAGGCCCAAGCCACCCGAAGCGTCCGCAGCATTCTGGTCGGCGAAGCGGATGGCACGGGCGTCATGTCCTACATGACCGCGGACAATTCGGCGCGATTCGTTCTCGACATCGGCTTGAACGACGCCTTGCTGCAATTTGAGGGCGCCGCGGAAATCTACGCTTTGGAGGCGGAGTCCGGCGCAGGCGGCGACATCCTCTATGTCAACGACGTCGGGCGGACCATGGCGCGGATCAACGCGCGCGACGCGGTGACCCTGTACACCGCCGAAGCGCCGGAAGGCGTCGCGGCCTATGAACTGGCGGAGGCGGTCTCCCTTCGTCTGCCCCCCATCGGCCGGAACCGAACGGTTGACGCGTCGCTTACCGCGGGCGCGCTGGGGGCCGAGGACGCCGACGTCCTCGCCGACGTGGGGGCCCTCCCACGCGGAGCCGCGCCGGAGACCGATGAAATGGAGCGTGCGCTCGACACGCTGCGGGCGCGCCTGAACGACGCCGCCGATCGCGACGTCGTCGTCGCCGTCCCCGCCCCCCGCGACGATCGCGACCGCACGATTTACGCCGATGCGGCCTGGATCGCGGCGGCGGCCTTCGCAGGCTTGGCGGAGGATCCTGTCGCTGAAACCGCTTTTGCGCGCATCCAGGGCGTGTCGTTCGTCCGCGCCGGCGGGGCCGACGTGGATGTGGAGGACGACGTGGTGTTTATCGGCGTCGACACCGCGCAAGGGTATGCGGGCAGGCCGTCCTCCGAGCGCATCGCCCGAGACGTGCGCCGCGCCTACCAAGCCGGCTAAGGCGTCGGCCGCCAATCCGGCGGAGCGAGCTCGAAGCCTTCAAAGGCGAAGCCCGGCGCGACGGTGCAGCCCACAAGCGTCCAAGCGCCGAGGCTTTCCGCCGTCTGCCACCATCCCGCCGGAACCACGCCTTGCGGCCGCTCGCCTGCGCGCAGATTGGGCCCGAGCCGAAACGGCTGGGCGTTTTTGCCATCGGGAGACAGCGTCAACGCCAGCGGCCCGCCCGCATGCCAGTGCCAGATTTCCGCAGCGTCCACCCGATGCCAAGCTGACAGGTCGCCGGCTTCAAGCAGGTAGTAAATCGCGGTGCCGCGCGACCGGCCGGTTTCGTCCGCTGCAGCATCGCGGAACGTTTCGCGATACCAACCGCCTTCGGGGTGTCGTTCGAGCTTTAAGAGCGCGATGATTTCTTTGGCGGGCATATCGCCCATGGGCGCGCCGACCATGGCTTAGAACACGTCCTTGCGGCGACGGACCTCAGCGAAGGTCGCCACCGCATCGCCTCTGTGCCCCATCGCCGATTGCAGGCTTTCGTCGTCAGCGCGCAAGAAAGGGTTGGCGGCGCGCTCCGCGCCCAGCGTGGTGGGAACAGTGGGCTCGCCGCGCGCGCGTTTTTCGTCGACCTCCGCGGCATAGGCCTTCAGCGCGGGGTTGCTCGGGTCGACCGACAGCGCGAAACGCGCATTGCTCTGGGTGTATTCATGCGCGCAATAGATCACCGTGTCGTCCGGCCAATCTGCGAAGCGCGAAAGGCTCGACCACATCTGCGCCGGCGTGCCCTCGAACAGTCGGCCGCAGCCAAGCGCAAACAGCGTATCGCCCACAAACGCGATCCGGTCAGCGGCGAAGTGGTAGACGATGTGCCCCAGCGTGTGTCCGGGCGTCTCGAAGACCTGCGCGCGGCTCTCCCCAAGGGCGACCCCGTCGCCGTCGCTGACCCAAACGTCGCCGGCTGGAATGCGGTGTTTATCCGCGGCCGGGGCGACCACTTTGGCGCCGGTCATGGCCTTGAGCCGTTCATTCCCGCCGGCATGGTCAAAGTGATGATGGGTGTTCCAGATCTGCGTAATTCGCCAGCCGGCCTCATCCGCCGCCTTGGCGATCGCGTCGGCGTCCGGCGTGTCGATGGCGGCGGTTTCCCCACTCGCGTCGTCATGGGCGAGGAAACCGTAATTGTCCGACAGACAAGGGAAGCGGAGGACGCGCAACGCCATAACGATCTCCGGTGGCGGCAAAGGGCGCGCGCAGCGTAGCATCCTACCGGCGCAAAGAAAGGAGCCGGCGAACGCTGATGCGCTTGACGGTGGAGGAACTCGCACGGTTTTACGGCTGCCCGCGCGGTGAGGCGGCGCAGTCGCTTATCGCGCGCCGGGTCATGGCGTTGTGGCCGCATCTCAACGGTTTGGACGTGCTCGGCGTGGGGTTCGCTGAACCCTATCTCGCGCCTTACCGCCCCGGCGCGCGCCGTCTGATCGCTCTATCGCCCGCCGCTCAAGGGGCGCGGCCTTGGCCGAGGGAGGGGCGGAATGTTTGCGCGCTTGGCCCTGAGCACAGCTTGCCGTTCCGCGACAGCGCGTTCGATCGCATTCTGCTCGCCCATCTTCTCGAAGAAGCCGATGCGTTGTCCGGCACGCTCGCGGAAGCGAGCCGCGCGCTGGCCCCGTCCGGACGCATCATGCTCATCGCGACCCACCGTACGGGCCTTTGGGCGCGCGCCGAGCGGACGCCTTTCGGCCATGGCCGGTCGTTTAGTCGTGGGCAATTGACGCGATTGTTGGAGGGCGCGGGGCTTGAGCCGCGCTTTTGGGCGGGCGCATTGTTCGCTCCGCCGGTGGAGTGGCCGATGGTCACCCGCGCCGCCCTGGCGTGGGAGCGGACGGGCGAGCGCATTTGGCCCGGTTTAGGCGGGGTGATCCTCGTGGAGGCGGTGAAGCAGGTTTATGCGAACCGCGGGAAGCCTGCGCGGCGGCCGGTCTTTCAACCTGCGCCGGCTCCCGTCGGAGAGCCGCGCCCCGCCTGGCGAGCTTGATGCCCCCGGCCGGGGCGCGATATCGCTGTCTGACACTCACTCGGTTCAAAAAAAGCGCTGGAAATGATGGAAACGCCCGCCGCCATGGGGCCCGCGCCGCGGCCCGGCATTCTCGACATCACCCCGTATCGCGGCGGCGACGCCGGCGAACCCGGCCCGGTCAAGCCGGTGAAGCTCTCGTCAAATGAGAATTGCCTGGGCTGCAGCCCGCTTGCGAAACAGGCCTTTCTCGCCGCCGGCGACCACCTCGAACTCTATCCCGACGGAGCCGCCGCTGCGTTGCGGGATGCGATCGGCGAGGCGCAGGGGCTCGATCCTCAGCGCATTGTATGCGGGGGCGGTTCTGACGAGCTTTTGCAGCTCCTGGTGCGTGCTTACGCCGGGCCGGGCGATGAGGTCCTTTATTCCGCCCATGGGTTTTTGATTTATCGGCTCGCCGCCTTGCAGGTCGGCGCAACGCCGGTGACAGCGCCGGAGACGGACCTGCGCGCCGATGTCGACGCGCTCCTCGCCGCGGTGACCGAGCGCACGCGCATCGTTTTTCTGGCCAATCCCAACAACCCCACCGGGACATATGTGACCCGGGCGGAGGTCGCGCGCCTGCATGCGGGGCTGCCCGACACCACGCTTTTGGTGATCGACGGCGCCTATGCGGAGTATCTCGACCGCGAGGACTATGAGTCCGGGTTCGGTTTGGCTCAGACCGCGCCGAACGTGGTGGCGACGCGCACCTTCTCCAAGATTCATGGCCTGGCCGCGCTCAGGCTTGGCTGGGCGATCGGCCCGGCGTCCGTGATCGACGTGCTCAATCGAGTTCGCGGACCGTTCAATGTGAACGCTCCCGCGCTCGCCGCCGGCGTCGCCGCCATCAAGGACGCCGCTTTTCCCGCCCGCTCCAAGGCGCATAATGACGAACAGCTCGTCTTTCTCTCTGCAGAAATGCGAGACCTGGGCCTGCTCGCCTGCGAAAGCGTGGGCAATTTCGTGCTTCTGCGGTTTCCTGACCAGCCCGGCAAAACCGTCGAGGAGGCCGACGCCGCTTTGCGCGCCGCCGGCCTCATCACCCGCCGGGTGGTCCCTTACGGTTTGGCGCATCATCTTCGCGTGACAGTTGGGGAGGCGGACGCAAACGCCCGCGTCGTTGCGACGTTGCGCGCCTTTATGGGCGCTTCGTGAGCGAGGCCGCGGTCGAATGTTTGGGCGTCGTCGGAGGGGGGCTGATCGGCTCGTCATTGGCGCGGGCGGCGGCGGCGAACGGGCTTGCCCGGCGGGTCGTGGTCATCGATCAAGACGCCGAGGTCGTCGCCCAGATCCGCGCCTTGGGGATCGCCCAGGACGCTGCCTGCGATTCCGAACCCTTCGCTGAGGCGGCCGATTTGGTGGCCCTCGCCACCCCCGTTCGCGCCATGGGAGAAGCCGCGGCGGTGGCGCGCGCGCTCCTAAAGCCAGGCGGCGCCGCGTTCGACACCGGGTCGGTGAAAGGTGCGGTGATGGCGCCGGTGCGGGAGGCGCTGGGGGAGGCGCGGACCTTTGTGCCTGCCCATCCCATCGCGGGTACGGAACGGTCCGGTCCGGCGGCGGGGTTCGCGTCGTTGTTTGACAATCGCTGGTGCATTTTGACCCCGCGCGGGGACGAGCCCGAAGACGCCGTCGCCGACGTGGCCGCATTCTGGTCTGGATGCGGCGCGCGCGTCGCGGTGATGTCGCCGGAAGAGCATGACGCGCTCCTGGCTCTGACAAGCCATGCGCCCCACCTCATCGCTTATGCCCTGACCGGCACGGCCGCGGCGGAGGACGGCGCGCCGCGTGCGGACATGGTGCGGTATTCCGCCGGCGGTTTCCGCGATTTCACCCGCATCGCCGCGTCCGACCCTGTGATGTGGCGGGACGTGTTCTTGTCCAATCGGGACGCGGTCTTGGCTGCGCTTGATCGGTTCGAGGCGAATTTGGCCGCCCTTAGGGCGGCGGTGGAGGCGGGCGACGGCGCGGCGCTGGAAGCGCGCTTCGCCGCCACACGGGCGGTGAGGGCGGAAATCGTCGCCGCTGGTCAAGAAACCCCAGCGCCCGACTTCGGACGCGGCGGCGGGGATCAATAGGCGCGGGGCAGCTCCGCCACGGGGAAGGCGAGGAAGTAGAGCGCGCCTTCCCGGATCTGCAGGGGCAACGTCATGTCCCCGCCATCCCCCGCCGCCATCTGCGCCATCGCGCCGACTTGGCGGGCGTCATCCGCCGTGATGACCCCCAACGCGGCTAAGCGCGCCAGTGCGTCGCCGGGGTCACGGGCGCGCAGTCGCAAATCTCCGTTCCACCGTCCTACGGGGTCAAGCGCCAGCGCGCCGGACAGCCCCAGCGCAGGCCCTTCCACCGCGAAACACCCGCCCTCCGGCAGCGCCGGCGACGCCGCGGGCTCGGCGGAGGCCAGCGCGAGCGCGGCGGACTGAAGTTCGCCTTCCCAGGAGACGCAGGCTTCGTCGATTTGCAGCGCGCCGTTTGCGTCCGCCCAAGCCGCAAGGGCGGGGGCGTCGAGCGAGCCAAAGGCGGCCAGCACGTCGGCCTGCGCGACAGAGGCCTCGGCGCGGGCGCGGGCGGGCGCGGCGCCGGCGGCGAAGTCCCGCGACACCGGGCGTTCGGCGCTGGCTTCGATTTCGTAGGCGTTTCCATCTTCGGTTCGTCGGAGGTCCAACCGGGCGCCGTCGACGCCGGCGACGCGCGCCCCGGCGACCTCCGCATGGGCCGGTCCGGAATTGAGACGTGCGGCGTTCAGGCCGCCTGAGGCGTCAAACGCCGCCATGCCGGTGAGCCCCTCCGCGCGCAGTCTCGTGATGGCGCGGCCTGGCGCGCGCACCACATGCTCGCCCGCAGCGTCGGCGTAGATGGTCTGATAGGCCCAAGGCCAAAGCGACAAGCGCAGCCGCTCCGCCGACCAGCTCCACTCGCCAGCATGGGATGGCGCGAGAATCTCGGGTTCGCCGAAGGTCACCGACACCCGACCCGGATAGCCGTGCCAGCGCACGTCCCGCCAGTTGGTCTGGTATCCGCGCGCCTCCAAGGCGGCGATTTGGGCGGCGAGAATGTCCTCGGCCTGGTCGCGGACATAAAACCAAAACGCAGTGTAGCCGCCGAGCGCCAAGAGCAAGACGAACGCAAGCCCGCCTAGGCGCAGCGCGCCGCCGGGACGGCCGGGGCGCGGGCTGCGCACCTCTTCGGAAAGCGGTCGATTGGGCATGGGCGGTTCCTCTACGCGTCGGGCGCGGGCTGGTTGGGGGGCAAGGACGCCACGGCGGTCTCGATGCGCCGCTCAAGCTCTTGCAGAAAGGCGTCGCGCTCAAGTCCCGGCGGGATCGGGTCGAGCGCTTCAACAATGATATGGCCGGGGTGGCGGAGAAAACCGCTAGCAGGCCAGTAATGTCCGGAATTCAGCGCGATGGGCACGCAGGGCGCGTCAAGCGTGCGATAGAGCTGCACCACGCCGGGCTTGTAGCGCTCTGTTTCGCCCGGAGCCACGCGCGTGCCTTCGGGAAAAATCAGGATTTGCCGACCGTCGGCGGCGCGGTCCTGGGCGTCGCGCACCATTTTGCGCAGCGCGCTCGCCCCTGCGGAGCGGTCGACGACGATGTTGTCGAGCTTCACGGCGTACCAGCCGAAAAAGGGCAGGCGAGACAGTGATTGTTTTAGGATGATCGCGGGGTCGTTCAAGAACACCCATGGGGCCAGGGTGTCGAACATGGAATGATGTTTGGAGGCGATAAGCGCGGCGCCTTTCGGGATGTTCTCGCGCCCGCGCAGCTCCCATGTCACGCCGCAAAACACCCGCAGCCCCCAGAAAACCAGCTTGAGCCACAGGTTGAGACAGCCGCGCGCCCAACGCCGCGGCCCCAAGAGCAATGGTGCGGAGACGATCGCGAAGATCGCCATCAGCCCGTACATCCAGACGACGAAAACGCCCGATCGCACTGCGGTCATCGGTCAGTTGCGGACGGCGCGCCGTCTCCCCCTTGCGTGCGCGGGCCGCGCAGCGCCTCCCAAGCGAGGATAGCGAGATATTTTGGGTACTCCACCGCCAAGCGGCGGATCATGCCCGCGTCTCGCCACCAAGGCGGCGCGACGTCGCCATTGCGCGGGACGGGATAGGGGATGAGGCGCAAGGAAGGGTCGGCGTCCTGCAGAACCATCAGCGCGCGCGGCATATGGAAGTCGGACGTGACGACGATCAAAGAGCGATAGCCCCGCGCGCGCGCCCAAGCGGCGGTTTCGCGCCCATTGCCCAGCGTCGTCGTCGCTCGGCGATCAATATCCACGCAGCAGTCGAATAGGCGCAGGTTGGTGGTGGCGGTCAACGCCTCCACGTCGCTGTCGGTGGTTTCGGCGTGAACGCCGGAAATCAACAGGCGAGCGCCGTGGCCGGCCTCAAGCAGGCTCATGCCCGCGGCGATGCGCGTGCCGCCGCCGCCTGTCAACGCGACAACGCCGTCGGCGCGCGGCGCGGGGTCGAGCGGCTCCAGCCGCGATACGTGGTCGGCGAAAACGAAGAATCCCGCCGAGAATGCGACCAGGAGCGCCCCGGTCAGGCGGACGAGCAAGCCCATCACCGCCATCAGAACGTCCTCTTCAGCGCCCTGAGCACCGTCGCCCGCGCCGTCGCAGCCGCCACGGCCGCTGTGATAAAGGGCGCGCCGCCCAGAATTACGGCGTCCAATCCAGCAAGTTGAAACGCTGGCAAGAACCGTTCCGCCTCATCGCGCGCGTTTGACGAGGCGATCTGTAGGATGCTCGCAGCGCTGGCCGCGATCAATGCGCCCAAGGCGCCGGCGCGCAGTCCCAGGCTCGTGAACCGGTTAGTGAACTCTTGGGCGATGAAGACGTCTTGCGCGCCGACCAAATGCAGCACCTGCACGACCTCGCGTCGGGCGGCGAGACCGGCGCGCGTGGCGAAACTCGTCACCGCGGCGGCCGCCGCAGCCAACAGCGCCAAGAGCAGCAAAGCCAAACCCCGGACTGCGGTCGACGCCCGCTTCAGCGGATCGGACCATCGCGCGTGGTCGTCCACGCTGGCGCGAATTCCGGCCTCGCCCAGCGCCGCCGTCATCGTTTGCGTCAGCGTGGCGTCGGCGGTTCGGTCGCGTTCAATCGACACGATCGACGGCACGGGCAAGTCGGCTAACGCCTCTTCCCCAAGCCAAGCGGCGACAAGCGCGGCGGCTTCAGCCTGGGGGAGAACGCGGGCGCGGTCGACGCCGGGCAGCGCGGCGGCGGTCTCAGCGGCGCGCGCTGCGGCGGCTTGGGCGCCCTCTCCGCCGTCGCCATGGACATAGAGCGTCATCGCGCCTTCGAGTTGTGCGGTCCAAGCGTCGGTCGCGCCCCAGGCAGCGCGCGCGCCCACCCCGGCGAGACATGCGAGCGCAGCCAGAATAGCGACCACCAAGAATAGGGGGCGATCCGCCTCTGGGGAGGGCGGCAAGAGCGGCGCGGGCCGCGGGGGCGCGGTCACGCCGCGCCTCGCACGCGGGTCACTTTGCCGTCTTCCAGCTTGAGGACCGGCGCGTCGACGGCGCGGACAAGCTCAGGGTCGTGGGTCGCGACCAGCACCGCGGCGCCGAGCCGGTTCAGTTCCACAAACAGCCGAATGAGCCGCCGCCCCATTTCCGGGTCGACATTGCCCGTCGGTTCGTCCGCCAAAAGCAGTTCGGGCTTGCCCACCACCGCGCGTGCGATGGCGGTGCGCTGTTTTTCTCCGCCCGACAGGGTGGCGGGATGGGCGCGCATGCGTTGGCCCAGCCCGACCCAACGCAACAAATCGCTGACGTCTTCCCCATACGCAGCCCTGTCCCCCCCGGCGACGCGGAGCGGCAAGGCGACGTTTTCGAAGACGTCCAAATGGTCCAACAGGCCGAATTCCTGAAACACGACGCCGATGCGGCGGCGCATCTCCACTTTGTCCGCTCGGGTGAGACCCCGGGCGTCGCGTCCGAACAGCGCCACCGAACCGCGACTGGGCGGGTGGCCGAGATAAAGCAGTTTGAGCAGAGAGGTCTTTCCCGCTCCTGAAGGCCCGGTAAGGAAATGGAACGAACCGCGCGCTAGGGTGAGCGAAACGTCGCTCAGCACCTCGGTTCCGCGCCCATAGCGCAGGCCGACGTTTTCGAGCCGTACGACGGGGGTCGCGTCGAGCGCCGGATCGGCGCGTGGCGTGGGCGTCGTCTCGGCTATAATACACCTCGCCTTAAGGGGCTTCGCGGTGATTCGGTGATCGCATGATACTGACGTGCCCATCCTGCTCCACGCGGTATTTCGCAGACGCCGCAAGTCTCGGCCCGAAAGGCCGCAGCGTGCGCTGTGCTGCGTGCGGGCATATTTGGCTGGCGACCCCGGAGGAGGCGGCCGTCTCGCGCGCGCCCGGCGCCGACATCGACCCCCTCGACGCCTTGGAGGGCGACGCCGCGCCCGCCGCGCCTAATCCCGCGCCGCGCCGCAATCCTGCAGACATGCTTCGCGCAAAGACCCAGCGCAAACGGCGGCGCGCCCAAACCTATGTGGCGGCCGGCGCGTGGGGCGGGGTGGCGGCTGCGTTCGTCGCGGTCTTGACCCTGGCCTATGCCTTTCGGGTCGATGTGGTGCGGATTTGGCCGCAGACCGCCAGCGCGTACGCCGCGGTCGGGCTCGACGCTACGACGCGCGGCCTGGTGTTCGAGCGCTTGGTCGCCGAGCGCAGCTTTGAGAACGGCGAGCCGGTGCTGCAAGTCTCCGCGACCGTGCGCAACACGACCAGCCGGACGCAGCCGGTGCCCTATGTGCGGGTCAGCCTGAGGGATACGACGGGCGGGGAAGTGTTCGGCTGGACGGTGTCGCTGGAGACAGGGGAACTGGATCCGCGGGCCTCGACCCGGTTCACCACCCGCGTCGCACGTCCTCCGCTTGATGCGGAGGATATGGAACTGCGTTTCGTCGATGAGCCGCGCGGGCGCGTGACGCCTGCAGCCGACAGCGGCGGCGGACGGCCTGAGCCGCTTGAAGACGCCGACGCGGAAGCCGCGACGATCGCAGGGGACGACGCCCCGGCGGCTGACGCGGATGAGACCGCGGAAATCCCGCAGCATTAGGCGCAGGGCGTCGCTCCTTTAGGTGTTTCGCTCGGCGCGGGTTCGCCGGCTTCAAAGGCGCGGCAGGATAAGGCTGCGAGCGCCCGCGTCTCAGAACCGATCTAAGAGACGCCGGAGATATTCGCGCTCTTCTTCTTCGCGGTCGGCCTCTCCGGCGCGCCTGCGAATTTCATCGCGATATTCGCGGGACCGTTCCCGGTCCAGTTCCTCAGGCAGTTCCACGCCCAAGCCGTCATTGATCGATGCGCCCCCAGAGCGCCTGCCGAAGGGGTCTCGCTGAACCTCTTCGCTCGAGCCGGGCGTTTGGGTCCCGCCTGGCTGGGTTCCGCGGTTGGCTTCGAAGGCTTCGCGCGCGGTGCGTTCCGCCGCGTCGCGCAGCCGTTCCAGGACCTCGCGCTGAAGCGGGAGCGCGCTCGCGACATCGCCTTCCCGCAGCGCTTCTTGGGCGCGGCGCATGCTGTCGAGGGCTTCATTCAAGGCCTGACGCGCCGCGTCGCGTTCGGGGCCGTCGACGGCGCCGTCGGCGTCTTCGCCAAAGAACTCCTCGAAGAGATCTTGCAACAACTCAGCGATGCGCTCCTGCTCCTCAAGTAGGCCGCCGCCGCCGTTTTCTTCGCCCTCAGCGAAGTCTTCCCCAGCGCCGACGCCGTTGTCGCCTTCGCGTTCCTCGCCAAACCGGCCGCCGGCTTCAGCGTCGCCTTCCCGCGCGCCATCCCCGAGCCGTTCGTCCCCGCCGTCCCGACCGGCGTCGCCCTCGCCGGGTTCGCGACCGCCTTGGGTCCCTTCAGGGTCGTCTTCGCCCGCGCCAGCGTTTTCGCCGGGGCGTTCGCCGGCGTTTTCGCCTTCTTGTTCCCCGGTTCGGCCGCCGGATTGGTCGCCCGGTCGACCGCCTTCGCGCGGTTCCCGGCCTTCTTGTTCGTCCAGAGTGCGATCCATCAGCTCGCGCTGTTCGCCCATCAGCTCGCTCAATCGCTCAAGCTGTTCGCGCAATTCGGGGTCTTGCAGATCAAGCGGGTTTCCGCCGCCCTGACCGCCAAGCGTCAGCGACATCTCCAAATTCGCCAGATAGTCGCTCAGCGCTTGCAGCAGGCGGCGGGCGTCGTCCGTCGCGCCGGTCTCGGTCAGCTCCCGCAGGGCGCGCAGAAACTCCTCGATTTCATTGGCGGACATGCCCTCCATGCCTTGTCCGCCGCCTTCGGCCTGTTCGACCCGGCCTTCTTCGATCGCCTCGCGCATCAGCGCTTCCATGTAGCGATCCACGGCCTCCTGATATTCCCGGGTGAGGCGGGCGATTTCCTCTTCGCTGGCGCCCCGGGCCAAGGCCGCCGAGAGCGCGCGCTCGGCGGCCCGCATGGCGCGTTCGGCGTCGGCGAGCTCGCCGCCCTCTGCGAAGATTGCGACGTCCCAGAGCACGTCCTCAAGCCCGTCAAGTTCGGCGGGACGGGACGCGATCGCGAGGCGCTCGGAGACATAGCTCAACCCCAGATGGACCGGCGCTTCTGGCTCGAACACGTCCGCGCCCTCGGTCATCAGCTCAAGCGCGTCGCGGACCCGTCGCACGTCTTCAGGCGCTCGGTCGATCCGCGTCCGGGCTTCATCGACGCGAACCGAGGGCAATTGCGCGATCTCCGGGGCGGTCAGAGGTTCGCGCTCGGGCGCGGGCGCATAGTCCCGCTCGCTCAGCAACAAGGTGCGCCGTTCGTCGACGACCGCCCGGGCGAGAGCGTTGGTGAACAGTCTTTGCGGCAGGGTGATTTCGCGCCAGCGCGAATAGCCGACCTGGTCAAGCGCATCTCGAGCGGTCAATCGGATCCGCACGTCGCGACCCGCCCAGGGGTGTTCGGTCAAGTTCACCGTTTCAGCGCGGCTTTCGATGAACCGGGAGGCGCCGATGGCGAGCGGAAGCCGTTCGACTTCGCCTTCCCCGTCGGCGCGTTCGATTTCAATCTCTCCGCGGGTCACCGCATAGTCGTCCCGCGCGGCGTAGGTGAAGGCCACCGTCTCGCGCCGTCCAGGCGCAGGGTTCTCCAAAAATGCGATTTCGGGCGGCTCGTCGTCGAGCACCCGCACCCGCCAGCCCGCCTCTGCGGGCCCGAACACCGACAGGGTCGCGTCTTCAGCGAGCGTCACCCGGGCGACAAAGGCGCCAGGGCCGTCTGCTTCGAATTCGACCCGTTCCGGTCCGGCCCCGGTCTCCACGATAAGACGAGGGCGTTGCCGCGCGCCGGTGACCCGGGCGACGAAGGTGGAGCCCGCGGGGGCCTCGGCGCGGCGCCCGGCGTTCTCTGCGGATAAGAACACCGGCGCGCGGCCGGTATAGGGCGGGGGGTCGATCCACGCCTCGACCGGCGCGCCGACGCTGTCGGCGAACAAAAACTCAGGCGCGAATGCTGAGGAGAGGCGGGGAATGGCGCGGTCGCCCGCCGCCATGACAGAAACCACCACGAGCATGAACGCGACCGCCCGCAGCGCCATGGGGTCGCGCGACGCCAGCGCGGCGCGGGGGCGGCGTGCGCGCGCGTCGGCGAGCCGCCGGCGCATGCGGTCGCGATGGGCCCGCCACAGCGCCTGACCGGCGGGATCTTCCCCCGAGGGCGCGTCGGCGAGCGCCTCAAACGGGCGGTTGGCGAGGTTGCTGTCTTCTTCGACCCGGGCGGCGGCGTCGATAAGGCGCGGCCAAGGCCCCCCGCGCAAACCCCACACGACACATGCGAGCGTCATGACGCCCATCGCCGCGAAGCCGACCCCGCGCCAGGGATCGCCCAGTGCTTCCCAGAGCCCTAAAAGCGCTGCGATGACGTAGCCAACGGGAAAGAGCAGCGCAGGCCACCACACGCGGACCGACCGCTCCCAAAGGAGGGCGGCGAACGCGGCCGACACCGCGCCTGGCTTAGCGGAAAAAATCATGCTCGCCTCGATACCATGGCCGAACGCAAAGGTTCGGTTACGAAATCGTCATGGCGATTTCGCGTCCATTCCTGGCGCCCCTGCCGTCTCGCCGCCCGCGGCGCTATTCGTCATCGGCGGGGTCGTCGTCATTCTCATTGAGGAATTCGGGCTGGTCGACCAGTTGGTCAATGTCGCCAGGCGCGACTTCCTCAATATTCGAACGCGGAGAGTCAAGCTGCGGGGGGGCTTCCCGGTCAGGCTCTCCCCACAAGGGCGCGGCGGGAGAGGGCGCGCCTTTGACGCCGCAACCGGCGAGCGCCGTGATCGCGGCGGCGAGGACAAAAACCGGCTTGTTCATCCCAATCGCTCCTTCCAAAGCGCGACTTGTTCGCGCACTCGAACCGGCGCTGCGCCGCCGAAGCTGGTGCGCGAGGCCGCTGACGCCTCCGGGCTCAAGACGTCAAAGACGCTCTCATCCAATCGGGGCTCGACCGCTTTCATGACCGCTAAGGGCAGCTCATGCAAGGCGAGGCCGCGGTTCTCCGCCTCCGCCACCACACGGCCGGTCACGTGATGCGCCTCCCGGAAAGGGAGGCCGGCTTCGCGCACCAGCCAGTCGGCGAGATCGGTGGCGGTCGCATAGGCTTCCCCGGCCGCCGCCGCCATGGCGTCACGGTCGATGGTGAGATCGCCGACCATCCCCGCCATCGCGGCGAGCACGAGTTCAAAATCGTCGAATGCTGCGAATGTCGCGGCTTTGTCGTCTTGGAGATCTTTGGCGTAAGCGAGCGGCAGCGCCTTCATCACCATCACCAGCCCCTGAAACGCGGCGGCGAATTTCGCCGCTTTCGCCCGAGCGAGTTCGGCGGCGTCGGGATTGCGCTTTTGCGGCATGATCGAGGAGCCGGTCGAGTAGCGGTCCGAAAGCGCCGCGAACCCAAAGCGCGGGCTGGTCCACAAAACGATCTCCTCCGCCAAGCGCGACAGATGCACGCCCGCAATGGTCAAGGCGGACAGCGCTTCCAGCGCGAAATCGCGCGAGGAGACCGCATCAAGGGAATTCGCCATCGGCCGGTGAAAGCCCAGCGCCTTGGCGGTCATCGCCCGGTCAATGGGAAACGACGTGCCGGCCAAAGCTGCGGCGCCGAGCGGGCTCTCATTGCCCCGCTCTTGAGCGTCGCGAACCCGTCCACGGTCCCGCGCCAGCATTTCGACATAGGCCAGGCAGTGGTGGCCGAACGTGATCGGTTGAGCGGTTTGAAGATGGGTGAAGCCGGGCATGACCGCGTCGGCGGAGGCCTCCGCCTGAGCGACCAATGCGCGTTGCACCGCGGCCAAGCCCGCATCCGCCCGGCCCAACGCCGCCCTGACCCAGAGCCGAAAGTCGGTGGCGACTTGGTCATTGCGCGACCGTCCGGTGTGCAGTCGCGCGCCCGCCGGGCCGATCCGTTCGATCAGCGCGGCCTCCACGTTCATATGGATGTCCTCAAGCTCAGCGGAGAAGGGGAATTCGCCTGCGCGGATCTGCGCGCGAATGTCGCTCAACCCTTCGGCGATGGCCCTTGCGTCCTCGCTTGAAATCACGTCGGTCGCCGCCAACATCGCTGCATGGGCGAGGCTCGCTTGGATGTCCTCTTCGGCAAGGCGTCGGTCGACGTCGATCGAGGCGTTGATCGCCTGCATGACGGCGTCTGGACCGCCTGCGAAGCGGCCGCCCCACAGGGCGTTGGGATCGTGGGCGTCGTCGTCTTGGGCGTCGGACATGAGCGAGGGAGAGTTTGAAGATGTTCAGAGGGCCGTTGGGATGGGCGATCGGCGGGTTCACCGTCATAGGGATCGCTGCGCTGGTTTACGTGCTCGGCGCGGCTTTGACCACGCCTGACCGGTCGGGCCTGCGGGAATTCGCGCGCGGCGAACTGTCAGGGCTGTTGGTTTTGGGCGGAAATGCGCCTGAGCGCCCTCTCGCGCCGTTTCAAGACGGCGTCGGTCAGGAGCTTACGCTCGCCGCCTTTGACGGCCGGGTGACGTTGGTGAACATCTGGGCGACCTGGTGCGCGCCCTGCGTTCGCGAGATGCCGTCGCTCGACCGGCTCGCCGCGGCGTTCGATGAGAACGATTTTCTCGTCACGCCGATCACGGTCGACACCAATATCAACGACGCCCGGGACTTCTACGCCGAGTTCGAGCTTGAGAATTTGCCCCTCTATCACGACCCGAACTTCGCCGTCGTGCGAGGGTTGACGGTCACCGGCTTTCCCACGGGGCTGCCGATCACCGTGGTTTACGACGCGTCGGGCGTTGAAGTGGCGCGGTTGGCGGGCGACGCGGAATGGGACAGCCCTGAGGCGATCGCGCTGATCGAGCGGGTGATCGCCGACAGCTTTCCCGAAACCGGCGCTTAAGAGCGCTGGCGCAGCTTTGCCAGAAATCCGCCCGCGGCGACAGCGGCGACGGTGAAGAACAACAGCTGAAGCGGGCCTTCCTCGCGCCCCAGCGCGGCCGCCACCGCCAGCGCTAAAATCGCCGCCAAAAGCGCCAGCGAAATGACGCGGTCGATGCGCGCTGAAAATTTCGGGTCCAGCTCTTCCATGACCGGAGCGGAGCAAGAACGGGGCCGCACGCGGCGGCCCCGCATGCCGACATCAGTTCGGCGTCACCTCGAAGGGGCGGCGTTCGAGGATGGTCCCGCCCGTCGCCCTGATGAAATACCGCAGCTCATACTCCCCCGGTTCGTCGGGGGCCTGCAGCGTCACCGTTCCCGGACCGTCCACGGTGGCCCGCGCGACGCTGAGAGCGGGGGACTGGTCTGGGCGGGCGAGCGTGATTTGGTCGCGGGGATAGGCGGGGCTGGTCACGGAAACGGCGAATGAGGCGCCGGCCGCAGCACTCGACGGACCGTCGAAGACCGGCGTCACGACGCTCGACGTGAAGGGCTGGCGATGCGTCACCGTGCTGCCTGGGCGAAGCACATAGCGGAGTTCGTAATCGCCGGCGGTTCCGGGCGCTTCGATCCATTGGGGCGAGCCTTCCGCGGCGGCGACCCGCGAGAGCGAAAGCGCGCCGGATTGGTCGGTGCGTGCGATGGTGATTTGGTCGCCCGGATTGTTCGGCCCCGTCCATGCGATCTCGACCATCGAGCCCGCCGGCGCCGCGGCGGGCGCGGTAAAGGCGATATCCGGCGCGGTGACCGTTAGGGGAACGCTTTCAGCCACCGCCCGACCGGAGGCCAGCACATAGCGAAGTTCGTACTCACCCGGAGCGCCGGGCGCGACCAAGTCAACCGGCGAGCCCTCAGTGGTGGCGGCGCGTGAGACATGCAGCGCGCCGGATTGGTCCGGCCTTGCGATGGTGATGTTGTCGCCGCGATTGGCGGGACCGGTCCAGGTCACTTCAAGCGGTGAACCAGCCTCCACGCTCGGCGCCGCGGACAACGAAATCTCCGGCTCGCCCACCGTGATGGGCGTGCGGGCCGCCACCGCGCGCCCGGAGGCGAGCACGTAGCGCAGCTCATAGACGCCCGGTTCCCCTGGCGCGCGCAATTGCGCGGGCGAGCCGTCCGCTGCGGCGACCCGTTCGAGGTGCAACGCGCCGGACTGATCCGGCCGTGCAATGGTGATGTTGTCTCCCGGATTGGCCGGACCGGTCCAAACGACCTCGAAAGCCGCGCCGGCTTCCACCGTCTGAGGCCCCTCAAGCGCGATCGCGGCGGGGGTCACTTCGAGGGCGACCCGCGCGAGGATCTCCTGCTCCTGACGGGCCACATAGCGCAGCTCATACGCGCCCGGCTCGCCCGGCGCGCGCAGCGTCACGACCGGGTCGCCCTCGGCTGGGGCCCTGTCGCGCGCGATGGCGCCGGACGCCTCAGGACGAGCCACCACGACCATATCGCCTGGATAGGCGGGACCCGACCATGTCGCCTCAAACGCCGCGCCGGCTTCGATGGTCGCCGGGCCTGAGACGCTCGCTTCAACCGGGGTCACCGTCAGGGGCGCGGTTGCGAGGACGCGCACCGGTCGGCGCAGCACATAGCGGATTTCGTACTCGGCGGCTTGGATTGGCGCGGGAAGCTCAAGCGCGCCGCCTCCCTCGCCCGCAATCAGCTCAGAGGTCTCGTAAAGCGCGGCGGACTGATCCGCCCGCGCCACCGAAATGAAGTCGCCGGCTTCGGCGGGACCCGTCCAATCAACCGAGATCATCGCGCCGGCGATCGCCGTTTCGGGCCCGGACACCGTGGCGTTCAGCGGCCGCTCAAGGGCGAGAGTGAATGTCTGAGAGCTGGCGCGCGCGGTGAGTTCGCCGAACGCCGTCGCGCCGTCGGACGGGCGGGTGACCGTCACGTGATAAAGGCCGGGCGGTAAAGCGAGCTCCACCGGTCCATCGCTCCCAGCCGCGTCGGTGCGGTACAGCACGGCATCCGCAGTGTCGTCGATGGACCAGGTGAGGCCGCTTTCGATTTCCGGTCCGCCGGCGAGGTCGGTCGCGCGGAACCGGATGCGGCTTTCGACCACCGGTTCAGGCGATGGGGCGGCGACAACCGTCGTCTCCAGCGCGGCGGCGAGCTCAGCGGCGTTTGAGGCGAGGATGAATTCCCCGCCCGTGGCGTCGGCGAGACATTGAAGTTGGCGTCGCTCTTCATCGGTTGCGATGTCAAAACCGATGACATGGGCGGTGAAGTCCACGCCTGCGGCTTCAAGTTCCGCCCCGAGCGCGCAAGGGTCGACCTCGCAGGTTTCCTCCCCGTCCGAGACGAGGATCACCGTGGCGGGGTTTTCGGTGTAGGCGAGCGCTTCTGCGGCGTGGCGCACCGAATCCGACAGCGGGGTCATCCCTAGCGGGCTCAGAGCGTTGACCGCGGCCCTGATGGTTTCGCGGTCCGAGCCGAGCGGCGCCACGGTTTCAATGTCGGAGCAGTCGCCGCGGCGATTGTGCCCATAGGCGACCAATCCCAGTCGTTGGTCGTCGGGCAAGCTCACCAGCAAATCGCCGATGACGTCCCGAGCGATTAGGACTTTGTGGCGACCCTCGACTTCGCCCCACATTGAGCCCGACGCGTCGAGCACCAGAATCGCGTCGTCTGATCCCGCCGCGTGGGCGAGCGCCCCGGCCGCAGCGCAACCCAGCAAAACCGTCCGCATGGCTGTCCCCATTTTGACGACCCGCCGCGCGCTTAGGCTCCGGCGGAGTTCGGTGAAATTAATTTCAGCGAAAGCGGTATCACTCGAGAATTGGGCCGCTTTGGGGCCGCGCTCCAGGGTCAACGGCGTTCGAAAGCGAGCGGGGAGAAAATCATCCCGGCGAGCAGGCCCGCCGGCACGCCGAACCCCGCCGCCGCGCCAGCCGCGCCGAGCGCCAGAAGCGCTGCGTGACCGGCCCCGCCGCTCAGGCCCCATAGCCCGGCGCCGAGGCCGCACAGCAAGGCGAACACAAGTGCGACGCCGCCCCCTGACAGGACCGAGCCCAAAAAGCTGCGTCGCGCGTTCCGCGCCGTTAGAAGCGCCCAGGGCGCGCCGACCAAGAAAGCCGCGGCGAGCGCAGCGACGAAAAACACCAAAAACACCTGCGCCAAACCGCTTGAAAGCGTGGTGGCGATCGGATCGGCGCCTCGGCCCGCAGCCACCCCGCCCGAGAGAAGCGCGACGAATGCGGTGGGAAGCACGGCGCTTAAAACGGCGGCGACGGTCGCGCTCGCCGAAAACCAAAGCCACGCCGGGGATCGCAGGCGCGAGCCGGCCGAGGATGTCTCAGGGTTCTCAACCGGGACCTCGCCAAGCCTGCCGTCATGAATGGCGCCGGTCACGGTCTGAAGCTCGGTGTCGCGGTTCATCGCCGGTCTCCTGCGTGAGACCGAAGAATCCCCGCGACGGGGCCGGCTGGCAAGCGTCAATCCGCGTTGGCGGTCACCGCGTCGGCGAAGCCGCGCGTTTGCTCACGCACGGGCGGCGGCCCGCGGCGAAACGCGATCCAAGCGAAGAAAGGGCCCGAAATCGCGCCGAAGACCGCGCCCCAACCAAGCGCCTGGAAGGGGGAGGACTTGGCGTAGCCGAGCATCGAGCCGGGCGGGGTCAACGCCCAGGCGTCCTCTGCAAGGAAGCCGGCTAGCGCCCAAAGCGCGACGAAGCTTGCGGCGAGGACCGCAGCCTCCAAGGCGAAGCCGAACCGGGAGGTGCGTCGGACCCTATGCGTCAACGCATACCAGGGCGCGCCGAGGGCGGCGGCCGCCGTCATCCCGATGGGGGCGAAAACTAAGGCGATTGCCGCCGTCGCAAGCGCGGTCTCGGCGTGGTTCACGAGAGACAGATCAACGCCGGCGGCGAGCTGGGTCGCGATAATCGCGCCAAGCACTGAGAACGCTAAAACCAGCGCGCCGAGGGTCGGCGCGATGAGGACGCCCGCCGTGAACGACAGCCAGGCGGGGCGGCGCAGATAGAGACGGCGCGCATCTCCGCCGTTTGGGGTTGTCGGCGACTCAGCCATTCCGGCCTCCTAAACACCCCTCCGCCAGACAGAAACGTGGTCGCTCGCGCCGGGCGGACAAGCGACCAGGCGTCGCAGCGACTTCAAAGCCCGTGCGCCGGTTTCGACGCGAAGGCGCGCGCAAAAACGATCCAAGAGAAGGGGAAGCCTGACAGATAACCCGCCACGATGGCCCACGGGACGGTCAAAAACGCGCCGTAAAACCCTATGGACAAGAGCGTGTTGCGATCTCCCGTAAGGGTCACCCATAGTCCGCCCAAGACGAACCAGGCGAACGCGAACAGAAACGCGGCGATGGCGCATTCGCCTGCGATGGCCCACCGGGATGATCTGGGCTGGGCGCGCTTGGAATAGAACCAACCGATCCCCACGGTGACAGCGGCGAGCATGCCCGCCGGCGCCAGCCAAAGACCGACGCCGGCGAAAGAAATATACTCGCTGGCGCGCTCGCTCAGCGTGATTGTCCGCTCCTCCGAAAACCCGCCCGCGGCGAGGTCGTAAAGCGCCTTGCCGGTGAGAAGCGCAGCGATAGTCCCCAGCCATGGCGCCACAAGGCATCCCAGCGGCAACCAAAGCCAAATGGGCTGGCGCATGATCCACGTCCCGGATGGGAGGCGATCTGCGTCCGACGCCGGGTCCTTGCCATGTGCCATGCGCGAGGTTCCTCAGCGGCCCAAACGGCCAGCCGGCTTGGCTGGTCCGGCGATCGCCGTCGTCGCCTATGAGTTCGGCGGAAATGCGCCACAACGCCGTCCAGGACAAGGCTGGTGCGTGGCCTAAGCGGCTCGCTTCCGCAATGTGGGTTGCATGAGATCAGACCCTCGCAGATTTCCGCCTTGGCTGCGCGGAGCGCGGCCCGGTTGATCCCACGCGTCCATGCCGGTCCCGCAGGCGTCCCGGCCCGACCTCGGCGGGTCCGGCCCTACCGTGTCGGCGTCGGCGGGTCGCTGGCGTAGTCGTAAAAGCCGCGGCCGGTTTTGCGGCCGAGCCAGCCGGCTTCGACATATTTCACCAAGAGCGGGCAGGGCCGGTATTTGGTGTCCGCGAGCTCGTCATGCAGCACGCGCATGATGGCCAAGCACGTGTCTAACCCGATGAAATCGGCGAGCTCGAAGGGTCCCATCGGGTGGTTCGCGCCCAGCTTCATCGCCGCATCTATGGAGGAGACCGTACCCACGCCCTCATAGAGCGTGTAGCAGGCCTCATTGATCATCGGCAGCAGGATGCGATTGACGATGAAAGCCGGAAAATCCTCGGCCACCGCAGCAATTTTGCCCAAGCGGGCGATGAGCGCTTTGGCCGTCTCGAACGTCTCATCATCGGTCTGAATGCCGCGAATGAGCTCAACGAGCTTCATCGCGGGAACGGGGTTCATGAAATGCAGGCCGATGAACTTGGTCGGCCGATCGGTGGCGGCGGCCAGTCGGGTGATCGACAAGGACGAGGTGTTCGACGCGATGATCGTGTCCGCGGAGACGACGGCCTTGAGTTTGTCGAAGATGGCGCGCTTGACGGCCTCGTCCTCAATCGCCGCTTCGATGACCATGTCGGCGCCCTGGGCGGCTTTGGCGAGATCGGTCGCTTCGGTGACGCGCGCAAGCGTCGCGTCGCGCTCTTCTTTGCCGAGGCGCGCCTTGTTGACCTGTCGGTCAAGATGTTGAGCGATCGCCGCTTTCCCCGCGCTGACGCGCGCGGCGTCCACATCATTCAGCGACACGGAAATCCCTGCGCCGGCGCAGACCTGGGCGATGCCCGCCCCCATTTGTCCCGCGCCTATGACGGTGACGGCGGCGATCTCTTTCATGACGGACGCGTACTCCTGGACCGGAATGGGGCCACGCGAACGCGGGCCAGTGTCGATTGGGCGCGGCGACGGAAGCGACGGCAACCCCTATCTTAGTCGTATGGCCAAGTTCATCCGTTTATTCGTCCCAACGGCCTTCGCCTCGAGTTTGCTGGGCGCGTCAGCGATTGTCGCGACGTGCTGCAACGAACCGCGCGCGTCGAGATTGGCGACGATTGCGCCCGAACCCGTCGAGGAGGCTCGGGCGCTTGACCATTGAGCGGCCTTATGCCGCGGCCGTCGCGCGAGCGTAGCCGAGTTTTTCCAATTCCGACTGCAGCTCTGGGATCAGGGTGAAAAGGTCGCCCACCAAACCGTAGTCGGCGACTTGGAAGATCGGCGCTTCTTCATCCTTGTTGATGGCGACGATGACTTTCGAGTCCTTCATCCCCGCCAAGTGCTGGATCGCGCCGGAAATGCCGATGGCGAGGTAGAGTTCCGGCGCCACCACTTTGCCGGTCTGCCCGACTTGGTGATCATTGGAGATGTAGCCCGCATCCACCGCCGCGCGGCTCGCGCCCACCGCCGCGCCCAGTTGGTCGGCGAGCGGTTCGATGTAGGTGGTGAAATTGTCCGAAGAGGCGAGCGCGCGTCCGCCGGACACGACGATTTTCGCCGCCGACAGCTCGGGCCGATCCGACGCGGAAAGCTCCTCTCCGACGAAGGACGACTTCAGCGCGCCGGGGTCGAACGCCACCGTCTCCACGCTTGCTGACCCGCCTTCGGCGGCGGCGGCGAACGATGTCGGCCGCACGGTGGCGATTTTTTTGGCGTCCGCCGAGCGCACCGTCATGAATGCGTTGCCCGCATAAATCGGCCGCACGAAGGTGTCGGGGCTTTCGATGGCGACGATTTCGGAGATTTGCATCACGTCCAGCTTGGCGGCGACGCGCGGCAGGAAGTTTTTGCCCGTGGTCGTCGCCGGCGCGAGCACCGCCTCGTATCCGTCGGCGAGCGACAGCACGAGCGCTTCCATGGCTTCGGCGAGCTGCTTCTCCAACGTGTCGTGATCGGCGTGCAGCACTTTGCGGACGCCCGCGATTTTACCCGCCGCTTCTGCGACGGCGCCGGCGCCCTTGCCGGCGACCAAAACGTCGATGTCGGAGCCGAACGCGCCTGCGGCTGTGACCACTTTATGCGTGGCGTCCTTCAGTTCGGCGTTGTCATGATCGGCGATGACGAGAACGGCCATTAGAGCACCCCCGCTTCGGTTTTCAGCTTGTTGACGAGCTCAGAGACGCTTTCCACTTTCACGCCTGCTTCACGCTTCGGCGGCTCGGTGACCTTAACCACCGAAAGCCGCGGCGCCGTGTCGACGCCGTAGTCCGCCGGCGCCTTGACGTCGAGCGTCTTGCGCTTGGCTTTCATGATGTTCGGCAAAGAGGCGTAGCGCGGCTCGTTCAAGCGCAGGTCCGTGGTGATGATCGCGGGGCCTTCCAGCGCGACGGTTTGGAGGCCGCCGTCGACTTCCCGCGTCACGTGGAGCGCGCCGTTCGCCTTCTCGACTTTCGAGGCGAAGGTCCCTTGGGGCCAGCCCAAAAGCGCGCCGAGCATCTGCCCGGTCTGATTGGAGTCGTCATCGATCGCTTGCTTGCCGAGAATGACGATGTCGGGCGTCTCCGCCTCGACGACCTTGGCGAGGATTTTCGCCACCGCGAGCGGCTCGACGACATCGTCGGACTGAACAAGGATCGCCCGGTCCGCGCCCATGGCCAGCGCCTGGCGGAGCTGCTCCTGCGCCTTTTCCGGGCCGATGCTGACGACGACGATCTCTTCAGCCGCGCCAGCTTCTTTCATGCGGACGGCCTCTTCGACCGCGATTTCGCAAAAGGGGTTCATCGCCATTTTGACGTTCGCCAGGTCCACGCCCGTTTGGTCGGACTTCACCCGGACTTTTACGTTGTAGTCGATGACCCGTTTCACGGGCACAAGCACTCTCATGGGCTTCTCCGGCGTTTCCTCACGACGCGCGCCCCTTCGCGAGCGATGCGCCGACCTGATTGGACGATGACTGAGCGCGCGCCGCAACCGACGCTGCACGAGCACCTGCGCGGGGGGATAGCTTACGTTGACGTTAACGTCAACTTGAGCGTGGCTGCTCCGCGAACTCTGCTCGCTTTCGGCGGTTTGGCGAGAGGGCGCCTCGTGCGTTGGCGGATTGCTCGATATTCGAAGAGCGGCAAGTGAAGCGATCCGAAAAAAGTGACGCGGCGGCTGTCCTACGGGAATACCTGACCCACCCCGCCTCGGTCGTTTATGTTTTTGACCGGCGCAACCATCTGTTCCAACCCCCCGAAACCGGCGCCATGACGGTGTACATCAACACACCGGTCACCTTTGATGAAAGCGCGCTCGCCTTCATCGCCGACTGGATGGTCGGGGTCGCCGGCGCGGCGGCTCAAGAACACCCGGACTGAGAACAGGAAGACAGATATGAAACGCCGCACCTTTCTGATCGGGGCGGCCGCCGCTGGCGCGGTCGCGACCCAAGTTAGCCGCGTCTTCGCGCAAGACGCGGCGTCGCTCGCTGGCGAATGGGGCGGCTATATCCAAGCGGGTCCGCAGCGCCTGCGGCTCCGCTTTGAGATTGGCTATGACGGCGACGGATTGTCGGTCACCGCCTATTCAATCGATCAGGGCGGCGGAGCGTTCCCGGGCGAGGCGGCCGCGCTGGACGGAGATGTCTTCACCGTCGACTTTCCGCTGGTTCGCGGCCGGTATGAGGGCCGTCTGGTCGATGCCGACACTATCGAAGGGTCGTGGAGCCAAGGCGCTTCGATCGCCATGACCCTCGTTCGAAACCCCGACTTTGACGCCATGTTGCGCGAAGGCCTGTCCGAACCGCTCACGGCGGAAAGCCTCGAAGCGCTGCGTCAAAGCGCCGGCGCGCCAGCCCTGGCGGTTGCCGCGGTCGGGCCGGCGGGAGCGACGTCGCTGGTCACCGGCGTTCGCCGAGCCGGCGGCGAAGTTGCGGCGACGACCGAGGATCTCTGGCATATCGGCTCCATCACGAAGTCTTTCACAGGGACGCTTGTGGCGCGCCTCGCCGAGGCGGGCGTCGTGGCGTGGGATGACACCGTCGAAAGCCGGCTCGGCGAGGATGCGCCGGAAATGCGCGACGCCTATCGCAGCGTCACCTTTCGACACCTGCTCAGTCATCGCGCGGGGTTGCCGGCGAATATCGACGTCCAAGCGCTCATCGCTTTTCCGCGCGAAGAAGACGACCCGCGCGGCTCGCGGTTGGACTATGCGCGCCAGGCCCTTCAGTCCGACCCTGTCGGTCCGCCGGAAGAGACCTTTGTCTACTCAAATTCCGGCTATGTGATCGCCGGGGCGATGCTTGAGGCGGCGACCGGGCGGACCTGGGAAAGCCTCATGCGCGCCCATGTGTTCGACCCCTTGGCGCTGGGGTCCGCCGGCTTCGGTGCGCCAGGCGTGGTTGGCGCGCTCGATCAACCGCTCGGGCACGGATTGGAGGCGGGGTCGTCGCCGTCGCCCGATGCGACCCGCGTCGCTGTGGCCCTGAGCGAGCCGGCGACGGACAACCCGGCCGTCCTGGGACCGGCGGGGCGCATCCATATCGGATTTGCGGATCTTTTGCGGTATCTCTCCGCGCATCGGGATCACGCCCCCTATCTCACGCCGGAAAGTTGGGAGATGCTTCACACGCCGCCCTTCGGAGGCGACTACGCGATGGGCTGGGTGGCGCGGGGGAATGGCGCGCGCTGGCACAATGGCTCGAATACGCTGTGGTACGCTGAGGCGGTGTTCGACCGGGAGCGCGGCGTCGTCGCCTGCGCCGCGGCGAATGACGGGGTCTTGTCGATAACCTCGCCAGCGGTCGGCCAGGCGCTCAGCCAGGCCGTCGATACCGTGACGTGACCCAAACCGCCGCGATCGAGCCGGGGGAAACCCACGACGCGGCGGAGCGGGCGGTGGCGCTTGTCGCGCTTTTCCTCGGCGCCTGCGCCATCGGAACGGCGGCGATTTTTGTGCGTTTGGCCGAGCTTGAGGGCGTTGGGGCGACGGCGGCGGGGTTTTGGCGGCTCGTCTTCGCCCTTCCGCTGCTGGCGGTTTGGGCGGCGTTTGAGAAGCCCGTCCCCCAGCGGGAGACGGCGCCGGGCGGGGTGCGGGCGGGTTTGAAATTCGCCGTGTTCGCAGGGCTTTTCTTCGCGGGCGACCTCGCCTTTTGGCATGCGGGAATCGTGCGGACGACCGCCGCAAACGCCACCTTGCTTGCGAACCTCTCTCCGGTCGTGGTGACGGTCGTCGCTTGGGTCTTTCTCCGAGAACGGATCTCTCAGCGGTTCCTCATCGGCCTTGGTCTGGCGGTGGCCGGCGCCGCATTGTTGTCAGGGGCGAATTTTCGGTCCTCGCCTGAGGCGCTCACCGGTGACGCGCTCTCCGCACTGACCGCCGTTTGGTACGCGGCCTACTTCCTTGCGACCAAGTCCGCCCGCGCGCGGCTCGGCGCTGGGCGGGTGATGGTGGTGGGGACAGCGGTGGGCGTGGCGCCGCTCGCCCTTCTGAGCCTTGCGTTTGGCGAGACGATTTTGCCGCCGACGCCGCTGGGCTGGCTTTGGGTGATGGCGCTGGGCATGTTTGCGCACGTCTTTGGCCAGGGGGCCATCGCGTTCGGTCTGGGGCGGCTGCCCGCAGCGCGCTCGGCCATCGTCGTGCTCATTCAGCCCGTGGTCGCCGCCTTGTTGGGGTTGTGGCTGTTTCAAGAGGCCATCGGCCCTTGGCAGGCGGCGGGCGGGGCGCTGGTGCTCGCCGGCGTTTTATACGCGCAACGGCTGAAGGCGCAGCGCCGCAGTGGACAGCCGCGCGCTGAGGAGTAGAACGCCTACCCTGCCTTTGTGACAACGCTAGGGGCGCGCTCGTGGCTCACACGGACGGTTTTCTTTACGACATTTGGTACGTCGCCGCGCTCGCCCGCGATGTGAAGCCAGGGGCGATGATCCGCAAGGAGCTTCTCGGCGAGCCGGTGGTGTTAGGGCGGACAAAGTCCGGCGAGGCGTTCGCGCTTCGGGACATTTGCCCCCATCGGGCCGCGCCGTTCTCCGCTGGACGCGTCGTGGAGGATTTCGAGCCGGGCGAGGGGGCTGCGGTGGAGTGCCCCTATCATGGTTGGCGGTTCCGCGCCGCCGACGGGGTCTGCGCGGCCATCCCCTCGCTCGCCTCTGGCCAGGACTTCGAGGTCGAACGCATCCGGGTGCGCCGCTATCCCCTGCGCGAGCAGGAAGGGCTCATCTGGATCTATGTCGCCGCGAACAAGCACTTCGTCGGCGAGCCCGAAAATGAGCCGCCGCAATATGACCCGCCGGGCGAGGCCCGCGTACGCTTCGTGGAGCGCGCCACGTTCGACTGTCATGTGGACCACGCCGTCATCGGTTTGATGGACCCCGCGCACGGTCCCTTCGTGCATCGCCAATGGTGGTGGCGCTCCGAAACGTCGATGCATGAGAAGGCCAAGGCGTTCGCGCCGGTCGAGCATGGCTTCCAAATGGTCGCCCACCGCCCCTCGTCGAACAGCTACGCCTACAAGATCCTGGGCGGCGCGCCGACCACGGAGATCACGTTCCGGCTGCCTGGCGTCCGTACGGAACGGGTGCGCAATGAAAAGAACGACGTTCTGGGCTTCACCGCCGTAACGCCGCAGAACCGGAACGCGACCGAGATCACGCAGGTTTTCTTCTGGAAGTCCTCGGTCATGTCGATGATGCGGCCGCTGATGCGCCCCTTCGTAAAGGCGTTCCTGAACCAGGACGGCGACATGGTGAACCTTCAACAAGAGGGTTTGAAATACGACCCCAATCTCATGTTCGTCGACGACGCCGACATGCAGGCCAAGTGGTATCACCGCCTCAAGAAGGAATGGGACGCCGCACAGGAGGAAAACCGGCCCTTCGTCAATCCCGTGGAGCCGGTGACGCTGCGCTGGCGGAGCTGACCCTCTCAGGCGCTACGAAGCCCAACGCTGTCCGATCTGCGGTTGCTGCACCGCGGCGAATGCCCTAAGCGCTGAGAGGACCAGGGTGGTCGGGCCTGTCAACACGCGCGACTTGCGCCAGCTTTAGAGGCGGACATGAATCGAGTGATCGGCTTGGCGGTCTTGATGGCGCTTGGCGTGGGCAAACCCGTCGCAGCGCAAATCCCTGGCGTGGCCCCGAGCGAACGGCCGACCGTCGTCGTGATCGAAACGGCCCTGTCAGACGTCACGCCGAGTTTTGAATTTGTCGGCCGCGCGGAGGCCTCCGCGGAGGTTGAGTTGCGCGCGCGGGTCGAAGGCGTCCTTGAACAGGCTGATTTCGTCGAGGGCGGCCCGGTCCAAGCCGATGTGGCGCTCTTCGTCATCGAACGGGCGCCTTATGAGATCGGCTTACAGCAGCGCCAGGCCGAGTTGGCCGGCGCGCAGGCCGTGGAGACCAACGCACGCGCTGATTTCGCACGGCAGTCAGAGCTCAGGGGGCGAGGCACGATATCCCAGGCCAGTTTGGACGCCTCCCAAGCGAATCTGGGCAGCGCCCAAGCGAACGTCCAACTCGCCGAAGCCGCCGTCGCCAGGGCCGAACTCGATCTGTCTTACACCGAGATCGCCAGTCCCATTGAGGGCGTGATCAGCGCGCGAAACTTCGACGTCGGCAATCTGGTCAGCCCCTCCAGCGGGCCCCTGGCGACGGTGCGCGACATCGATCCCATCTATGTGACGATTGAAATCAGCGATCGCTATATGTTGGAGGCGCGGCGGGAAGGCATCGATTTGGCCAACCCGCAAGTGTCCCCGTCGCTGACATTGGTCGACGGCCAGACCTATGAGCATCCCGGCCGGTTCACTTATCTGGCGCCCGCCGTCGACCGCAGCACCGACACCGTCACCTCCCGGGCGGAGTTCCCCAATCCCGACCGGTTGCTGGTCCCTGGCCAGTTGATGACCGTCGTGGTGAGGCCGCGCGAGCCGATCACCGCCATTCGCGTGCCGCAAGCCGCGGTCTTGGAGGATCGGGACGGCTACTTCGTGCTGGTGGCGAATGCGGAAAACATCGTCGAGGAACGGCGCATCACCATTGAGCCGGAGTTGGAGACGGAGACCGATTGGGTGGTCTCCGCCGGGCTTCAGGTGGGAGAGCGGCTCATCGTGCGCGGCATCCAGCGCGCACGCCCCGGCATTGAGGTCACGCCGGTCACCGAGGAAAGCTGACGCATCATGCTTTCAGCCTTTTTTATCGAGCGGCCGCGTTTCGCTTATGTCATCGCCATCATCACGGTTTTGGGCGGGTTGATCGCGCTCAATTCGCTGCCGGTTGCGGAGTATCCCAACATCGCGCCGCCGCAGGTGACCGTGAATGCGACCTATCCCGGCGCAAGCGCCGAGGTCGTTGAGGAATCCGTCGCCGCCATCATCGAGGAAGAGGTCAACGGCGTCGACGGCATGACCTACATGTCGTCAACAAGTTCGAATGACGGCGGGTATTCGCTCACGGTCAATTTCGCCGTCGGCACGGATGCGGACATCGCCGCGGTCAATGTCCAAAACCGCGTCGCGATCGCTGAAGCGCGCCTGCCGCAAGAAGTTCGAGAGCGCGGCGTGACGACGCGCAAGCAGTCGTCATCGATCCTGATGATCATCAGTCTGGTGTCCCCGGAGGGTTCTCGCGACGAGCTCTATCTGAGCAACTACGCCTCTATCAATCTCCAAGATCGCCTCGCCCGGATTGACGGGGTGGGCAGCGTTTCACAATTCGGCGCGCTTGATTACGGCATGCGCGTCTGGCTGGACCCTGATCGGCTCTACGCGCTCGACCTCACCGCAGGCGATATCGAAGCCGCGATCCGCGAGCAGAACGTCCTCGCTGCAGCGGGCCAAATCGGCGCGCCGCCTTTCGACACCCCGCCGAGCCTCCAATTCTCCCTCGTCGCCGAAGGGCGGCTCGCCACGGAAGCGGAATTCAACGACATCATCGTGCGGTCGAACCCCAACGGCTCGGTGATCCGCTTGGGCGACGTGGCCCGCGTTGAGCTCGGCTCTCAGGCCTATTCCGCATCCTCGCGCGTCAATAACGCGCCCGCCGCGAACATCGCCATCTATCAGTCGCCCGAAGCCGACGCGCTGGCCGTCGCGGACTTGGTGTATGAGGAACTTGAGCGTCTCGCCGCGCGTTTCCCCGAGGGCGTAGAGCATTCCATTCTCTACGACACGACCCTCTCAGTCCGCGCCTCGGTGGCCGAAGTGGTCGAGACGCTGTTCATCACTTTCTTGCTCGTTGTGGCGGTGACCTTCTTCTTCCTCGCCGATTGGCGCGCCACGCTCATCCCCACGCTTGCGATCCCCGTGTCGCTTGTCGGGGCGTTCGCCGCGTTGTTCGTGTTTGGTTTCACCATCAACATGATCACGCTGTTCGCGATCATTCTCGCCATCGGGATCGTGGTGGATGATTCCATCGTCGTGGTCGAAAACGTCCGGCGCATCATCGATGAAACGGGGCAAAGCGCGCCCGACGCGACCCGCCAAGCGATGCGCGAGGTCACCGGTCCGGTCATCGCCACGACGCTGGTGTTGTTCGCGGTGTTCGTGCCGGTGTCCTTCATGCCCGGCACGACCGGGGAGCTTTACCGCCAGTTCGCGATCACGATCTGCGCGGCGGTGGGCATTTCCTCCGTCAGCGCGCTCACCCTGTCGCCCGCGCTGTGCGCGTCGATCCTTCGTCCCAGCACCGAGCCCCGCGGCCCCTTGCGGTGGTTCACGCGCGTCGTGTTCCGCGCCCGCGACGGCTATGCCTGGGCGGTCGGCAAGATGCTGCGGTTCGTCGCAATTTCGCTAGCGGCCTTCGCCGGCATCGCCGTGATGACGGGATTGATGTTCCAGTCGGTCCCGACTGGATTTTTGCCGTATGAGGACCGCGGCGCGTTTTTCGCCAACGTGCAACTGCCCGACGGGGCCTCGCTCGCGAGAACCGAGGAGGTTACCGAGGGCATCGTCGAGGACGTGCTCGCGATCAACGGCGTCTCCGACGTCATTTCCGTATCGGGTTTCAGCCTCCTCTCCGGCGTCGCTTCAAACGGCGCGCTTATGGTCATCACGCTTGACCACTGGGACGACCGGCAAACCATGGAGACGCTTTGGTTCCGGATCCTCCGACAAATCAACGGGCGTCTGGCGACGAATATCGACGCGGAGGCCTTCGCCTTTCCCCCCCCGCCGATCGCCGGTCTGGGCATGTCCGGCGGTCTGGAAGCGCAAATCCAAGACGTCGAAGCCCGCGGGGCTCAGGATCTCGCCGCGGCTGTGCGCGGGTTCGTCTTCGCGGCCAATGACGTGACGCGCGGTTCCACCGACGACCCTGCATTCGACCAGGTGTTCTCTACGTTCTCCGCCAATAACCCGAGAATATCGCTAAGAGTGGACCGGGAGCGGGCCGAGGTCTTAAACGTGCCCTTGGCGCAGATTTTCAATACGCTCCAAACCTATTTGGGGTCCTCTTACGTCAATGACTTCAATCTGTTCGGCAATGTCTATCGCGTCATGCTGCAGGCTGAAGCCGAGAACCGCGACTCGCTGGAAGATATTTTGCGTCTGCATGTGCGGTCCAACACCGGCGCGATGGTGCCTATGTCCGCGCTCATCACGTTGGAGCCGAGCCTCGGACCCTTGTCGATCAGCCGCTACAATCAGTTCGCGTCGGCTTCGGTCACCGGCCAACCCGCGCAAGGCGTGAGTTCGGGAGAGGCGATCGCGGCTCTGGAGCGGGCGGTCGAGGAGGCGCTCCCTCAAGGCTATGCGTTGGAATGGACGGGCTCAGCGCAGCAGGAATTGGAGGCCGGCGGCCTTGTGGGCTTGATTTTCGCCTTGGCCTTTATTTTCGCCTATCTGTTTTTGGTGGCGCAGTATGAAAGCTGGAGCATTCCGGTATCGGTGATGCTGTCGGTCATCGTGGCGCTGTTCGGCGCGCTTATTCCGCTCGCCGTGTTGCCGTTTCTCGACAACAATCTCTACGCTCAAATCGGCATGATCATGTTGATCGGACTGGCGAGCAAGAACGCCATTCTCATCGTGGAATTTGCAAAAGCGCGAAGGGAGGCGGGGTTGAGCGCGCGGGAGGCGGCGCTCGAAGGCGCGCGCTTGCGCTTCCGGGCGGTGATGATGACGGCGTTGTCCTTCATTATCGGCGTGGCGCCGTTGATCCTCGCGTCGGGCGCGGGGGCGTCGAGCCGCATGGTGGTGGGCTTTGTGGTCGTGTTCGGCATGCTCGCCGCGACGCTGATCGGCACCCTTTTCATCCCGGTGCTCTATTACGCGGTTCAAGGGCTTATCGACCGGGTGACCGGCGCGCGCGCCCAAGCCCCCCAGAGCGCCTCGGCGTAAGGGACGGCAAGCCCGCGCCCGACCCTGCGACGTTGCGACCGGTGCGCCATAGCATTGGCCAACGCGCGGAGGCGCGCTAGGTAAGGTGCATGGGGTCTGCGCTTAACATCGCCGTATACGTCTCAATCGGGGTCGTCTTTCTCATCCTGGTCGGGGGCATTTACACGCTCTTCCGCGGTGGCGACGTGTCGCGCTCGTATTCCAACAAGCTCATGCGCTTTCGCGTCATCGCCCAATTGGTCGCCGTGGTGGTTTTGATGACGGCGTTGTGGTGGTTCCGCTCACGAGCCGGCGGCTGAGAGCCCTAAGCGCCCGGCCATGGTCAAACTCAACAAGATTTACACCCGAACCGGAGACGACGGTTCAACCGGCCTCGCCACCGGCGCGCGGGTGGAGAAGCACGACCTGCGTGTGACCGCCTATGGCGAGGTGGACGAAACCAACGCCTTTGTCGGCTATGCGCGCTTGGCGGTGGCGGACGTTCTGCGCGAAACGTTCGGTCGGATCCAAAACGACTTGTTCGATGTCGGCGCCGATTTGGCCACGCCGGGTCCGGATGACGCATTGGCGTTCACCCCGTTGCGCGCGAGCGACGCTCAAGTCGCCTGGCTTGAAAGCGAAATCGACCGGCTGAACGCGGATCTTGAGCCGCTTAGCTCGTTCATACTCCCCGGCGGGAGCGAGGCGTCCGCGCGGCTCCACCTCGCCCGCACCGTTTGCCGCCGCGCTGAGCGGGCGGCCTGCGCGCTGTTGGAGCGTGAGCCGGAGGCGGTCAACGGTGCGGCGGTGCGCTACCTCAACCGCCTGTCCGATTTGTTGTTCGTCGCCGCGCGTTGGGTGAACGACAAAGGGAACAGCGACACGCTGTGGGTTCCGGGCGAAAACCGCTGACAGCCGGCGTTCGGCGGACGCGCCATGGCGGCGCGCCCGGTCGCGGCGTTTCTAGTCGCCGTTTTGCGCGCTCGCCGCGTTGGGTTTGGACTGCAGGTGGGTGTAGGCGGACAGACCCAGCCGCTCCACGAGCCCCAGCTGGGTCTCCAGCCAGTCCACATGTTCTTCTTCGTTTTCGAGAATGCGGGCGAACAGGTCGCGGCTGACATAGTCGCGCACGGATTCGCAATGGGCCACGGCGTCGCGCAAGGCCGGGATGGCGTCGTGTTCGAGCGCCAAGTCGCATTCGAGGATTTCTTTTACGTCCTCGCCGATGCGCAATTTCCCCAAATCCTGGAGGTTCGGCAGGCCCTCTAGGAACAAGATGCGTTCAATGAGCCAATCCGCATGCTCCATCTCCTCGATGGATTCGCGGTATTCTTTTTCCGCCAGCTCCGAGACGCCCCAATCCTTCAGCATGCGCGCATGCAGAAAGTACTGGTTGATCGCGGTCAGCTCATTCTTGAGCACGACATTGAGGTGTCGGATGACGTCGGCGTCGCCCTTCATATCGGTTCACATCCCCGGCCCGGCGTTGAAGTCTGCCCGAACATAGCGTGCATCGGCGGCGCGTCGAGCCGCGAGGGGGTGCGACCTGTCCGCCGGAGCGCGCTATTCCGCGGGCACGATGGTGCGGGCGGACATCAGCGCATCGGCGATAAAGGGAACGCATTGTCCGCAGTTCACCTTGGCTCCGTGACAGGCATGCACTTGGGCCGGCGACCGCGCGCCCTCGGAGATGGCGTCACGAACGCATTTCGTGCGGAGATTGTTGCAAACACAAACGACCACGGCGTTGCTCCTCACCCGCGATAGTGATGCGAGTGATTTGCAAAGGCAATGCCGAAATGCGGTGCTGCGGCGTTATGTCAGCGCGAAGCGAGCGCGCCGGCCAGCGCGGAAATGTCCTGGGCGGCGGCCGTCTCGGGACGGCGCAAGGCGAGCAGTTCCTGACGCCGGATGGCTTCGCGCACCTGGGGGTCTCGGCGCACGGCGCCGGCCAGCCGCGGTGCGAAGCCTAAGAAGGACCGGCAAGTCCGCGCCAGCGTGCCCGCTGCGTGTTCCGCCGCGTCGCGATCATCCACGGCGTTGACGGCGACCAGCGGGTCGGCCTGGGCGTTTGTCGCGCGCAGACGTTTGACGAAGGCGTAAGCGTCGGTGATCGAGGTGGGTTCGTCCTGAACCACCACGAGCACGTCGTCAGCCTCGCTCGCCAAGCGCATCACCGTGGCGTCGACGCCGGCGGCGAGGTCGAGGATCACGCGGTCATAGGTGAGCGCGAGCGCGGCGAGGCCCGCGCATAATTGGGTCAGGGCGGCGGTATCGAGATCGGCGAGCCCGCCGTCGCCGGAACGTCCTGGCAAGAGGTCGAACCCGCCGCCGCCCGCGCCCCCGGCCACCGGGGTGACGGCGTCTTCAAGCGCCACATCCCCGGTGATGGTCGCGGTCAGGTCGTGCTCGGGGCGGAGGCCCAGCTGCACGTCGGCGTTGGCCAGCCCGAGGTCGCCGTCGAACAGAAGAACGTTTTCGCCTTCTTGCGCGAGCGCATAGGCGAGCTGCACGGCGAGAAAGGTCTTCCCCACCCCGCCTTTGCCCGAGCCCACCGCCAGCATGCGCCCGATGGGCGAGCGATTGGGCTCCAAGGCGTCAGGATGCGGCTCGATATACATAGGCGGGCTCCGCTCGCGCGTTCTGGCGTCGCCCTGGGTATGGGCCCGCGCGCGCTAAAACGACGTGAGGGCGAGCGGCCGAATTTCGTTCAAATTTGAGGGAAGGGGGCGGCCCTGACCGGCCAGGCGGGCTGGCTTTTCAGCGGCGGCCGTCGACGCGTCCGCCCGGCGGCGCTAACTCTGTCGGCCTTCGTTTCTAGCGCGTAACTGCACCCCATGGACGCCGCCGCAGATCTCATTCTCACCGCCTCGGCGCTGGTGCTCGCCGCGCTCGCCGCCGCCGCCGCTGGGGCGCGGTTCGGCGCGCCGCTGCTGTTGGTGTTTTTGGCGGTGGGGTTGTTGGGCGGCGCCGAAGGGCCGGGGGGGATCGTCGTTGATGATCCGGATTTGGCGTTCGCAGCCGCCTCCGCCGCGTTGGCCGTAATCCTCTTGGACGGGGCGTTGCGAACCCGGCCTGAGACGCTCGCAGAAGGGCTGCGGCCCGGCGCGATGCTGGCCACGCTCGGGGTGTTGGCGACCGCGTCTCTCACCGCGCTGGGGGCGATGGCGGCGCTCCGGGTGAGCTGGTGGGAAGCTTTGTTGATCGGCGCGATCGTGTCCTCGACGGACGCTGCGGCGGTGTTTTCGCTGCTCGGCGGAAACGTGACCCGCGTGCGCGAGCGATTGGCCGCCACGCTGGAAACCGAGTCTGGGCTCAACGATCCCGCCGCGGTGTTCTTGACGATGGCGATCGCAACCGCCTTGGCTATACCAGGCGGTCTGGGCCCGCTGGGGTTGGCTGGATCCTTGGTCTGGCAGCTTCTGGTCGGCGTCGTCGTCGGCGTCGGCGCGGGCGCGGGCCTGGCATGGCTGAAACCCCGCATCCGCCTGGCCGCGGGCCTCAAGCCCATCTTGACGCTCGCCGGCGGCCTGTTTGCTTTTGGGTTCGCCCAAACGATCGGCGGCTCGGGGTTTTTGGCGATTTATCTGGCGGGCCTGGTGCAGGCGCGCGCCGCGCGCGGGGTCGTGGACGCCGAGGCTCGGGCGCTAGACGGGTTTGCCTGGCTCGCCCAAATCCTTTTGTTTCTGATACTTGGTCTTTTGGCCACGCCCTCGCACCTCATCACCGTGCTCGGCGCGGCGATCGCGATCGCGGTGGTGCTGGTGTTTGTCGCCCGGCCCATCGCGGTGTTTCTGACGCTCGCCCCGTTCGGCTTTACCTATCGCGAGCGCGGCTTCATCGCCTGGCTCGGCCTGCGCGGGGCGACGCCGATTTTTCTCGGCCTGGCGCCGGCCGCCATCGGCACGCCGAACGCCAATCTGTATTTTTCGATCGCCGTCGTGGTCGCCGCGATCTCGTTGGTCGTCCAGGGATGGACGACGCCCTTGGCCGCGCGCCTGTTCGGCGTCGGCGAGGAGGAAGGACCGCAGGCGCTGCGCATGTCGCCGATGCGCTGGGCGGCGGCGGGGGGCGCGCTACTGGTGACCATCGCAGCCTCAATGTGGCTTGCGCGGGGCGCAGACCTCCCCGCAGCGCAGAGCTGGTCGCCGCAAACTGTGGCCGAGCTTGAACAAACCCTGGCGCGGAATCCTGACGCCCTCGCAACGCGTCTGCCGCCCGATTGGGAAACGCTTGAGGACGTCGAAACGCGGCAGCGCTTGCTGACCGCGACGCTGGCGCCGATCGTTCGGGCGGAAAATGCGCGGATCGAAGCCGAACGCGCCGAGGCTGAACGGTTCGCCGGCGCGGAGGCGTCCGGCGCTCCGCTCGCCCTGCGAGAACAAGCCAGACGCGACGTGCTCGCCCGCGCCTATGGCGCGCGCTACGACCAACTCGACCAGCTCTTGCGCCGCGTTGACGGCGCGCCGGTCTCCTTGGCTGTGGGCCATGCCGCGTTGATGACGGACTGGGGGCGCACGCGCGCGGCGCAGGACAACAACGCGGTGTTCGGGCTTCGCGCCCATGGCGAGGGCGGCGGAGGCTTTGCGAGCTTGCGCGAAGCGGTCGCCGATTACATCCAGGTGCTCAACACCCACGCCGACTTTGCAGACTTCCGCGCCGCGCGCGCCCAAGCGCGGGCGGAGGGCCGTCGCGCGAACGGCCTGGAGCTTGCGCCCCATATCGGCGCGTTCGCCGCTGATGGCGACGCGTTCGCTCAGCGCGTCATGCGCGTTATCGAAACGGCCGACCTTGTGGCGCTTGACGGCGCATCCGCGCAGCCGCCCCGATAAGGCTCCGAAGGCCCCAGAGGGGCCAGGTCAAGCGAAACGGTATGGCGAGCGCCGGCGCAAAAAATTGGCGGCTCCGCCCCTCCACCCTGACCCGCCATGCCGCGCTGCGTCGGGCCCTATACCTGGCCGGCCTGTTTGAGGCGCGCTTTGGGGTGGATTTCGTTTTGCGACATCACCACCGTGGCGGGGCGGAAGCGTTCGGCCAGGCCGCGAACGAAGGGGCGGGCGAGGGGGCTTGTGAGCAACACCGGCATGTCGCCCGCGCGCGCGGCGGTCTCAAAGGCGTTGCGCACGGCTTGGACGAAGTCGTGCAGCTGCGAGGGCGCAAGCGCGAGCTGGCGGTTTTCGCCCTCCCCGACAATGGCTTCAGCGAAGGCCTGCTCCCATTGCGGGGACAGGGTCACCACCGGCAGAGAGCCGTCAGGCCCCTGATTGGCCGAGCACAGCTGACGGGCGAGGCGGGCGCGCACATGCTCCACGATCTGCACCAAATCCCGGGTGAGCGAAGCGCCTTCGGCCACGCCTTCCAAAATGGCGCCCAAGTCACGGATTGAGACACGCTCGCGCAACAGAGCCTGCAAGATGCGCTGAATGCCCGACCGGGTGATTTGGGACGGGCAGATATCGTCGAGCAGTTTTTGATGCTCGGGCCCCAGCTCGCTGAGCAAACGTTCGGTCTGCGCGAAACTGAGCAAATCGGCCATGTGTTCTTTGACCACCTCGGTGAAGTGGGTCACCAAGACGGTGGCGGGGTCGACCACGGTGTAGCCGCGGAAGGTCGCCTCTTCGCGCAGATTCTCGTCGATCCACGCGGCGGGCAGACCAAAGGCGGGCTCCTTCACATGCTCGCCGGCGAGCTGCACCTGACCGCCGGCGGGGTCCATCGCCAACAACCCGCGCAGGCGCACCTCGCCCTGGCCGGCGTCGATTTCTTTCACCCGTAAGAGATAGCCCTCCTGCGCCAGCTTCAGATTGTCCAGAAGCCGGACGGAGGGCGTCACAAAGCCGTATTCGGCGGCCAGATTGCGGCGCAGCGCTTTGATCTGGTCGGTCAGCTTCCGCCCGTCCATTTCGTTGATGAGGGCCAACAGCCCGTAACCCAGTTCGATCTTCAGTTCGTCAATGGCGAGTGACGCTGCGATCGGCGGTTCGGCGGGCTCGGCGGCTTCCGCCGCTGCGGCCGCCTCCGCCTCTTCGATCAAGGGAGCCGCTTTCATCTTTTTGTGCAGACGCCACGCCCCGTACCCCGCCGCCGCGCCGAGCGCGAAAAACGGAAGCGCCGGCATGCCCGGCAACACGCCGGTCACCACGCAAACGCCCGACACCATCGCAAGGCCCTGCGGATAGCCGGTCAACTGCCCGACAAACGCCTCATCCGCCGCGCCTTCCACGCCGGCCTTGGACACGAGCATGCCCGCAGCGATCGAGATGACGAGCGCGGGGATTTGCGACACCAGCCCGTCGCCCACCGTCAGCCGGGTGTAGGCGTCCGCGGCGTCGCCGAAGCTCATCTGGTGTTGGGCCACGCCGATGATGATGCCCGCGATCACATTGATGCAGGTGATCATCAAACCGGCCATGGCGTCGCCGCGCACGAATTTCGACGCGCCGTCCATGGCCCCGAAGAAGTTGCTCTCCGCTTCGAGGTCCTTGCGTCGTTGCTTGGCTTCTTCTTCGTTGATGAGCCCAGAGGAGAGATCGGCGTCCACCGCCATTTGTTTGCCCGGCATGGCGTCGAGCGTGAAGCGGGCGGCGACTTCCGCGATCCGGCCGGAACCTTTGGTGATCACGACGAAGTTCACGATCACCAGGATTGAGAACACGATGATGCCGATGACGAAGTTGCCCTGCATCACAAACGAACCGAACGCGGCGATCACGTCGCCCGCGGCGCGCTCGCCTTCATTGCCGTTGGCGAGGATGAGGCGTGTGGAGGCGATGTTAAGCCCAAGGCGGAACATGGTCGCGACCAAGAGCACGGTGGGGAAGGCGGTGAACTCCAACGGCCCCTTGATGAACAAGGCCGTCATCAACACCAGCACGGAGAACGAAATCGAAAGCGCCAGCGCGAAATCCAACATCCATGTCGGCAGCGGCAGGATCAGCATGACGATGATGGCCATCACGCCAAGCGCGAACACGATGTCGGTCCGCATCAGCGACTTGCCGAATGCGGCGATGCTGAAGCTCGACGCGTTGGGGGCCGCGGAGGTGGTCGGCGCGTCCGCCATCTATCACACGCCCGCGCTGGGCGGCGGCACCGCGACGCCGGCCTCGGAATAGGCCTTCAGCTTGTTGCGCAAGCCGCGGATGGAAATACCGAGGATCTTGGCCGCATGGGTCCGGTTGCCCAGGCAATGGTCGAGCGTGTCGAGGATGAGTTCTTGCTCCACATCCGCCACCGTGCGGCCCACATAGGCTTGCGCCGCAGCGTCCGCGGTTTCCGCCGCACGGCGCGCGAGGCCGTGGTCGGATTGGCCGTAGCTCGCCCCGTCCGGAGCGCGGATGGCGTCCACGCCGATGTCGGGGCCTTGAGCCAGGAGCACCGCGCGGTGCATGGCGTTCTCCAATTCGCGGACATTGCCCGGCCAGGCCCGCGCCACCAGCTGGGCCATGGCCTCAGGCGCGATCGCGCGGCGCGGCTGGGCGTTGGCGGCGGCGTATTTGGCGGCGAAGTGCTCGGCCAACGCAGCGATGTCGGCGGGGCGTTCGCGCAGAGGCGGAAGGGCGAGATTCACCACGTTCAGACGGAACAGAAGGTCTTCGCGGAACGTGTGCTCGCGGACGGCTTGGGCGAGGTCGCGGTTGGAGGTGGCTAAGATCCGGATGTCGACTTTGACCGGGGTCGAGCCGCCGACACGGTCGATTTCGCGCTCTTGGATGGCGCGCAGCAGTTTGGCCTGCAGCCGGATGTCCATCTCGGAGATTTCGTCGAGCAAGAGGGTGCCGCCGTCGGCTTCTTCAAATTTACCGATCCGGCGGGCGAGCGCGCCGGTGAAGGCGCCTTTCTCGTGGCCGAACAACTCGCTCTCGAGGAGGTTTTCCGGAATTGCCGCGCAGTTCACCGCAATGAAGGGCTTTGAGGAACGGCGCGATTTGGCGTGCACGCGGCGGGCGATCACCTCCTTACCCGAGCCGCTCTCCCCCGTGATGAGGATCGGCGCGTCCGACGGCGCGATCTGATCGGCCAGGCGCAGCACGGCGAGCATCGCAGGGTCGCGGGCCACCAAGGGCCGGTCGTCATCCGCCACAGCTTCCAACACCGCGGCGATCAATTCGGGGTCGGGGGGGAGGGGGATGAACTCCTTGGCGCCGGCGCGAATGGCGGCTGCGGCTTGGCTGGGGCTCGCATCGACCCCGCAAGCGACGACGGGGGCGACGATGCGCTCGGCTTGATTGGCCCCGATGAGCCCGGCGATGTCCAACGCCGCGTCGACCATCAAGAGGTCCGCGCCCTGCCCGGCCCGGAGGGCGGCGGTGGCGTCTCCGACGGTGTCGACATGGGCGACCTTCGCCCCGCGATCGAGGGCGATTTTGGTCGCGGCCGAAAGCTGGCCGCCCAGAGGTCCGACGATAAGCACGCGCATGACGGTGGAGTTCCTTGTTGGTGTCGATCGCGCCCGGCGTTTAGGCGTTGGTCGCGGCGTCGTTGCCCTTGATGATTTCGGTCATGGTCACGCCCAAGCGGTCGTCGACGACGACGACTTCCCCGCGCGCGACCAGTCGGTTGTTCACATAGATGTCGATGGCCTCGCCGACTTTCCGGTCGAGCTCTAGGACCGAACCGCGATCGAGCTGGAGAAGGGTCGAGACGTCGACATGGGTTTTGCCGAGAACCGCGGAGATATGGACGGGAACGTCGAACACCGGAGCAAGGTCGCCGGCGGTTTTCGGCTCCTCGTCCGCGGGAGCGGCGGGGCCCTGGCCTTCAGGAAACTCAGGCAGCGAAAGATCGTTTTCAGACATGTGCTAAGCTCGCTCTTCTCAGGATCCGAACAAAGTGAGTTGCTCGCCCGGGTCTGCGCCGGCTTCGGCGAGCCAGCGTTTCGCCGCTTGCTCGATCGCGGTGAAGGCGTCGGTGGTGTTGCGCGCCACCGAACCCTCCGGCCAGACGATGACGCAATCCCCCGGGGCGGCGGCGGGATCGGTCTCCACCCTCAGCGCTTCCCCGCAGCCAAATTGGGCGGCCAATGGCGAAAGCCGCGCTTCCACCGCCTCGCCCGCATCGGGCCCGACGCGAACGACCAAGCGCGGTTGGTCGCGTAAGAACTCGGCGACCTCGCGGAAAAAGCCTTCCACCGCATCCTGCGGAAATTGCGCCAGCGCGGTCTCCGCCGCGGCGCGCGCTGCGGCGAGGCCCAGTGCGGCGGCGTCACGCTTGAGTTGCGCGCTTTCAGCCCCCAGGCGTTCGGAGATCTGGCGAGCATGCTCGGCGATGTGTCCCAGCGCAGCCGCGGCGGCGGCTTCCGCTTGGGCGACCGCGGAGGCCTCGCCGGCCGCGAACGCCGCTTGGCGTTCCGCCTCAACCTCTTCGGGTTCGAAATATAGCCGCGCGCCGTCTCCGTCGCGAAGAACGCGACCTGAGGCGTCGAACACAGTGTCGAAAGTGAAGGGGCGCATCTCAGATGTCGACATGACGCACCTTATTAATAAACGAGTTCATCATCGCCTCCGGTTTCGGCGAGCATGATTTCGCCCTTCGCCGCGAGGTCTTTGGCGATTTGGACCATGGCCGTTTGCGCCGCATCGACGTCTTTGAGCCGCACCGGGCCCATGGCCGCCATGTCGTCGCGCATGATTTTGGCCGCGCGTTCGGACATGTTGGAGAAGAACAGGTCGCGCAGATTGTCCGACGCGCCTTTCAGCGCCAGGCCGAGCTGGTCCTTGTCCACAGCGCGCAGCAGGGTCTGGACCCCGCCCGGATCGAGTTTGCTCAAGTCTTCGAAGACAAACATCAGGGCCCGGATGCGTTCTGCGGAGTCGCGGTTGCGCTCTTCCAAGGATGCGAGGAAACGGTTTTCGGTCTGACGGTCGAAATTATTGAAGATGTCGGCCATCATCTCATGGGCGTCCCGCTTATTCGTGCGGGCGAGATTTGACATGAACTCGTTGCGCAAGGTCACTTCGATCTTGTCGAGGATGTCGCGCTGCACTGGTTCCATCCGAAGCATCCGCATGACGACTTCGAGGGCGAAATCCTCAGGCAACGCGCCTAGAACGCGTGACGCGTGCTCGGATTTGATCTTCGACAAGACGACTGCGACGGTTTGCGGGTACTCGTTTTTCAAATAGTTGGCGAGCACCGCTTCGTTCACGTTGCCCAGCTTGTCCCACATGGTCCGACCGGCTGGGCCGCGGATCTCCTCCATGACCGCCTCGACCTTTTCGACGGGGAGGAAGTTGGAGAGGAGCCGCTGCGTGGCGTCGAAAGAGCCATGCAGGGATCCGGTGGAGGACAGTTGGCCCACGAAGTCGACGATGAGCCGCTCGACCGCGACTGAGGAAATCGCGCCCAGGTTCGACATGGCGTGTGAGATCTCTTTGATCTCTTCATCGTCGAAGAGTCTCCAGAGCTCAGCCTGTTCTTCGCCCAGCGCCAAGAGAATCACGGCGGCCTTTTCGGGCCCCGAAAGCCGGGCGGGATCGTCGATTGCAGGGGCGGGAGCGGGGCGCGTCATCTCACTTAATCCGAATGCAGCCAAGTCCGCAGGATGGAGACCGACTCGTCAGGGTGCTTCTCGACGATGTCCGACACCTTCTTGACCGACGACGCCTTCACCTGTCCGTCGATCTTCGCGATATCGATTTGCTCTTCGCTTTCGGCAGGCGCCGGCAGTCCTTCGGCCTTGCCCGCATCAAGCGCGGCGGCGGTCTGCGCGGAGACGGGCGTGAGGGCGGTTGCGCCGCCGGCCGCGGCGGGCAAAGCGGGCGCGCCGACCGCGCCGCGCACCAACGGCCGCACCACCAAGAAGATGATCATCAGCGCCACCAGCAGCAAAACGCCCAGCTCCGCCCCGCGCATCATGTCTTCTGCGTCTAAAGCGAAGGGGCCTGGCGCTTCGGCGGCCGTATCGGGCGGGGGCATGCGTGCGAACGCCATGTTCCGCACGGTCACCACGTCCCCGCGTTCTTCGTCAAAGCCTATCGCGGAACGCACGAGCGCTGCGATTTCTTCGATCTGGGTCTCGTCTCGGGAGGCGTAGACGGCCTCGCCATCGTCCCCCAGGGTCCGAACGCCGTCCAGGACCACCGCAACCGACAAACGGCGCACGATCCCAACCTGGCGTTCCTCAACACGGGTCCGCCGAGAGATTTCGTAATTCGTAGTTTCTCGCGACAGGTTGGCGTTGGATTGGCTGGAGCGGCTGTCTCCGGCCTCCCCGCCATCCGTCTCGGGGACGTTTTCCGACACCGACACCACGCCGTCGCCTTCGGAGTCGCGTTCTGAGTTGGTTTCTTCCTCGCGCGTGAGCGAGCGGACGACGCGGCCCTCAGGGTCGAAAATCTCAGCGGTTTCCGTGACCCGATTGAAATCGAGGTCTGCGGCGACCTGCACCCGCGCGCCGCCCGGTCCCACGACGCCTTCGACCAAGTCGATCACTCGCAGCCGGATGCGCTCCTCCACCCCGGCGCGGCGGTCGTCGAGATGGGCTGACAGCGCTGAGCCGCCCGCCGCGCTGTCGTCGCCGCGGGCCAGGACGCGGCCTTCGGAGTCGAGAATCGTGACGCGAGAGGCTTCCAGCCCCGGAACCGCGCTGGCGACAAAGGTGCGCACGGCGTTGGCGTGGTCGCGCGCCAAATCGCCCCGGCGCAAAGAGACCCAAACCGAGGCGCTGGCGGGAATTTGGTCGCGCTCGAACAAGCGTCGCTCGGGCAGCGCCAGGTGAACCCGCGCGGACGCGACGCCGTCAAGGGCGCGGATCGTGCGGGCCAGCTCGCCCTCAAGCGCGCGCACGCGATTGACGTTTTGAACGAAGCGCGAGGAGCCCAGCGCGTCTTGACTGTCGAAGATTTCGTAGCCGACGGAGCCCGCGCTTGGCAGGCCCTCCGCGGCGATCATCATCCGCGCGTTGGTGACGGCGTCTGATGGGACATAGATGGCCGTGCCGCCGGCGCGCAGGCTGTGGCCGATGCCGGCTTGATCGAGCCGGGAGACGATTTCCCCCGCTTCGGCCAAATCAAGCCCGGCGAACAAGAGCGCTTCATGCTCTTGGCCCAGCCGCATGGCGCCGAACATCAGCGCCGCGGCCATGCCGGCGGTCACCCCGAACATGATAAACAGTCGGGGCAATCCGATTTTGGATAGCTGTTCGCTCAACCCGCCCACGGCAAACTCCGCCCGGCGAAACCTGCATGGCTTCGCGCTAGGCAGAAATTACCCGGGACGCCGTGAAAAAAGGCTTATCGCGCCCTCAATCACCGGCGGATTGCGTGGTCCTTATACGAATCAACGGCTAAGCGCGCGACCAGGCTTCGCCCAAAAAGGCTCAGCGATACTGCTGAACCCGGGTCGCGCGCAGGCCCGCAAGCCCGTGTCGGTCGATCGCCGCCTGCCAGCCGAGGAACTCCTCGACAGTGAGCGTGTAGCGTTCGCAGGCTTCCTCAAGGCTGAGCAAGCCCCCGCGCACCGCGGCGACCACCTCGGCTTTGCGCCGGATCACCCAGCGCTTGGTGTCCGGCCTGGGCAGGTCGGCCACGGTCAGCGGGCTCCCGTCGGGGCCGATCACCACTTGCTCGCGGCTTCTGCGTTGTTCGATCATGGCCTCATCTCCCTGAGCGTGAGAAGAGGATACGCAAGACGATTTGCAGCTTCGCTAAATGACATCGCTAAAGCCTCGTAAATTTCCCTGCATAGATTTGAGTCAAATCGCTCAAATATCTATGAAAGCTATCGTTTCATTGAAATAAGCTCGGCGAGCATTTCATCGGCGGTCGTGATTATTTTAGAGGCCGCCGAGTAAGCTCGCTGGGTCGTGATGAGTCCTGTGAACTCCGTGGCGAGATCCACGTTGGAGTTCTCCAAGGACTGGGGACTGATGAAGCCGGCGCCGCCGACGCCTGGCTGCTTCATCGTGAACAGGCCCGACTCCGGCGTGATGTTGTAGGCGCCGCCATTTTCCGGCGCCAAGCCGTTGGCGTTGATGAAGGTGGCCAATGGCAGCTGATAGACCGGCTTCACAACGCCGTTGTCGAAGTTCGCGGTCACAAAGCCATTGTTGTCGATGTCGACCCCGGACAGATCGCCGAACACCGACCCGTTGACCGAAGTCGAGGCGACCGCGGAAGGGCTCGCCAACTGGGTCAGGCCGCCTGTGGAGTTGGGGCCGCCGAAATCGAGCGCAATGGTTTGGGCGGCGACCCCGAGGGTGTCGGACCACCGGTCCGCCGCGCCGCCGCCCGATGCGCCCAGCGTGATCGCAGGTTCGCCGTTCACGACGTTGGAAAAGGTGGAGTTCGCCAAGTCGAACGCGCCGTTGGAGGTGAACGACACGCTGCCGGATAACACGATCCCGTTGCCCGCGGCGGTCGTCACATCGCTCGTCGGCGTCGCGTAGACCTCCATGAGCCACTCATTGGGGTTTGTGGTCGGGTCTTGTTTGAGGAAGGCGAAGGTCAGGTTGTGGAGCTGACCCAAGCTGTCGAAAACCTGCACCGAGGTGGTGAAGTGGGGTTGGGTGCCCACGGCGGGCGGCCCGGGGGCGTAGGTGGCCAGGTCGCCGAGCGCATAGGCGCCGGTATGCGGGGTCTGCTCGGCGTCCAGATTGGCGTTGAATTGCATCCTGCTGGTGGCTTCCGCCGTGCCGCCGATCGCCCCGATATTGACCGTCTCAAGATTGGCGAGGTCGGTGGGGTTGGCGTTGACAGTGCCGTCCGCGGCTACCGGCCAACCCTGAAGATAGAAACCCGCAGTGTTCTGAAGATAGCCGTTTTCATCAGGCGCGAAGGCCCCGGCCCGCGTGAACAGATATGCGTCCGTCGGCGTCAGGTTTTCCGACTTCGTCGTCACAACGAAGAACCCGTCGCCGGACACGCCGATATCGGTCGCCGAGCTTGAGCTCGCCAAAAGGCCCTGAGAGGTGATGAGTTGACGGGTCGATGCGTTCACCCCGCCCGCATTGTAGGCGATGGAGTTTGAAGCGGCCTTCACCAACGGGTCGAAGTCGGAAACCGTGCGTTTGTACCCCACGGTGTTGACGTTCGCGATGTTGTCGGAAATCGCGGCTAAGGCGCCGGCGTTGGCGATGAGGCCGGACGTGCCGGCGGCGAGTGCGGAGTTCAAGCTCATGTCAGGCTCCAAGAAAAGCGAACACGGGAGGAGCCGTTCTGGCGAAGGGGCTTTGGCGCACGCTTCGGCGTGCGCCGCATTCGGGTCAGCGCGGTTCGCGAACGAACCGCAGGTCGCTCAGGGCGGCGCGCAGGTCGCCGAGCAGAAGGACAGGGGCGTCTCCGCCAAGTTCCACGCCCGTCACGCGGGCGAAGCCGGCGAGCGCGGCGCCCACCGGCTCTTGATCGGCGTCGATGGCTTCGATCTCTAGCGTATAAAGGCCGTCGGGCTGTTGTGCGCCGGCGTTGTTGCGGCCGTCCCAGCCGAACTCCCGCGCGCCCGCCGGCTGCGGGCCGAGGGTTTCCTCATAGACCACCGCGCCCTCGGCGTTGCGGATCCGCGCCGACATCGCCGCTGCGGAGCCTTCCAGATTGACCGACCAAGCCGCGCGGCCTTGGTTCAGCTCGGCTGCGCCTCCAGCGACCGCGGCGTCGCGACCGATATAGGCGACCGCTTCTGACTCCGCGCCCGAGCTCTGCAGCGCGATGAGCGTCTCGAGATTCTCGTTTTGCGAGATTTGCTGCTCAACGCTCGAAAACTCGACCAGCTGGCTGACGAACTGGTTGGAGTCCATCGGATCGAGCGGATCTTGGTTCTGCAATTGCTGGGTGAGCAGGCCGAGGAACAGCTCGTAATTGTCCGCGAGCCCCGTGCGGGCGACGCTGGCGGCGCTATCGGCTTGAACGGCGGCGACAGTCATAGGCGGCGCTCCTCTCTGTTACACTTGGACGTCGAGACGCGCGCGGCGCAGGACGGCGTAGCCGCCCGCCCGGAACTCGACGGTTTCTTCAGGGATATGGACTTGGCGGGCGCGAGCGTCGGTTTCAGAAGGGTCGCGCTGCGCGCCTGCGTTGTCGCTCGATGCGCTTTCCTCGCCATCGTCGCGGGTTTCGCCTTCAGTGCCTTCGCTCAGCGAGAATGACAGCCCGTCGCGCTCGAGCGTGACGCCCGCTTCGGCCAAGGCCCGTTCAAGCGCGCGGGCGTTGCGCTGCAGCTCGCTGAGGGCTTCGGGGCGTTCAACGGTCAAGGCCGCCCGGGCCCGACCCTCGGCGTCGATATCCAGTTTGACGTCAACCCGGCCGAGTTCGGGGGGGTCGAGCCGCACTTCAAAACGGGTCGCGCCGTCCTTGGCCTTGTGCGCGAAGCGTTGCGCGATCTGCGCGACTGCCTCGGCGTCCATCCGCAGACCGGCCGCGGTGGCGCGCGTGGTCTCAACCCCGGAAGGGCCGGGGGGAAGGCGCGTCGGGCTCTCCGCCTTTGGCGCGATCTCCAGGCTGGGCTCGGGAGCCGGCTCAGACAGCGGCGGCTCAATCGTCGCCGCGAAACTCGCCGGCGCCGGCGCGGAAGGGGCGGCTTGAACCGGTCGGGGCGTTTCGACTGCAGGCGCGCGAGCGGGTTTGTCGGTCGCGATGGGTTCTGAGGACGACTTTGCGGCGTCCGTCTCGGCGGCGTTTTTGTGTCGGGCCGTGCGGGCGTCATGACGACGCGTCGCGGCCGCGTCGGCCAATGCGGCTTCGTCTGCGAACGGCGAAGGTTGGGTCGCTGGGTCAGCGTCTGGCGACGCGCTCGCGTCGAGGAGGCCCGCTGCGCCGTTGCCGTCGGGTTTCGCGCCAGACGCAGACTTAGAACCGCCGACGGTCTCAGCGGTCTGTGCGGGGTCCGTCGGCGGCTCGCCTAGAGGGGAAAGCCCTGGCGCGGGTCGGCCTGGTCCGGCGGCGAGGTCGAGCGAAGCGGGGCCGCCGGCGGCGGTCTTGAGGTCAAGGCCGCCGCGCGGAGGGGGCGCGTCTTCCTTAGTATAGAGAGCCGCGGCGGCCACGACGTCGTCAGACTGTGCGCTTGGATCGTCCGATGCGGCGCGGTCCCCGGACGGGGCGGTCTCGTCGGTCTTGGCGCGTTTTGGCTGACGGGTCGTCGACGTCGCGTCTGACGCCGCCAAAGCGTCGTCAAAGCCCGCGTCGGGACCGCTCGCCGAAGAGTTCGCCGCGCTGCCCGCCGACCCTGCAGGCGGGCCGGCGGGGACTGTCACAAATACGTTCATTCACCCGACTTTTCTTGTTTTTGGGGTCTTCCCCTCGCGCCTATGCCGACGCGCTGAACAAGGTTGAGCAAAGCTTGGACCAGTCCGGAGCGCTGGCTAAGCCGCTGAAAAGCAAGGTGCGTGAGGGTTAACGCTTGCTCGCCGGGAACGGGGCGCCGGGCAAAAACGGACCCGTGGCCGGCGTTTCTTGCCCAGGGTCGGGGGCCGCTGTGGTTCGCCGGCGACGCGAATTGGCGCGCCACTTGAAACGGGAACGCCCAGGCGCGCCGATCCGGCGGCGCGTTCGGGATGCGAGGTGAGCGGAAATGTCTTCGCCATCAACAGCTTGGGCCAAATGGCGGCGCAGCGGCGCGAACGCTCTCGCAGCGCGCGGCCCGGCAGCAACTGCCGTTCGCCCGGCAGTTTCCTCCCAGTTCGGAGACTGAAGCGATGTCGATCAACGGCGTATTGAGCAACGCGCTGTCTGGGCTTCAGGCGAGCCAGGCCGGCATGAACGCGACCTCCAACAACATTTCAAACGTCAACACGCCGGGCTATGCGCGTCAGGCCGTCGATCAATCCGCGCGCGCGCTCGATGGGCGCGGCGCCGGGGTGTCGGTGGACGGCGTCCGGCGGATCACCGACCAGTATCTTACCCACGCCTCGCTGCAAGCGAAGGCCGGCGCCGCCGAAGAACAGGTGCGCTTCGAAATCCTCGACCGGGCCCAGGCCGCCTTTGGCGATCCCACCGACGCGGGCTCCTTGTTCTCACGCATCGACGAAATGTTCGCCGGCTTCGCCGAAGCCGCAGGCGATCCGTCCAGCGTGGTGCGGCGGGCCTCGTCCGTTTCCGACGTGGACCTCGCCCTCGCGGAATTCGAACGCATCGGGGAGGAAATCCAAACCCTGCGGGGGGAGACCGACGCCCGGATCGCCGCCACCGTCGACCGGATCAATGCGCTGTTGGAAGACGTGGTCGATCTGAACGCCGACGTGCAGCGCGGCGCAATTGCGGGCGACGCGACGGGCGCGGAGAACGCGCTCGCGCAGGTGCTCGACGAGCTGTCCTCGCTCATAGACGTCCGGACCATTCCAAAGGAAGGCGGCGCGGTGGAGGTTCGCACCACCGACGGCCTGCTTCTGGCGGGCCAAAGCGCGACGCAGCTGCAATATGCGAGCGTTGGGTCGTCCGCGCCTGGCTTCGCCTATCCGACAATTCAGGCCCAAATTGACGGCGGACCGGGCTTTGAACTCGACAGCCGGCTGGGCGCGGGCGAGCTCAAAGCGCTGATTGAGATGCGCGACGAAGCCCTGCCTGAGCTCGCGCTGCAACTTGGCGAATTCGCCGGCAAAACCGTCGACGTGCTGAACCAAGCCCATAACGACGGGACCGCCTATCCGCCGCCGAGCGGCCTTCAGGGCCGCAACACCGGCTTAACCTCCACCGACGGGCACAATTTCACCGGACTGGTCCGGCTCGCCGTGCTGACGCCGACGGGCGACTACACTGACCAAATCGACGTCAATTTCGACACCGGCGACATCTCGCGCAATGGCGTGGTCGTGGCCGCGACCGGCGCTACGATGGCGACGCTGGAAGCGGGACTGAACACGGCGCTGAACGCGGCGGGCGCCGGCGGCTCGGCCACTTTTGCGAGCGGCAGGTTGGCGCTCACCGCGCCGAATGGCCATGGCGTGGCTATCGTGCCGGACGCCAAAGGCCCGCCGACCCCGCTTGAGCCTGATGGGGCGGCGCTGCCTGAGGCGGCGCGGGCGGGACGGAGTTTCGGGCATTTCTTTGGTTTGAACGACTTGGTCTCAACGCCGAAGCCCGCCTTCTTTGAGACAGGCGTCGCGGCGGGAGACCAGCACCGCTTCACGGCGGGCCAGACCATCGAATTCAAGCTCACAGACGCCAAGGGCGGGCATATCGCCGACATCACCTACACCGTCGCAGGCGCCACCTTCGGCGATATCGAAGCAGGCCTTGACGCAGCGTTTTCCGGCTTCGGCGATTTCAGCCTTGATGGGAACGGTGCGGTCGGCTTCTCCGCCAATGCGGCCTACGCAGGGGCGACCTTGCATGTGGTGGACGATCAAACCGCACGCGCGGAATCGGGGATGGCGTTCACCGACATGTTCGGCGTGGGCGATGCGGCGCGTGCAGGCCGTTCGACCGGAGCCGTCGTGCGCGCTGACATCGCCGCGGACCCCGCGCGCCTCGCCTTCGGCATGGTCGCCCAAGAGGACCGCTCCACAGGCGTTGGGTCTTGGGTCGCCTTGGGACCGGGCGACGGCGTGGGCGCGCAAGGGCTGCAGGCGGCGAATTTGGAGCGGACCACATTCGCTGCGGCAGGCGCGTTGCCGGCGGTGACCTCCACCCTGACCGACTACGCCGCGCGCATCGCGAGCGATGCTGGCCGACGGGCCTCCACCGCCGAACGCACCCGCGACGCCGCTGAAACGTTGCGCGCCGAGGCCGATGCGCGTCGCGCAGGCGTCGAGGGCGTGAACATTGATGAGGAGCTGGTGAAACTCACCGCCTATCAGCAGAGCTTCAACGCCTCCGCCCGCCTTATCCAAGCCGCTCAAGAAATGAGCGAAACGCTACTCAGCCTGATTTAACGAGCGAAGATCATGCGCATCGCGACCAGCTTCATTCACCAGACCGCCAATAACGACATTCAGCGCGCGCAGTTCGACCTGTTCACCGCGCAACGCCAGGCGGGCACGGAAAAGAAGGCGCACGACCTCAAGGGCTTTGAAGGCGACGCCCAGGCGCTCATCACCGCGCGAAGCTATCTCTCCAAGACCCAAGCCTATGGCGACGTGTCCGCCGAACTCGGCGCGCGTTTGGCGACCCAAGACCTCGCCCTGGGATCCGCGGCCCAAGCCGCTCAAGACGTGCGCTTGGCCCTGACCGACGCGGTCGGATTGGACAAAGGCGTGGAGTTGATGCCGCGGGTGAAAGCGGCGTTCGCCACCGCACTGAGCGCGGTCAACATGACCCATGCGGGCAAATATGTTTTCGGCGGCGTGCGGGACGACCAGCCGCCGCTGAATGTGGGGTCGTTGGAGGAGCTGGCCGACACCGGCTCCACGACCGCCGTCGTGCAAAGCGCCGACCGCAAAGCCAGCGCCCAGATCGACGAACGAACCGTGGTGGATGTCGCGCCAGTGGCCGGAGACTTCGCCGTCGATCTGTTCGAGGCGATGCGGCGCATTGAAGAGCTCGACCGCACGATCGGTCCCTTCGGCGAGGAGTTGACCGCGGGTCAGCGCACCAATTTGGAAGCCGAAATCGCCGCGCTCGCTACGGTGGTCGAAGGGCTGCACGGGGTGCAGGCCGCAAATGGCGGGGTGCAGTCGCAGGTGGAGACGTTGTCGAGCCGACGCCAAGAGCAAGAGAACTATTTCGAGCGCTATGTGGGCGAGCTCGAAAACGTGAATCTCGCCGAGGTCGCGTCCGACATCACCCAGGCGCAGCTCCGCCTCGAAGCGGCCGCCCAGGTGTATGGCGCGGTGCGGGAGTCCAGCTTGCTGAACCTGCTGCGATAGGGCTTCCGATCATTGTCGCCGCCGGACGCGACGGTATCTTTTGAGCCGCCTCGTATTCGTCACATCCCTGTCCTACATTGAGCGCTCCTCAAAACCGTTTGCTGCGGGCCTTGACCCCGCAGGGAGCTGATGATGACGCACCTGACGCCCCAATGGGGCGATGCGCCCGCGCGCGCGCCGACAGATTTCGACATTGATTTGGGCCTGCCGGGCCCGCGGGCGGAGACGCGCGTGGTCGCGGCCATGTCCGGGGGCGTGGATTCCTCAGTCACCGCGGCGCTGTTGAAGCGGTCGGGCTATGACGTGGTGGGCGTCACCCTGCAGCTCTATGACCATGGCGCAGCGGTGCAAAAGAAAGGCGCCTGCTGCGCGGGCCAAGATATTCACGACGCCCGCCGGGTCGCAGACGCCATCGGCATTCCCCATTACGTGCTCGATTATGAAAGCCGTTTTCGGGCCTCGGTGATCGACGATTTCGTCGACACCTATCTGGCCGGGCAAACGCCCATCCCCTGCGTGCGCTGCAATCAAACGGTAAAGTTCCGCGACCTGTTGGACACGGCGAAGGACCTTGGCGCGGCGTGTTTGGCGACCGGTCATTACATCCGGCGGGTGGAAGGCGCGCATGGCGCGGAGCTTCATCGCGCCGTCGATCCTGATCGCGACCAAAGCTACTTCTTGTTCGCCACCACCCGCGCGCAGCTTGATTTTCTGCGCTTTCCCCTTGGCGAGATGAAGAAGGACGCCGTACGCGCGCTCGCGGCGGACCTGGGCCTGGTCGTGGCGGATAAGCCCGACAGCCAAGACATCTGCTTCGTGCCGACGGGAAAATACGCCGGCGTGATCGAAAAACTCCGTCCCGACGCCGCCGAACCCGGCGATATCGTCCATGTCGACGGCACGGTCTTGGGCCGCCATGACGGGGTCATCCATTTCACCGTAGGCCAACGTCGCGGGCTCGGCGTGGCGGCGGGCGAGCCCTTGTTCGTGATCAAAATCGACGCCGACGCCAAACGCGTGGTCGTGGGGCCGCGCGAGGCGTTGAAAGTCCGCCGCATCCTGCTTTCGGAAGTCAACTGGCTGGGCGACGGCGTGGTGGACGCCGCCGCCTTGGACGGTCGCCCCGTGCGGGTGCGCGTGCGCTCTACCCGTCCGCCTGCGCCGGCGCGTTTGGCGCAAGACGACCGCGCGCCTTTGGCGGTGGTGCTGGATGAGGGCGAAGAGGGCGTCGCCCCCGGCCAGGCTTGCGTGTTCTACGACCCCGAGACCGATGGGTCGCGGGTGTTGGGCGGCGGCTGGATCACCGGCGCGGTGGGCGCGGCGCTTTCCTAGCGGAGCGTCGCGGCCAGGCGGTCGGTGCGGCCTTCCCAAAGCGCCCGTTGCCGCGCCAGCCAGGTTTCAGCGGATTCCAAGCACTCCGGCCGCAGCTCGCAAATCCGCACCCGTCCCTGCTTGCGCGTGGCGATGAGACCGCTCTCCTCCATCACCGCGAGGTGCTTGAGGAAAGACGGCAACGCCATGTCGAAGGGCTGCGCCAGGGCGCTCACGGAGGCGGGACCTGCGCTGAGCCGCGCCAGCACGGCCATCCGCGTCGGATCGGCGAGCGCGCGAAAGACAGGCGCGAGCGGCGGCAAAGAGTTATCCATACGGCTAACTATGCTCGCCGCAATTAGTTTCGTCAATGGCTAACTAAATTGTCGGTTACCGTGTCGCATCCCGTTCATCTTCGCGACAAAACTGTGGCCCGCAGGTTGCAGCGCCCACAAAAGAATCCCAGCCTAGGCGAATTAAGGCGGGACGGCGGCTTTACCTGTTAGTCACGAATCTACTCAAATCGTGACTGCGTGGCGGGCTTTTACCGGAGGCGAGGCGATGCAAGATCGATCCAAGCGATATCGCAAACCGGCTACGGTGGGCACGATGGCGAAACGAGCTGTGACTTGGCTGACATGGTCGGTGGTGATGCTGGCCGCGGCGTTGGCGGGCCGGATGGCCGCGGCGGCCCCCGCCCAGGCCCAAGTGGCCACGTCTTATATCGGCGAGCCCATGCGCCCGGGCCCGATCACGACCGAGCTCGAACCCGATTTTGACCTCGCCTTCAGCGAAACCCCCTTCTCGTCTCAGTTCGAGTTCGGGGCGCTCGATATTCCTGCACGTCCGCGCGACGAGTATGTCGCCAGGATTAATCGCCAGCTCGATGTGGTCATGCGCTCAGGCGATTTCGTCGGCCTGGCCGTGGTCGTTTTGGACGGTCCCGAAATCGCGCTGGTTCGCACCGAGGGCGTGACGAGCGTGGACACCGGCGAAAACGTTTCCCCCGACACCTCGTTCCGGTTCGCGTCTGTTTCGAAGGGCTTCGCCTCAACTCTGGTCGGGCAGTTGGTGCAAGAAGGCCGCTTGTCCTGGGAAGACCGCGTGCATGACGCAATCCCGCGGTTTCAGCTGCGCTCGGGGACGGCGACCCAAAGCGTGACGTGGGAACACATTCTCTCCCAGCGCGTCGGCCTGCCCGACCATGCGTATGATAACTTCCTGGAGCGCGGCGAATCGGTCGGCGCTCTGTTGGATCGCACCGCGCGGGCGCGGCTCGAATGCATGCCGGGCAATTGCTACGGCTACCAGAACATCACGTATTCTCTCTCCGGCGACGTCGTGGAGCAGGTCGAAGGCCGCGATTGGGACGAAGTCGTCAGCGAACGCTTGTTCGATCCGCTGGCGATGCGAACGGCTTCCGTGGGCCTGGAGGGCTTGCGGGAAAGCGAAAGCTGGGCGCGGCCGCATACGCGCCGTCGGCGGTCGCACCGCTGGCGCGCCTTTGAGCCCAATGACAACTATTATCGCGTTGCGGCGGCCGGCGGGTTGAACGGGTCAATCATGGACTTGGCCCAGTGGGTGCGCGCGCAAATGGGCTACATGCCGCATGTGCTCAGCGCCGAGCTGCGCGAGGACCTGCACAGCCCGCGCATCGAGACCCCCGAGCAAGTCCGGCGCATGCGCTGGATGGACACGCGTTTGCGCGAGGCGCATTACGCGCTGGGATGGCGGGTGTTCGACTATTCGGGCGAACGCCTGGTGTTCCATGCCGGCGGCGTCGCGGGCTATCGGGCGTTGGTCGGCGTTCTGCCTGAGCGCAATTTCGGTTTCGCCGTGTTGTGGAACTCTCGGACCGGCCGGGGTTGGCGGATCATGCCTATGATCCTGGACGCCTATTTGGGTTATCAAAGCGAAGACTGGTTAGGCGTGGAGGAAATCCTGGCTGAAACCTCCGGCGTTCCTGACATCAACGCCGCTTTGACCGCAGGACCCGCGGACTACCTCCCAGAATCCCGCATACTTACCGAAGCGAGCGGGAGCGACGGTCGCTGACGCGCCGCCGCGCTCCTTTCAGCGATGATCGGCGTCCGCTGAGGGGCGGCGGCGGCCGCCCTTGAGGCCGATTTGGCGGCGCATCGAGAAAGGCCAGGAATGTCTGCTGAGCTTGAGAGCAGAAAAGACGCCGAGCCTGACGCGCCCATCGCGGAGCTTCCCGAAAGCGTGTTCGCTTTGGGGTGGGAGGAGTGGGTCTCGCTCCCGCAACTCGGCTTGCCGGCGGTCAAAGTGAAGGTGGACACCGGCGCGCGCACCTCTGCGCTGCATGCCGACGCCATTGAGGGGTTCGGCCCTGCGGACCGTCCCAAAGTGCGCTTTGTTCTCAGGCCGGTTCCCGATGACGATCGCATCGAAATCCCGTGCTCCGCCCCGGTCAAGGATCGGCGGCTCATAACCAGTTCGAACGGCGAGAGCGAAATGCGCTTCGTCATCGAGACGCCAGTGCGGATTGGCGACCGGGAATGGATCATTGAGCTCACGCTGACCAATCGGGACAGCATGGCCTATCGCATGCTGTTGGGCCGCACCGCGATTGGGCCGGATATGGTGGTTTCGCCGACCGCGTCCTGCGTGAACGGCGAACTCGGCTATGGCGCTTACAGACGGCGCGCCGCGGCCCAGGGCGCCCAGCGGCCGTTGCGGATCGCGATCCTGACGCGAGAACCGAAAAACTACTCGACCCGCCGTCTGCTCGAAGCCGCCGGCGATCGCGGTCACGAGGCCGAATGCGTCAACACCATCCGCTGCACCATGCCGATCAACGCTCAGGCGCCGAGCATCCATTATGACGGCAAGCCGTTGCCGCGTTTTGACGCCGTGATCCCGCGGATCGGCGCCTCCATCACCTCATATGGCTTGTCGGTCGTGCGCCAGTTCGAAGCTATGGGCGCCTATGTGCTCAACGCCTCCTCCGCCATCGCCGCCTCGCGCGACAAGCTTCACGCCCATCAGCTCTTGGCGCGCCAAGGCATCGACATGCCCGCCACCGCCTTCGCCCGCAGCCCGGCCGACATTAAAAACCTGATCGAAAGCGTCGGCGGCGCGCCTTTGGTGGTGAAGCTGTTGGAGAGCACCCATGGCCGCGGGGTGGTGCTGGCGGAAACCCGAAAAGCCGCGGAGTCCCTGGTGGACGCCTTTCGCGGTCTCGGGGCGGATTTCTTGTTGCAGGAATTTGTAAAGGAAGCGGCGGGCCAAGACGTGCGCTGCCTGGTGATCCGGGGCCGCGTCGTCGCTGCGATGCGACGAGTGGCGGCGGAAGGGGAGTTCCGCTCAAACCTCCACCGCGGCGGGGTCGCCCAATCGGTCCGGCTCACCAAAGAGGAGCGTTCCGCTGCGGTGCGCGCGGCCCGTGCGCTCGGTCTCGCCGTGGCGGGCGTGGACATATTGCGGTCAAATCAGGGGCCCAAGGTCTTGGAGGTCAACTCGTCGCCCGGTTTGGAGGGCGTGGAGAAAGCCTCGGGCAAAGACGTGGCCGGCATGATCATGGAGCATGCGGAGGTCAACGCGCGGTCTATCGGCCGGCGCTCGCGGGCGGTCTAACGCGAAGAGGCGCTCATGCGAATTGTCCCCGTAGTGTTGTGTGCGGCGAGCCTGCTGGGCGCGCCGTCCTCCGCCCAAGACGCCGATGAGGCTGAGCGCCCGCCGCGATTGACCTCAGAACAACTCCGCGCCGACTATGCTGACTGGCGCGCGCTTGAGCCGGGGTTGGAGCTGCGCGCGCTGCCGGCGCCGCAAGCCTCCCGCTTCGCCGACGAACTCATCGTCGCATTGCGCATCGATCCTGAGCGCTTCGCGTTCGTCATGCTCGCCGCGGCGGCGGAAGACGGCGTTCGTCGCTCCGCCGCGGATTGGGCCGCGCGCGACGGGCTTGTCGCCGCCACCAACGCTGGCATGTTCGAAGCCGCCCGCGCCGGCCGCCCGGTCGGGTTCGCGCGCGCCGACGGGGCGGACGTCAATCCCAGCGTAAACGCCGACAACACCGTCTTCGCCTTCGGACCGAACGAAGACGGCGCGCCCGACGCCCGTCTCATCGACCGGGAGTGCGATGATTTCGGCGCGCTTCGGGATGTCTATGACAACCTTCTTCAAAGCATCCGCATGATCAGCTGCGACGGCCGAAACGTGTGGACCCAGCAACCGCGACAGTGGAGCACCGCGGCCTTGGGCGTGGATAGCGAAGGGCGGGTGCTGTTCATCCATGTGCGCTCGCCTTACTCGGTGCATGACCTCATCACCATGCTTCAGGCCGCCCCGCTCGACCTTCAACGCGCGATGTATTTGGAGGGCGGTCCGGAATCCACGCTATTCGCGGAGACCGACGAGGTGCGGCTAGAGCGGTTGGGCAGTTTCGAGACCCTGTTCTACGAATCCGACGACAACGTCATGGCCTGGCCGTTGCCCAACGTCATCGGCGTACGCCGCCGGGCGGAGCAAGACGCCACAGCCGGCGAATAAGCAAACCGGTTTTCCGCGCTCATGAGGACGCGCTCTTAGGCTTGCCTGGCGCGCATACAAACGCGCTCCGCTCGCTCATGAGCCGTGACGGCTTGCGCCGCGATTGCCCCCGCGCCAGGCTGGCTTGAGATTCGTTTATGAGTGAGGGGGGGCGCATGGCGGCGTTCGCGCGCATGGTCGGCATGGCTTTGTTGGCGGCCGGTTTGGGACTAACGGCGGCGCTAGCAGAACCGCTCAGCTACTTTCTCCCCGAAGACGTCTCTTACGACGCTGCGGTAGAGACCCCCGACGTCACGCTCGGGCATGAGCTGGGCGAGCATCCGGCGCGGCTTCATCTGATGGCGGACTACCTCACGCGGTTGGCCGAAACTTCCGACCGCATGAGCGTGGAGACCATCGGTTACTCCCATGAGCGTCGGCCGATCTTGCACTTCGTCGTCAGCGCGCCTGAGAACCTCGCCCGCATCGATGAGATCCGCGAAAATCACCTCGCCGCCATCGATCCCGAAAACGACCAGGCCCCGAGCGAGGACGCACCCGCGGTGGTGTGGCTGAATTTCGGCGTGCATGGCGCGGAATCCTCAGCCGCCGACGCGGTCATTCCGCTGCTGTATCACCTCGCCGCCGCTGAAGGTTCCGACATCGAACGGACGTTGGAGCGCAGCGTCATTCTTGTGACCGCGCTGTTCAATCCCGACGGCAACGCGCGCCGCATCGACCATGTGGACACTTTCGCCGGAGCGACCGCGGTCACCGACCCCGCTCATGAGCTGCATCAGCTTTGGGTCGCGGCGCGCACGAACCACTATTGGTTCGACCTCAATCGCCAGTGGCTGCTTCTAACCCAACCCGAAGCCCAGGCCTGGATCGACGTCTGGCATCGCTGGAAGCCGCATGTTTCGGGCGACTATCATGAGATGGGGTCGAACGCGACGTACTACTTTCATCCCGGCGAGCCCTTGCGCCGCAATGTTCTGATCCCTGACGGCGCGCGCGAGCTGGCGCTTGAAATCGCCGGCGGTCACGCCGCAGCGCTCGATGATCTGGGTGAGCTGTATTACTCCGAGGAAGGCTTCGACAATTTCTATGTCGGCAAAGGCTCCACCTATCCGCAGGTCAATGGCGGGGTGGGGATTTTGTTCGAAGCCGCCGCCGCGCGCGGCGGACGTATCGAGACCGACAATGGCGAGCGCACTTTCGCCCAGAACATCCGCCTGCATTTCCGCACCTCGCTGTCCACCATCGCCGGCGCGGTCGAGCAACGCGCCGCGCTGCAGGCCTATCAGCGCACCTTCTTTCGCACCGCTTTGGAGGAGGCTCGCGCCGAGCGCGCCCGCGCCTATGTTTTCACCGCCGATGAGGACCCTGCGCGCTTGTGGCACTTCTTAAACGTGCTCGACGGCCACGACATCCGCGTGCATGAACTGGCTGAGGACGTGACCATTTCTGGTCAGGCCTTCGCCGCCGGCGAAAGCTATGTGGTGCCGCTCGCCCAAGCCCAATATCGGATGATCCAGGCGATTTTCGCGCGTTTCACCGAGTTCGAGGAAAACATCTTCTACGATGTGTCCGGCTGGACGATGCCGCTCGCCTACGACCTCGACTATGCCGAGGCCGCCCAACGGGACTATTCCGACGCCTTGTTGGGACCGCCCGCCGCGCTCGCTTTCCCCGCGGCGCCCGCCCCTCAACGGGCCGAGTACGGCTATGTCTTCGCCTGGTCGCACTATTACGCCCCGCGCGCCTTGCAGCGGCTGCACGCCGCGGGCGTTCGGACGCGGGCGGCGCGCGAGCCCTTCACCGCGCGAACCCGGCTGGGTGAGACGAGCTTCGCGGCCGGGGCGATTTTCGTTCCCATGGGCGGTCAGGCGCATGACGCCGAGGCGATCCATGCGCTGATGGCGATCATCGCGCGGGAGGACGGCGTGCCCGTCAGCGCGGTCACTTCGGGGGCGACGCCGGATGCGGGCCGGGATTTCGGCGCGCCGAACTCCTTCGCCACGCTGGACCCGCCGTCGGTTCTGTTGCTGCATGGCGGGGCGGTCTCGCAATATGACACCGGCGAGATTTGGCACCTGCTCGACTATCGCATGGGCATGCCGGTCACCATGCGCGAGGCGGACGCGCTGCCCGGCCTCGATTTGACCCGCTACACCCATATCGTTTTGCCGGGGCTTTGGGGTGGGGAGAACGGCCCCAATGGCGGAGCGATGGACGAACGGGCGGCTGGCGCGTTGCGGGGTTGGGTGCGAGGCGGCGGAACCTTGGTCGCGCTGCGGCAAAGCGCAGCGTGGGCGCAGGAAACGTTGATGGTGGACCCCCCGCCCGAGGGCGAGGCGGACCAGCCGCGCAAAGACGAAGAGGACGTCGAAGACCCGACATTGCGCTTGGACTACGCCGACCGGACCTTGCGCGACGCCGAGCATGTGATCGGCGGGGCGTTGTTGATGGGGGATTTAGACGTCACCCATCCGTTGGGCTTCGGCTATGGGGACCGTCAGCTGCCGGTGCACCGCAACACCACCGTAATGCTGGACCGCCCGGCCGACGACCCCTTCGCGGTGGTAGTTGAATATGTCAACGACCCGCTGTTGAGCGGCTACGCATCGGCGGAGCGGTTGGAGGAGCTGTCCGGCGCCCCCGCGGTGGTGGCCGAACGCTTTGGCGGCGGCGCCGTTATCGCCATCGCCGACAACCCCGCCTTCCGCGGAACCATGTTCGGCGCCAACAAGCTGTTCTTAAACGCGGTGTTCTTTTCGGATCTCTTCCAAGCCGCCCGCGGCGTCTACGTCCAAGAAGAACGCCCGCCGCGGGGTTAGCGGCGGACGGCCGTGGCGATGGCGAGCGTTCTGATAAGGAGAATCGGTCTTCCCCATAGGCTGCGGTCCGCGCGCCAGTCCCAAGACCGACACACGATACGCCAAAGACACATCGGCCGACAGTCTCGCGCGCGAGAGCCGAAATCGCCGGCCAGTTGTCGCCCGGCCGCGCCTTTCAGCGTACTGTGCCCCAAACTGGCGGCGGCCGCTGACCAGCAGCGCAGGGGGATGTGATGGAAAATCAGAAAATCACGCTCAACAATCTGTTCGTCGATCGGACGTGGCGGCTCTATGAGAACAAAAAGGGCGGCGGCGTTCTGTTTGCGGTCAAGTTTTTGCCTGACCAACCGCTCGAAGGCGGCCGGGCTAACGAAGTGAAGGTGAAGTTCGACGGAACCACCCAGGAGCTGCAAGTCGGCGAAGCGGTGGTGCGCAAAGCCTTCGATCGCATCGATATCGATCCCGCCGGCGGCAACGCCATGATTGACGTGCAGATGGTTCCGTTCGCGAAATAACCGCGACTTGCGGCAGGGGCGGCCCTAGGCCTGGCCGCCCATTCCCGGCACTCTGGCGGCGAACCTGAAAACCGCGGAAGGGCCGCCGTCCATGCAGTTCACGCCCGAACATGACCAGCTGCGCGAAACCGTTCGCCGCATCGTCGACACCCATATCAATCCGTATGTGGACGAATGGGAGCGCGAGGAGCGGTTCCCCGCGCATCAAGTCTTCAAGCGTTTTGGCGAGGCGGGCCTGCTCGGCGTCACCCGGCCGGAAGAATATGGCGGGCTGGGGCTCGATTATTCCTACGCGCTCGTGGTCGCTGAAGAGCTGGGGCGGGTCCGTTGCGGGGGCGTTCCGATGGCGATCGGCGTTCAGTCCGACATGGCCACGCCTGCACTGGCCAAGCACGGCTCGGACGACGTGAAGGAGCGGTTTCTCCGACCGACGATCGCCGGCGACCTGGTCGCCTGTCTCGGCGTGTCGGAACCGTCCGGCGGCTCAGACGTGGCGGCCTTGAAAACCGTCGCCCGCAAGGACGGCGAGGACTACGTCATCAACGGCTCGAAAATGTGGATCACCAACGGGCTCCAGGCCGACTGGTGCTGCCTCCTCGCCAACACCTCCGAGGAAGGGGGGCCGCATATGAACAAGACGCTGATTTGCGTGCCCATGGACGCCCCCGGAATCTCCGTCGCCAAAAAGATCCGCAAAATCGGCATGCACGCCTCGGACACCGCCCAGCTGCATTTCGACGAGGTGCGCGTGCCGCAAGCCAACCGCATCGGCGAGGAGGGCTGGGGCTTCGTCTATCAGATGGAGCAATTCCAAGAGGAGCGGTTATGGGGCGCGGCGAATGTTCTGCTCGGGATGGAGCTCGCGATCCAAGACACCATCGAATACACGAGCGAACGGCGCATTTTCGGCAAACCCGTTCTCGACAACCAGGTTGTTCATTTTCGCCTGGCGGAGCTCCAGACCGAAATCGAAGCGCTGCGCGCGCTCGTCTATCGCGCCGCGGAAAAGCACATCGCCGGTGAGGACGTGACGCTGCTGGCCTCGATGGCCAAATTGAAAGCGGGGCGGCTCGCGCGGGAAGTCGCCGACGCCTGCCTGCAATATTGGGGCGGGATGGGGTATTCCGATGAAACGCCTATTTCGCGTTTCTTCCGCGACGTGCGGCTGATTTCAATCGGGGGGGGAGCCGACGAGGTGCTGCTCTCCATCATCTGCAAACAGATGGGCACGCTGCCGAGCAAAAAGCGTCACAATATCGAAGCGACTTGACCGCGCGGGAAGGCCCGAAGGACTCCCGCAAGTCGACGCTGCGCCCACGCAATCTCAACCCTTCCTCCCTATGAGTGACCGGACAGCGGCGGAAACGCCGCGCGAGAGACACGTGGAAGCGATGACGGCCGGCCTGCCCGCGGAATTCAGCGACTACGCGCGTGAAGCGTTGATCATCACCGACGCGGCCCCCACCGCGCGTGAAGTTCGCATTGTTTGGGCGAACCGGGCGGCGGCTGCGTTGACCGGGTTTGACCGTGAGGCGCTGGCGTCGCGAACGATCGCCGCGCTGTTCGGGCCCGAAACCGACCCAGCCGACAGGCGCGCGCTCGACGCCGCGCTTTCCGCTGAACGGCGCTTTGAGGGACGGTTGGCGGCGACCCACGCGGACGGCGGGAGCCGTCGCATCGACCTGTCGCTTCAGCCGATCGAGGAGAACGGTCAGGTTCGTTGGTGGTCTTGGTCCCAGCGGGACGTGACTGAAGAAAGCGCCGTAGAGGCGGCTCGGCTGACCTTGTTGGCCAAACTTGAGAGCACCTCGTTGCGCAATGCGATGCTGTTGGCTCAAGCCCATGAGGCGTTGGCGGCGAAATCTGGGTTCATGGCCTCGGTCAGCCACGAGCTTCGCACCCCCCTCAACGGCGTGCTCGGCATGGCTACGCTGCTGCGCAAGACGGAGCTGAGCGCGCGCCAAGCACGCATCGCCTCGGCGATTGAGCATTCGGCGCGTCACCTGTTCTTCCTCATCACCGATGTGTTGGAGTTTTCCCGCACCAGCGACGCGCCGGCGGACTTAGTCACGACGGCAGTGGACTTGGGTCAACTCGTCCAGGACATGGCCACGCATTTTGAGGCTGAAGCCGAAGAGAAGGGGATCGCGCTTTCGGCGCGGCTCACCGCCAACGACCCGATCGTGTTGGAGACCGACGCGTCTCGGCTGCGCCAAGTCCTCTTCAACCTGATATCCAACGCGGTGAAATACACCGCGCAAGGGAGCGTCGAGGTGATCGCGGCGCGGGACGGCGCCGATGCGGTGATCGACATCATCGATACCGGCATCGGCATCGAGCCAGAGCATCAGCACGCCATCTTCGAAGAGTACGCCCGGTCGCCCGGGGCGCTGGCCAGCGGCGTCAATGGCGTCGGCATCGGCTTGTCGGTGACCATAAAACTGGTCGAGGCGTTGGGCGCGCGCCTGAACTTCTGCTCTGCTCCAGGCGAGGGCGCGCATTTCCGCATTCGCCTTCCAAGCGCAGCCTCGGCCTGAGACGAGCCATGGCCGAAACCGACCACAAGGCGCGCATCCGCGCCATTCGCGCAGCCGGCGGCCTCGTTAGCGTGGATGATCTGCTCACAGTGTCCTTCGCGGCGCTGAAACGGGCGGCGGGCGGGCGTTGGCGGTCGCGCCAGGACGTATGGGCGAAAAAAATCGAAGAGATCGCAGCGAGCAATGTCGGCCCCGACGATGTGGCGATGATTGACCAGGATCGCGTGACGCTGGTTTTTCATCCCAACTCAATCATCAATCGTGACGTCGCGGTTATTCAAATCATCAAGGAAATTCGCGACTTTTTCCTTGGTGAGCCCGAGATTGACCTCAGTTCAGAAGACGGCTTCGCCTGGAAATCACCGGCCCAGCCTGAGGCGCAGGAGGGCGAGAGCCCCGGCAGACAAGACCGTCAACACGCCAAGGCGACCGCGGAATCGGAGCATCGGACCGGCGCTGCGGGGCCGACGGCGTCAACCCGCGAGGCCGACGCCGGTCCGGAAGAGAGCGGGTCTGAAACGCAAGACGAAACGCTCACTACGGACCAGATTGTAAGCGGTTTCGACTTCGGGGAGGACTGGCGTCCCTCCTACACCGCGACGTGGAAGCGCCACACCTTGCTCGACAGGCGTCGGCTCCAACACTGTCTCATCCTGCCCACGATTGAGAATGAACTGGGAGGCTTCGACACCAGCGACGCCTATTTTCAATCCAACGAAACCTTGGTGGACCTTGATCTGGTCGCGGTACGGGCGGCGGGCGCAGCGGCGATGAAGCTCTATAAAAAGCGAGACGCCGGCCAAGTGTTCTTCACCTTGAATGTCGAAACCCTGAGGGTCTCTTCATTCCGCGAGAGGCTGTGGCGCGACGTCCGTCAGATTCCTAAGCCGCTCCTGAATAAACTGTGCCCCATTCTGGTGCGCGTTTCGCCGAAGCTTCCCGCCGCCTCGACCGCCGAAGCCATTGCGCATTTGCGGAGCTTCATTCCCACCGTGTATTTGGCCGCCGCCGAGGCGCGGCAGATTGCGGAGGGCGGGCCTTACTTCCCCGTCGAGGGGTATTTCTTCGCGCCGCCGCCGCAGGAGCCTGGCGCTTGGCGTCGGTTCGGCCGCAAAGACGGCGTGTTGGGCCTTGTGAAAGAGCATCGCAAGCGCGCCGGGGTTCTCGCGCCTCAACCGCGCCATGAGTGCGCAGAGGCGATCGCGAACGGCTTCGACCTAGCCCCGCTTCGTTGAGCGGACAGCCTATGGATCGGGTCTGGAGGGGCGGCGGTTACGCGGCGTCGAGCGTGTTTATGGCTTCCCGCAGGGCGTCGATGTCGATCGGTTTTTGCAGGTAGCCCGCGACCGGCGCGTCACGCGCGACAGGGGGCAGGGCGTCCCGGCCCAGCGCGGTGATAAGGAAGGTCCGACGCAACAGGGCTTCGTCGTCGGCGAGGGCGGTCAACACGCCCGCGCCATCGAGCTTGGGCATCATCATGTCCAAAAGCACCACGTCCGGCCGGCAATCGCGCACCGCTTCAAGCGCCGCCTCGCCGTCGCAAGCCAACGCGATGTCGAAATCGTCTTCCAACGCCATTTCAATGAGATCGCGGTTGATGCGGGTGTCGTCCACGATAAGGACATGGCGGCGGGTCATAGGCGGCTCCGATCCGGTCGCCTTTCGGCTCGCCGCACAATGCCCATCGGTCGCTTACCGCGGCGTTAAGGACAAACGCGGCGGGGAAAGGAAAACGTGGGCCGCTCAGGTGAGCGACCCACGCTTTGCAAACAAGCGATCAGCCTGCGCCGCGCTACTCCGCTGGCGCCGGTCGCGCGCCGCCATAGCCGCCATCGGGCCGGTCTTCCGCATCGTCCCCGGTTCTGCTGTCGATGTCGCCGGTCAGGCCCGCTAAAGGCTCGCGGGGGTCATAGTCCCGACCGATGAACCGCAGCGGCTCCCCTTTCCAGGCCCAACGCGACAACCGCGCGATGTCGCTGCCGATGGCGTAGAGCGCAGGCACGAGCACCAGCGTCAGCAACAGCGCGAATAACACCGCAAACGCGAGCGCGATCACCATGGGCTTGAGGAACTGCGCCTGAGTGGACCGCTCGGCGATCATCGGCAACACGCCCAAATAGGTCGTGACCGAGGTGAGCAAGATCGGGCGGAAGCGCGTGACGCCCGCGGAGACCAACGCCCGGAAGGCGTTCACGCCGCGCGCGCGCAAGCGGTTCACATAGTCGATCAGCACCAGGTTGTCGTTGATGACCACCCCCGCCGCGGCGCCGACGCCGAAGAAGGAGAACAGCGCAAGCGGGATGTCGTAGAGATAGTGTCCAATCACCGCCCCGACCAATGCGAATGGGATTGCCGTCATCACAAGGATCGGTTGGAAGTAGGACTTAAACGCCACCGCCAGCAGGAAATACATCGCGAAGAACATGATGATCTGAAGCACCATGATCTCGGCCAGGAACTCCTGTTCTCCTTGAGAGTCGCCGGTAAGTTCTCGGGTCACCCCTGGATGTCGTTGGGACCATTCCGCCCAGAACGTCTCGTCGAGGTTCTCCCGGATCTGACCCGCTTCATCTCCTTCGACTTCCGCAGTCACCGTTGCGGAGCGCTGTCGTTCCAGTCGGCGAATGGTGCTCACCCCAGGGGCGAACTCGACCTCCGCCACGCTCGAGAAGGGCACTTCTCGGCCGTCGGGGAGGCGGATGCGCAGGTCATACACGGTGTCGAGCGAGCGGCGGGCGTCGGTGGGGTAGCGCACCCTCACTTCGACGTCATCGCCGGCGCGCGGCAAACGCTGAACAAGCTCGCCGAAGTAAGCCTGGCCGACTTGGCGGACGACTTCCTGCAGCGTCAGACCAAGCGCCTCCGCGCCGGGCTGAAGGGTGAACAGCGCCTCGTCGGTGGACGAAGAGAAGTTGTCGCGGACGTTGAAGACGGAGCCATAGGTCCGCAGCTGGTTCTCAAGGTCGTCCGCGGCGGCGCGCAAGTCGTCTTCGTTTGAAGAGAACAGCGCAAAAGCGAGTTCCGGTCCGCTTTGGTTCATCGTAAAGGCGAGCCGGACGTCTTCAGCATCTGGAATCGGCCCGAGCAGCTCTGTCAGGCGCTCCGTCACTTCCCGGGTGGACACGCCGCCCGGCCGGACTTCGGGCGGCGCCAGACCGATCCATGCCTGAACCTGCGTGTTGCTGGCGATGGCGTTGCGCGTTTCGACCAGCGGCTGCTCGGCGCCATACCGCTCGATATACTCCTCAGCCAAGGCGTCTTGAGCGTTTTGGAACTGCTCTCGCACTTCCAGCACCCGGTTCCACGGCGTGCCGTCCGGCATGGAGATGTTGGCTTGAATGAACTCGTTCTCGACCTCCGGCATGAAGGCGAAGCGGACATATCCCATGTTCATTGCGGCGATCGTGACGACGAACATCGCAACGAACAGCGTGAAGGTCGCGTAACGCGCGCGGATGGCGGTTTCGATCACGGGCCGATAAAGCCGCCGCGAAAACCCGACCAGCGTGCTGGCGAAGCCGCGCTGCACCGCCATTAATCCGCCCATCGCCCCGCGATGTTTTCGCTGCGGCTTCATATGAGCCAAGTGGGCGGGAAGGATAAGAAGCGACTCGATGAGCGAGAACGTCAGCGCAGCGATGACGACGAGCGAAATCTGGCGCGTAAAGTTCACCTCGGGCCCGGACAAAAGCATCCAAGGCGCGAACGCCATCATTGAGGTGATGACCGCGAAGACAACCGGTTTGGCCACGAGCTGTGTGCCCAAAATGGCTGCGGTGACCCCGCGTTCGCCGCGTTCGACCATGTTGTGTATGTTCTCGCCCACAATGATGGCGTCGTCGACGACGATCCCCACCACCAAGAGAAACGCGAACAAAGACAGCATGTTCAGCGACACGCCCATCGGCAGAAGCAACGCGAATGTGCCCGCAAAGGCTGTCGCGATGCCGATGGTCACCCAGAACGCCACCATGGGGCGCAAGAACAAAATGAGGGTGATGAAAACGAGCGCGAGGCCGACAAACGCCGATGTGGCGATGGTCGTCATGCGGTCGGTGTAGATCTTCGATCCGTCCCACCAAATCGAGAAGGAGACGCCCTCTGGGAACCTCCCCTCGGCCTCCTCGATATACTCGTTCACCGCGCGCGCCGTCCGCACGACATTCATGTTGTTTTCCGTCGCCACCAGCGCCACGATCGCGGCGGATTCGCCCTGGAACGTCGCTTCCAGATTGGCGTCCACGAAGCCGTCGATCACGCGGGCCACGTCGCCCACGCGTATGGTCGCGCCGCCCGGTTCTTGGCGCACGATGATGGATTCGAAATCATTGGCGGTGTCGGCGAGCGAGCGGGAATTGAGCTGCACGTCCCCGGTCTCGGTCCGCACGCGCCCCGCTGAAGAGTTGACCGAAGAGCCGCGTATGGCGCGGGCCACCTCGTCGAAGGTCAACCCGTAGCGTCGCATCGCTTCTTCAGAGAGCTCGATTGAGACCTCTTCGCCCAGGATTCCGAACGCCGTGGCTCTTGATCCGCCTGGCAGATTGGCCATTTCATCGCGAACTTGATCCGCGATGCGTTTGAGTTCCAGCAGGTCGATGTCGCCGTGAATGGCGACGCCCATGTACCACTCTTGGGATTCCCATTGGGTGACGGTGGGTCGGAAGGCGCTGGGCGGCAGATTGTTGACGCCGTCCACGCGCAAGCTGAGGTCGTTGATGAAATCCGACATGTCGATGTCGCGGCGGGCTTCCACCGAGACCGAGCCGTAGCCTTCTCGCGCAAAGGCGGAAATCTCCTCGACCCCTTCGAGGTCGGCGACCGCCTCTTCAAGGCGCAGAATGATCTGCTCCTCGACATCGCGCGGGGAGGCGCCCGGCCAGGAGACGCGGATCGTGGCGCCGTTAAATCCGACGGTCGGGAAGGTCTCCCGCTCCATCATCACATAGCCGATAAAACCGACGATGAAGGCGGCGAGCATCAACAGGTTTGCGGCGACCGCGTTATTGGCCCACCAGGCGATTATGCCTCGGTTATTCGCTGTCACGAGCGATCTCCATCCTCATCGGCGGCGGAGGCGACGGCTTCGACGTCCGCGCGATCTTCGCCCTCGTTATTCGTCTCGCCGTCCTCTTCGGATTGCTCTTCCTCGTTTTCGTCCGCCTCCTCGGGACCGCCGAACAAAAGCGTGCGGTCAGCGTCATAGGCTTCAACGCGCATGCCTTCCGATGCGCCTCGAACCGCAGAGGTGATGACGTATTCGCCCGGCTCCACCCCGCCGGAGAACACCACCCGGCCGGGTTCGGACGCGATCACCGAGACGTTTCGCACCGTCAGCGTGCCGTCTTCGCGCGCCACGTAGATCCGGTCGGACCCGCGCAACGCCTCTCGCGGCGCGACCAGCGCGTCGGGAATCAAACGCCCTTCGATCTGGGCCTCCACGAACAAGCCCACCGCAAGCGGGACGCCCGCATCGGCGCCCGCGCCATAGGGGTCGTCCACTTCGACGATTGCGTTCAGCGTCCGGGTGCGGGCGTCGATGGCGCCGTCGGTGCGCACGATCCGTCCGCGCCACTGGCGCGGCTCGCCGGCGACGATGGCGCTGAGGGTCACCTCCGGGCCTGGGTTTTCCTCGGTTTCGACGAAGGCGACCGGAATGGCGGCTAGGGCCAAGTCATTGTCGGACAGGGGCAGCCGCACCTCCGCGGCGTCAGTGGAGAAGATCTGTCCCAAACGGGAATTGGCGGAGACCAAGGCGCCGAGATCCGCATCCTGCGTGCGCACGCGGCCGTTGAACGGCGCGCGCACTTCGGTTCGGGCGAGCTGCAGCTCGGCTTCGGCGAGGGAGGCTTGGGCGGCGCGCAACGCGGCGCGCGCTTCGGCCAATTGCGGTTCGCGAATGGCCAGCGGGGTGGGGTCGCCTTCGCCGAGATCCTCCCAATCCCGCCGAGCGATTTCAGCGAGCGCTTCTTCGCTCTGCAACGCGCGGCGCGCTTGGGCGACCGAAGAGCGGGCGCGCGTCACTGCGAGCTCGTAATCCGCGGGGTCGATGCGGGCGAGCACGTCGCCCTCGGAAAAGGCGTCGCCATCCTCGAAGTTCGGGGCGACGTAAACGAGCCGGCCCGACACTTGCGGCGCCAGAATGATCTCGCGCAGCGGGCGGACCTCGCCCTGCGAACGAACGGTGAGGCGGATGTCGTCCGCCTCAACCGCGGCGACAAACACCGCGAGGCCTCGCGGCTCCTCCTCGGTGCGTTCGGTTTGCGGGGCGTTGGCGGCCATGCTGGTCAGCGCCACCACCAATATGGCGATGATTGCGATGATCGGCAAAAACACGAACAAAAAACGTCTAAGCGCAAGCGGCATGCTTATTCTCCGGGCGCGTTGAGTGCCACGGCCCCGTTCCGCGGCGCATAGTCGGTAAGAAAAGCCCCACCGATGGCGAGATGAAGCTGGACGCGATTGTCTACGCGCTGAGCCCGTGCGGTGATCAGCGAGCGCTGCGCGGATATCCGTCGTCTTTGCGCGTCCAACAGTTCAAAAATCGTTCTCTGACCCCGCGCATAATCGAGTTCGACGCTGGCCTCAGCGGCCAGGGCCTCCTCAACCGCCGTGGTCAAGCGCGCAACCTGTTCGGCGAGCGCGAGATCCGCGTCTAAGGCGTTCTCCGCCTCTTGATAGGCGGCGAGCGCGGCGTTGGCGTAGGCCGCCAGACGTTCGCGGGCGACCGCTTCATTGCGGTCCGCCTCCGCGCGCAACGCGCCGCCGCGGAAGATCGGCTGCAACAGCGAGGCGGCGATGGTGCTGGTGAGGAAATCCCCGTCGAAGATGTCTTCGAACTCCGGCCCGTTGGTCCCCGTCGTCCCGGTCAGCGTGAGGCGGGGAAGCAGCGCCGCGCGGGCCTCGCTCACCCGCAGCCCCGCCGCATAGAGCCGCGCTTCAGCGGCGCGCAGGTCGGGGCGGCGAGAGAGCAGATCCCCCGGCGCGCCGACGCCGACGAGAGACTCAAGGGCGGGCAAATCGTTCGCGCCGCCGAGCTCTGCGCTGGGATATCTGCCGAGCAGCACTTCCACCCGCCGAGCGGCGGCGTTCACTGCGTTGAGCTGTTGCACGAGCGTCGCCTCGGCGGAGGCGACCGAAGACCGCGCCAGGCGCACGTCCACAGCCGATGAAACCCCGGAATCAAAGCGGCGGCGGGTCAGGCGGAGCGAGCCTTCCTGGGTCGCCACGTCGTCCGCCGCCAAGGCTGCGAGCAGGCGCGCTTCGATCAAATCGTACCACGCCCGGGCCACCCCGCCGGCGATCGACAGCCGGACGTCGGCCAAATCCGCTTCGCTGGCCAGCGCGTCCAGCTCGCCCGCCTGAGCGCGGTCGCTCAGCCGGCCCCAAAGGTCGGCCTCCCAGCTCGCCGAAAGACCAAGGCCGAAGCTGTCGACGTCCAGCCCCACATTCCGCTCGGTGCGGCTGGCGGAGCTTGTCCCGTCCAAAGTCGGGAACCGCGCCGCGCCCGCCGTGCGCGCCAACGCTTCGGCTTGTTCGAAGCGGGCGGCCGCTGCCGCGAGATCGTAATTGTTTTCGATGGCCTCGATGACGAGGCCTGTCAGGGCGGCGTCGTCAAAAGCGGCCAACCAATCGCCGCGCGGCGGGGCGGCGGCCTCAGGCCGGCTCGCCCAGGCGGCCGGCGCGTCGGGCGCGTCCGGCTCCACGACATAGTCCGTCACCGAACAGGCGGCCGCCAAAACGGCGATACTGGCTGTGATCACAAAACGCTGCACGGCACTCTCAGCCCCAAACTGTGGGCGCTCGCCCCAAGCGCGCACCCTATGCCGGACATCACGAAAGTCAACAAGGTTTTATCGAAAGTCAAAAAACACATCTTGATAAACAACTATTTTCCATCGAATTACGATGTGGGCTGACCGACATGCCGGCTTCGCCGCGCCCGACGGGGCGTTCCTCTCACGAACCTAAGATACGCGCTAGGCCGCGAACGGATGCATGACGCCTCCCGGTCGCCTCTGTTGCGCCGCTGCGCTACTTTCGCGCGTTGAGCGAGGGAGTGTCCGACAATTGGCTGCCAGTCAAAGCGAACGCGACCAGGCGCGGGGCGAGCGGCGCGCCGCGCTCGCCGTGGGTTTTATCGGCCTGGCGGCGGCCCTTGGGTTCGCCTGGTCGCGCGGGCTTTCTCTCAGTGCGCTCGTGGCGACCGCCGCCATCGCTTTGGGCGTTGCGGCGCTCTACGAGATTTGGGCCATGCGGCGCGCGCGCGCGCCAGCGGTGAAGGCTGAGCGGAGCGAGACCTTTGACGGCGCGCGACGCATGTTGGAGCTTTTGCCTGATCCGATCGTCGTCGTGGACCGTTCAGGCCGGATCGTCGCGGCGAATGCGGCGGCGCGCGCGCAATTCGGCATCGCACGCGAACGCATGTTGTTGTCCTCGGTCATGCGAGACCCGGCGGTATTGGAAGCGGTGAACGAGGCGCTGCATGGCGCGCCGGCGCAGACGGTGGCGTTCATGTCCATGGCTCCGCGCGAACGGCATTTGTGCGCTTTCGTCGCGCCGATCCCGCGAACCGACCGGGCGGCGCGGGCGATGGTCTCGCTCCACGATGAAACCGCCGCCAAGC
>CAZABJ010000001.1:93684-107080 GCA_964483375.1 uncultured Caulobacterales bacterium
ACCGACCGGGCGGCGCGGGCGATGGTCTCGCTCCACGATGAAACCGCCGCCAAGCGCGCTGAGCGAACCCGCGTCGACTTCCTCGCCAACGCAAGCCACCAGTTGCGCACCCCGCTGGCGTCGCTCGCCGGCTATATCGAGACCCTGCGCGGTCATGCCCGGGATGATGCCGAGGCGCGCGATAGGTTCTTGGAGATCATGCAAGCGCAAGCCGAGCGCATGCGGCGTCTGATCGACGATTTGCTTTCGCTCAGCCGTATCGAGCTTAACGAACATGTCCCGCCCACCGGCGTCGCGGAACTGGTCGGGGTCGCTAATGACGTCGTCGACGCCGCGGGCCCCATCGCTCGGGAGCGCGGCGTGGCGGTGAGCTTACAGGCGCATTGTGAGCGAGCGCCGGTGCTGGGCGACCGCGACGAGCTCATTCAGGTCGTACAGAACCTTATCGACAACGCAGTGAAGTATTGCGGCGCTCAAGGCAATGTGCGGGTGGAGATCGGCTGCGGGGCCGACCGGGACGCCGCCGCCGCCGTGTCGATTGAGCCGGAGGAGCACTTCGCCATGGTCCTGCCGCCCGAGGCGATGTCGGGCTCTTTCGCGTGGCTGCGCGTGGCGGACGACGGACCAGGGATCGAGCGGCGGCATTTGCCGCGCATCGCCGAGCGGTTTTACCGTGCGAATGAGCGTGCTGAGTTGACCGGAACAGGGCTGGGTCTCGCGATTGTGAAACATATCGTCAGTCGCCACCGGGGCGGTTTTTCGGTCGTCAGCAAGCGCGGCGCGGGCTCGGCGTTCAGCATTTTCATACCGCATACGTTGGAGTTCACGGCGCAACAGAACGTTGCGGGAGCGCCCGGGCGGCCAAGCGCGCCGAGCGAAAACGACAAAGCTGTCACGAAGGTGTAACAGCTCGTCCGTAGTCATTTCGCTCGCGATGAAGGACTATCGCGAGCCGCGGCCGCAGGGCTGCGCGCAAGTCAGCGGCGGGGCGATCGTATCAGCATGTTCTCAGCGGCCTACGCTCAGGCACCGGTCACCGCGCTCGCCGCGCTCGGCGTGTTGCTGGCGACCGCCGCAGCCTTCGCCTTAGGGCGCGGAAAAGCCTTAGCCGCAAGCGAGGGCGACCGTCGTCGCCTGCACTCGCTGCCGAATTACCATGGCTATTACGCCGCGATTTGGACGGGCTTGCCGGCGTTTTTCATCCTTGTGGGTTACATCGCGCTCGGCGATCTCGCCGCTGACGCCATCCTCCAGGCCACGCTGCCGCCGGATATTCTTTCCTTGCCGACCGAACGGCTGCAGCTGTTCCTCAACGACGCGCGCGCGCTCGCCTTTGGCGGCACGCCCAGCCAAGACACCGCGACCCTGGACGCCGCCGCCGAACGTCTGTTGCAGATCGACGCTCTGGTCAAAACCGGCGTCGCCGGCCTAGTCGCAATCCTCGCCGCTCTGGGCTTTTTGCTTTCGATCACGCGGGTCAGACCGGAGTTCCGCGCGCGGAACTCCGTTGAAGGGTTCGTCCAAGGCGGTCTGGTGGTTTGTTCCGCCATCGCGATCCTGACCACCGTCGGCATTGTGGTTTCGCTTGTGTTCGAAGCCGCCCGGTTCTTTGACATGACCCGCACGATTGCGCCCGCTGACGAGGCGGCTGCGGCCGGCGAGGAGGGCGCGCTCGCCGCCGCCTGGGTCTGGGTGAAGTCGCAGCTCGGCGCCGTCCGAGACTTCGTTTTCGGACTGCAATGGAGCCCGCAGATCGCGATCCGGGCTGACCAAGTCGGCCAATCGGGCGCGTTCGGCGCCGTGCCGCTGTTTTTCGGCACCTTGATGATCACGGTGATCGCGCTGTTGGTGGCCGCGCCGGTAGGGCTCTACTCAGCGATTTATCTGTCCGAATATGCGGGGCCGCGCCTTCGCGCGATCGCCAAGCCCATGTTGGAGATCCTCGCCGGCATCCCGACGGTGGTCTACGGGTTTTTCGCATTGCTGACCGTCGCCCCCGCCGTTCGCCAAGCGACGGTCTGGATCGGGGAGAGCGCCCCGCGCATCGGCTGGCTGAACCTGCAAATCGGCGAAAGCCAAGTGCACCTATTGGGGTGGCTCGCCTTTCTCGCCGACACCCCCGCCCAATCAGCGGTCGCGGCGGGCGTCGTGATGGGGATCATGATCATCCCATTCGTGTCGTCCCTGTCAGACGACGTCATCAATGCGGTGCCCCAATCCTTGCGCGACGGGTCCCTCGCCATGGGCGCCACAAAATCCGAAACCGTTCGCCAAGTGGTGATGCCCGCCGCGCTGCCGGGCGTGATGGGCGCTGTGTTGCTCGCTGTCTCTCGCGCCGTCGGGGAGACGATGATCGTCGTGATGGCGGCGGGTCAGGCCGCCAACATCACGCCCAACCCGTTCGACAGCGTGACGACGGTCACCGTGCAAATCGTGTCCCTGCTCACCGGCGACACGGAATTCGACAGTGCAAAGACTTTGTCGGCTTTCGCCTTGGGCTTGGCTTTGTTCTTGGTGACGCTGACGATGAACGTGATTGCGCTGCGCATCGTACAAACCTATCGAGAAAAATATGACTGACGGCCCCCTCGTCGACAGCGACCCCGCCGAAGCCGTCGACCCCGCCGAAGCCGCGGCGTTGCGCCGTCGCCGTCGCCGTCGCCGCGAAGAGTTCCGCTTCCGCGCCTATGGCGTCATCGCTCTTTCGGTGGCCGCGGCCGCCTTGGCGACGTTGATCCTCACCATCTCCATCAGCGCCGCACCGGCCTTCACCCAGCATGTGCTTCGCTTGGACATTCCGCTTGAGGCTTCGCGCATCGACCCGAACGGCCGCATCGCCGAGATCGAAGCCGACGAAACGCTGAGCGAGGCCGAGCGCGCCCGCAACATCGCCGCGGTCGTCCGCCGAGCGGATTTCGCCGGCATGCTTCGAGACGCGTTGCGCACGGAGTTCCCCGAGGTGACCGAGCGCCGCGCGCGTCGGGAGCTCAATCAGCTCGTCAGCCCGATCAACGCCGGCGCCATCGCCCGGACCGTTGCTGCGGACCCCAGCCTGATCGGCGGCGTTTACGAGGCTTCGGTGCCGATCGGGGATGATATCGATCAGTTCCTAAAAGGGACGACCCCGCTTGAGACATTCTCCGGCCGCGGGGAGGCGTCGGTCTCCGGGGTCGACGGCGAGATTGAAATCAACAGCCAGGCCAATGATTTCGTTGAGATCCTGCAGGATTTGCGCACCCGTCTTGCGACGGAGGCGGACAGGCTTGAGGCCGAGGCTGACCGTAGGGAGCGCCTCGCCGACCGCCTTGAGGATGAAGGCGAAGCGGATCTGCAGCGCTATGAGGCGGAGCGTCGGCGGGTTCGGGCCGAAGATTATCGCCGCCGGGCCGCAGCCACGGGCGCGGCGGAAACGCTGACCGACGCGCTGCCCAGCGTCCTCATCGCCATCAATGGGGGGCTGGTTCGCGCCAGCACTCTGGATTCCTCCCGCGTGGTGGGGGAGGTTCTAATCCCCCTAGAAAGCGCGGCGGGCGCGGCGAGCGGCGCGTGGGAAGTGGTGAAAGTGCTCACCCCGGAAGCCGACCGTCGCATCACCGACAGGCAAATCGCCTGGGCGTGGGAGCTCATTGATCGCGGCGCGCTGACCGGTGAGTTCAACACGACCTTATTTGCGAACGCCGACAGCCGAGACCCTGAGCTCGCCGGAGTGCGGGGGGCCTTGATCGGCTCCATTCTGACCATGATCGTCACCATGGCGCTTGCGGTTCCCATCGGCATTTTCGCCGCGATCTATCTTGAGGAGTTCGCGCCGAAAAACTGGCTCACCGACTTCATTGAGGTGAACATCAACAATCTCGCCGCCGTGCCCTCAATCGTCTTCGGCCTTTTGGGTTTGGCGGTGTTCATCAACGTCTTCGCGTTGCCGCGCTCAGCCCCCCTGGTGGGGGGGATGGTGCTTGCGCTTATGACGTTGCCGACCATCATCATCGCCACCCGCGCGGCGCTGAAGGCGGTGCCCGCTTCGGTGCGGTCCGGCGCGTTGGGCTTAGGGGCGTCGCCGGTGCAGACCGTGTTTCACCATGTGTTGCCCTTGGCCTTGCCGGGGGTCATGACCGGCTCCATCATCGGCCTCGCCCAAGCGTTGGGGGAAACCGCGCCGCTGTTGATGATCGGCATGGTGGCTTTCGTGGCCGACGCGCCCACCGGTTTCACCGACGCTTCCGTGGTGATGCCCGTGCAGATTTTTATCTGGTCGAACGCCGCAGAGCGGGCGTTTGACGAACGCACCTCGGCGGCGATCTTGGTGCTTCTGTCCCTTATGGTGTTTTTGAACCTTCTTGCCGTGTACGTCCGGCGCCGGTTCGAGCGGAGGTGGTGATGAGCGAAGCAGCGACGACGTCAAGCGAGACCGCGCTCATCCCTGTCGGCGCGCCGAAGGTCTCGGCCCGTCACGTGGACGTCTTCTATGGAGACAAGCAGGCGATCATCGACGTCAGCGTGGACATCCCCGACCGCGCGGTGACGGCGTTTATCGGTCCCTCGGGTTGCGGGAAATCGACGTTTCTTCGCTGCATCAATCGGATGAACGACACGATTGAAAGCGCGCGCGTCACCGGTGAAATCCTGATCGACGGCGAGGACGTGAACCACCACAGCATCGACCCCGTGCCGTTGCGCGCCCGGGTGGGGATGGTGTTCCAAAAGCCCAACCCGTTCCCCAAGACGATCTACGAAAACATCGCCTATGGTCCGAAGATCCACGGTCACGCGCGCGGACGCGCGGAGCTGGACGAAGTCGTGGAGACGAGCCTCCGCCGGGCGGGTCTGTGGGAGGAGGTGAAGGACCGGCTCCACCAACCCGGCACGGGGCTCTCGGGCGGGCAACAACAGCGGTTGGTGATCGCCCGCGCAATCGCGGTGCAGCCGGACATCATCCTGATGGACGAACCGTGCTCGGCGCTCGACCCGATCGCGACCGCCACCATTGAGGATCTCATCGCCGAGCTTCGTCGGAACTACTGCATCATCATCGTCACCCACTCCATGGCGCAGGCGACCCGCGTGTCCCAGCGGACGGCTTTCTTCCACCTGGGCCACTTGGTGGAGTTCGGACCGACCGAAGAAGTCTTCGCCAATCCGCGAGACGACCGCACGCGCGACTACATCACCGGCCGTTTTGGCTGATCTGAGGCGGAGCCGGACAGGCCCATGACCCAACACGTCATACGCTCCTTCGCCGAAGAGCTGGAACTGCTGGCTGGGGACGTCGCGCGCATGGGCGGTCTGACCGAACATCAGACCGCCTCGGCCTTGCACGCGGTGGTGCGGCGGGATGAGGGCGCGGCCCGCCTGGCGATCGAGCGTGACGCCCAGGTCGACGCCTTGGAGAAGCGCATTGAAGAGCGCGTGCTGTTGCTGCTCGCGCTGCGCCAGCCGCTGGCGCGCGACCTGAGGGTCGCCGTCGGATCCCTCAAAATCGCCGCCCATCTCGAACGGGTCGGCGACTTGGCCAAGAACATCGCTAAGCGGTCATTGGTTCTCAGCACGTTTGCGCCCCTGCCGATCACGCACGCCATCGAAACGATGGGCCTGGTGGTCTTGGAGCAACTCAAGGACGTGCTCGACGCTTATGTTCAAAACGACGTGGAGCGCGCGCTGCGCGTATGGCGCCGCGATGCGACGGTGGACCAACACCACGAAAGCCTGTTCCGCGATTTGCTGACGGTGATGGGCGAGGGGGCGTCCCAAATCGCTCCGGGCGCGCATCTGATGTTCATCGCAAAAAACATGGAGCGCATTGGCGACTACGCCACGAATATCGCCGAAGAGGTCCAGTTTCTTGTCACCGGCGAGCCGGCGCCCGGCTGCCGCCCGAAGGTCGAAACCGCCGCGTTGGAAGACCTGCCGCGCGCGGCGGGGGATGAGCGTCGCCCGGTTTAGCCGTGCGGTGGGCGGGCTATCGTTCGGTCGCGCCTTTTCCGGCGAGGATTTTATCGCGCAGCTTGGCGATGCGCGTCCGCCGGGTCGCAGCGGTTTTCGCCGTGCTGAGCACGATGACATAGCTGCGCTGACGGCCGGGCGTGAGGCTATGAAAGGCCGCTGCGAGTGCAAGGTCGTCGGTGAGCGCGTCAGTCAGTTCGACCGGCAGTGGCAGGTCGACGGACCCCTTGGGCGGCCTCTCGCCCGCCGCGGCATAGCCAATCGCCTCCGCCAAATACGCGCATATGACCGGCGCCAGGGCGGCGACGCGGTCGGGGTCCGTGAAGCGGAGCATGTCCGGATGCGGCGTGTTCGGGCCCTGTCTTTCGAGTACGCCTTGGGGGTCGGTCATCAAGGCCGCGTCGAAGAAGCTGAGGCGAAAGTCATCGCGAAAGGCGCCGATGATGGCGATGTTGCGGTCGGCGTGCCGGTAACAGGGACAGCCCCAGCGGACGGTTTCATCGAGACCCTCGACGCTCCGGCAGACATGGCGAAGCGCCGCAAGGCCCTCACGCCAGCGCTGAGTTGAGCAGTCAGGGGTCGCAAAGCGCGCGCAGCGCCCGCATCCCTTAGCGAAATAGTCCTCGACGTTGGTGATCATCCGGTTGTCGCTTGGCCGCCGCGAGGAGACTAAACTGTCGCCCGCGCCCGGCGCGGCGTCAAACCGTGACGCTGGACCGTTCGCAAGGCGGTCCAGGGCCGGCTTGTTGCGCCGCAACGCAGCGTTCACAAAACTGCCATTTGGCGCTACACCCTTCGCCATCGACGGGCGGCTTGGCATCGCCGTGCTCGGATGAATGCGGGAGAACCTTAGGGTGGACGCGTATGTTCTGATCGTCGAAGACGAGGAGGCGTTGGCGACGCTTCTTCAGTACAATTTGGAAAAAGAAGGCTACCGGGTTTCCGTGGCGCGGGATGGGGATGACGCGCTCACCATGGTCGCCGAGCGGCCGCCGGATTTGATGCTGGTCGATTGGATGTTGCCGCGCACGTCGGGATTTGAGGTCTGCCGACGGTTACGCAGCCGCCCCGAGAGCCGGAATTTGCCCATCATCATGCTGACGGCCCGCGGCGATGAGAGCGATCGCATCCGCGGGCTCGACGTCGGGGCGGATGACTATGTGGTCAAGCCGTTTTCAATGACCGAGCTGTTCGCGCGAATGCGCGCCGTGCTCCGTCGCATTCGCCCCAGCTTGGCGGAGGACAAAGTCCGCTGCGGCGACATCGTGGTGGATCGCGTCGCCCATCGGGTTCGCCGCTCAGGCCGCGAAATTCATCTCGGGCCCACGGAATTTCGGCTGCTTGACTACATGATGCAGCATCCCGGCCGGGTGTTTTCCCGCGAACAGCTCTTGGATGCGGTGTGGGGCTCGGACGTTTATGTCGAGGCCCGCACGGTCGACGTCCATATCGGGCGCTTGCGCAAGGCGCTCAATTGTGAGGCCACGCCCGACCCGATCCGAACGGTGCGCTCTGCAGGCTATGCGCTGGATGCTGATATTGAAGAGAACGTCTAGCGGATAATCCGAGCAGCAACGGCGCGGTCGCCTGACCGCGCCGTTCTGACATCCTGCGACGTCGCTCAATCAGCAAACGCCGGCGGGTCTCACCAACTCAAGCGGCGGGCCGCGGCGATGGCGTCAAGCGCGGCTTTGGCGTCTTCGGATTCCCGCCGCCGGCGGCGGGAGGGCTGATACGCCAGCTCCGCATGGGCTTCACAATAGGGGTGGCCAGGCTTGGGCCTGCGGCCGCAAAACCGGAAACCCTTCTCACCCGGATCGCCGATCGGCCATTTGCAGACATGGTCCGAAAGCGTGAGCACCGTCGCGAAATCGCCGTTCGGCAGAGGCTGCGCCTCCACAGGCGGCGCTTCGGCGCGCGGTTTCGCCACCCGTTTCACAAAGCTCTTTTCGGCCGGTCGGATCGCCGGGCGTGGTCGGGAGGCGGTGCTGACCGTCCGCCGCTGCGGCCGAGACGGCGTGGCGCGGCCGGAGAGACCAAGTCGATGCACTTTCCCGATCACCGCGTTCCGGGTGACCCCTCCCAGTTCCTTGGCGATCTGGCTGGCCGAAAGGCCTTCCGACCAGAGCTTCTTCAACTTTTCGACGCGATCGTCAGTCCATGCCATGCCGCATCTCCTATCTTTTACGCGGCGCCATATTTTGTGTCCGCGCAGGCAGCCCCCGTGGTGACGCCCAACAGATTGTATGCGGAAGCGCGTCAGCCACAAAATACGGAAAGGTTAATATCCACAGGGTCGTTTCGGCGCCAGATTTAGTATCCGGCGAATCGCACCACCCAGCCCGGGCGTTGGCCCGTGGCGGGGACCCCGTGCTAAGCCGCCCCGGCGCGGCGCGATTTGGCGGCGCGGAGGAGACCGCAAACCATGCGCGACGAGATCGCGGACCGCGTTCGAACCTACGGCGCCATCAACACGATCGGCCTCTGGACGTTATTCGAGAAGGAGGTCCGGCGATTTCTCAAGGTCTTTATCCAGACCATTCTCGCCCCGATCATGCAGACGGTCTTGTTCATGGCCGTGTTGACCCTGGCTTGGGGCGACGCCCGCACGGACATGCTGGGGGTCCCGTTCGCGCAGTTTTTGGCGCCGGGATTGGTGATGATGGCGGTTATCGGGAACGCGTTCGCGAACGCCTCTTCCTCCCTGGTCGTTTCGAAATTGCAAGGAAATGCGGTGGATTTCCTCATGCCGCCCTTGTCCGCCGCCGAGCTGACGCTGGCCTTTGTGGGCGGGGCGGCGGTCCGGGGGCTTCTGGTCGGCGCGGCGGGGATCGCGGTGGTGGCGCCGTTCGCTTCCATCGGCGTCGCAAACCTGTGGGCGATTTTGTATTTCGCCACCGTCGCGGCGGTGATGATGGGCTGTGTGGGGCTCCTGGCCGGGCTCTGGGCGGAGAAGTTCGATCACCTGGCGGCGGTCACGAATTTCGTCATCACGCCGCTCACGTTTTTGTCGGGAACGTTTTACTCCATCGCCATTCTGCCGGGGCCGCTCGAGGCGGCGAGCCGCTTCAATCCGTTCTTCCACTTGATCGACGGCTTTCGCTTCGGCTTCATCGGCGCGTATGACGGGTCGCCGTTAGCCGGAGCGGTCGCGACAGCGGCGGTGACCGCAGCCCTGGTCGCCGCGAGCTACGTCGCGCTGCGATCAGGATGGCGGCTGAAGGCGTAAGACCGCAGGAGACACAACATGGCCGGACACTTCTTCGACACTTACGCCCCGCCCGGGATCGATTTCGAGCGTGGAGAGGGGCCTGTTCTGTTCGCTGCAGACGGAACGCGCTACTTGGATTTCATCGCCGGCATCGCGGTCAACGCACTTGGGCATTGCCACCCCAAACTGGTCGGGGCGCTCACCGAACAGGCCGGCAAGCTCTGGCACTTGTCGAACATGTTCAAAAACCCCGGCGGGGAGGCGTTGGCCCAGGCCTATTGCGACGCCACCTTCGCCGACCGCGTGTTTTTCACGAATTCCGGCGCAGAGGCCGTGGAGTGCGCGCTCAAAACCGCGCGGCGCTATCACTTCGCCAAGGGGGCGCCGGAGCGGATCAAGATCATCGGCTTCACCGGCTCCTTCCATGGCCGCACCTACGGCGCGATCAACGCCGCCGCGAACCCGAACTATCTTGAGGGCTTCGGCCCGTCCATGCCCGGCTTCGAGCAACTCGACTTCGGCGACCATGAGGCGCTTGACCGCGCCATCGACGAAACCACCGCCGCGGTCATTGTCGAGCCGGTCCAGGGCGAGGGCGGCGTCCGTGCGTTGCCCGACGCCTGTTTGACCGGGCTGCGCGAACGGACGCGCGAGCGCGGCGCCTTGTTGATCTATGACGAGGTGCAGTCCGGCGCCGGCCGCACCGGCCGCTTGTTCGCCCATGAATGGGCGCCGGAAGCGGCCCCCGACATCATGGCGGTCGCCAAAGGCGTGGGCGGGGGGTTCCCGATGGGGGCGTGCCTCGCCACCGACGAGGCGGCTCAGGCCATGACCCCGGGCACCCATGGCTCGACATTCGGCGGCAATGCGTTGGCGATGGCGGTCGGCTTGGCTGTGATGGAGGAGCTGACGTCGGAAGGCTTCCTTGAGCGGGTGCGCGACGTCGGCAATCATCTCCGTCAAGGCCTTGAGGGTTTGAAGGACGCCCATCCCGGCATGATCGAAGAGGTGCGCGGCAAGGGGTTGTTGTTGGGGTTGAAGCTCACGGTTCCCAACAAGCTGGTGCGGGACCATGCCCGCAACCGAGGTCTGTTGGTGGGGGTCGCCGGCGAAAACGTTCTCCGCATGGCGCCGCCGCTCATTATTGAGCAAACGCATGTGACCGAAGCGCTTTCCGTGCTCGACGCCGCCCTGAGCGCGACAGCCGCGGAGCAGGCCGCGTGAGCGGCGACGGCTCCACAGGCGATTTTGACCTCCTTGGCGGCCGAGACGATCTCGTCGCGGCGTTTCAGCTCGAAGGCCGCCCCGTGCGCGGCCGCATCGTTCGCTTGGGCGCGGTGCTCGACGAAATCCTGACCGCGCATAACTATCCCGACCCCGTCGCGCGCGTGCTTGGGGAGGCGGTGATTTTGTCGGTTTTGGTGGGGGCGTCGCTCAAATTCGACGGGCGTTTGGTGGTGCAAACGCGTGGAGACGGGCCGATCCTCTTCATGGTCGCCGACTATCAGACTGACGGCGGTCTTCGTGGCTTCGCCAAGGCGGACGAAGAGCGTTTGACCGAGATGCTGGCGCGCGAGCCCAGACCCAGCGCCGGGCTTCTCTTAGGGTCAGGCGACCTCGCCATGACCATCGACCAAGGGCCGGATTTCGACCGCTATCAAAGCGTAGCGCCGATCGAAGGGCGGTCTCTGGCCGACATCGCCCAGGGCTATTTCGAGCGCTCAGAGCAGGTGCCCACCCGCATCCGCCTTTCGGTGGAGCGGGTCGAGGCGCTGGATGGCGGGCGCACATGGCGCGGCGGCGGGGCGATCCTGCAGCGCATCGCCGCGGATGACGAACGCGGTGAGACCGCCGACGATTGGGACAACGGCCGGGCTCTGTTCGAAACCATCGACGACAGCGAACTCGTCGATCCCGACATTTCCTCGGGCGTTCTGTTGTTCCGGCTGTTTCATGAGGACGGGGTGCGCATTTTCCCCGCCGTCGACTTGACCCGTCGCTGCAGTTGTTCGCGCGCGCGCATCGTGTCGGTGCTGTCGAGTTTCCCCCGTTCGGAAGTCGAGGACATGGTGGAGCCCGACGGCTGCGTGCGCGTCACCTGCGAATACTGCAACACCGACTTCCGCTTCGACCTTTCTGAGATTGGCGGGCCCGCACGGTAGGTGACGGCCAGCCGGAACACTGGTGCGGCGGGCGCTGTTGCCTCGCTTGTCGAAGGCGCATCGGAGGGGGGGCCATGGGAAAAAAACGGCCGCATATTGCAAGTCCAAGCGGCTCTTTGGGTTTGTGATCGTCGCGGCGATGTTAAGACGTCTCGGTCAAACAGGGCGAAGGGGACCCAACCAATGACGAAACGTGCAGGGAAAGATGTGTTCGGAATGGCGCTCGCGGCCGCGGTCCTGGCGATTGCGCCGGTCGGATGCGCTTCAATGGCGGATGTGTCGAGCCGCGCATTGACGGACAGCACGGCAGACGCTGATTTGCCGCGTGACATTGACGGGCGGTCCGCCGAATTGCTGTCGGCCTTTTTCGGGCTCGATAACGGCTTGCCCTTTGTCGCCAACCGCATTTGCCGAGGCGCGTCAGGCAAAGACGGCATGCCGGTGATCTTTTCGACCGAGATCGATCCCGCCACGATGCAAGCGGGAGACTTTCAAGTCACCACCAGCTCTGGCGAAACCGGGGTCATGCATTGCGCGTCTCTGCTCCCTGCGACCGATGCAGGCGAGTTGCGCACAGTGCTGTTGGTGGGGGAATTCGGGAACGCCGACGAAGATCCGCCGGCGCGCGTCGAGATCATCGGGCATTTGCACGCCCTCGACGGCGCGCTCGACTTTCAAGGCGCAAGCATTGAGGTGACGCCGCTCGAACCCGGTCCCACCCTGGTCATGGCTGAGAGTGTGTCGGAGGACGCCGTGGATCTAGACCTGGGAATGCGCCGCACGACGGGAACGCTTTGCCCCGAAGAAGGCGTCGTTCAGGCCGTGCGCGCCGTTTGGGCGGGCGGCGTGACGTTGGAGAATGGGGAGGAACCCGGCGAGGCGGAGCGCGACCTCTATAGCGTCACCGTGCGTGCGGACGACGGTTCTGAGCGCGTTGTGACGCCGGTGGCGCTTGCTGATCTCGGCGATGGGGACAACAACCACGTGCTCTGTCTCGGCACGACCGACCAGCCTGTGTCGGTTTCATTCCCCGCCGGCGTCCTGACGGACCCGAACGACGACCTGAACCCCGCGACGACTGTCGCGGTCACGCAAACGCCTTAAGGCTTACGGCCCCGGGCGCGCCACAGGTTCGGTTCGGCTGGCGATGGGCGACCCTCGCCAGCCGCTGCGGGGCGCGACCGGGGTTCGCCGGCCTCAGCCGAGCGATCCGACGGTTGCGTCTTGGTTTCGCTCGGCGCTGTGAGGCTCAGCGCTCACTCGTCTCAGGCTTGTGCTCGGGTCTTTCCCGCTCGAAAATCTCCTCGATCGTCAAATCGAACGTTTCGGCGATATCGAAAGCCAGCGGCAGCGAGGGGTCAAAGCGACCATTCTCAATCGCGTTGACCGAGTTGCGCGATACGCCCACTCGCGCCGCCAATTCCGCTTGGCTCCAACCAAACTGCGCGCGCAGCGCTTTGATTCGGTTCTTCATGGCGGCCTACACGGCCTTGCGCGACATCCAGAAGCGCCAGATCACGCTGAGCAACATGGTGCATGCCGCCTGGGCGAAAACGACGGTCACGAAACCCAGCATAAAGACCAGCAACACCGCCTTTTTGTCCGGCGTCGCGCCATCGCTCACCGAGGCGGCGAAAGCGACAATCCCGTTGTGTATAGGCGGCAATGCGAGCAAGAGGGCGACGAGCCCCGCCCCCGCCAGCCAGCCCCAATGGCCCGAAAACCGGGCGGCGCTGCGATGCCACTCGTCGAGCTGTTTGTCTTTCAGAATGGCCAGCAAAAATGCGCCGATGACCGTCGTCGTCGCCGCAGCGCCGGCGACGAGATAGACGACGCCGTCAGGCTGGTCTTTGAGCCAGGGGGTCGAGGCGATGAACAGGGCCGGCGCGGCGAGCGACAGCGCGCCAATCCAAAAGCTCGGCCGGTCAACTGAGCGTAACGGCTGGGGCATGGGACCTTCTCCAATTCGACGCCTGCGCCAGGGCCTCACGCGCGTTGCGGCGAGGCCGACGAGGCGGCGTGGCACCTAGAATGCAAAGTAAGCTTTGCATAGGTCGTGCGAAGTGACAAGGACACTTTGCAT
>CAZABJ010000001.1:107180-178653 GCA_964483375.1 uncultured Caulobacterales bacterium
CGTCCGCTCAGGAGCGCCAAAAGCGCGGTGCGAACAGGACGAGCACGGTGAGGGCCTCAAGCCGTCCCACCAGCATGCCGAAGGCGAGCACGAGCTTGGCGGCGTCGGGCAGATTGGCGAAGTTCCCCGCCGGGCCGACAACCGGGCCAAGACCAGGTCCGACATTGCAAATCGCCGTGGCGGCGGCGGAAAGGGCGGTGACCGTGTCGAGCCCGAACGCAGCCATCGCCATGGCGAGGGCTGCGAAACTGAGAATGAACAAGAAGATGAAGTTGAGCACGGAATAGATTGTCTGGGCGGGCAGCTCTCGTCCGGCATAGCGCAAGGGCGCGACGCTGTGCGGGCGGGTCATGCTTGAGAGATAGCCCCGCAAAGCGATGAGCAGCACTTGAAAGCGGAAAATCTTGATTCCGCAGGCGGTCGAGCCCGCACAGCCGCCGACGAACATGATGGTGAAGAAGAACGCGAAGGCGAACGGTCCCCAAAGCATGTCGCGACCGGCGAAGTCCGCGGTGGCGTATCCGGTGCCGGTCAAGATGGACACCACGTTGAAAGCCGCCAGCCGGAAGAGCGCACCCGTCTCTAGATCGCGTTCGCATCGCAGCTCTCCGGCAGACGAGACGGAGACCGATGCGCCGGGCGGGCAGGCGAGCGGCTCCCCTGGCGCTGCGACCGACGGCGCGGCGGCGACAAGCACCCCGTGGCTCATCAAATAGAGCGTCATCACGCCGATGAGGATCGCGACGACGATGAGAAAGCCGCGCAGCTGCGGGTCGCCCAGCGCGCCGCGCCATTCCCCGCGCAGCGCAAGCACATAGGCCGCAAAGGGCGACGCGCCGGCGATCATGAAAAAAATCGCCGCGATGTCGGCGCCATAGCCTGTAAACGCGCCCATTGAGGCGTCGGAGGTGGAGAACCCGCCTGTCGCGACCGTAGTCATCGCATGGGCGATGGAATCGAAAGCGGACATGCCCAGCAAGGCGTAGATCGCAGCACAGGCTAGCGTGAGACCGAGATAAACCCCGCCGATCATGGCGGCGAGCTGAGGGGCGCGGGGGACGACCTTCTCCGACTGGTCCGAAGATTCCAGCCGAAACAGCTGCATCCCGCCGATCCGCAACAGCGGCAATAGCGCAATTGCGGTCACCACGATGCCGACCCCGCCGATCCATTGCAGGATGGCGCGCCACAACAAAATCCCTTCGTCTTCGAAATCGAGGCCGGTCATCATGGTCGCGCCGGTCGTGGTCAGGCCGGACATCGCTTCGAAGAACGAGTCCTCAAGGCCGAAGTCGCCCGACAACAGAAAGGGAAGGGCGGCGAAGGCGGCGAGCGCGAGCCAAGAGGCGACCGTCAGAACGAACGCGCCGCGCACCGTCAGCATCTCCACCCGACCGCGCGCGGCGAGCGCCATGGCGGTCCCGGCCACCGCGCAGATCAGGGCCGACCACGCAAAGGCGCGCCATTCCGGCTCATCGTCGAGGATGTCGAGAACCATTGGCGGAAGCATCGCGCCGGCGAGCCCGATCAGCAGGAACCCGGTGACCAGAACGACAGGCCGGTACTCGCTCATGGGGCAAGCCCGTTGCGCCGGCTCATGGCGCGCATTCGCCGAACAGGGGGGTCAGTTGGGGCGCGTCCGGGCGGGCTCATGGGGGCTATCAAGCGAGAAGGCGGGGATGGCGACCTCCCATATCTCGCCTGAACCGGTTTTCATTTCGTAAGAGCCCGCCATCACCCCGGACGGGGTGGCGAGCGGGGCGGCGCTCTCATAGGCGAAGCTCTCCCCGGGACGCAGCACGGGTTGAACGCCGACCACCCCGGGGCCGCTCACCGTCTGCACCAGGCCGGCGGCGTCTGTGATGCGCCAGCGCCGCGTCAATAACTGCACCGTTTGTTCGCTGCGGTTTTCGATCGTGATGGCGTAGGTCCACACGAACCGCCTGTCGCGCGGACGCGATCGCTCCGTGCAATAGGTGGGCTCAGCCTGCACCACCACGCCCTGTGTCTCGCATTCATACATCGCCGTTGCGCCTTACGGTTTCGCGCCGCGTTATCCGCAAATCATCCGCCATGAGCAAGCTGGCGCTGCGCGGCGAGGCGATTGACGACTGGGTGGCTGGACATGACCGGCGAAACGCGGCCTCCTCGGCCGGCGAATAGGAGGCTGGCGATGAGCGCGCCGGGCATATTGAGCGACACCGAGATTCGCGCGCTCGCCGACCAGGGCGGGCTGCGGGTGGACGCGCCGTTCGACGCCGATCAGGTGCAGCCGGCGAGCCTTGATTTGCGGTTGGGTCGTGAAGCATTCCGGCTGCGGGCGAGTTTCCTGCCGGGCCCTGCGAAAACCGTGGCCGAGCGCTTGGAGGACCCGCGCCTGGTGATGCATCGCATCGACCTCTCCGGCGGGGCGGTGTTGGAGACGGGCTGCGTCTATCTTGCGCCTTTGATGGAGAGCCTTGCTCTATCCCCGGAGATTGAAGGCCGGGCGAACCCGAAAAGCTCAACCGGCCGGGTGGACGTCTTCACCCGCGTGATCGCTGATCGGGCCGAGGCGTTCGATGTCGCGCCCGTTGGCTATAGGGGGCCGCTTTATCTCGAAATCAGTCCACGGACGTTTTCGATCCTCGTTCGTCCCGGCGCCCGTCTCGCACAGCTGCGCCTGCGCCGAGATCCGCCTACGAAAGCGACGCGCGCGATTACGCTGAGCGTGGATCTTTCGGGCCGCGACGGCGGGCTCGCCGGTTACCGGGCCAAACGCCATGCCGGCGTTATCGATTTGGACCGGGTCGGCGAGCACGACCCGCGTGACTATTGGGAGCCGCTCTATGTGCGCGACCGCGCCTTGGTGTTGGATCCTGGCGAGTTCTACATTCTCGCTTCAGCGGAGGAAGTGGTGATTCCTTCCCACGAGGCCGCTGAGATGGCGCCGATCGCGCCGGAAATCGGCGAGTTTCGCGCCCACTACGCCGGCTTTTTCGATCCGGGATTCGGGGTTGAGGACGCGGGCGGAGCCGGCGGACGCGCCGTCCTAGAGGTCCGCGGCCGAGACGTGCCGTTCATTCTCGAACACGGCCAAGCCGCCGCCCGTCTGGTTTATGAGCCCATGGCCGCCGACCCCGCCCGCTTGTACGGCGCGACGGGGTCGCATTACCAAGCTCAAGGGCTGAAACTCTCTAAGCACTTCCGACCCTGGTCGGCGATCCCGGACCGCGTCTCAGCCTGAGCAGCTGGCGCCGCCAAGCACGCAGAATTGGGCGCAGAAGGGGTGATTGAGCGCGACGGGGCCGGCGGCCTCGGCGAGGGTCCGCCCCAGCTCAAAGGTTTCATCATAGGGCAAGAGCGTACAGGGTACGACCACCGGCGCCTCAGCGCCCTTGCGCTTTTGAACCATCCGGGCGTGAGCGCACATCACCGAGCCGGGATCTTTTTCCAAGATCGACCAGCAATCTACGCTGATTTCGGGGGTTTCCGCGGCCAGGTCCATCTCGGGAAACACCACGAGGTCATTAGGGTCGGACGCATCCAGCGGCAGCCCCGCTGCGGCGAACAGCGCCGCGAAGCCGGTGCGGGCCTCCGCCTCGCCGCCAGAAAACGCGCTGCGCCCTGCGACGGAAACCGCAAAGCCGTGACGCGCCAGCCAACCAAGTCCTTCCAGCGCGGCCTCGAACGAACCTGCGCCGCGCTCGGCGTCATGCGGTCCGGGCTCATGGCTGTCCAAGCTCACGCGCAAAGCCAGCCTCGCCCCATATTGCGCCTTAAGCGCCGTCAGGGCGGCGGTCACGCCTGGACGCTGCATCGGCCGCATGGCGTTTGTGAGGATTAAAACCCGATGGCCGCGAGCGAGCGCGGCTTCCGCCAAAACGCTCATATGCGGGTTCAAAAACGGTTCCCCGCCAGTGAAGCCGATTTCAATCGGCCCCGCTCCGGCCGCGTCAATCTCGTCCAAATAGGGGGCGAGGTCTTCAGGCCCGAAGTAGCTCAAGCGGTCGTTTGTGGGGCTGCTTTCGATGTAGCAGGAGGGACAAGCGAGGTTGCATAGCGAGCCCGTATTCACCCAAAGCGTCTCCAACCGCTTGAGCGCGACTTTCGCACGCGGGGCCCCCTCGGCGGTGCGCTCTGGGTCGCGGAACTTGGCGCGCGCGGGCGAAGCGGACGTTGCGAAGTCGTCGGGCACGGCTTTCTCCGGAAATGGGCGGAGCGCCAGGCTAGCGCGTCCGCAGCGCTGAACAGGCATCACCATGACGTGTGCGCTGCGTCAGAACGCCCTGGGTGTCATGCGTCCCACACAACTTGGAAAGTAAACTTGACAGGTTCTTCGCCTGTCGGCATCTTGCGTCAAGGTTCCTTGACAGGAGGTTTGGTTATGAAACTCAAATGGATTGTGCTCGCCGTCGCTCTCATCGTGTGTGTGGCGGGCTGGTTGGGGTTCGGCGCGGTGATGGTGCTTGGGCTGTCCCAAGCCATCAAGATCGGCGCGTTCACCGGCGCCTTGCTCGCCACCGAAGCCGTCATTTGGGCGGGGGCGTTCGTCCTGGGCGTGTCGATATTCGAGGCGCGTCGGCGTATTTGGCGGGGCTTGACCGGTCCCTTCCGGCGTGAGCAAGCGTGAGGCGGTCATGAGCGATCCAATGAGCCCCAAACGCGCCGACCGGCGCTACCACCGTTGGTTTTGGCCGGCAATGATCTTGTATACTGGGCTATGCTTCGGCGCCCCTGCGGTGATCCATGGGTTCTCGCTCTCGGGGCCTTGGCTTTACCTCGCCGCGATGGCGCCGGCTCTTCCCATCGGCGCGGTCATTCTTGTTCTTGGCCGATGGTTGCGGGAGACCGACGAGTACATCCGCGCGCGCCACACTGAAGCCATGCTTTATGGCTGGGGCTTCACCGGCTTCTTCACCGTTGGTTATGGCTTTTTGGAGGAGTTCGCCGGCGCGCCGGACTACCCGCTTGTGATGGTGCTGCCTATGTTTCTCGGGCTGTACGGCGTGGCGCGGCTCTTTCTGGGGTGGAGAGGGCGGTGAAAAACACGCTCAAGGTGCTGCGCGCGGAGCGGGATCTCAGCCAGGCCAGGCTCGCCGAGCTGCTCGGCGTTTCACGCCAGACCATCAACGCCATCGAGACCGGGCGCTATGACCCCAGCTTGCCGCTCGCGTTCAAAATCGCGCGCTTGTTTGAGCGCCCCATCGAAGCGATCTTCGACGACTGCGAAGTCGACGCAGCGGAGTGAAGCGGGCTTGGATGTGCAATCTCTACAATATGACCACAAATCGGGAGGCGATGGTTCGGTTGTTCCGCGCCGATATCGCCCCTGAGCTGCCGCTCGACCTGCCCAAGATCTATCCCGACCGCGACGCCCCCGTGGTGAGCCGAGACGAGGCCGGCGCCCGCGCCGCCTCGCTCATGCGCTGGGGTTTTCCGCCGCCGCCCAAGGGCAGGGCCCCGGTCACCAATGTGCGCAATCTCACAAGCCCGTTTTGGCGCGCCTGGCTGAAAAAGCCCTATCGATGCCTCGTGCCCATGACCGCTTTTTCCGAAAACGACCGGGATCGCAAGCCCCATTGGTTCACTCTGGGCGAGACGCCCCAGCTCGCCGCCTTCGCCGGCATTTGGCGTCCTTGGGCGGGGGAGCGGTTGACGGCGGTGGCGGGCAAGGCTCGCCGCGAAAGGCGGGAAGGCGAGTGGCGGCTGTTCGCCTTCCTCACCACCGAGCCCAACGCCGAGGTCGCTCCCATCCACGAAAAGGCGATGCCGGTCGTCCTGCGCACGCCCGAAGAATGCGACATCTGGCTGGACGGCGAGGACGCCCAAGTGCTCGCCCTCGCCCGCCCGCTGGAGGATGGGGCGTTGCGGGTTTCCACGGAGCCTTAGCGAGCCAACCCTGATTGGGCTTTCACCCAGTCCTCGCCGAGGATATGGTGGGATTTCGCTTGGAGATCCGGCGCCGGCGCTGCGCCGGCCGGGCCCCAAAGCGGGTATAGTTCAATGGTAGAATGCGAGCTTCCCAAGCTCTAGATGCGGGTTCGATTCCCGCTACCCGCTCCAGCCGCCCAATGCCTCTCATCTTAAGCCGACCAGCCACGCAGGCCGATCTCGTCAAGCGGCTCTCGACAAATCGTTTGAACGGCGCAACGAAAGGCTTGAGCGCGGCGGCCCGTCGTCGCACGATCTCGCCTAGAGATTGCAGCCGGGGTAGGGGGACGAAGATGCACGCATTGCGAAGATTGGGGGTCGCCGTGGCGGCCGGGTTAACCATGGCCTCCGCCGCCTGGGCCAATCCGCCGCCGATCGAAGCTTATGGCGGGCTTGAGGACATCGGCGGGGTGTCGGTGTCGGTTGATGGAACGCGGGTTGCGCTGTTGCGGCCCACAGCGTCGGGCGGCCAAGGCGTCTACATTCATCAAACCGCCGATCTTGGCGCGCCGCCTCAGCTCATCAATCCGCCCGCCGGAGTTTTTGTAACGGGTCTGAGGTGGGGCAGCGACCGTCATATACTGCTGACACTTCGTACGACCCAGGATGTCCGTGTGGCTCAGGGTGTAGAGCCGGTGACATTCCTTCGCCTCGCCTCCGTGAATTTGGATACCGGCGCGACAAACATTCTGCTTCGGACCGAACGGGCGGTTGCGAATTTCACGGATGTATCCGCCGTCGTGTCGATCCTCCCCGATGACCCCGACCATATCCTGATGCGCGCCGGCGCTTCGGATCTGAGCGGCAATGTCACGGGGCAAAGGGCCACGGTCACCATTCGCCGCAGCAATATCTACCGGGTCAATCTCGACACGGGCGCTGGCCGTCGCGTGAACGCGCCGGGCGCCGGTGAAGGCACGCTGATTTTCAGCGCAGATGGCGAGGTCGCCGCCCGGGTGGAGTATGAGCCGAACCGCTCCTATGAGATCTTTGCGCGAGAGGGACGCAATTGGCGTTCGCTGTTCCGGCGAGACAACGTATCGGACCTGCTGCCGCTTGGCGTGTATGGGCTGCTGCCCGGCGGAGACGCGTTGTTGGTCAGGGCCAATATCGGGTCGGACGACTTTTTCCGCTTGTCCTCGATGGATATGTCAAACGGTCAGCTCACGGCGCTCGGAGCGGAAGTTCCTGGTTATGACTCCAGCGGGGGTTTCAGCGATCCTTACACAAACACATATGTCGGCTACCGACGCTGCGGTTCAGGGTGCGAGCAGCGTTTCTTTGACGAGGAGATGGAGGGTTGGCGCGCGGAGATTCAAGCGCTGTTCCCCGGAGCCTCGGTATCGATACCCAGTTGGGATCGGTCGCGAAATGTCCTGGCGGTCGCCGTCGAGGCGCCTGGCGCGCCGACGGATTGGTATTTGTTCCGCGCCGATGTGCTCTCCTTAGAGCAACTCGGCGCGGCGCGGCCCGCGATCCCCGACGCTTGGATCGCGCCCGTCGAGAGCCTCCGCTATGCGGCGCGCGACGGGATGCAAATCGAGGCGTTCGTCACTCGCCCGCCCGCCGCCTCCAATGCTGGCGCGACCCCGCCCGTGCTGCTCATGCCGCATGGCGGTCCGTGGGCGCGCGATTACCTGCAGTTTGATTGGCTCGCTCAGTTCTTCGCCAGTCGAGGCTATGTCGTTCTTCAGCCGAACTTCCGCGGCTCCACCGGCTATGGGGCGGCGTTCGAACGCGCTGGCGACGGCGAGTTCGGCGGGGTGATGATCGACGATATGATTGACGGCGTGCGCGCGCTGATCGCCCAAGGCGGCGTGGACGCCGAGCGCGTCGGGGTGATTGGCGCCAGTTATGGCGGCTACGCTGCGCTCATGGTCGCGCGCCGGGCGCCGGAATTCGCCGACGTGGCAATCGCTGTCAATCCAGTTACCGATTTGCCGACGCTTATTGCCGATGTCCGCGCACAAGCGGGGAGCCGCTCGATCTTCATTGACGTGTATGAGCGTATGATGAGCGACAGGTTCGAAGGCCGGACCGAAGAGTTCTCACCGGCGCGAAACGCAGGCGAAATTCGTTCGCCCGTGCTCTTGTTGCACAGTGAGAACGACACCACCGCTCCTTACGAACAGTCGGTGATGATGGAGCGCGCGCTGAGTGAGACCGGCGGATCAGTGCGCTTTGTCACCATGCTCGGCGACGATCACTATCTCGCCGAATCCGCCAGCCGTCTCCAACTTCTGCGCGAGGCCGAAGCGTTCCTCGCCGCGCATATGCCATAGGCTGAGCGCCGCGCCCCGTTCCTCGGCGTCTAGCGCGCTTGGGGCGCGGGGCGCGGTCAGTCCCCCTCATCCTCATAGCCGACCAGCGACAGCGGCCGGGCGGCGAGGCCGTTGAGTTCGGCCCAGCGGACAAGCGCGTCTTCGCGGCCGTGGGTGACCCAGAGCTCCTCGGGGCGGATGTCCTGGACCGTCTGGGTCAACTCGTCCCAATCGGCGTGGTCGGAAATGACCAGCGGCAGCTCGACGCCCCGCTGCTTGGCGCGCTGGCGCACCCGCATCCAGCCCGAGGCGAAGCACGCGATGGGATCGGGGAAGCGCCGCGCCCAGGCGTCGGCGAACGAAGACGGCGGCGCCACCACGACCGCGCCGGCGAAGTCCCCCTTCTTGCCCCGCTCCACGGTGGCGGAGGCGAGGGGCCCCAAAGCCACGCCAAGGGTCTCGTAAAGCGCGCAGAGCTTCGCCGCCGCGCCGTGGATATAGATGGTCTCCCCATAGCCCGCCTCGCGCAGAAGCTTGATGACCCGCTGGGCTTTGCCGAGCGAGTAAGCGCCCACCAGATGCGCGCGGTCGGGATTGCGAGCGAGCGATTTCATAAGCTTGTCGATTTCCGCGTCCGGCTCAGGATGGCGAAAGACCGGCAGAGCGAAGGTGGCCTCGCTCACATAGACATGGCAGCGCGGGACCTCGAACGGGGCGCAGGTCGGGTCGGGTCGACGCTTATAGTCGCCCGACACCGCGATGGTGAGCCCTTTATGGCTGACAACGGCTTGGGCCGAACCCAGCACATGGCCGGCCGACACAAAGCTGACCGACACGCCGTCGAGGCTGACCGTCTCGCCAAGCGCCAAGGGCTGTCGGCTCCGGCAGAAAGTCTCGCCGTAACGCGCCGCCATAATGGCGAGGGTTTCCGGGGTGGCGAGCACGGCCGCATGCCCGGCGCGGGCATGGTCGGCGTGGCCGTGGGTGATGACCGCTCGGTCCACCGCGCGGACGGGGTCGACGTAAAAGTCGCCGGGCGGGCAATAGAGCCCCGCCGGGGTGGGATGAAGGAGCTCGTCAGGCGTGCGCATGGACCGGAGAGTTGAGCGTTTGGACCGGCCGTTCAAGCCGGGCGGCTGGGGGCCGAGCTCAGTCTTGCCGGCTCGCTTGGGCGCGACGCGGAGAGTGACCATTCGCCGATCACAAAAAGGGACGAACAGCCGGGGTTTACGCCTCAAGGGAGGCGTGGTGCGCGAGCCTGGCGAACCAGGCTTGCAAATTTGTTCGCTTTCACACTCTGCAGTGAAGCGGCCCCAAGGGGCGGAACCATGCGCGCTTTCACCGCGCCAGTCCTCGGGCGCACCATGCCTTGCCCCGTCTGCGACCAGAGACGCCGACCCCTCAGTTTTTCGGTTAATGCGCCAAAGAGGGGCGGGGTGACGATTGCCCTATTCCCGCCCAAGCGCGATGCTGTGGTCAGGCGGGACGCCGTTTGACAGGGGAAGCATTATGACACATCGCGATGATACGCGGCGAGATCGCCGCGCCGCACGAGGGCTGTCGCGCCGCGTGGTCTTGGCTGGCGCGCCTTTGGCCACGGCCTTCGCCGCGGGCTGCGCCACGCGGGAAGAACCGCGGGACATCGGCTCCACCGACCGGATTACGAGCCAAAGCGGGCTCGACCTTATCGCCGAGTTCGAAGGCTGGGTCCCCCGCGCCTATAACGACCCGGTCGGCTATTGCACCATCGGTTTCGGCCATCTCATCCAGCGCAGCCCCTGCGATGATTCCATCCCTGAAGAATTTAAGGGCGAAATCACCCGCGAGCGTGGGTTCGAGCTTATGCGGGGCCACCTTGTCGGGGTGGAGACGACTATCAAGGGTTCCGTCGAATACGCCACCCTGCAGCACCAGTTCGATGCGCTATCGAGCTTCATCTACAATATTGGCGACACGAACTTCCGCAATTCCACGTTGTTGGCGAAGCTCAATGTCGGCGATTTGGTCGGCGTGAGCCTTGAGTGGCCGCGCTGGCGCTTCGCGGCGGGCCAAGAACTGCCAGGGCTCGTGCGCCGCCGGGAAGCAGAACTCGACATGTTCTTTGACGGCGCGCGTCCGGTGCAAGCCGCTGCGGCGGCCGTGCGTTCAGGGACTATCGACCTGTCGCCCATCGACATCGTTTACGGCGAGTAGCCGATCTCTGACCGGAGCGCCGCCTTATCCGCACGTCGCCGCTACGCAGAAACTTGGGGGGCGTTGAATGTTGAAACAGCTCTGGCGGCTCGTCGCCGCGATCGGCGCGAGTGCGGCGTTGCACGGGGCGCCGGTCGCTGCGCAGGAGATCATTCTCTACGATTTCGAGGATTTTCAGGGCGGTTCGGTCCGGCTCACCGAAAGCGCTAGGGATTTGGACGACTTCGATTTCGACAACGACGCGGAGTCGATACGGGTCATCTCCGGGGTTTGGGAGATCTATCGAAACGACGATTTCGGCGTGACGTCCAGCCGCCCCAGCATGGTCTTGCAGCCGGGCGACTATCGAAGCCTCGACGATATCGGCTTCCCCAATGATCGGCTGTCGTCGGTGCGGCGCCTTGAGGGCGCGGCGCCTGAACCGCCGCCGCCCAGCCCGCCGGCGCAAGGCGGCGGGGAGATCATCCTTTACGACTTCGAGGGCTTCGGCGGACGGTCGGTGCGTTTGACCGAGAACACGCCGGATCTCGATGCGATCGGCTTTGACAATGACGCCGAAGCGGTTCGCGTGGTCTCCGGCATATGGGAGTTGTTCCGCAATGCGGGCTACGGCGTGACGCCGAGCCGCCCAAGCATCACTCTGGGTCCGGGCGACTATCCGAGCCTGGAGGATTTGGGCTTTCCGGAGGACAGGCTTTCGGCGGTCCGGCTCGCTCAAGCCGAGCCCGGCGACCAGGACGCGGATTGCCAAGGGCCCTACCGCGTCGTCAATGGCGATCGCTGCGTGTGGTCGTGCGGCAGCGGAACGCAGCCGGATTTCGCCCTCAATGAATGCGTTTGCCGGGAGGGCTTCAACGAAACCGGGGTCGACCAGTTCGGCCGTCGAGTATGCTCCATCATGTCCGAAATTCCCGTCGCTGGAGAGGAAGTGTGCTGCCTGCGCGGGAACGCCAGGGACTTGGTCGACGACCCGCAGGACTGCCTGAGCGTTGGCGGCCGCGTGATCGCGCAGAACCGGTGCGTCCCTGGCGGTGTCGACGTGGAGAACCGCGTCTGCTGCACCCGAGGCGATCGCGACTACTTGACCACCAGACGCAGATGTCGACGCGATGGCGGACGGGTGGTTCCCGACGACCAATGCCTCCGCGAAAACTAAGCAGCGGGAGCGGCTTGGCCGGGTTTAAGCGTCGGCGTCTGGACCCGGCCCGGTTTCAGCTGGGCTGGCGAGCAGTTTCTTCAGTGTGTTGAGAAGCTGCGTGCGCTCTTCCTGACTGACACAGAGCAGCATCTCCTCCACCACCTCCGCCAGCGCAGACCGGAACGCCGCCACAAGCGCTTGGCCGGTGTCGGTGAGCCGTATCAGCCAAACGCGACGGTCCTCGGGGCAGGCCGTCCGCACCAGAAGCCCCTTGCTTTCGAGCATTTGGACCACGCGCGTCATTTGTCCTTTGTCCCGCGCGAGCGCCTTCCCCAGTTCTTGAAGAGAAATCGGCGCGTTCTCTTCGATCGTCATCAGGACCATACCGCCGAGCGGACCGACTTTCGCGTCGTCCGCCTTTACCGCTTTGGGGTGCAGGTCGACGTGAATGCGGCGCATCAGCCGGTCGATATGCAGGGCGAGAGTGAGGCTGTCGCTCAGCTGCGGCTCCAATTGGTTGACTTTGTCAAATAACTCGGCCGAAGATGCCGCGCGACCTCAACCGCGTGATCGCAGCGCGCAATACACTGTGTGGACTCCACAGCATGACCCAGACCCAAAGCATCGCCTTGAAGATCTCCGCCATCCTATGGGTGATTTGGGGGCTCGTTCACATGTTGGCCGGTTCCATTGTCCTCTTAGCTGACGCGACCGGCGGGTTTCAGGCGATCGCCGACGCCATCGACCCCGCGCTGCTCGAGCATGATTACCACCCCGCCGTCGCCGGCGTTTTGAACCAGCATGGCTGGAACCTGGCCTGGGCGGGGCTCTTGACCGTCATCGGCGCCGTGTTCGTTTGGCGAGCGAACGTTACCGCGATCTGGGTCACCGCCATGGTCGGCGGTCTGTTCGATGTCGGCTACTTCGTGTTCGTGGATTTACCCGGTTTCGTGCACTTTTTCCCCGGCACGCTGATGACCATCGTTTCGGGATCAGCGATCGTGTTGAGCTTCTGGGTCTGGTGGTCCTCGCGGCAGGCGGGTCCTCAGAGCTGAGCCTGAAGAACCCGGCTAGGCGGGGGCTGGATCGCCTGCCGTCAGTCCCACTTGCTCCTAATAGGCGTACAGACAGCTTTCATACGGCGCGCCGCCGATGAAGTCGCGGATGCCGGAGATCACGGCGTTGATGCGCTGCTGAGGCGTGCCGTGATGGTTGGGATGCATAAAGTCGTAATCGCCGATGGCTTCGGCCATGTTCCGAATTTCATAGATATCGCTTTCATCGAACGTGACGTTCGGAATAGCGGCCAAGTAGTAGCCGGCCAAACAATCCGCCTCGAGCTCGTTTGACGGGGTGTCGGCGTTGTAAATGCTGTAGGCCCGCTGCATGGCGTGGGCGTATTCATGCGCCACGACGTAAGCGAGCGCCGCATCACCCCATCGGTAGGCGAGCTGGGCGTCTTCCTGCGCGATATAGACGGTGTGGTTCATCGGGCAGTAGGCGCTTGAGGGCAGGGGGCCGCAGGGCGAGGATTGCCCGTAACGCGCCGGCCAGACGATGCTCGGCGTTGAGAAGTCCTCATGATACGTCTGCAGGCCTTCCGCCACCGCCCGAACCACCAGATCGGGGGTCAATTGGCCGCCGGGGCCGGGATCTGTCCACTCTCCGCTCGTGCCGGGACCTTTCTGAGCGAAGGCAGGACCGGCGAGAACCGAGGCGGACAAAAGGGATGCGGCGAACGCGCGGGACAGGGTGGCGAGCATAAGAAAAGCCTTCGGTCGAGGCGCCGAGAAATCGGCCGATCAGCTGAACGTGACCTATTACGCCAGACCAATGCGACTGAAATGCGCCCGTCCCGCGGCGGGGACGGGCGCATCGCTCAAGCGCGTTTACTCAGACGCGCCGTAGTCGTCCTCGAGCACAAGGCCGGTGTGCTCAGCGATAAACGCCCACAGGTCGGCGAACTGCTCGATGGCCTTGCTGGTGGGCGTGCCCGCGCCGTGGCCCGCACGCGTTTCGACCCGGATCAGAACAGGGTCCGCGCCGGCGTGAGCGGCTTGCAGCCGGGCGATGTACTTGAAGCTGTGGCCGGGGACCACGCGATCGTCGGTGTCCGCGGTGGTGACGAGGGTCGCAGGGTAGTCAACGCCGTCCTCGATATTGTGATACGGCGAGTATGCGAAGAGGTTTTCGAACTCTTCCACGCTGCCGTTGGGATCGCCGTAGTCGTCGGTCCAATACCGGCCCGCGGTGAATTGCGTGAAGCGAAGCATGTCCATCACGCCCACCGCCGGAAGCGCCGCGGCGAACAAGTCGGGACGTTGGTTGGCGACGGCGCCGACCAGAAGGCCGCCATTCGAGCCGCCGCGAATGGCGAGGTGCTCAGGCGAGGTGAAGCCTTCGGCGACGAGATATTCGCCCGCGGCGATGAAATCGTCGAAGACGTTTTGTTTGTTGAACAGCCGGCCCCCGTCGTGCCATTCCGCGCCGTATTCTCCGCCGCCGCGAATATTCGCCAGTGCGTAGACCCCGCCCATTTCCATCCAAGCCAGGTTCGCCACGGAGAAGCTTGGGTTGAGCGAAATGTTGAACCCGCCATAGCCGTAGAGCAGCGTCGGCGTGGTTCCGTCCAGCTGGGTGGAGCCGCGGCGATAGGCGATGAACATCGGCACGCGCGTGCCGTCTGCGCTTTCGTAGAAGCGCTGTTCAACGACGTAGTCTTCCGGGTCGAAGTCCACCTCGGACTGGCGGAAGACCGTGCTTTCCCCCGTCGTCACGTCGTAGCGATAAATGGTCGGGGGCTGGTTGAAGCTCGAGAACGAGTAGAACGTCTCAGGATCGTCGGCCTCGCCTTCAAAGCCGCCTGCTGAGCCGACGCCGGGAAGCGCGACTTCGCGGATGAGCGAGCCGTCCATCGCATGCACGAAAACCGCCGCGCGGGCGTCGACCAGGTATTCGACGATCAGATGCCCGCCCACATAGGAGGCGTCGGTCAGACTGTTTTCCGTCTCGGGAATAAGTTCGACCCAGTTTTCGGGCTCGGGATTGTCGACGTCCATTGCGATGACGCGGCTGAGGGGCGCGTCGCGATTGGTGGTGAAGTAGAAGGTCGAGCCGTCATTGCCGATGAAGCCGTAGTCGTTCTCGAAACCCTCCACGATGAGGCGCGGGGTTTGATCGTCGCTATTGCGGTCGATGACGGCGATCTCATAACGGTCGTCGGTGCCGCGCGACACGTAGATGACGGTGTAAGCCCCGTCATCGGTCTCAAATCCCGCAAAGCCTTCTTCCGGAGCCTCAGGGCGAGAATAGACCAACCGGTCCTCGCCCTGCGCCTCGCCGACCGCGTGGAAACGGACTTCGGCGTTGAAGTTCAGGCTTTGGAACTCCGCGCCTTCTTCAGGCTCAGGGAAGCGCTGGTAATAAAACCCCGAGCTGTCGGCGGCCCAGTTGACGCCGCTGAACTTCACCCAGCGGATTTCATCCTCGAGCTCTTCGCCGGTCGCTAAGTCCAGCACGCGGATGATGCGCCAATCGGTGCCCCCGTCTTGGACGGAATAGGCGAGGTAGCGGCCGTCAGGGCTGGGGGACACCGCGGCGAGCGCGGTCGCGCCGTCGTCCGACCAAGCGTTGGGATCGATGATAAGCTCCGGCTCGGCGGCCAAATCGGTTTGGGCCAAGAGCACCGACTGGTCCTGCAAGCCGTCGTTGAAGCGGTAGAAATACCGCCCGCCTTCTTCGAACGGCAGCGAATAGCGCTCGTAGTTCCAAAGCTCTTCGAGACGCCCGCGGATGCGCTCGCGCTGCGGGAGGGTCTCGAGATAGCCGAAGGTCACCTCGTTTTGCGCTTCGACCCAGGCGGCGACCTCTTCGTCTTCGCGCACGTCGTTTTCGAGCCAACGATAGGGGTCAGCGACCACGGCGCCGAAATACTCGTCGGTTTGCTCAACCGCGCGCGTTTCAGGATAGGCGAAGGCCGCAGCGGCGGGGGAACCGCCCGCCAACGCATCGTCCTGCTGCGCCAGAGACGGCGCGCAAGCGACAGGGACGAGACAGCTGGCGATAAGAAGCGCGGTTCTGCGCATGACGTAACCCTCCGGGACAAACACTCGTCGTTCGGAACCGGACATTAGGGGCGCGGATCGTTTTGGGGAAGCGTGCGCGGTCGCAGCGGGGACCGGTTGGGCAGGGGCAGAGCCAGTCGATGCGCTCTGTCGGCGTGAGGCCGGCGGTCGCGTGCGAGTTTCCATCGGGCGCGAGACACGCCACATAGCCTGGGTCATGTCGTCTTCGCGCCGTTCCGCAGCCGCGCCCTGTCGCGACTTGCCCGCCCCCTTCGCGGGTTGGTTTGCATCGCGCGGATGGACGCCGCGCGAACACCAGCTCGCCGCAATCGAGAGTGTTCGCGCGGGCGAGGACGCCTTGGTCATCGCGCCAACCGGCGGGGGCAAGACGTTGGCCGGCTTTCTGCCGAGCCTCATCGACCTCGCTGCGGCGATCGCCCAACATGACGGGCCGCGTCCGCATCGCCTGCATACGCTTTATCTTTCTCCTTTGAAGGCGCTGGCGACCGACGTCGCCCGCAATCTGCAGACCCCGGTCGCCGAAATGGCGTTGCCGGTGCGCGCGGAGACCCGCACCGGGGACACGCCGGCCTCTAAACGCCAGCGTCAGCGCGCCAAACCGCCCGACATTCTGCTCACCACGCCCGAGCAGCTCGCGCTGTTCATCGCCTCAGAGCACGCCGGCCGATATTTCGAAGACCTCCGTTACGTCATCATCGATGAGGCGCACGCCATCGCGCCGACTAAGCGAGGAGACTTGCTGGCCCTGGGTCTTGCTGCGCTCGCCCGTTGGGCGCCGGGGCACCGTCGGATCGGTCTGTCCGCCACGGTCCAGGACCCCGAAGCGCTCGCCCGCTGGCTCGCCGTTCAGCCTCCCGACGGTCCCGCGCGCGCCGCGCGCATCGTCCGCGGCCGGGCCGGCGCGGCGCCGGCGGTCGAGGTGTTGGTGTCGAAGGAGCGCGTACCCTGGGCCGGCCATACCGGGCGGCACGCCTTTGAAGAAGTTTACGGCGCCATCAAGCGCGCGCGCACGGCGCTCGTGTTCGTCAACACCCGCAGCCAAGCGGAACTCACCTTTCAAGGCCTGTGGTCGGTGAATGAGGAGGCGCTGCCCATCGCGCTGCACCATGGCTCGCTCTCAGTCGAGCAGCGCCGCAAGGTCGAAGGGGCCATGGGGCGGGGCGAATTGAGGGCGGTGGTGTGCACCTCCACGCTCGATTTGGGGATCGACTGGGGCGACGTGGACTTGGTCGTTCAGATGGGCGCGCCTAAGGGCTCCTCCCGGCTCATCCAGCGCATCGGGAGGGCGAACCACCGGCTCGATGAGACCAGCCGCGCGCTGCTCGCGCCGTCAAATCGGTTTGAGGTTCTTGAGTGCCGTGCGGCGCAAGACGCGGTGGCGGCCATGGACCTGGACGGGGAAGCCTGGCGCTCCGGCGGCCTGGACGTGCTGGCGCAGCATGTGATGGGCAGAGCTTGCGGGGAGCCGTTTGACGCGCTGGCGCTGTTTGACGAATTGCGCGCCGCAGCGCCTTACGCGGAGCTGACATGGGAGACCTTCGAACGCGTCGTCGATTTCGTCGCCACAGGCGGGTACGCGTTGAAGACGTACGATCGCTTCCGCCGCATCGCTAAGGATCCAGACGGCCGCTGGCGCGCCGCCACCCCTGACGCCGCCCAACGCCACCGTATGAATGTGGGCGTCATCGTGGAGGAGGCGTATTTGGAGGTGCGTCTCATCGGCAGAGGAAAGGGGACCCCGTCAGCCCCCGGAAGCGTCCGCCCCAAAGCGTCCTCTCCTTACAGTCCTGCGCCGAAGCGCTCGGGGCAAGCAGGCCGGGCCGCGGCCAAGCCGCTGCGCGGCGGCCGTCGCATCGGGCAAGTGGAGGAGTACTACGTCAACCAGCTGGCGCCTGGCGATACATTCGTGTTCGCAGGCCAAGTCCTGCGGTTTGAAGGCGTTGAGGAGACGAGCTGTTTCGTCACCCCCTCCGCAGACCCCGAACCCAAAGTGCCGGCTTGGGTCGGCGGCAAATTCCCGATCTCGACCTTTTTGGCGCGGCGCGTGCGGGCGATGATTTCCGACGCCGCTCAGTGGGCCGTTTTGCCCCAGCAAGTTCAGGAATGGCTGCACGCCCAGGCGCGACGCTCGATCATTCCCGCTGCGGACGATTTGTTGGTGGAGACCTTTCCCCGCGCCGCCAAGCACTACCTGGTGTGTTACCCGTTCGAGGGACGCTTGGCTCATCAGACATTGGGCATGTTGCTCACGCGCAGACTTGAACGCTTGGGCAAGCGACCGCTCGGGTTCGTCGCCAACGACTATGCGCTGTCGGTATGGGCGCTTGAGGATATGGGCGACGTCGCGCTGGACGCCTTGTTCGAGGAGGACATGCTGGGCGATGACCTCGACGCGTGGCTCGCCGAAAGCGCGCTGATGAAACGCACTTTCCGCAACTGCGCGCTGATCTCGGGGCTGATCGATCGAAAACGGCCGGGCGAAGAAAAGACGGGTCGACAAATCGCGTTTTCCACCGACCTAATTTACGACGTGCTCCGCAAGCACCAGCCCGACCATTTGTTGCTAGAGGCCGCATGGCACGACGCTGGAGCGGGGTTGTTGGATATTTCGCGCTTGGGCGAAGCGCTCGCGCGCGTGCGCGACAAAATCCGTCACGCAAAACTGGATCGCGTCTCCCCGCTCGCGGTGCCGGTGATGCTCGAAATCGGTCGCGAGCCCGTCTATGGCGCGGCGTCCGAGGCGATCTTGGCTGACGCGTCAGAGGACCTGATCGCCGAAGCGATGCGCGACTGACCGCACGCCAATGTCCAACGACATGAGCACGATTAGGAGGGAACCTTGAGGAGACGGCGGGGTCAGGGGGCGATGAGCCGAGCGAACTGTTCGCCCAACACGCGGTCGACCGCTGGCGCGATCGCATCGAGCGCTGACACGCTTGACCCAGAAACGGCGTAGTCGAACGCGACGACTGTGACCCCTGCGTCATCCTCGGCGTCGCTCAGCGTGACGGTCAGCACCGCATTCGCGCCCATGGCCTGAAGCGGTCCAAACGCGGCGTCGAACCGGATCATGTCGTTCGATTGCAGCGCCACGACGCGGCCATGCGCCACCGCGCCGCCGTCCCAGCGTTCACACCAGCACCCGCCGACCTCGGCCTCCAGCGACAAGTTCGCGGCGTCGCCGGAATAGGTGTGCGCGCTCGACCACCAGGCCGAAAGATCCATCAGTCGGCCCCAGATGTCTTCGCGCGCCTGCGGCGCAGCCGCCTCGAAGCGGAGCGTGAAACCGTCCGGCGCGACGGCTTGGACTTCGGCGTGCGCAGCCGGGGCGAGCGCCGCGGTTAGGGTGATCGCGCTGAGCAACAAGCGATGACAAGACATGATCGCCTCCATTGGTCGGGGGAGCTTAGCGATCCGGCCCGCCGACGCGAAGCGGGGATCGCCCGTACGGTCGCGGAGGCTGTATTGGGGACAGCGCCGTTGACCCCGCAAACCGCCCGACCGAGCTTAGGAGCATGGCGATTCTCGATGTCAGTGCGGACAAAGCCCCAGCGGCGACGGAGGTCAGCGTGGCCGGCGCAGCCGTGTCGCTAGAGCCCGAAGGCGGGGCGTTCCTGCCTGATGAGCGCGTGCTGATCGTGTCCGATCTGCATTTGGAGAAGGGGTCGTCCTACGCCGCGCGCGGGGTGTTGTTGCCGCCCTACGACACGCGCGCCACCCTCGGCCGGCTTGCAGCGCTGATCGACCGGTTAGCGCCGCGCGTGGTGATTTCGTTGGGAGACAGTTTCCACGACGACGCCTGCGAAGCGCGCATGGGCGCGTGCGATTTGGGCGAACTTAAGCGGTTGGTCGCCCTTCCGGAGGACTGGATTTGGATCGAGGGCAATCACGACCCCCGACCGCCCGCCCATATTGGCGGTCAGACTTTGGGGGCGTGCGTCGTGGGGTCTTTGACGTTCCGTCACGAACCCCAGCCTCGGCCAGCTCTGGGGGAGGTCGCAGGTCACCTGCATCCCTGCGTGCGCGTCTCCGGCCGGGGCCGCAGCGTGCGACGCCGCGCCTTTTTGTCCGACGGCGCGCGGCTCGTGATGCCCGCTTTTGGGGCCTATACGGGCGGATTGAATATTTGCGACCCCGCCTTTGCGGGGCTGTTCTCAACCGCTCCCAAGGCGTTCGCATTGGGACAAGACCGCGTTTGGCCCATCTCTGCGCGCCGGCTTAGGGCCGATTGAACCCTCAGCGGCGCATAAACGCGGACAGCGCCCCGGTTGAGAGCGCAAGCCCAATCGCCATCAAGCCGTAGAGCAGCGGTCGCTCGCGCGCCATGTCCGACACCCAGCGCCCGATCCCGACCGTGCGGACGTCCAACTGCGCCCTGGCCTCGGCGACAGGAACGCCGTCGCGAAAGACATAGGCGCGCGCTTCATAAGTTCCGGTGGGGGCGGACGCGGGCAGATGAAAATGCGCGCGCGACAGGCCCAGCGGGTAGCGCTCAAGCGTCTGGGGTTCGGGCGTGTACAACCCTTCGCGCGCCCTAAGCCTTGCTAACGCCTCCCGATAGGCGTCGAGACTGGCCGTCACCATGGCCGGGCGGGCCCCGACGGGGCGGGCGGGGGGCGCGTGCGGCCCCAATCCCAGACGTCCGTGATAGCTCGTGGCCACCGCCTCCCTGGCTGGCGCGTCGCCGGCGAGCGCAAGATAACCCGGCGTATCAGCGAATTGGGCTTCGTCGCTCGACAACCACAGCCCCATTTGGCGCGTCCGCCGGTTCACCCGAACGACCTCATCCGGTCCGCGAAGCACGATGAAAACATAGTCGCCGGGATCGAGCGGCTGGGCGACGGCGAATGCGGCTATATCCGCGCCGGTGAAGCGTGTTCCGATATCGACGTGGTCGCGATCGAGCGCCAAGGCGAGCTGCGTGGCGGGGTCCTCGCCGAAAGCGGGGGCGCTCGCCAAGGCGAGCGTTGCGGAAACGGCGGCGATAAGGCGCGCGCTCATCCTTGCGTGATGGAAAACAACTCGCCGGGCGTGACGGCCAAGTCGAAAAATAGCTTCAGGCCGATGGCCAACAACACCAAAGCCAAACCTGCGCGCAATTGAGCGGGATTGAACCGCTGGCCGATTCTTGCGCCGACCCAACCGCCCAAAAGGCCGCCCAAGATCAAAGGAACCGCCAACAAAATGTCGACCGTTTGGTTCTGAAGGGCGTGCATCAGAACGGTGAACGCGGCCACGAAGATGATTTGAAACAGCGAAGTGCCGACCGCGAGCGCCGTCGGCATCCGGAAGAAATAAATCAAGGCGGGGACGATGATGAAGCCGCCGCCGACCCCCATGAGCGCCGCGACCAGGCCTACGAACACGCCCAAAGCGATCGGCGGGAGCACGCTGACGCGGATCCCCGACGTCGGGAAAGTCATGCGGAACGGCAAGGCCGTAACCCAACCGGGCGGCGCTGCGTCCTCCCGGTGCGCCTCGCGTCCGCCTTCGCGCAGCGCGCGCAGCGACTCGCGCAGCATCAATCCGCCGATAATCGTCAACAACAGCACGTATGCGACGGCGATGAAGACGTCCAAGCGGCCGTCTTCTCGCAACATTCGGAATATGGTCACGCCCAGGGCGGACCCCGCCGCGCCAGAAAGCAGCAAAATCACGCCCATCCGAAAGTCGACGAGGCCCCTGGCCCAATTCGCCGTCGCCCCGGCGAAGGAAGACGTCGTCACGCGGGCGGGTTCGGTGGACACCGCGACCGCCGGCGGAATGCCGAGAAAAATCAAGATGGGCGTCATGATGAAGCCGCCGCCGACGCCGAACATCGCGGAGATGACCGATACCAAGAAGGCGAGCCCCATAAGCAGGACGGCGTCTTCGGTCACGCCTGCGATTGGGAAGTTAATCGGCAACATGGCGGAGAACCCGCGGAAACTATCGAGCAGCGCTCGCTTCTAGGCGCTCGACTAAGCGAGAGTCCACCCGACCGGTCGGATCAAGCCCATTGGCGCTTTGGAACGAGGCCACCGCGGCGCGCGTTCTTGGGCCCGACACCCCGTCAGGCACGCCGGCGTCGAAACCCAGCTGGTTCAGCAGCTCTTGGGCGCGCGTGATCGCCGGCGCGCCCGTCAATTGCGGCCGTGACCAGGGCGTTTCGCCGAACACGCCGTTGGCTTCGTCATTCGGGCGGCTGGGCCGGAATGCGGCGATCCGAGCGTCGACGCTCTCCAACGCCGCGGCGTCCAAGCGCGTGGCGATGGCCGCGGCGCGGGTCTGGGCGTCAGCGTCTCCAGACCGGCCCGCGACGCTGTACCAATAATACGCTTCCGCCATCGATTGGGTCACGCCAAGACCCTGCTCGTGCAAAACGCCGAGATTGTATTGAGAATCCCGCGCGCCAAGCTGGGCGGCTTCTTCAAACCACTGGGCGGCGACGGCGAAGTCTTGCGGCGCGCCGCGGCCTTCAGCGTAGTAGATCCCAAGATTGTGCATGGAATTGCGGTGGCCGGCATTGGCGGCGCGTTCGGTCCAGAGCCGCGCTTGGTCGATGCTCTGCTCCACCCCGCGACCGGACTCAAACAGTTTGGCCAGGCGGTACTGCGCCGGTGGGAGGCCGTTCTCAGCGGACTGCCGGATGAGTTGCGCCCCCTCGTCGATATCGCCGGACTGCAAACGCGTCATGCCCAGCTGGTATTGGGCGATGGGGTCGCCGGAGGCGGCCGCCTCGACGATTGAGGCGCGCGGTCCCGGCTCCGGCGAGGTTTCGAGATCCTCGAAAGGCGGCGGCGGCGGTTCGATCGCATCGGCCGCATCGGTCGCCGGCTCGGCGGAGGGCGTCGGCGTTTCCGCCGCAGTTTCGTTCGCCGCAGGGGGGAGAAGCGCCTCTGAGCCGGCGGCGTCCGCCGGGTCGACAGGCTGCGCCGTCGCCGTCCCCTCAACTTCCTCCGGTCCGCCCTCCAAAGGCGGCGGCGGCGGTTCTACAGCGGGCGGCGCCATGGCCGAGGTCGTCGGGTCTTCGGCGCTTGCCGTGACTTCGTCGCCCGGCTCTCCCAAAAGCGGGGCGTCGGAGGCGGGCGCAGCGATGGCTCCAGACGTCACCGGAGCGCTTGGCATGGGCGGCGGCGCTTCAGCGTAGTCCGTCGGGGTCGTGCCCGCCGGCGTGCTTGGGCGCGATGCGGCGGCCGATCCGGTTTCGTCGATCAAGTCGCCGAACGAGCCGGCGTCCGCCTCGGCCGCCCGGCGGCCGGCTTCCGAGACGAGCATGTAGAAAGCCGCGCCCACCGCAACAAAGGCCATGCCGCCGGCGGCCATCAGCAAGGGACGGCCGCGGCGCGGTTGAGCGGGGCTTACCGCCGCGGGGCCGAAGCCGGGCAGGGCGCTGCGATCGCCGGTTTGTTTGGGTTCGTTGACCGCCTGGGCGGCGCGCCTTGCGGCTGCGAGGAAGCTCTCATCGGCGCCCTTGTCGTCGACCTTTGGCGCGTCGGGCTGGGTTTCGGGGCGTTTGGCGTCAGGCGCCGGGGTATCGAATGCGTCCGGCTCGTCGAATGGCGGCAAGAGCGCGTCGTCGGCGAAGAGGTCCTCTTTCGACGTATGATCCCGAGGCGGTTCGAACGCCGCGTCAGGATCAAACGGCGGGGGCGCGTCAGGATCAAACGGGCTGTCTTCTTGCGGCGAGACGAACGCGTCGCCGGCCTCAGCCGGCTCAGCGAAAGGGCCCGGGTCGTCCGGGTTGGTGTCGTCTTCATCCACCGGCGGGGGCGGGAGCTCGGCGTCGAAAGGCGGCGGCGCATCCTCAAAATCACCCAGCGGCGCGGGCCCTGAAACGAACCCAGGCGCGGCTTCGTCCTCCATCGTTTCTAGACGCGTGGTCAGCTTGGCGAGCGCGCGTTGGACCGGCGAAAGCGCAGCGGCGGTTTGATCGTGGCTCTCTTCGACATGGCGGCGCACGCCGGCGACCGCTTCCTCGACCATCCGCGACGTCCGCTCTTCGGAATCCTTGAGACGCCGGCCGATATCTTCGCTGGTCTGGCTGTGTCGGTCGTTCAGCCGGTCGTTCAACCGCGCGACTTGCGTGGAGACCTCTTCGAACGCCTCCGAGGAACGGCGCTCCGAGGAGGCCATGCGGTCCTGCAGCCGTTCCGCAACGCGAGTGAGTTCTTCGCCGACGCGCGAGATGGCGTGAGCGCCGCTGGCCTCGATTTCGCGCAGACGCGTTTCCAACAGACGGTCCAGGTCTGCGAAGCTTGCCCCTTCGCGCGCCAGCGCTTCGGCGCGGCGTTCGGATTGGCGAATGCGGTTTTCAACCGCCCCCGCCATACGCGCGACCTCTTCGCCGATGCGGTCGAGGGTTTTGGCGTGACGCTGTTCGGCTTCGGCGACGCGCTCGTTCAAGCCTGCGATTTGCTCGCTTGCGGGGTTTTCGGCGGCCGCTTCGAGATGGCGGGCGATATCGGAGCGGGTTTCGGACACCGTTTGCGCCAATTCCCGGCCAAGGCGCTCAAATCGGTCGTCGAATTGCGCCTCAATGCGCTCGGCCAGTTGCTCCCCGCGCCGGTCGATGAGCTCGATGCGATCGGCGGCCGAGGTCAGCCGGTCATCCACATTGGAGAGTTTGTCGCCCATTTCATCGACGCGGACTTGCGTCGCGTCGACCCGATCGAGCGCGGACTTAACGTCGCTCTGAAGCGCGTCGAGCCGCTGGGCGGCGCGCCCGCGGGCTTCTTCGGCTTTGCTGAGCGCCTCTGCGAGACCGCTGGCGGCTTCTTCGGCGACAGCCTCGATGCGCCCGTCCAGACGCTGTTCGGCGTCGCGCAAGTCTGCCTGGGCGCTCTCAGCGATGGCGTTGAGCTGCCGTTTAAGGGCGGTTTCGATTTCCTCCGCGCGGCCTTCAGCCTGCTCGCTCAGACGCGAGAGCTCCTGCGCGGCGCGCCGGTCGGCGTTCGCCGCGACGTCAGCGATGTCGCGCTTCAACGCCGCATCCACAGCCCGGACGCTCTCGGCCGCTTCGCGCGCCGCTTCGCCCACCTGCTCGGCCAGCATTTTTTCAAGCGCCTCGGCGCCGTCGTGCGCGGTCTTTGCGACGAGCGCTCTGACCTCGTCCTCGCGCCGTCGCGCGGCGCGGGCTTCGTCGTCAAACGCCTCGCGCAGCCCGTCAATGCGCTCGTCAAGGCGGGTTTCGACCTCGGCGAGACGCTCCGCGGCGTCGCGTCCGGTCTCCTGGGGAAGCGCGTCGAGCTGCCCCTCCGCATAACGCACGCGGTCGTCGAGGCTGGCGAAGGTCGCTTCAAGCGCCCGCATCGCATTGTTGGTGAGATCTTCGGCGCGTTGCAGCCGCTCGGAGACCTGCGCGACGGCGTCTTCGATCGCGCGAAGGTCCGCGCCGCTCGCCCCAGCCCGACGGTCCAGCGCTTGTTCAAAGTCGTCGCGGATCCGACGCAGCTGCAGGTCCGCCTGCGCCGCGTCCGCGTCGAGACGTCCGGAAAGCTCGCCCAAAGACCGTTCAAGACGGGCGGCGGTGTCGGCGAGATCCTCGCCCACCGCGCCAATTTTGTGCTGCACGCCGTCAAGGCGCTCACTCGCCGCCGCTTCGGCTTCGTTCACCTGGGCGGCGACCCGGGCGAGGGCGGCCTCGAGCGACTTCAGCGCATCAAGATTGCGTTCGCTGGTATCGTCCGCCTCGATTTTCTTGATGCGGCGGGACAGCGCTTCATGGGTGTCGCGCAGCGAGGCCAGCGCATTTTCATGCTGGCGCGACAGCTCGCCTTGCGTTTCCTCAGCGCCTTGGAGGCGCGAAATCAGGCCGAGCACGGATTGGTCGATGCCGGTGATCGCGAGCGTCGAGCGATGCTCCGCGGCTTCGATGCGGCGCGAGAGCCGATCAAGCTGAGCGGTCAGATTGCCCGCATCGTCGTTCGCTACGCCCTCGCGGCGGCCGTCCTGCGCGGACTGCTCCTCGTCCGACAGCACGCGGCGATTGATCCACTCGCCAACGGTGATGCCCTCTTTACGCGCGGCGTTCAAAGCCGTTTCGCGCGTACGGCGGTCCACGCCTCTGAGGCTCCAACTGTCCGCAGCCATACTCGCCGCTCCCCGTTCCGCCCTTTGCGTCGACGACGCTGCGGCGTGATTTCGATTTCTTCGCCAAGACGCGCCGTACGTTCCGCGCACGGCTTAGCAAAAGGGATCGAGGGTTTTGCTTAATGCCCGGTAAAGCTGATTCGCGCCTCCTCGTCAGCTGACTTGGCCTGATGAGGCGCAAGCGGCGCCCAAATGCGGCCGCGCCGATGCGCCGGCGCGCCATCCAGCGGCCTTCGGCTTGACGTTGACGTAAACGTCAGCTACGGCAGGGGCATGATCGCACCAGCATCAAAAGACGCCGAATTCAGCATCTCTGATCTCGCCGCAGAGTTCGGCGTGACCGCCCGCGCGCTGCGCTTTTACGAGGCGAAGGGCCTGTTGCGTCCGGAACGGCGCGGGCAGACCCGGGTCTACACGGCGAATGACCGGGCCCGGTTGAACCTCATTCTGCGCGGCAAGCGCGTCGGCTTCACCTTGGATGAAGTCAAAGAAATGCTCGACATCGAGAATGTCGGGGATCGCGGACGGTCGGCGGTCCATGCGGCGATCGAGCGGTTTCAGCAACGCATCGCGCTTCTGCAGCGGCAGCGCGCGGATATCGATGCGGCCGTGCGCGATCTCGCCGCCGGGCTCGCTTGGCTTGAAAGTCGCGCCGCCGAGCGAGAGCCGAGCGAAGACGTCAAAACGCGCGCTGCGGCGTTCGAAGCGCTTGCGCGCAGTTGGATTTACGGCGGGGAGAGCTCTGCGGCCGCGGAGTAATCTCGCAAAACGGGGTCCCGACGACGGGGACAGGGCCAAACGCCCGAATACTAGGGAGAGAAACCAGGATGCCGACCTATTCCGCGCCCGTCCGGGACATGCAGTTTCTGTATGACGACATGCTGCAGGTGGACCGCTATTCCAACCTGCCCGGCTTCGCCGACGCCACCAAAGACATTCGCGAGGCCATCATGGCCGAGGGCGCGAAGTTCGCCGAAAACGTGCTCCAGCCTTTGAACCGCATCGGCGACCTGCAGGGCTGCACGCGCAATGACGACGCCTCGGTGACGACGCCCGAGGGGTTCAAACCCGCCTACCACCAGTTCGTCGAGGGCGGCTGGGGCTCGCTCGCCCTTGACCCCGATTACGGCGGTCAAGGCCTGCCCAGCGTGTTGAACCTTTCTCTGATGGAGATGTTCTCCTCCGCGAACCAAGCCTTCGGCATGTATCCTGGGCTGACCCACGGGGCTTACTCCGCCATCCATGCTGGCGGCTCGGCCGAACAGAAGCGCACTTATCTGCCCAAGCTGGCGAGCTGCGAATGGGGTGGGACGATGAACCTCACCGAGCCGCAATGCGGCACGGATTTGGGTCTCATCCGCTCAAAAGCCGTTCCTCAGCCGGACGGCTCCTACAAAATCACGGGTCAGAAAATCTGGATCTCCTCAGGCGAGCATGACCTGGCGGAGAACATCATTCACCTGGTGTTGGCGCGGATCGAGGGCGCGCCTGAGGGCATCAAGGGTATTTCGCTCTTCATCGTGCCTAAGTTCATGGTCAACGAAGACGGTTCGTTGGGCGCGCGCAACGGCGTGTCCTGTGGCGGCCTCGAAGAGAAAATGGGCATTCACGGCAACTCGACCTGCGTCATGAACTATGAAGACGCGACGGGTTTCTTGGTGGGCGAAGAAAACAAGGGCATGCGCACCATGTTCGTCATGATGAACGAGGCCCGGTTGGGCGTCGGTCTTCAGGGCTTGGCGCTGTGCGAAGCGGCCTACCAAAACGCCGTGGCTTTCGCCAAGGACCGCCTGCAAAGCCGCGCGCTCAAGCAAGACGAACAACGCCCCGACCTGCCCGCGGATCCCATCATCGTGCATCCCGACGTGCGCCGGATGCTGATGGACACCAAGTGTTTCCTCGAGGCGGGGCGCGCCTTCACCTATTGGGTCGGCCTGTATTCGGACCTTCTGCACAAAAGCCCGGACGAAAAAGTTCGCGAAAAAGCGGATGATTACATGGCGCTTTTGACGCCGGTCATCAAAGCCTTCCTGACCGAGCGGGGCCTCAAAGGTTGCAATGACAGTCTGCAGGTCTTCGGCGGCTCGGGCTATGTGGAGGAGTGGGGGATGTCCCAGTTCCTTCGCGACGTCCGCATTGCGCTGATTTATGAAGGCACCAACGGCATCCAGGCCCTAGACCTAGTCGGCCGCAAACTCGCCATGCATGGCGCCCGCCCGATCATGACCTTGTTCGCCGAAGTGGACGAGTTTATCAGCGAAAACGAAAACAACGCCCGTTTGGAGCCGTTCGTCGAGGGGCTGCGCGCCTCCCGCACGCGACTGGATCAAGCCACCCAATGGCTGATGCATCATGGGCTGCAGGACCCCAATGAGGCCGGCGGCGCCTCCACCGATTATCTCCAGCTCTTCGGGCTGACGCTGTTCGCCTACATGTGGGCGATGATGGCGAAAGCCGCGTTCGCGCGCCTGGACGAAACCGACGGCGCGGCGCGGGACTTCTATGAAGCCAAAGTCGCCACGGGCCGTTATTTCCTCGACCGGGTGCTGCCTGAGACGGTCGCCCATTTGGCGAAAATCGAAGCCGGCGCGGGGTCAATGATGGCCCTCAGCGAGGACGCTTTCTGATATGGTCCCCAGCGGAGCCCGTCGTCCGACGGGCTCCGGGTCGTGCAATAGGACGCTCGCCGTCGCATCGGGACACGCGGCGGCGCCGCCAAACCGGGGGCCTCATCCCATGCCGTCACTTCGTTTGAACTTAGTCGCCGCGGCCGGAGTCGCCGCCGCCATCTCCTTCTCCGCCGGTGCGCAGGAGGTCTGCGTGTCCAATGCGACGCAGTCGGAGGTTCAGCTGGGCGATCTCGCTCCGCCGCGCTCCGATCCGATCGCCGAGGTGATCGAAGCGGTCAGCGCCGAGGAGACGCCCGCTTTGGAACTGGAGGCGGCTCCCTACGACCCCGCGGCATGGGCGCCGGAGGCGACATTGGTTCTGACCGCCCCAGCCGGGGAGCGGGTTTGCGTTCGGTCTCCGGCGCGTTTCGGCGGAACCGGGGTTCAGGTCGCCGTCGGATGCGCCCGCTGGGGCGGTTATATGGCGGCGCTCAACGTCATTGAGGGCGGCGCAACCACCCAGCGCGGCCGCTTCCCGCTGCTCGCCACGGTCGGCGCGGACACCGTCGCAGCCCATTGGGACGCGGTTGCGGGAACGGACGAAGACCCCCGCGACGTCGTCGTGGCCGTGTTGAACCCGAGCGGCGCCTGCCAGCGCAGCGAGTGACGCATGCCGACGGGGGGCGGCGAGGCCGCCTTCCGTCATTGACTTGAAACCAGACGCCTGGGCGTCCGACCAAAGCCAGGAGCGCTTGATGCTTCTCTGCTACTCAGCGCTGAGCCCGTTCTGCCGAAAGGTGCGGATGGCCCTTGAGCACAAGGGACTGGCTTTCGAATTGTTCGATTCCGGCGACATAAAAAAGTACCCGGCCTGGAACGCGCGCGCTGAAGTCCCGATGCTGGTTCATGACGATCTGACCGTCAGCAATTCCGCGGACATTCTTGCTTATTTGGAACGGGCCTTCCCCGACGCGCCGTCCATCTATCCTGACGCCGCTCGGGCGTACGCCCAGGCGCGCGCCTGGGAGCGGGAGGCTGACACCTATGTCGACGCCATCGTCACCGATTGCGGGATCTGGCCTTGGTCGCAGATCGGCGCGGCGCCGGAGGGGCTGATCGAGGCCGGCAAGCGGGACCTCGCCGTGGTCTATGACCGGCTCGAGGCGCAGCTCAACGGGCGCGATTTCATCATGGGCGGTGCTCTGAGCGTGGCGGATTTCGCGCTTTATCCGCACCTGTCCTCCGCCGGCGCTCTGGGCCTCGGCGCTGATCGCGAGCGCCATCGCAACGTCATCGATTGGCTGCGCCGGGTCCGGCGCACCGAACCTGGGACGAGCGATCGCGAGGCGGTGCTGGCTTGGTGGAACGCACGCGACGAGAGTGACGTGGAGACCGACCGCATCAATTGGGGAACGCACAGGCTCGAATGGCTGCTCGCCAACGGTCATGTGGATTGGTTCGCCGAGCAAGTGCGCGAAGGCAAAGTCATTTGGTCCGTGGGACCGGCGTCAAACGCGAAAAACAGCCCGCGCGCGCCTGATTGGGCGCGTGACGGAGCCTAAGGAGGAAATCCCATGCCCAGAGACGTGCTCGACACGCCCATGCCCGCCTGGCGCGCGGAAGAGGACGTTGTTCTCTATGGCGACAGCGTTGCGGCCTTCGTCGCGCGGGAATGCGCCCCGCATCAGGATCGTTGGGAAAAAGAGGGCCAAGTCGACCGCGAGCTTTGGAACAAAGCCGGCGAGGCGGGCATCCTGGTTCCCGCGTGCCCTGAGGAATATGGCGGGGCCGGCGGTTCGTTCGCCCATGACGCGGCGTTCATCGAGGCCGTGCATGGCGACGGCATCGACGCCTGGGGCGCGGCGCTGCACAACACCATCGTCGCCCCCTATGTCTGGCACTACGGCACCGAAGAGCAGAAGGCCCGTTGGCTGCCCAAGCTGGTTTCCGGCGAGTATGTCGGGGCCATCGCCATGACCGAGCCTGGCGCGGGGTCGGATCTTCAATCCATCAAGACCACCGCCTTGCGGGATGGAAACGGCTATCGGCTGAACGGCGCGAAGACCTTCATCACCAATGGCGGGCAGGCGAATTTCATCGTCGTCGTCTCCAAGACCGATCCCGGCGAGGGACACAAAGGCGTCTCGCTGATGATCGTGGAAACCGACGGCGCCGAGGGCTTCCGCCGCGGACGTCTGCTCGACAAAGTCGGTCTGAAGGGCCAGGACACCTCGGAGCTGTTCTTCGACGACGTTTTCGTGCCGGCGGAAAACCTGCTCGGAACCGAAGAGGGCCGCGGCTTCTACCAGCTCATGGAGCAGCTGCCCCAGGAGCGTCTTGAGATTGCGCTGCAAGGCATCGTGATGATCGAGCGCGCGCTTCAGGTCACGCTTGATTACGTGAAGGAGCGCAAAGCCTTCGGTCAGCGTGTGATCGACTTCCAAAACACCCAGTTCAAGCTCGCCGAGTGCAAGACCGAGGCGACGGTCGCCCGGGTCTTCGTCGACCATTGCACCGAGCGTCTTCTCAAAGGCGAGCTCGACGCATCGACCGCCTCGATGGCGAAATATTGGGTCACCGACCTGCAAGGAAAAATCATCGACGAATGCGTGCAGCTTCACGGCGGCTACGGGTTCATGAACGAATACCCCATCGCACGCATGTGGCGGGACGCGCGCGTCCAGCGCATCTATGGCGGCACCAACGAAATCATGAAGCTGCTCATCGCGAGGACGTTGTGAGCCGAGACAGCGCGGCATCGCTCGCGGCGTCGCGCCAACCGCGGGGCTTGTGATGGCTGAGTTCCAACTCCACGGCTTCGGCGAGAGCGGCAACGCCTACAAGGTCGCGCTGTACCTCACGCTGGTGGGCGCGGATTGGGCGAGCGTGCCCACCGACATGTTCGCCGGCCAGCAACGCGATCCCGCGTGGCGGGCGGCGTTCAACGAGCTGGGCGAAGTGCCGGTGCTCCAGCATGGCGAGACCACGCTGACCCAGTCCGGCGTCATTCTGGACTATCTCGTCGCCCAGTGCGACGGCGCCTATGGGTGGGCGACCGAGGACGAGCGCCGGGAAGTCCTCCGTTGGGTGCTGTTCGACAACCACCGCTTTTCCGGCACTTTGGCCACCGCGCGTTTCTTGCGCCGTTTCGCGGGGATGGCCGACAGCGACGTGACCGCGTTTTTGGAAAAGCGGTTCCAGTCCGCGCTTAAGCTCGTTGAAAAACGGCTGACCGGACGCGATTGGATCGCGCTGGACCGCGCCAGCGTCGCGGACCTCTCACTCGCCGGCTATCTCTTTTATGACGGGGAAATCCCGCTCGATTGGGCCGATTGGCCCGCAACCGCGGCTTGGCGCGAGCGCATACGCGCGTTGCCGGGTTGGCGTCCCCCTTACGACCTCTTGCCTCGATTGAAACAACCGGCCGCTTGAACGCCGGCTTCCTAGGGAGAACCCACATGGCCGAAGCCTTCATCTATGACGCGGTGCGCACCCCGCGCGGACGTGGAAAAAAGAGCGGCTCTCTGCACGAAATCACTGCGCTGCAGCTCGCCACGCAAGCGCTTGAAGCCTTGCGCGACCGCAATGAGTTGGACACCGGCCGGGTGGACGACGTGGTCTTGGGCTGCGTGTCGCCGATTGGCGAGCAGGGCGCGGATATCGCCCGCGCCGCGGTGCTGAACGCCGACTACGCCGAGACGACGTCCGGCGTGCAGGTCAACCGCTTTTGCGCTTCCGGCCTTGAGGCGACGAACATGGCCGCCGCGAAAGTCATGTCCGGCGAAGCGGACTTCGCCGTCGGCGGCGGCGTCGAAGCCATGAGCCGGGTGCCGATGGGCGCAGACGGCGGCGCGATGGTCGCCGACCCTGAGCTCGCCTTCGACCATTATTTCGTGCCGCAAGGGGTCTCCGCCGACCTCATCGCCACCAAATACGGCTACTCGCGTGATGACGTGGACGCCTATGCGGTCGAGAGCCAGCGTCGCGCCAAAGAAGCCTGGGACGAAAAGCGCTTTGGTAAGTCGATCGTTGCGGTGAAGGACCAGCTCGGCCTGCCGATTTTGGACCATGACGAGCATATGCGTCCGGGCACCGACATGCAGTCGCTCGCGTCCCTTAATCCGTCCTTTAAGGACCTATCCGCCTTTGTCGGCTTGGACGCGGTGGCCATCCAACGCTACCCGGACCTGGAAAAGATCAACTTCGTCCACCACGCAGGCAATTCCTCGGGCATCGTGGACGGCGCCGCCGCCATCCTGGTCGGCTCCAAAGAAGCCGGCGAGGCTGCGGGCCTGAAGCCGCGCGCGCGCATCCGGGCGATGGCCTCCATCGGCTCTGAGCCGACCATCATGCTGACCGGCCCCGCGCCGTCCGCGCGCAAGGCGCTCGCCAAAGCCGGCATGAGCCCTGACGACATCGACATCTATGAGATGAACGAGGCGTTCGCCGCGGTCGTGCTGCGGTTCATGGAGGACCTCGGCGTTCCCCATGACAAAACCAATGTGAACGGCGGCGCCATCGCGCTCGGTCACCCGCTGGGAGCCACCGGAGCGATGATCCTCGGCACCGCGCTCGACGAACTCGAGCGCACCGGCAAGGGCACCGCGCTTGTGACCCTTTGCGTGGGCGGCGGAATGGGCACCGCCACCGTTATCGAACGCATTTAGGCGAGGCGTCGGCTACGGGGGCGAGCTGATGCTCAGCAATCTATTCGGCAAGAAGAACAAGACCGGCGAGGCGGACAACGGCTCCGCCGCCGGCGGGGAGGGACGAATGTCCGCGTACACCAACTTCCAATACGACTTGGACGGCGACGGGATCGCCACCTTCACCTTCGACATGCCCGGCGCGTCGATGAACGTCATCTCCGCTTCGGTGCTGGAGGACCTGGAAGCGATCGCCAAGACGGTCGCTGAAGACGAGGCGATCAAAGGCGGGGTCATCACATCGGCCAAACCGGCGTTCTGCGCGGGCGCCGATTTGAAGACGCTCTTCTCGGGCATGGCTGAGCAGCTCGAAACCCTTCAGGGGGAAGAAAAGCTGCGCGTCGTTTATGAAAACGCCTATCGCATGAACCGCGTGATGCGCGCGCTGGAGACCTGCGGCAAGCCCCTGGCCGCGGCCATTAACGGCCTGGCGCTGGGCGGCGGATTGGAAATCGCGCTCTCCTGTCACTACCGCGTGCTCGCGGACGACCCCAAAGCCAAGGTCGGTCTGCCCGAGGCGCTGATCGGTCTGTTCCCCGGGGCGGGCGGCACCCAACGTCTGCCGCGTCTCGTCGGCGCGATGGATGCGCTGCAATTCATGGCTCAGGGCAAGCAGCTCGACCCCAACACCGCGCTGCAAAAAGGCGTGGTGCACAAGGTGCTCCCCAAGGACCAGTTGGTGGCGGACGCCAAGGCCTGGGTCAAAGCCAACCCCGACGCCAAAGCGCCGTGGGATCAAGACAAGTTCAAAATCCCCGGCGGCATCGTCTACAGCCCCGGCGGGCTGCAAGTGTTCGGCGGCGCCTCGCCGATGATGCGGCGGGAGACCAACGGCAATTACCCCGCAATCCGTTATCTGATGTCGGCGGTCTATGAGGGGTTGCAGGTTCCCATCGACGCCGCGCTCCGCATCGAAAGCCGCTACTTCGCCAAGCTCTTGTTGCGCCCCGAGAGCCACAACATGATCCGCTCCATCTTCGTCTCCAAACAGGAGCTGGAGAAAGGCGGGCGCCGTCCGGCCGGCCAGGCCAAGGGCGACATCCAGACCATCGCCGTCATCGGCGCGGGCTTCATGGGCGCGGGCATCGCCAATGTTTCCGCTCAAGTCGGCATTAAGGTGCACCTCATCGACGTCGACCAAGCGGGGGCGGACAAGGGCAAGGCCCACGCTGCGAAATTCTTCGAGAAGCGCATCGCCAAAGGCCGAGACACCCAAGAAAAGGCTGACCAGGTCCTCTCGCTCATCAATCCGACGACGGATTATAGCGTTTTGAGCGAAGTCGATCTCGTCGTCGAAGCGGTGTTCGAAAACTCAGAACTCAAAAACAAAATCACCAAGGCGGCCGAAGAGCATCTCAAGCCCGACGCGGTGTTCGGCACCAACACCTCCACTATTCCCATTACGGGCCTGGCCGAAGCGTCCTCGCGGCCGGAGAACTTCATCGGCATCCACTTCTTCTCGCCGGTTGAGCGGATGATGCTGGTGGAGATCATCCAGGGCGGCAAAACCGGCGACTACGCCATCAGCCGCGCCATCGACTTCGTGTCGAAAATCCGCAAGACGCCGATCGTCGTCCAAGACACGCGTGGATTCTACTGCAACCGCTGCGTCTTGCGCTTTGTCGAGCAAGGCATGGCGATGCTGAGCGAAGGCGTGAAGCCGGCGCTCATTGAGAACGGCGCGCGCATGGCCGGCATGCCGATGGGGCCGATGGAGCTGTCAGACATGACGGCGGTCGACCTCGGCTACAAAATCATGACGCAAACCAAAGCAGATCTCGGCGACGCCTACGTCCCGAGCCCAGGCGACCCGATCGTCACGAAACTGTATGAGCTCGGTCGTTATGGGCGAAAGACCCAGAAGGGCTTCTACGACTATCACGAGGACCGCTCGAAGTCGCTTTGGCCCGACCTGGATCAGTTTGCGCTCAACGGCCTGTCAGCCGACCAGCCGGACGTGCAAGAGGTCAAAGACCGCATCTTGATCGCTCAGGCCATTGAAGCGGCGCGTTGCATGGAAGAAGGCGTGGTCGCCGATCCCCGCGAAGCCGATGTGGGTTCGATCTTGGCCTGGGGCTTTGCGCCCTATACCGGCGGGGTGTTGTCCTACATCGACACCTGGGGCGCGAAGGCGTTCGTCGAACGCGCCGACGAACTGAAGGCGAAGTATCCCGGCGTCTATTTCGACGTGCCGGACTTGCTTCGCGATATGGCCGCCAAAGGCGAGACCTTCTACCAGCGCTTCGGCGCGGCGGCCGCAGCGCCCGTCGCTGCGGAGTAAGTAAGGTCAGCCCGTCCTCGCTGGGAAGTCCCTGGCGAGGGCGGGCGCCGGCTTTTCGGGCTGCCTTGGGGTTTCCCCAAATAAGCGAATGCCTTCTTTGTGCTCTTGTAGAGAGCTTGCGTTAACTTTTTCTCATATTTCTTGCTGGTCACCCGGCGTTCATTTTCCCTGAGCCATTCTCCATCTGCTGGGCGGGCGATATGACTCAGCGGAGAAGAAAACATGTTGAGGGGAATTCTTAGCGCCGCAGCGGCGGCTTGTCTGGGCGCCTTGGCGTCGGCCGCCCCGGCCGCAGCGGACACGGTCCTAAATCGCGGCCATCTCAATCAATATTGCGCCGCCACCCACGGTCCCCGGGGCGTGCAGTCGACCGGGGAGCGGGTCGGCTACAACCGCTTCGGCCAAGCCGAGGCGCTGTGCCGCTTGGTCGGCGTGCCGTTCGGTTACACGCTCAACAATGAGTCAGTAGAAGCGGTTTGCCGGTTCGTTGGCGAAAGCGGACGCTTCAATCGCAGCGGCGGCGGCGTGAATTGCCTCAGCGCGCCCTCAACGGGCGTCTTCTATCCCGGACCCATCTGGCGCAACCCCATCATCTTGGGCCGCCCCTGCGTGCGAACCCCGACCGGCTTTCGCTGCCGGTGAACGCGGGGACCGGACGCTGGCGTGGATCGGTTTCGGCGATCGCAGACTATTGCAGGTGCTCAGCCAGGAACGCGTCGAGCGCCTGCATGGTCTGCAACCGGGTTTCCGTGCGGGACAGCCAATGGTCTTCGCCGCTCAATTCGATGAACTCTACATCGCCGCCGGCCCGCCGTAGCGCGCGCTCCATGGTTCTGCTCTGGTCGATCGGGACGACAGTGTCGTCGCGGCCGTGGATCAACAGCACCGGCGCAGTGATGCTCGTGGCATGACGCGCCGGCGAGAGCGCTTGGAGTTGCGTCCGGCCGCCGACGTCTCCGCCCGTAATTTCTTCAAAATACTCGTAGATCCAATGACGGCGGCCGTGCCGATTGCGCACCCAACCCAGAAAATCCGGCAGATCTGTGATTGGGGCGATGGCGGCTGCGCAGGCGTATAATTCCGGCGTGAAGGCGGCGCCCGCGAGAGCCGCGTAGCCGCCATAGCTCGCCCCGACAATGCAAATGCGGTCGGGGTCGACGCGACCCTGTTCGATTAGGGCGCGGACGCCGTCGGTGACGTCATGCTGCATGACGCCTCTGCCCCAACCGCCATAGCCCGCGCGAGTGAACGCCCCGCCATAGCCTGAAGACCCGCGGAAGTTGGGCTGCAAAACCGCATAGCCGCGGGAGGCGAAAAAGTGCGCCCAGGCGTCGAAGCCGCCCCGATCGCGGGATTCCGGGCCCCCATGGGGCAGAACTACGAGCGGCGGCGTCGCCTCACCAGCGCTTGCAGGCGTTGTGAGATAGCCTGGGATCTCAACGCCATCGCGCGCGATGTAGGAGAAGGGCGCTCGCTGAGCCAGGACCGCGCCGGCCAACTCGGGATATTCAGAAGACATCGGCCGAGCCGTCTCCGCTGCGATGTCGACCATAAACCACGTTGGCGGCGCGCTCTCGTCGTGCATGCGCATGAGGATGCGGTTTCGGTCTCGAGACCATGAGCGAATCTCGACGATCGCCCCCGCCGAGGCGAAATCCAGCTCGGCTTGCAACGTGGCCATGTCCCCATCAAACCACTCGGTGCGGGGTGTCTCTTCATCGTACCGCGCGCCAATGATCCGGTTGAGATAGGGATCGACGATCGCTGAGCGCACATCAATGTCGTCCGGAGCGAATAGGGCGACGTCGGCGTCCCCGGTCTCTGTATTGAGAAGGTACAGTCCTCTCGCCCAACTGGGGCCGGCATGCGTTAAAGCTGCGACGCTCTCGCCGTCCGGGCCGAGCCCGCCCAAGCTGAATGTCGGCACCTCGACGCGCGCCTGGACCGCACTTCGCCAAATCCCGCCATCCGCCACCCGGATCGAAAGCCTGTTGTGGTCGCTTGAGTAGTCTAGTCGCGCGACGGCATCGCCATTGGCGTTGGTCACCCAGTCGCGCGTGCTTGGCATGCCGCGCTCTTGCCGGCGAGGACGTCCACCCCGTGGGTTCACCGCGAAGAGGTTTAGTGCGTCGTCGGAATAGGCCTGGAGCAGGATCCGTTCATTCGCCCAGTCAATTCCTACGATGCCGGCGTAGTTTGTCTGGGAATCGATATCGCCTCCCGGCCTTAGCACCTGTCGTGGCCGGACATTCGAGCTGCCCAGATCAATCGCGAAAGCCGCGCTGAACTCATAATCGCCACGGAAGCTATAGGCGCCGCCGGTCTCGCTGACGACGAATAGGACGACGTCGTTCGCTGCCCAGCGAACATCTCGCGCCTTGGTTTCGCCGGAACTGATCACGGTTTCGACCACTGAGGTATCGGCATTGATGACGACGAGAAGAGGCTGCCCGTCCTCTTCGGTCACATAAGCGATGCGCGCGCCGTCGGGGGATATCGTGGCGTGTTCAATCGCCGGCGCGCGCGCGAAGGACGCCACGGGCGGCGGTTCTTGCGCCGTCGCTGTACTCGTCGCCGCCGCAACGGCGAAAAGCGCAAACATCAATGGCTTCATCACGGCATCCCCCAATGCGACCCACACGCGAAAACGCCTCGCATGTGGCGTGCGGCGGCGCAATGCTGCGTGGGGTCGCAGCGATGGGTTGCGGGCGCGGGGGGCGCCAAAATCCAGGGCGCGGGTGCAGGCTTCCGCCAAGAAACGGCCAAGGGGAGACGCGCATGAGCGGCGTGACGGGCATCGGCGGGTTTTTCTTTCGGGCGCAGGACCCAGAGGCGCTGAAGCGGTGGTACGCCGATCGCCTTGGCGTGACCTACCCGCCGACCAGCTATGAAGAGACCCCGTGGCGTCAGGAGGCGGGCACGACCGTGTTCACGCCCTTCGACGCGGACACTGCCTATTTCGGCGATCCCGCTAAGCAGTGGATGATCAATTTCCGGGTCCGAGATCTTGACGGGGTCGTGGCGCGCCTGCGTGCGGCGGGCGTTGCGGTGGAGGTTGAGGAGGAGGTCTATCCGAACGGGCGGTTCGCGCGGCTCGCCGACCCTGAGGGCAACCCTATCCAGCTGTGGGAGCCGGGCGGGGTGGATCCCCACGACTAAGGCGCGCTCAAAACGGCGCCTCCACCGCCTCGGTCAGGAAGCGCATCACCGGCGCGGCGACAGCGTATCCGCGGGCGACATCGTCGAGGAATGCCGGCTTTTGCGCGGCGGCCTCAGTACTCGGCTGCATAACGAAGAACGAGCGCTTTTTGAGATCCTCCACCAGGGGGTGGTCGGCGGGATAGCCCTTTGGCGCGCGGGTGAGGGGATCGCCATCGCCCAAGCCGCCAAAGGCCTTTTGAACGTCCGGCGCGGCGAGAGCGGCGCGCCAATCATCCGGCTTCTGATCTATGGCGGCGCGGATTTTCGCGAGCGCGCTGGCGGGCGGTTTGTACACCCCGCCGCCGAACATCACGCGGCCGGGTTCCAAATGCAGATAGTAACCGGGCGCATGGACGTCAGCTCCCGCGCTATGGCGAAACTGCGCGGCTGCGTTGGTTTTGTAAGGCGATTTGTCCTTTGAAAACCGCACGTCGCGGTGAATGCGGAACATCGAGCGCCTGGGATCGGCCACAAAATGCGGCGAGATCGCCGCCAGTCGCGGGGCCATCTCGGTTATGAACGCCTGCAGCGGCGCTTTGACGTGGTCTTCGTAACGGGCGCGGTTTTCCTCAAACCACTCTTTTTCATTATAAAACTTGAGCTGCTTTAGAAAGTCGAACAAGTCCGACGGAAAGCCCTCAAACGCCATCGACGCTTCTCCCGGTCGCGGTTTTCGCCAAACCTACCGTGTTGCGGGCTGCGAGGAAGGCGTCCTGCGCGTCAGCTCAGCGGACGGTCGTCACCCTCCGACCGCGCGCCGTGGCTGTCGCTCTTTTCAATCGTGTCGGCCATGATTCCGATGCCCATCCCTGCGCTTCCGAAGGTGAGGGCGAAGAACAGCAGTAAAAGCGCCAGCGCGACGCCGCCGTCGGGCGAGGTGAAAATCAGCGCCCGCAATCCAAAGACATTGGTCGCTATGAAGCCGGCGAGCACCACCCAGCCGGCCCCGATGCCGACAGCAGCATGCACAAGCAGAAATCGGAGCAGAATCGGCATGCGCGGAGCCTCGGTTCGTTGACCCAAGCACACAGTTAGAACGGTCGCTTGGCGCGGGAATGGTGACGCGGCGTCGCGTCGCGGAACCGACATCCAGCCGTCTGATCCTCGCCCCATTCTCCAGGCATCTCCCCCGGCCCGTTTGACCGCGCGAAGGAACCCTTAGGAGGCGAAAGATGCGCGAGGACATGGCGAAGGTGATCGTCACCCGCCCGCGCGTCGGCGGCGGGTGGTCGCGCGAACGCAAGATCCCGGCGCCCGAGGAGCAGCCGATCCGCGAAAGCATGCGCGCGCGCTGGACCTCGCGGAAGCATTTGAACGAAACGCTCGCCCCCTTGCGTCGCTATTTGCGCAAGCAGATCGGTCGCCCCTGGAACGCCGTCTATGCGGAGATTTGCGCGAACCTCAGCGTGACGTCCGCCGTGCAGCAGCATGTTCGCGACCACTTGGACGACTTTGTCGGTCGCAACGCTTTTGAACGCAACGGCGCGCTTTATGTGATGTCCGGGCGTTTTGACATCGTCCGTCGGCTCTCGGACGGTTGGGTCGAGATGTTCGTGTGCCCGCACGCCGGAACGCTCCAAGAGAACCCCTATTGGGCGGCGCGGAGGGGATGTCTGGTCGACCGACGCGCCAAGCGCGCGGCGGGGGCGGCGGAACGGGCGAAGCGGCTTGTGGTGGTCTCGCCCTATGTCCAGCTGCATCGGCTGGCAGGGCAGTGGTACGAGGTTCGCCTAGCTCGCATTCGCGGCGAGGCCGAGCGCGCTTATGACGACTTTTGGGACGCCCATGCCGACCGCTACGCCTATGCGCAGCGTGAAGCGCGGGTGGAGGATGTCATCATCGCCTCCGGGGCCTGGTCAGGGTCACGTCGCGCGCTTTACGGCCGCTCCGGCGTGCGCGGGGTCGCAAAGCGCCAGCTTTCGCGAAAGGAGCTCAAGCGCTACGGGCTGCGCGGGACGGCTTGAACACGCCTTGCTTCGCCTCATTCAGCTGGCGCTGAGGGGGAACAACGCTTAACGGGAAGCTCTTGGCTCGAGAAGGACGCCCCCATGTGCGACGCCGCCGAACGCGACTATGTGCTTGGCACTGATGATCCGGAAATCAAGCGCCTCGGCGTGCAGCACGCCTTATGGCGGGAGCGCGCTTTGTCGGCGTGGCGACGAGCCGGTCTAAAGCGCGGCGCGACGGCGGTGGACGTGGGCTGCGGGCCCGGATACGCGACCTTGGATCTCGCTGAATTGGTCGGGCCGGAGGGCAAGGTCTACGCGGTCGACCGGTCCCGGCGGTTTTTGGACGCCTTGGAGGAGGCCGCCGCCGCCCGCGGTTTCGGCCATATCGAGACCATCGAAGCGGATGTGGACGCGCTCCAACTTCCAGAAGGCGTCGCCGATTTGGTTTGGGTGCGCTGGCTTCTCATTTTCGCCCCCCGGCCGGAACACACCGTGGCGCGAGCCGCCGCCGCGCTGAAGCCGGGCGGCGCCTTCGTCGCGCAGGAATATCTCGACTACGGCACTTGGCGGTTCATCCCTGACACGCCCTCCCAGCAGGCCTTCGCCGCCGCGGTTGTGAAGAGCTGGCGCGCCCATGGCGGTGATCCAGACGTCGGTCGACGCCTGCCGGCAGCTTTCTCAGCAGCCGGGTTGGCGATCGAGGCGTTGGATCCGCTCGTCTATGTGGTCCGCCCCGACGAGTATTTGTGGGTTTGGGTGAAGAGCTGGATCGACACGTCCGGCCCCGACCGCCTTGTCGAGCTTGGCTACATCACGGTTGATGAGGCCGCGCAGCTCCGCGCCGACGTCAGGCGGATGGAGGAAACCGGCGAAGGCGGCATGGTCACGCCCATGATCATAGACGCCCGGGCCCGCGCGCCGCGCTGATCCTCAGGTCTTCCGGGTGGTGTTGATGGCGTTGGCGCGCGCGGCGGGAGCGCCGTCGCCCGCCAGGTCGTTGCGCGTCTGGTTGAGCCGCGCCGCGCCGTCGACCTCAGCGTTGACGAGGTTGACCAAGCCATGTGCCCCTGGCGATTGGGCCACGAGATAGCGCAACGACAAACGCACCCTGTCTCCTGCGCTGGGCTGGGTGCCGTGCAGCGTGAAGGGGTGCCAGAGCCCGACAAAGCCTGCCGGCCCGGTGAGTTTCACCTCTTGGGCCGTCATGCTGCGTCCCGCGCCGTCGCCATAGCGCCAGAGCCGGGCGGCTTTGTCTGTGCACGCAAGGTCGTGTGGGAGCTTGGTGGCCCCGAACCGATGGCTGCCCTCAAGCAGGTGCAGGGGCGCGTCGCGTTCCCCGACTTCGTCCAAATAGACGTAGAGCGTGACGAAATCCGCCGCACGGTCCGGCCAGTCAATGATGTCTTGGTGATAGTCGATGCCGTAGAAATAGGTGACGTCCCGAAACTCAGGCCGCACATAGGCGCCGAGATTGTTGACGGCGTTCCCCAAGAGCCGCTCGCGCACCCATCCGGGCAAATCATGTTCGGGAAAACCACAGACGAATTTCCGGTCTAGCACCACGTAGTCTTCGCCGAGCGCCGCCGTCAGCGCGCCGGTGACAGCGGAATTGCGCTCGATGAAGGCGAGGCGGTCCTGAAAACGGTCCGCCAGGTTGCGGCCGGGCCGCGGATTGACCCCGCGATGCTGCGGGTCGGCGTCGAATTCGGTTTCGCTGAGAAACAGGGTCTCGTCGAACGTCCGGGTCGCGGCGGCCTCCGCCAAAATGGCGCGGCAAGCCTCGGCATCGACGACCGCGCCCAGCGGCGCATAGCCGAGGTCGCGAAATCGGTGTTCGAAATCGTCGCTCGGGAAAATGGCCGCAGTCTGGCGCATCGTCGGTCTCAGTCCAGAATGATGTAGGAGATGTTCGGGGCGTAATCGAACCGGCGCAGCGTGTGGGCGCGGGTTCCAAGAACCTCTTTGTACGCGCGCGTCTCACCGGGAAAATTCGGGTCGACAAGTTCGTCGAAGCCGATCACCGCGCCTTTGGTGGCGTGGGCGAGCACCAGCTCCAAGCAGTCCTTGGTCGGCTTGTAGATGTCCATGTCGAAATACGCGAAGGCGACGATGGTTTCGGGCCGCTCTTCCAAGAGGCGCGGGAGCGTCTGGGACGCGTCGCCCGCAATCAGCTCGTACTTCTTGACGTGGGAGATAGGGCTGAGCCGCTCATGCGCGGTCATCACGGCGTTGAGATGAGAAGGCGCATCCGCGGTAACGCCATAAGCGCCCTCCCGCGCCGCCGCCGCCGCGCCGTCGGCCTCGCTCACGCCCGCCAAGCCTTCGAAGGTGTCGAAGCCATAGAGGATGCGGCGGTAATTGTAGGGCTCGAACATGCCCCGGAGCGTCGCCATCAAGGCCATGGTCTGGCCCCAGCGGCAGCCGAACTCCATCGCGACGCCATGGAGCGGCACGATCATCCGATAGAGCTCGCTGAGAGCGAGAAGGCGGGTGAAGGCCTGTCGCGGGATATACGTCCCGAGGTTCTCAAGCAGCTCCTTGTCCGGAAGCGGACTTGCACGCAGCAAGTCGCGCAAAGCGGCGCGCGCATCGGCGTCTTCGCTCGTGCGGCGGCTGTCGTCTATGAGGATGGCGTCGGACATGGGCGGCGGCCTCCAAAAACACGCCGCCACCCCGCCCCGCGTCGGGTTAAGAGCCCGTTAGCAACCCTTACTCCGCCGCCGCGGAGCTTGCCGCGAGACCCAAGCTCTGTCGCGCCTCCCGATATTCGGAGACCAGCCGCGCCACATAATCGCCGGTGGCGGGGGCTTCTTTGATGGCCCCGATGCCTTGGCCGCAGCCCCAAATGTCTTTCCAAGCTTTGGCGTCGGTGTTGCCGCCCGAGCCGAAGTTCATCTTTGACGGGTCGCTTTCGGGGAGATTGTCGGGGTCGAGCCCCGCGGACACGATTGAGGGACGCAAATAGTTGCCATGCACGCCTGTGAACAGGTTCGTGTAGACGATATCGTCCGCGTCGCCCTCAACGATGGCTTGCTTGTAGGCGTCTGAGGCGTTGGCTTCTTGGGTGGCGATGAACGGCGAGCCGATATAGGCGAGGTCCGCGCCCATGGCTTGAGCGGCGAGAACCGCGCCGCCGGTGGCGATGGAGCCTGACAGCAAGAGGGGGCCGTCAAACCACGCGCGGATGTCTTGGATGAGTGCGAAGGGCGAGATCATGCCGGCATGGCCGCCTGCGCCGGTCGCCACGGCGATCAGCCCGTCTGCGCCTTTCTCGATGGCCTTATGCGCAAAGGTGTTGTTGATGATGTCGTGCAGCACGATCCCGCCATAGGAGTGGATCGCGTCATAGACTTCTTTGCGCGCGCCGAGCGACGTGATGATGATCGGCACCTTGTATTTGACGCACAACGCCATGTCGTGATCGAGCCGGTCATTGGACCGATGGACGATTTGATTGACCGCAAACGGCGCGACGCCGGGTTTGGCGGTCTCCTCCGTCATCTCCGCCAGCCACTCGTCCAAGCGCTCAGCGGGCCTGGCGTTTAGCGCGGGGAAAGATCCCACGATGCCGGCGCGGCATTGCGCAAGCGCAAGCGCCGGGTTGGAAACGATGAACAAGGGCGCGCCGACGACGGGCACGGACAGATTCTGCAAAATCGGCGGCAGCATGGGGATTCCTCTAACGAATATTCTTATCCGGTTGATACTAATCTAGACCAATCGGTCTAGTCCAGTAGCGCTTCGCTGCTTGATCCCGGCGCCTTGCGTGGGTCATGTGCGGCGGTCCCGTGCGGTCGGGACGATTGGGGACGAAATCGTCATGTCAGAGATAAATCCGCCGGCCGCGTCGACCCGGGTGGGCGGCTACGACCTCGCGCGCGCGCTCGCGATCATCGGCATGGTGATGATCAATTTTCCCATCTATCTCACGACGCTCGGGCCGGATGCTCCCGGGTCGCTTGGAGTTTGGCTCGCCAATCTTCACGGCGGCCGCGCCGCGGCCCTGTTCGTGACCATCGCGGGTGCAGGCATCGGCTTCATGGCGCGCGGGGCCAACCTCTGGGCCGTGCGTCGAGTGCTCTTGCTCCGGTCCATATTTTTGCTGATCGCCGGCGCGCTGCTCATCCAGGTCTGGCGCATAGACATCTTGCACTTTTATGGGTTTTATTTGCTCATCGCGGCGGTATTTTTCGTCTCCTTGCCGCGCTGGGCCCTTTTGCCTTTGCTCGTCGTCGTCGGCGGGTTTTCGATCGCGCTGCATGCGGGGGCCTTCGCCGCCTGGGGCCTCAGCGTGGACCACCCCGATTATGGTCACTGGACGGCGGCCGGCATTGCGACGGACGCGCTCATCAGCGGCGTGCACCCTGTGTTCCCGTGGATCACTTACATTTTGCTGGGCATGTGGCTGTCGGGGCTAGACCTGACCGACAGGGGGACGCGCGGCCGCGTGATCGTGGTCTCCGCAGCGTTGGCGTTCGGCGCGCCGCTTGTCTCGACGGCCCTCGAGGTCGTGGCGCTCGCCGGTTATGCGCCGGATGCGGTGTTGAATTACCTCGGCGTCGGGTATGTGCCATCGCCATTCTACCTGCTGGGCGCTTGGGGGTCGTCGGTGTTGGTCATCGCGGCCGCCCAGGCGGTCTTTGCGCGGTTCAGCCACAGCCTCCCGGTCAAAGCGTTCGTCTCCATGGGACGGTTGGCGCTGACCCTCTACCTTGCCCACGCCCTGCTGGCGGTTGTCATGCCCCAGCATTTTTTCGGCTTCGGGAACCTCTCCCTCGCCGCAACGGTCGCTTATGGGTTCGCGTTCTGCACGGTCGGCTTGGTCTTCGCTGCGGTGTGGCGGACGCGCTTTGAACTGGGACCGGTGGAGATGCTGATGCGCCGCATCGCCGGGCGTACGCCGCGTCGTGCCGCGCCCGTTCCGCCGCGACAAATCTCCGCCCCGGCTCGCTGGGCCTGGGTTGCGGTGTCGCTCATGGCTGTCGGGCTGGTCGGATTGCAGGCGGTGGGTCCGTTCGGGCGGCTGGGCTGCGGGGAGCCGCAGCGCCTTGAGGCGAGCGCGACCTCCGCTTTGTCCCTGACTTGTCCGCGTCAAAGCTTCGCTGTGGCGGTGAACGAACGGGCTGATGTGACGCTGCAAACCCGCTCCGGACACGACCTCTATCTTGAGGTCTATCTCGACGATGAACTGGTCGCTCAGAACGATGACGGCGGACCGGGCCTCAACCCGATGCTCACCGAGACGCTGGAGCCGGGGCTGTATCAAGCGCTCATCCGACCCTATGAGGACGCCGTGGGCGGGTTCGTTCTCCTGCGTGAAGACGCCCCGCCAAGCCGGCGCGAGCTTGAAGCCGGCGAGATGTGCACCAATCAGTGCCCCTATGCAGGGGATGGGGAGTGCGATGACGGCGGTCCGAACGCGCTCTACTCGCTTTGCCCGCTTGGGTCGGATTGCGATGATTGCGGCGTGCGCAGCGCGTCCGACTATCAGTCGCTGATCGGGGATGACGGGCTGATGTGCACGAATGGCTGCGGCTCGTCGAATGATGGGGAATGCGATGATGGCGGCCCGGATTCTCTGTATGCGATCTGCACATTGGGGACGGATTGCGCCGATTGCGGCCCGCGTCGACCGCCCCAGTGACGGCGTTCAGCGCAAAAAGGCGAAGCGAGCGGGAATCGCACCGCCTAACGCGCGCATGCCCTCGCACGGCGTGACGGCGTCGGCATAGAGTTTGCCAGCCTTTGGGGAGTCCAAAGCGACGGGGCAGGCATGCAAAGCATCATTCATTTTTCGTTGGACGCCGTGTTTTTGGGCGTTGCGGCGGGATTGGCGACCGCGGCGTCCCTTCTCAGCGCGGCCGTTTTGTTTCTTCCCTGGCTTGCCGGCGTCTTTTTGTGCGCCGCCTGCGGTGTCGAAAGCTGGGTGGAGACGCTTGGCCTGGCCTTATCGCTCCCCTGGGCGGCGGCGATGCTGGGCGGCGCTCATACCGTGCTTCGACGCGCTGCGGCTTGATGGTCTGACCGAAGCGCTTCACGATTCGCGATAAGCACGCGAAAATAGGAGTGCGCAATGACCGATCATTCCGACGCTGACACGGCGACTGTCCCTATTCAGGATGCGATCAATCGCAGCGCTGCGGACGCTTCGATTGCGGCGATGGTGCATCTGACGGCGCTTGAAAGCACGCTTGCGGCGCTCTTGGAGTTCGTGGCGCGGCGCGATGGTTTGACCGCCATCGACGCGGTGCGCGAGCGCGCCCTGCGCATCACTGAGACGGTCATTGCGCGGACGGAAAACGAAGTTCTGCGCGAGAACCGGGATCGCATCACGGCGCGGATCGACACCTTGGCTGAAGTGCCCGCCGCGCTCGCCCGCGCGAACTGACCCCCGCGCAGACCGGCGCTGCGTCGACCGCCCCTTCGTCATTGCGCTTGCGCTCAAGCCGGCGGCTTGCTCATCTGCGCGCATCAGCGATGGGGGCGGGCATGCGCAAACTTTTGTTGTTCGGTGCGCCGCCTTTGGCGCTCGCCGCGGGGCTCTTCATCGTCGCGCTGATTTTTGCGCAGCGCGACCGGGTGACGCCGGCCGCAGCGTCGCTGATGGACAGCGTCGTCGAGGCTCTGGTCGCCGATGACGCCGATGCGCTTTACGCCTTGCTCGACGCCTCTCAACAGCTGCCGCCGATCCGCCCGGCGATCGACCATCTCTTGGACGAAACGCCCGATGGCGCGGTGGTCGAATTCACCCGCACGGACGCGGCCGCAGCGGACGAAGACGGCGAACGCCGCATCCAAGTCACGCGCCGTTATCGCTTTGAGGGCGGTCGGGTGTGGATTGTGTTCGACATGGTCGAGGACGACGCCGGCGCGCGCCTTTTGGGTCTGGCGGTCCTCCATGTCGAGCCGGGGAGACTGTGAGAGCGGTCCCTTGTCCGGACGTACAGACGCTTCGGTGGGGGCCCTAGTCCTGCAGCCCCAAATCCGCCCACATGGCGTCGACGCGGTCGATGACGGCCTTGTCCATGCCCAATAGCCGGCCCCATTCGCGGTCGGATTCACCGGGCCATTTGTTGGTCGCGTCCAGTCCGATCTTCCCGCCCAGGCCGGAAACCGGGGAGGCGAAGTCCAGATAGTCGATGGGCGTATTCTCAATGACGGTGATGTCCCGGGCGGGGTCCATGCGGGTGGAGACCGCCCACATCACGTCCTTCCAGTCCCGCGCGTTCACGTCGTCATCAAGCACGATCAGCCATTTCGTGTACATGAACTGACGCAAGTAAGACCACGCGCCCATCATCACGCGCTTGGCGTGCCCGGCATAGGCCTTCTTCATGGTGATGACGGCGATGCGGTAGGAACAGGCTTCAGGCGGCAGCCAGAAATCGACAATTTCGGGGAATTGCTGCTGAACGAGCGGGATGAACACCTCGTTGAGCGCTTCGCCCAGCACCGAGGGCTCGTCCGGGGGGCGGCCGGTGAACGTGGTCAGGTAAATCGGGTCCCGCCGCATGGTGATGGCGGAGATTTCGAACACCGGAAATTTTTCGACCTGATTGTAATAGCCGGTGTGGTCCCCATAGGGGCCTTCATCACCATAGTCGTCCAATAGGACATGGCCTTCGAGCACGATTTCGGCTTCTGCGGGCACTTTCAGCGGCACGGTTTTGCAGTCGACCAGCTCAGCCTTTTTTCCACGCAGAATGCCGGCGAATTGATACTCCGACAGCGTGTCGGGCACGGGGGTGACCGCAGCGAGGATGGTGCCGGGATCCGCGCCGAGGACGGCGGCGGCGGGCAGCGGTTCGGGACGCTCGTTTTTCCAACGCTGATAATGTTGGGCGCCGCCGCGATGCTTCAGCCAGCGCATCAGCGTGCGCCGCTTATCAAGCTGCTGCATGCGGTAGATGCCGAGATTGAAGTCGTCTTCGCGCTTGTCCGACGGGCCCTTGGTGACGACCAGGGGCCAGGTGATGAGCGGCGCGGGCTCGCCGGGCCAGCAGCCCTGGATCGGCAGGCGATCGAGATCGATGTCGGACCCTTGCAGCACCACGTCCTGGCAGGGCGCGTTCCGGGTCGAGCCCGGACGCATCGCCATGACGGTGCGCGCCAGAGGCACCAAGTCGAGCGCGTCTTTGAGCCCGCGCGGCGGTTCGGGTTGGCGAAGAAACGCCAACAGCTCGCCCACTTCGCGCAAATCGCTCGCGCTGCGGCGTTCTTTGTCGCCCATCGTCACCGCCCGAGCGACCCGCTCGACGGTCCCGAACAGGTTGACCAGCGCGGGCATTTCGCTGGCCCGTCCGTCGGCGTGGACGGGGTTTTCGAACAACACCGCCGGACCGCCCGAATGCAACAACCGAGTCTGAATTTCCGTCATCTCCAAATGGGTGGAGACGGGCCGGGCCACGCGCTTCATCGCGCCGTCGGTCTCAAGCCGGTTCAGAAATTCACGCAGAGATTTGTAAGCCATCGCCCGTTTCGTTTGCTGGCCGAAAGTCGATTAAGAGCAGACCGCTCCGCGGGCGAGACTTAGGTCACCATGCGGCCGAAGCGAACGCCGATCACGCTCGCACATCCCCCCACTCGGGATGCTTGTCGAACTGCGCCTTGGCGAAGGGGCAGAGCGGGAGAAGCTTGAGGCCGTCGACGCGCGCATCCTCCACCGCGCGCGCGACCAGAGCCTGGCCGACGCCTTGTCCGCGCAGGGCGTCGGGCACTTCGGTGTGGTCGAGAATGAGGCGGGTCTCCCCGGCGCGAGAATAGGTCAGCGCCGCCTCGTGACCTTCAGGCGCGCGATAGACATATCGCCCCTTGGTTTCACTGAGGGTCTCGCGCGCGATCTCCATGGGCTGATCCTTATGTTTTCGTCCACACCGCCAGCTCATTGCCGCAGGGGTCGACGAAGGTAAAGCGCCGGCCGCCGGGAAACTCCTCATGGGCGCTCACCTGACCGCCGGCGGTCTTGATCGCGCGCTCCGCCCCGAGCAGGTCTTCAGCATAAAGAACGACCAGCGCGCCCTTGTCGCCCGCGGGCTCACGCCCGGGATTAAACCCGCCTGTGACGCCGGCGCCCAGAAAATCGACATACTTGTCGCCATAGTCGGTGAACGTCCAACCGAACGCTGCGCCGTAAAAGGTCTTCATCGCGGCCAAATCCGGCGCCGCGAGCTCTATCCAATCGATACGCATGTCGCCCTCCTCACTGCGGCGCGAACAATAGTGGAACAAATGGGGTTGTCCAGCCGCAGCGCACAAGATGTTCGCCCTCGCCGCGGCGACGCCTATTGTTCTGGCGATGGACATCCAAACCGAGGCCTGGCGATGAGCCGAACCAATCCCGTCCGTCGGGGGCCGACCATGCTCGGGGTGCGCTGGGGTTTGACGCTCGCCGCCCTTAACGCCGTTTTGCTGCTGCTCGTCTGGTTCGCCGGCTTGGCGGACGCCGCCTGGGCGATGAGCGTCTTCTACCTCACCATGCCCGCCGCCATTGCGGCGGCGGCGCTGAGCCATGCGCGGTCGCCGGGCGTCCCGCGACTGGGCGGCGCGGTCGGCGCGGGCATGCTGACCGCCCTTATCGGGGGCGCGGGCTACGGCCTGGCCATGGCGGCGGTGCTCGTCGGATTGAACGGCGGGGAGGGCCCGCCCTTGATCGCAGGGCGCATTGCGGAGGTGGAAGCAGCGGCCGCGACGGCCGTCGGCGACGTCGAGGCCGCCCTTGAACGCTTGCGCGCGCAGATGGACCCTGGAACTCACAGCATTTACGCCGGGTTCGGCCATGCGCTTGCCGGCGCATTGGAGGCCGCCTTCATCGCGCCCATGGTTTGGATCATCACGCGCCCCGGCGCCGGCTGAGCGCGCCCGAACTGACACGTCCCGCCCGGTACGCATCTTGCTGCGACCCCTCGCATGGAACGCCGCGAGGGGACCGTCATGGGCGCGCAAAAAGACGCCGCGCGACACGCCGCGCCGCAGGGCGCCGCGACTGCAACGCTTCGCCGGGCCGCCGCGCGCGGGCTGCGGGGGCTCGCCCTCGCTGGGGCGGCTTTGTCCATCGCCATCGCCTCCGCCGCGCCGGCCGGCGCGCCGCCGATCGCTGAGGGGCCGTTCTGCGCGCCTGCGCCGCGGGCCTGGGCCCAAAGCTGCCTTGACCTCATGGACGAAGCCGAACGCCGCCATGCCGATTGGCGCGCTGCGCGGCTGACCGCGCGCCTGACCGCCCTCGTGGAAGGGCGCCGCCACGCCGCAGAAGCCGTCGAACTGGCCTATGTGGAAGCCGCGCGCGCCTGCGCCGGCGCAGACCGCTGGCGGGACGCCGCGACGATGGCGCAGCGCGCCGGGGGCGTCGCAGCCGAGCTTGCTCGCCGTCACGGCCGCCCCCCGCGGCCTATGGCGATCCCGCAAGACACCTGCCCCGGCCGCTCGCCGACGCGGGACCGCGAAGCGCAAGCCTTCGACGCCTATGTCCGCGCTGAGCGCGTTGCGGCGGTGGACAATGCGCTCACGCCCCAATGCTTGGTGGACGGTCCCGATGCGCCGATAGGCTATGACCGCGCCGCCGCCGACCGCCGTTGCGCATGGCTCGCCGCTGCGGGGGCCGACCGCGCCGCGCTTGGCGCCCGAGCGATTTCTCAAGGCGATGACGCCGCGGCCATGCAAGCCTTCACCCAAGGTTTGTCAGCATTCGACATGGCGCGGGAGAGTTGTCGCGGACAGGCTGGCGCGGACGCGGTGATGGTGCGCCAAGCGATCCTGGAAGCGCTGGCGCAAACCCGCGGCGAGGCGCCCCCAGGCATGGCGGAAGCCTCAGAAATCCGACGTCCGCTTCTCGAGGAAGGCGGTCGCAGTCTCGCCGAACTCCTCCAGGCGCAACAGCCGCGCGAGAACCGTCCCTATCATTGTCACTCCCTGAACGCCGGCCGCGCGCCTTCCCCTCAGGATGCGCCCGCCGGTTCCGATGGCGTCGAAGACCTTCGCGCCGAAAGTGAACGCGCCGACCTGATCATCGAAATTCGCTTGCGCGCAGCCTCGGAAGACCAGCCCTAGCGGTTCCGTCAGCCGGCTCTCACCCCACCGGGCGCGGCGCGCGCGGTTGACACAAGCCAGCCCTTTCTTGCTGCTAGTCGTCTTTGCGCGCTCTTCAGCCATTCTGTGAGGGAAGCCGTCATGTCGGGGCCGCTGCGTCTGGTGATCGGCGACAAACAGCTCTCTTCATGGTCCTTGCGGCCTTGGCTCTTGCTGCGCGTGCTCGATATCCCCTTTGAGGAGGAGGTCGTGCGATTGGACCGTCCGGAAACGGCGCGAGACATCGCCAAGCATTCCCCCTCCGGCCGGGTGCCTTGTCTCATCGAAGGGGAAGAGACGGTTTGGGACTCGCTCGCCATCATCGAGCATATCGCCGACCGCCGCCCCGACGCGCCGGTTTGGCCGGCGGACCCGAAGGCGCGCTCTCGGGCCCGGGCGGTGGCTGCGGAGATGCATGCGGGCTTCCCAACCCTGCGTGCGCTCTGGCCGATGCACTTCGCCTACACCTCCTTAGCGGGGCCTCGACCCGCTGAGCTCCTCGCTGAAATCGCCCGCATCGAGGCGATTTGGACCGCCTGCCGCGGCGAATTCGGGGAGGGTGGGGCGTTCTTGTTCGGCGCTTTCACTGCGGCCGACGCGATGTACGCCCCGGTGGTCTCTCGCTTCCGAACATATGGTCATGAGCCGGAGAGCGCCTGCGTCCAGGCCTATGCGGAGGCGGTTTGGGCGCTGCCCGCCATGGCGGAATGGGGCGAGGGCGCGCGCGCGGAAGCGGCCGCGCCGGCAGAGAGCTAGCGCCCCTCCCTGGCGCGGCGGTCGGGCGGGGCGAGCCGCGCCTTGTCGCTGAATGGATTGACCAACCGCGCGACCGCGTGTAGCAGGGGCGTTGTTGCGGCGCACAATTGCGCAGGGAGCCGGCGGCGTGAGTCGCGCTGGAGCGGGTTTGCTTCGGTTAGAGCCGTCTCCTTCACGCAACCTTGTTTTTCGACACTCCATTTCACGCGGGGTTGTCCCCACAAACGCCCGGATTCGCCGGGCGGAGCCGCGGCCGCGCGCCGTGCGCTCCCATCATGGAAAGATGAAACGTGACCTCATTTCAGGATCTCGGATTGCGCTCGCAGCTCACCGACGCCGTAGCGGCCGAGGGCTACCGAACGCCCACCCAAATCCAGGCCGAAGCCATCCCCCCGCTTGTAGCCGGGCGGGACTTGCTCGGCGTCGCCCAGACGGGAACCGGCAAGACCGCCGCCTTCGCCCTGCCCACATTGAACCGCCTCTTAGGCGCGCCGGCGCCGCGCAAAGGCAAGCGCGTGCGCGTGCTGGTGCTCGCCCCGACCCGGGAATTGGTCGGTCAAATCGCGGAGAGTTTTCGCACCTACGCCAAGCACATGGACTGCGTGATCGAGACCGTTTTTGGCGGGGTGAAGATCAACCGGCAGATTCGCGCAATGGAGCGCGGGGCCGACGTGCTGGCGGCGACGCCGGGGCGTTTGCTTGACCTGATGAACCAAGGCGCGGTGCGTCTCGACGCGGTCGAGGTCCTGATCCTGGACGAGGCCGACCAGATGCTCGACCTCGGCTTCGTCAAGGATCTCACCCAAATCATCGCGCGCGTCCCGAAAGACCGGCAGACGCTTTTGTTTTCGGCCACCATGCCCAAGGCGATCGCCAAGCTCGCTGAAGCGCATCTGACCGACCCCGTCGAGGTTTCGATCACGCCGGAGTCCACTACCGCCGAGCGGGTGGAACAGGGCGTGCTCTATGTGGAGAAAGCGAACAAGTTTCGCGTGCTCGACGCCGTTTTGTCCGGGCGCGATCTGCAACGGACCTTGGTGTTCACCCAAACCAAGCACGGCGCCAACAATCTGGTGCGAAAGCTTTTGGCGAAAGGTTATTCCGCCGACGCTCTGCACGGGAACAAGTCGCAGTCCCAGCGGATCAAAGCCCTTGAGGCGTTCCGAAGCGGACGGTGCTCGATCCTCGTCGCCACCGACATCGCCGCCCGAGGCATCGACATCGATGACGTGAGCCATGTGGTGAACTTCGAGCTTCCCAATGTCGCGGAACAATATGTCCACCGGATCGGGCGAACCGCCCGGGCGGGACGCGGCGGCGCGGCGATCTCGCTCGTGTCGACCGAAGAGCTCTATTATCTCCGCGAGATTGAGAAGATCACGAAACTCAAGCTCCAAACGCTGCCCGCCCCGGACGACTGCGAAGGCGCGCTGGCCTCGGCCCCGGACAAGCATACCCCGGTGATTAAGCCCAAGCCGCCTTCGCGCGGCGGCGGCGGTGGTGGGCGAAAGCGCACGCCGAAACCCGGCGCCGGGGGGCGGCCGAAAAAGCCGTCAGGCCCTCAGCGACCGCGCCGATCGGCCGCCGCAAAGCCGGCTGGTCGATAAGCGCCTCGTCACAACTGCGGAAATGCGATCCGGCGTGACCCGCTCCATCGGAGCGAGGTCACAGTCCTGGATCGCGGCCCGTTTCGCCTGACGGCCGGCGATCACGGCGTTGTGATCGCGCGTCGCCGATTAAACGCCCCCTCGCGGTGTTCACCCCATGCCGACGGCGCAGCCGCCGGCGTGTGTCAGGACAGAGGGGTTTCACATGAGAAGAACGGTTTTCGCCGCGGCCGCGGCGTTCGCTTTCGCAGCGTCCGCTTCGGCGCAGGAGCGCAGCGTCTATGTCGGCGTGTTCGGCGGCGGCGACTTTGTTGAAGATGAGAGCATTAACGGGGCGAACGCCGCTGGGGCGGTTCGCGACATCGACGTGGAGTTCGACACCGGTTCGGTGTTCGGGGCGGTCGTCGGCGTTGCGGGCGCCGAACAGAGCTGGGGGCGGATCCGCGGCGAAGTGGAAGCGAGTTTCCGCGAAGCGGACATGAGCGCCTTGGCGCTCAATGGCGTGGCGCGCCAATTCAATCCCGCATCTGAGGTGTCGGTCAGCTCAGCGCTCGTCAACGCCTATTACGACAGCCCGCTTTACGCCGATCGGGTGCGCTTTTTCGCCGGCGCGGGCTTCGGCATTGCGGGGATCGACCATGAGATCCGTTATCTGGTCGCCAACGCCGCCGCGACCGGGGGGAACCTGCAAATCCTGATCCCGACCACGGAGACAACGTTCGCCTACCAGCTCATCGGCGGCGCCGAAGTCGAGCTTGGCGGGAACTGGTCGCTGATCGGCGACGTTCGCTACTTCGATCTGGGCGACGTTCAGGTGGAGCGGTTCATCGCCAACTCCATCATCGACGGAACCGCAACCAACAACGGGACCCTCGATTCTGTGCTGGACGCGGACTGGTCGACGATCAGCGCCACCGTGGGGCTGCGCTATCGCTTCTGAGCCCGTTTGAACACCGTCGCGCGGCTCCCAACGCCCGTGCGACGGCCCGCGCGCGTCCGCTGAAGTCAGTTGTCCCCGGCAGGCGGGCGCGCGCGGAACTAGGGAGAGCGTCGATCCCTTTTCGGCAAGCATGTTGCTGGCGGGTCGGAACGTCGAAGGCGCGGCGCAGAGCAACGCTGCATTCGCGATCGATTTTTCTGGGCGCAGTCTCTCCCGCTTGTCAGCGTCCGGCGCATGCGGCACCTATTCGATGATGACAGCGACGCCCGAAACCGAAATCCGCGAGGGCCTTCCGCCGCTTCTGCCGCGGTTGTGGCGTTTCGGCGTCGTTCTGAGCGGCGACCGCGACATGGCGAGCGAATTGGTCCAGGCGACATGCCTGCGCGCGCTTGAAAAGTCGCGGCAATACGCCCCCGGTACGCGTCTTGATCGCTGGACTTTCGCAATCATGGCCTCGCTTTGGAAGAACGAGCTGCGTCGCGCCGGCGTGCGGCGCGGCCACGGCGTCCTGGACGCCGAAACGGCGTTAGCCGGCGATGATCGCGCCCGGCTGGAGACGACCATTTCCGCGACGCAAGTCTTGTCAGCCGCGGTCCGGCTGCCGGAAGCGCAGCGAACGGCGTTGTTCTTGGTCTATGCTGAAGGGTGCACCTATAGGGAGGCGGCCGACACGCTCGAAATCCCGATCGGAACGCTGATGAGCCGCTTGGCCGCGGCGAAATCGGCTCTGTCCGACGTCGTGCGGGCGTCGGATGGGCAGGAAAACCGGGGAGGCGGCGATGGCTGACATTCGCACTCCCGAAAGCTTCACGGATGCGGAATTGCGCGCCTACCTGGCCGACCAGGCCGATACGGCGCTACGGGAAGCGTTGGATCAGGCGTTGGAGGCTCACCCGAGCCTCGTCGACCGTTTGGCTGCGCTCGATGATTTCGCCATCGAAGCCGGGCCGGCGATCGCGGCGGCGTTTGACGCGTTGCTGGACGATGCGCCCATGGCCGCCTTGCGCGACGGCTTGGCGCGCGCCGTCGCCGAGTTCGACGCCCAGCAGGCCGACGACCCAAGCGCGGCGCACCCTTCGCGGCGACGAGCCTTGGCGGGGCTGGCGGCCTCCGTGGCGGCCGCCTTCGCCGGCGGATTGTGGTTGGGACGCGGCCCATTCGCGCCCGCACCCGAGCCGCCCGCCGCACCGGGCTGGCTCGCCCAGGTCGAGGCGTATATGCGCCTTTACACCGCGGAGAGCTTTGCGGACCCGCAAACCTCGGCTGAGCGTGAACAGGCCGTCGCCTTTGTGGGCGATCGGGTGGAAAAGGACCTCAGCGGCTTAGCCGAGCTTCCTGGCCTCGCCTTCCAGCGCGCGCAGATTCTTGAGCTTAACGGTCGTCCGCTGGCCCAGTTGATTTACCTCGACGAGGCGCAAGAACCTTTGGCGGTGTGCATTTTGCTGCGGCCCACGCCGCCGGAGGGCTTTCCCCAGCCGCCCGCCGCGCCGGCCTACGCCCAGAACGAGATCGGTTCGTTCAACGTGGTCCATTGGAATGTGCAGCCGCGGGGTTTCCTCGTGATGGGACGGCTCGACTTCGACCGCTTGTCCGCGCTTGCGCAGACGGTGAGCGAGCGCACCACCTAGCGGGGGCGCGTTGGCTTCAGGCGGGCTGGAACGTCAGCGCGACGCCGTTATTGCAGTAGCGCAGGCCGGTGGGCGGCGGGCCGTCTTCGAACACGTGACCCTGATGACCCCCGCAGCGCGCGCAGTGATATTCAAGCCGCGGATACCAGAGCCGGTAGTCGGTTTCGAACCCCAGCACGCCGTGCTCGATCGGTTCCCAGAAACTCGGCCATCCCGTGCCGGAATCATATTTGGCGTCAGAGGAAAACAGCGGCAGGTCGCACCCCGCGCAGTGAAAAACGCCGTCGCGTGCCTCCTCGTTAAGCGGACTGGTGAAGGCGCGCTCGGTGCCGTGCTCGCGCATGACCCGGAACTGGACGGGCGTGAGGCGCTCCCGCCATTCCTCAACGGACACCGCGTCCCAATCGATCGAATCCGCATCGGCGATGGGGGCGGCGCGTTCGGCGTGGGCGACATCAGATGGCAGCGGCTTGAGCGCGCGCCACGCATAGAGGCCCGCCACACCCGCTGCGACGCCGGCCCCGCCGACGAGAAAACTGCGCCTGATCATCACTTCCTCGCGTTAGCTTAGGCCTGGAAAGTAAGCCGTGACCGAGCGCAGGCCGAGTCACAGCGGCTCACAAGGCTGTCAAGCGAGCAGGCTTTGAATGAGAAGGGGCGTGAACCCGAGCGAGAGGGCGAGCGCCAAGCCCGTCCATTGGTTGGATTTGAACCACGCCAAGCAGGACCGAGCGTCATCGAACCGGACGCTCATGACTTGGACCGCGAGCAGCGCGGCGAAAAACGCCGTCGCGAAAAGCCCCCCGGCGAACGCGCCGGCGGGAACCGGCGCTTCATTGAACGCCGCGCCCAGCGCTCCGTATAGCGCAGCGGTCCCGACCAGAACCGCGGCGAGAGCGTAGGATAGCGCCACGGCGAGCCGTGAGCGTCGGCCGAACAGGCGGGCGGTGGATTTCACCCCGATCAGCGCGTCGTCCTCTTTGTCTTGATGGGCGTAGATGGTGTCGTAGCCGAACGTCCAAACCGCAAGCCCGGCGTAAAGCAGCCAAGCCTGCAGGGAGAGCGCCTCGGCTCCCGCCGCAAAGCCGACAAGCGCCCCCCAATTGAACGTCAAGCCAAGCCAAGCCTGGGGAAACCAGGTGATGCGTTTCATGAACGGATAAGCGGCCACCAGCGGTATGGCGGCGAGCGCGGTCAGCTGCGCGGCCCGCGGCAACGCCAAGAGCACCAAGAGCCCGACAAGGCACTGCGCGGCCAAAAATCCCCAGGCCGCTCGGGGCGTCACCGTGCCCGCCGGCAACGGGCGGTCCGCGGTGCGCGCGACCTGGGCGTCGAGGTCCTTGTCGATGATGTCGTTATAGGTGCAGCCCGCTCCGCGCATGGCGACCGCGCCGATAAGAAACAAAGCCAAATAGGCGACTTCCGCGGGTCGCCAGACGCCGTCCAAGTTCGCAAGCGCAAGTCCCGCCCAGCACGGCAGCGCCAGCAGCCAGAACCCAACCGGCCTGTCATAGCGAGCGAGCCGCAGATAGGGCCGGGACCAGTCCGGAGCGTGCTCGACCCAGCCGCCGGGAACGGTGTCTTTGACGGGACGGTCAGGCGCAAGCGTCATGGCGGTCTTCCTCGAAAACGCGGCGGAGGCAGAACGCACGAGCCCACGGCGTCTGTCATCCCCCGCGCGGCTTCGTTCAGGGCGGAATTCGGTTTAGGACGCTCACATGGTCACCCCGCGTCTCTTCGTCGAGGGCCCGCTTGAAGCGGGCGGCGCGCTCGCCTTGTCGGCGGAGCAGGCTCACTACCTCGCCAATGTCTTGCGTCTTAAGGCGGGCGCGGAGCTGCGTCTGTTCAACGGCGCGGACGGGGAGTGGTCGGCGCATCTGACACTGCTGACAAAACGCGGGGCGACCGCGGCGCTCGACACGCAGCGGCGCGTGCAAACCCCGTCCGCCGATCTGCATCTTCTGTTCGCCCCTTTGAAAAAGACCCGCACCGATTTCGTAGTCGAGAAGGCGACCGAGCTTGGGGTCGCCGCTTTGCGTCCCGTCTTCACCCAGCGCACCGACGCCTCAAGGGTCAACGCCGAGAGGCTGGGCGCCATCGCACGCGAAGCCGCAGAACAATGCGAGCGCCTCGATGCGCCGGCCGTTCGTCCCGCCGTAGCGCTGATGCGCCTGCTCGACGGCTGGGGCGACAGCGATGCCGGGCGGCGCATTCTGTTCTGCGACGAAGCGGCTGGCCGCGCTGACACGCCCTGGGCTGATGAGACGTCTGGCGCGCCGGCCGCCGCATCCGCTTTGGCGGCTGTCGCTTCAGGGCCGTGGGCGGTGTTGATCGGCCCAGAAGGCGGGTTTTCACCGGAGGAGCGGGACTGTCTCCGCGCCCTCGACTTCGCCGTCGCCGTCCATTTGGGCCCGCGCATCCTCCGCGCCGACACCGCCGCTGTGGCCGCGCTGACGCTGTGGCAGTCCGCGCTGGGCGATTGGGCGTGATCGCGGGCGCGACGGCCGCGCGTCGCGCCGCTGCGAGGAAAAGGGTTCGACGGTTAAGGCGCGCTCTCGAACGCTGCGCGCGCGCGCTCGGCAAGCAGCGCGTGCCCGGCGAGTTTGCGAGCCGTTTCCTCGGGATCCACGGTCAAATCATCGGAGGGCGCGCTCGAGCCGCCGAGCACGATCGCGCTGCGGCGAGGGAACATATAGAGCGTGCCATGCTCGGCCGTGCCGGTGGAATAGCCGTAGTCGATCTCAGGCTGCGGCAGCAGGAATGTGAGCTGCCCGCGCAGCGGCTCCAACCCCTCATCGGCGAACAGCGCCCGCGCGCCGAGCCCGGTGCAATTGACGATGACCCGCTCGGACAGGCGAAACACCTCGGTCAGGTCGTCGAACCGGCGCTGTTCGACCCGCACGCCGGCGTTCTCCACATCGCTTAACAGCGCGCGCATATAGGCGTCCGAATCGATCATCAGGCTGAAATAGCTCTGGGTCCACGCCGCGCCGAACGCGCCGGCCGGATCAATGTCGGCCCGCAAGCCCGGATACAGCGCATTGCCGCCGGCAAGTTCTCTGGCCAACCGCTCCGAGGTGGGCGGACGCCAATAAAGGCGCGTATAGCGCATCCACGCCACGCCATAGCGCGGGTCGTTCACATAATGCTGAAAGGCGCGATGGGAGACCGCCGCGATGCGCGAAAAGCGCGTCAGAAACGCTTCGTCGACGGCGTCCTCGTCGAACACCGAGGAGGGGTACCAGGAAGCGCCGGCGATGTTGGAGGTCACGTCCGGCGGCAGCGCCTCGGCGTAAACGCGCACCTCATGACCGCGCCGGGCCAGCAGCAGCGCGGTCGTCAGCCCCATCACGCCCGCCCCGAGCACCGCCACGCGCTCGCGTCCGGCTTGCGAGGCGAGGGTCGCCGCAATCGCCGAGGAGCCCCAGGAGAGCGTCACCCCGCCGCCGCCATGGCCGTAATTGTGCACGACCGTCCGCCGCGCCAGGCGCTCGGCGCGCAGCACGAAGCCGGCCCGGCGATAGGGGCGCAAACCGACCACTGAGCGGATCACGCGCTCGGGGCTCGCCAAGACCGGCGCGAACGGCCCGTCCAGCCGTCCCGGTCCCTGGCCGCGCGCGCAAAAGCCAAGACCAAGCGCGCCGCCGGCGCCGGCGAGCGCGGCGCGTCGGGTGAGGCCGAGCCTGCTCACCCGCCTGCCCGCGAGCGCGCCCAGCCGGCCAGGCCCGCGATAACAAAGGAGATGATCGCAAGGCCGATTGCGCCCTCAACGCTGAAAGCGAAGCCGAACCAGGGGGGCGGACCGTCTGGGAAGCGCGCCGCCACATGATCGCCGCCGGCGGCGGTGATTTCAAACAGGGGCACGGCGTTGTCGAGCGCATAGCCGCCCCAGGCGCGCCAATCCGCGCCGGACTGCCAGTTTGCTGCGGGGTCCCACGCCATGCCGACGGCGGCGAAACCGGCGACCAGAAGCGCAAACCAGAACGCCGCCCGCCAGGTGCCATAGCCGTAGCCGATGAGAACGCCGGACAAGCGCATAATGAGGCTGAGCGCGACATTGCGTTCGCAGCGCGCTTCATGGGCCCCCAAGGCCCGCAGCACATGCCGGGCTTTGGCGCGTTCGCCGGCGTGTTCCAGCCCCTCGGCGAGCATTCGGTAAGGACCGGGGGAGAAACGGCCGGCGGCGGCGCCGGCTTGGATCCAAGCGACAAGTTCGCGCGGCGTTTCGCTTGCTAGCGAGCGGCCGCCCTCGCTGTCATGACCCGAGAACCGACCGGCTTGGAACCCGGTCAAATCCAGCGTCACATAGCCTCGATCGCTTTTCCTCGCCGGCTCCTCGCCATTGGCTTGGCGCAGTCGAAACGCGCCCAAGTCGCAACGAAACGCGCCCACTTCGACTTCGCGCAGGCTCAACGACGCTGTGGCGGTCCAGCAGGGCGGCGCGTGGCCGGTGAGCACGGAGGGCTGACCGTCAATTTCGGTGACTTCGTCGTCCTGGTCGGCGGCGTCGGCGCCAATACGGACCGGGGACGAGGACAAGAGGAGTTCGCTCTTTACGCGCGCGCCGAAAAACTCAATGGCGCCGGTGACGGCGCTGTGTTTGCGATGGTCGCCGACGCGATAACGCCCGGCGACAAACTGGCATTCGCCTTCAATAACCGCGTTGGTGAAATCAATAGCGTGAACCAATGAGTTGGCCCGAATATAAACGGCTGCGCCGATACGAGCGCGTTGCATCGTCAGCTTGCCTTCGAGCCGACTGCCCTCGATCACCAAATCATTCCCGATTTGCAGTCCGATGAGGTCCGCGCCCTTCATGAGGTGCGCTTCTTTTGTGATATCAAGCCCGCCGCCAATTTTCATGCTCGCGCCGTTTAAGGGTCTATGAAACCGCGAGCCTTCTATGGTCACATTCATTGCAACCGTAAGCCCAAACATGCGAAAGGAATTCTCGTCTAGTTCGTGTGTTTTTCTTTCTCTGGTGTTGAATTCAGAGTCGGTGACAACGAGGTTTCCCCCAATGTAAGAGCTATTCAAGCTCACGTCTCCAGCGACGCGCGTTTTTATGAATATAGCACTGTTGCCGATTTTCGATTGGATAATCCAGATGAAGCTATCAAAACGAGACTCTGAGAATTGTATGACCTTGTCAAATTTGCAGAAAACCCAAGCAATAAAGTCCGCAAAGCGACACTTGTCGAAGGTCAAAGAGCCCTGAAATTCGCGCCCGGACCATTGAATGTCGTCTTTGATGTAGGCGTTGCTAATTGTTACTTCGGGATTTTCTGACGTCGTCGACCATGGTTCATGGAAAAGGATCGTCCTTAGAAACCGCTCCGACAGTTGTTGCCAACGCGGCCAGTCTTGAAGGGGCGCGTCCACGTTGCGATTGGACGCTGCGCCGCGCTCAACGCCGGCTTCTTCTGCAAGCGCGCCGCCTTGGCGCGGGAAATCCGCCATATCGACTTGTTCGCCCAAGGCGATCCGATCGTAGGCCCAGCGTTCCCAGGGGGTGAAGCCGGCGTCGGCCGGCAATGGCGCGGCGGCGGTTTTTGACCATGGCCGCGTGCGCTGCTCGCGCGGCGCGATGCGTTCATCGCTCATCAGCATCCCCTCACTGTCAATTTTCGAGCTTGCCCGGATCCCCATAGCACCTTCCGGGCGGTGACGCTTTACGCGCCCGCAGACGGGCGCGCAAACGCGACCGGCGGCGGTTGAGCTGAGCCAGGCGCCGTCCTAAGTACCGATGGTTCCGCCCGATCCGGGCCGCCTCTGACGAGCGTTCTTCCCATGTCTACGGCAGGGGTCGTCGATACGACGCCGATCACATCGCGCGATGAGCTCGCGGCCTGGATGGAGGCCGGCGCCAAGCCGCCTTCCGCGTTCCTTATCGGCACCGAACACGAGAAGTTCGGGTTCCGGCTCTCGGACCGCCGGCCGCTGCCCTATGACGGCGACGGCCCGACGGTGCGAAAGATGCTCGAAGGGCTCGCGGACAAGTTCGGCTGGGAGCAGATTTTCGAGGACGGCGCGCCGGTGGCGCTGCGCCGCGAGGGCGCGACCATCGCGCTTGAGCCTGGCGGTCAGTTTGAACTGTCCGGCGCGCCCTTGCGCGAGTTGCACCAAACCTGCGCTGAAACCGGCGCGCATTTGCGCGAAGTCAAAACGGTCGCCGATGAAATCGGCGCGGGCTTTCTGGGTATCGGCGCGACGCCGGACTGGGCGCTGGACGACATGCCCCGCGTGCCCAAAGCGCGTTACGGCATCATGGCCAACTACATGCCTCAGGTCGGCCGGCTTGGGCGGGAAATGATGTTCCGCACCTGCACGATCCAAGTGAACCTGGATTTCTCAACCGAAGCGGACATGGTCAAAAAGCTGCGGGTGGCGATCGCGCTGCAACCGCTCGCCACCGCCTTGTTCGCAAACTCGCCGCTTTTGGACGGCCGCGAGACGGGCTGGCTGAGCTATCGCGCCCATGTGTGGTCGGACACCGACCCCGACCGCACCGGCATGCTCCCCTTCGTGTTCCAAGACGGGTTCGGCTTTGAGCGCTACGTTGATTGGGCGATCGACGCGCCGATGTATTTCCTTCGTCGGGACGGGCGCTTCGTCGATGTGGCGGGGCAGCCTTTCCGCAAGCTCCTTGAGCGAAAGCTCCCTGGCTTTGAGGGCCAAGCCGCCACGCTCAGCGACTGGGAGGATCACCTCTCCACCTTGTTCCCCGAAGCGCGCGTCAAGCGGTTCATCGAAACCCGCGGCGCGGATGGCGGCCCGTGGTCGAGCATTTGCGCGTTGCCCGCCTTTTGGGTCGGCCTCTTATATGACGACCAAGCGCTCGATGCGGCGTGGTCCGAGGTCAAGGGCTGGACGGATGCGGAAAGGGAGGGCTTGCGGCTCACCGCGCCGAAGCTTGGGTTGCGCGCGCCGATTCGCAACGAGACGCTTCAGGATCTGGCACTGCGAATTCTAGCCATCGCCCGGGGCGGATTGGCGCGGCGGGCGCGATTGAGCGACGGCGGCCAGGATGAGACCGGTTTCCTCGATGGGTTGGACGAAATCGCCGCGTCAGGAGACACGCCGGCTGAAATCCTGCTCGCGGCTTGGCGCGGATCGTGGAACGGCGACTTGGCGCGTCTGTACGAAACGCACTCGTATTAATCGAACAATTTCGGCTGATTGCGGGGAGTTGTCGCCGCCCGCATGATTCGTCGCGAATTGCGAGCAAATTTTTTCTTCAATTCGCTGTTAACGGGAATTTAACGGCCTCGCGATCCGCGCCATGATTTCGCCGTACAAACGGCCGGGAAGTTGCGTATTTGTTCCCGAAGCTGAGCGCGGTAAGAGGTCGCGTCGAATGAGGAGTCGAGAATGGCTGGAGAACGCCGCCGGCGCGCGCGTCAGAGCAAGGGCGACGCGAGCATTCTGCTTGGGTGGCGGGCGGAGCCCGACGCCAGCAAGGCCGTAGGGTTCGTCGAGCCGGAAAGCGGCGCCGAAAAGCGGCCGCGCGCGAGCGAAGACGCGCTCACTTTGAGCGAAGACGGACACATCATCACCGTCGCGCCGACGGGAGCCGGCAAAGGCCGCGGCGCGATCATTCCAAATCTGCTCCGTTTCGACGGACCGGCGATCGTGGTGGATCCGAAAGGCGAGAACTTTCACGTCACTGCACGCGCGCGCCGTGAAATGGGGCAGCGCGTTCATGTGATCGACCCCTTCGGGCTGGTGGCGGAAAACACCGATGAGCTCAATCCGCTCGACGTGTTGCTGCGGCCGCGCGTTGAGCTTGAAAGCGAAAGTCAATCGCTCGCCTATATGCTGTCCGGCGGCGGGACGAGCCTCAAGGAACCCTTTTGGGACATCTGGGGTCGGTCGCTGCTTGCGGGGGTCATCGCCTATGCCGCGCAGTGCGAACCCGAAGAGAACCGGCATTTCGGACGCGTCCGCGAGCTCGTGAAGAACGACGACGTGGTTTACAATCTCGCGCGTGCGCTTGACGAGAACCCGGATTTGGAGGGGATCGCGCGCACCGAGATCGCCGCCTTCCTGCAGCTGGTGGAGCAGACGCGCTCCGGGGCCTTGGCGACCGCACAGAGCTTCACTGAGGTGGTGAACTCCGCGCCTGCGCGCCGCACGCTGTCGAAAACGACGATCGATTTGGACGCAGTGGCCGAAGGTGAGCCGATGACGATCTATCTCGTCATTCCGCCCGATAAGCTCGCCTCCCATGGCGCGCTTCTGAAGCTCTGGATCGGGGCGCTCTTGCAGACGGTCATGAGCCGCGTCTCCCGGCCCGAGCGCGACACGCTGTTCGTCGTCGATGAATGCGCCCAGCTGGGCCATCTCGAGCAACTGCGCGTGGCGATGACGCTTTTGCGCGGCTACGGGCTTAGGGTTTGGGCGTTCTTCCAGGACTTGTCTCAGCTGCGCCGGCTCTATCCCGACGATTGGCAGACCATCATCAACAACGCCGGCGTGTTCCAAACCTTCGGCGTGCCCAATCACGTCATGGCGCGGGAGCTCGCCGAGGTGGTGGGCGATGTGGATGCGTTCGCCTTGCGGGCTCTGCCGCAGGATCGCCAGGTGGTGGTTCGGGCGCGGGAGGAAGCGCAGATTTGCGCGCTGCCGGATTATCTGACCGACAAGGCGTTCCGGGGACGGTTCGACGAAAACCCGATGTTCGCCCGTCGCGCCGCGGCGGGACTGAGCTGACCGGAGCGCCGGCGCACGTTCTCTCGTCGCGCCGGCGTCCGGACCTCTCCCGGCTTAGAACGTCCCCGACAACCGCAGCCAGTAAAGCGGGCCGTTGGAGCGTTCTTGAACCTCGATGCGGCTGAGGTCGCCGGACGCCCGATCATCGACGAAAAAGCGACGCTCGCGCGTGCGCGTCTGATTGAAGATGTTGTCGACGCCTGCGGTGATCGTGACCCCGCCGAAGCGCGTGGTTTCGACGAACGCGTCGAGATCTCCAGCATCCCAATCAAAACGCCAAAGCTCACGGGTGCGATAGGAGAACTCGTCTCCGAACAGATGCCAATCGAACCCCCAGGCGAAATCCCAGGAGGGGATGTCCTGGCGGAAGTCGACGTCAAACTGCCAGTTGGGTTCGCGGGCGAACCGGCGTTCTTCGCCGGTCACCGGGTCGTCGACCTGCGATCGGCGGAGAAAGTAATCGAGCTCCAGCAGCCCGCCGGGAACGCCGATGGAATCAAGCGGCAGGTCCGTCGCCAAAACGATGCCGTAACGTGTCCCATCGCCCAAATTGCCAGGGGCGTCAAAGCGAGCGCCTGGCGGCCCGATGGGGACGACGTCTTGGACGGCTTCCACGGCGTCGTAAAAAATCTCGGCTGACACCACGCCGCGCTCCGCAAAGCGACGCTCGAACTCGGCGCGGGCTGACCATGTCCGTTCCGGCTCAAGGTCGGGATTGCCGAGGTCGACATTGTCGTCGCTGACATCCACTGAGCTTGCGAACTCCTGGAAATCGAGCTGGGCGACGTCGCGTTCAAGAATCAGCCGGAGTTGCGTGAGATCATCAAAGGCGTAGGTGGCGGCGAAGCGCGGCTTCCAGAAGGTCAGCGTTCGCTCTTCTTCGGCGTCCCCGGTTTGGGTGATGCGGGAGGCTTCGAAGGTCAGTCCGGATTCAAGGGTGAGCGCGTCGCTAACCCGCCAGATGTCGGTGACGAACGCTTCCCCGCGCAGCTCCTCCACACGCGTGTCGGCGAGGCTCAGCGGAACGGCGACGAAACCCGCGCCGGACCCGTCGTCTTGGTCGACATCGAGCTGGCTGTCCTGGCTGTTAAAGGCGGCTTCAAGCCCGAAGTCGAAGGCGTGGTTTTCGTTGGGGGCGTAGCTGATTGCGCCGCGCAGGATGCTCTCAAAGCTGTCGCGCTGAATGGCGACGCGGGTGGCGTCTTCAAACGCGCCGGGGTCGAAGGACTCAAACAGCTGATCGCCGTTGAAGATGTCGAAGGTCTGCAGACCGATAAGCTTGAACGACAGCGCATCGGAGAAACGCCGCTCCCAGTCGCCGCCGACTTGACCCTCCAGATTGTCCCGCTCCTCAATGATCCCGGTGTCGAAACCGGTGATGGTTCCGTCGGGATCGCGGACTATCGACTGTTCGTTGAACGTCCAGATCCACGGCTCGATCTCGGCGTTCAACGTGAATGTGTCGACAGCGCTCGCTGGCCATCGAATGTCTAAGGTGAGCCCGACTTCACGATAGTTTTCCTGGCCGAACTCATCTCGCGTGAACAATAAGTCGCCGTCTGGGGTCAGCAGAAATTCGTCGCGGTCGGATCGCCCCGCCCAATTGTCGAAGAGCGTCGCCCCCAGACTGATATCCATGCCTTGCCAGGCGAAAGCGTAGGTCCCCGTGGCGAAGCCCGATATGCGGCCGCCGCGATGGCTTCGAACCTGCGCGCGCCACGTTCCTGTCGGTTCTGCGAGCGCGCCCTCGACCAAAACCACATTCGCCACGACGCTTTGTCCCGGCGCTTCTGCGTTAGCCGCGCCGCCGCGCAACAAGTCGATGCGGGTCACGTTCGTCGCAGCGATTCGCGAGAGGATGTTGGACACCCCGCTTTTGCTGGTCGGGCGTTCGCCATTGATGAGCACATTGCCCGACGCGCCGCCGAACCCTCGCCGATTGTCGCCGTTGTCGAGCGAAAAACCTGGGAGCCTGTTGACCATGTCAAGCGCGGTCACGGGATTGAAGGTGGCGAAAAACGCCTGCTCGTAGCGAACGACGCCGTCGTCGGATTCGGTCGTCGCGGGATCGTCTTGCGCCCGCGCCGCTTCAACGCTGAGGGCGGCCAATAGGCAATACGGGATTGTCACGGCGCAGCGCGCCGCCGCTTTGGTGCGAAGCATGGTTTTCCCCAACCCGTTCGTCCGAGCACAGATGTGGCCCGGCGCGGAGACACAAAGCCCTGAGCGGCGGCCGGAAGCACCTTAAAGCCCTGTCAATTCCATCACGAAAACGTGAACACGCCAGTCCGAGCGCTGTGCTTCTCCGCAGACGGACGCTTGAGCGCGCGTCGCCTTCCGTGCTTGCCTCGACGGCTAAGACCGGACGAGGCCGCGCCTGCGACCCGCCGGGGCCTGCGGGGAGGGGTCGCAGATGGCTGGATTATTGACGATCGTCACGGTGGTGGGGCTGCTCATCACGGTCACGATGTGCATTCCTGTGTTCTGGCAAATGCGGAATCACCCGCGTGGCCTGCACATCTTATTTTTCACAGAGATGTGGGAGCGGTTTTCCTACTACGGAATGCGCGCGCTGCTGATTTACTATCTCACGCAGCATTTTCTTTTTGATGATGAGTTCGCGGGCGGTCAGTACGGCGCGTACACCTCGCTCGTTTATCTGCTGCCGCTTGTCGGCGGTTATCTCGCCGACCGCTATTTGGGGAACCGCAAAGCCATCGCGTTTGGCGCGCTTTTGCTGGTCGCAGGGCACGCCACCATGGCGGTGCATGGCGAACCCGCCGACCAGGTTTTCGTCTATGGCCAAGAACGGATCGTCTTTGAAGCCGAGGGGCGCGGCGATTCCCGGCGCGTGTTCCTGCCGGTCGGCGAGGGGCGTTGCGAACTCAATCCCGCCGAGGACGCCGGGGAATGCGCCATTCGCCCCAATCCCGACGGCGATTTCGTTTTCTCCAATTTGCCGGCGGGCGCGGCTTTGCCGTCCGTCATTCCGGCGAGCGACTACACCCTCGAGGTGGAGAACCGGAGCCAACTCATCCTCAACGTCTTCTTCTTGGCGCTGGCGCTCATCATTATGGGCGTGGGCTTCTTGAAGGCGAGCATCTCCTCCATCGTCGGCCAGCTCTATGAGCAGGGCGATCCGCGGCGCGACCCAGGCTTCACGCTCTACTATTTCGGCATCAATCTCGGCGCGTTTTGGGCGTCGATCCTGTGTGGCGCGTTGGGCGAAACCTATGGCTGGCACTACGGTTTCGGGCTAGCCGGCATCGGCATGGCGCTGGGCTGGATCGTGTTCCGCCAGCGTCGGCTGTTGTTCTTCATCCCTGGCCCGCCGCAATTGCCCGACCATGTGGGCGCGCCGCCGGAACCTGAGAAACTGGGGCAACGCGTTGCGGGCCCGCTCAGCCGGGAATGGCTGATTTATCTGGGCGGCTTTTTGGGCGTGGCCGTGGTGTGGATGCTGGTGCAGTCCCCGCCGATCGCCATCGTCGAGGCGCTGGGCGGGGGCTCCCACGCGCATATCGGCGCGTTGTTGAGCGCGGGCACGATCGGCGTTGGGCTATACATCTTCGTGTTCATGCTCCGGGAATGCACCGCAATCGAGGCGCAGCGGCTGATCCTCGCGATCATTCTCATTCTGGCCTCGGTGGTGTTCTGGTCGTTCTTCGAACAAGCCGGGTCGTCCTTGAGTTTGTTCGCCGCACGCAACACCGATTTGCCCAATGACGGGTTCTTCACCGTTACGGCCTCGCAGACCCAAGCGTTCAACGCCGGATGGATCCTCATCTTCGCCCCGATCCTGTCGGCGCTTTGGGCATGGTTGGGACGGCGGAACCTCGATCCCAATCCGGCGCTGAAATTCGGGCTCGGGCTCGTCCAGCTCGGCTTCGGGTTTTTCGTGCTGGTTTGGGGCGCCCAATTTGCGGATGAGAATTTCCGCGTGCCGCTCGTCTTCCTCGGGCTGTTGTACCTGTTCCACACCACAGGGGAGTTATTCCTGTCGCCCGTGGGCCTGTCGATGATCACCAAGCTCTCGCCGCTCAAGGTTCTGTCGACCATGATGGCGGTTTGGTTCCTCTCCTCGGCTTGGGCGCAATTCGTCGGCGGCATCATCGCCGGTCTCGCTGGCGTGCCGACGGTGGCGGGGGACGTGCTCGACCCGCAGCAGTCGCTTGACGTGTCCACCCAGGTGTTTTCGACGCTGGGCTATGTCGCCATCGGCGTCGGCGCGGCGCTGGCGGCGTTCAGTTTCCTTCTCAAGCGCATGGCGCATGAAAGCCTGGACCGTGACGGAAGCCCCTTGCCGACCGCGCATGTCCAGCCCGACCCGCCCATGCCGCATCCCTCTCGCCCCACCGAAGGGGACGTCTGACCGGGCTTGCTCGCCGGATCGCCCGAGCCGGGCGGTCCGCGGGGGCGGGTGAAGAAGCGCCTCGCGGCGGTTCTCAGGCCAAGTTGCGACAAAATGGCGCCGCAGCAGGCTGGCGTCTTATGAGCGCCCGTCTATATCCTCCCGCGCCAAAGCGACGAGAAGCGGGGTCTCGTCGTTCGGAAAAAGACGGAAGGGGCGCTATGCGCGCGTTGTTCGCAGTTCTCATCGCGATTTTGTCCGCCGCGCCGGCGGCCGCGGCGCCCGTCATGGGGCGGCCGGTGGACGGCCAGCTTGGTTTCCAGGAGCCCGCGACGCCGGTGATGGAGCGCATCGTCAGCTTCCACGACATGCTGCTCGTCATCATCACCGCGATCTCGGTTTTGATCTTGGCGCTGCTCGTCATCGTGATGCTTCGCTTCAAAAAGAGCTCGAACCCTGAGCCGGCGAAATTCTCTCACAACACGCTGATCGAGGTTATTTGGACTGGCGTGCCCGTGTTGATCTTGGTGGTCATCGCCATCCCGTCTTTCAGCCTGCTCTATTTGCAAGACCGGATCCCCGAAGCGGATTTGACCGTTAAGGCGGTCGGGTATCAGTGGAATTGGGGCTATGAGTATCCCGATGACGGGGTGTTCGAATATCGCAGCTACATGCTGGAGGAGCGTCCCGACGACCCAGCCGAGGTGGACCGCTTCCAGCGCTATGTCGAGGATCCTGAGCTTTATCGCTTGGCGGTCGACAGCCCGCTTGTCGTGCCCGCCGGCGCGACGGTGCGCGTGCTGGTGACGGCGGGGGACGTGATCCACAATTGGGCGGTGCCAGCGTTCGGCATCAAGATGGACGCGATCCCGGGCCGCTTGAACGAGACCTGGTTCCGTGTCGATGAGCCGGGAACCTATTACGGGCAATGCTCCGAGCTGTGCGGGGTCGCCCATGCTTTCATGCCGGTCCAGGTCGAAGTGGTTCCTCAAGACGTCTATGACCGATGGGTGGCGTCGGCGGCGAGCGAAGGCGGCGACGGCGACGGGCCGCGCGAGATCCTGACGGCGTATTTCAATGAACGCGACGGGGCGACCCGTTTGGCGTCGAACGACTGAGCGGGGGAGCAGAGATGGCGAACCAAATGAGTGATTCCGCAAGCGCCTCCCAAGCTCACGCGGCGGGGCATGACGACCACACGCCGAGCATCTGGAGCCCGGCGCGCTGGCTCTATTCGACCAACCACAAAGACATCGGCACGATGTACCTCATCTTCGCGATCTTCGCGGGGTTGGTCGGCGGCGTGATGTCGTGGTTGATCCGGATGGAGCTCGCCGAGCCGGGCGTGACGGTTCTTACGGCCTTCACAGGCGGCGACGCCACGGCGGCGGCCCACTTCTATAACGTCCTCATCACCTATCACGGCCTGATCATGATCTTCTTCATGGTCATGCCCGCGATGATCGGCGGCTTCGGCAACTGGTTCGTGCCCATTCAAATCGGGGCGCCGGACATGGCGTTCCCGCGGATGAACAACATTTCCTTCTGGCTGCTGCCGGCGTCATTCATCCTGTTGATGGCGTCGATGTTCGTCCCCGGCGTGGGCGCGAATAACGGCTTCGGCGGGGGGTGGACGCTTTACCCGCCGCTTTCGACGTCCGGACACGGCGGACCGGCGATGGATTTGCTTATCCTCGCGCTGCACATCGCCGGGGTGAGTTCGATCCTGGGCGCCATCAATTTCATCACCACGATCTTCAACATGCGCGCCCCCGGCATGACCATGCACAAGATGCCGCTGTTCGCCTGGTCGATCCTGGTGACGGCGTTCTTGCTTTTGTTGTCGCTGCCGGTTTTCGCAGGCGCGTTGACGATGCTGCTGACCGACCGGAATTTCGGCACCGCGTTCTTTGACGCGGCGGGTGGCGGCGATCCGGTGATGTACCAGCACCTGTTCTGGTTCTTCGGCCACCCGGAGGTCTACATCCTCATCCTGCCCGGCTTCGGCATC
>CAZABJ010000002.1:0-71463 GCA_964483375.1 uncultured Caulobacterales bacterium
CGCGCGCTTCTCTGCGCGACATGACCTTCCTGTCCGACACCGCCGCACCGGCGCATCCCGCCATCCTCGACGCGTTGGCGCGCGCCAATGAAGGCCAAGCCGCCAGCTATGGCGGCGACGCGGTCACCGCGCGTATGGAGACCACGCTCAAAGAGCTGTTCGAATGCGATCTCGCCGCTTGGCCTTGTGTGAGCGGAACCGCGGCCAACGCCGTAGCGATTTCCCTTCTCTGCGGGCCGATGGGCGCGGTGGCGTGCCACGAAGAAGCCCATATCGAACGCGACGAACGGGGCGCGACGGAATTCTTTAGCGGCGGCGGAAAACTCCGTCTTCTCCCAGGCGCGCACGCCAAGCTCGACCTCGCCGCGCTCAGCGACGCTGTCGAGGCGATCCAGCGGGACTTCGTACACGAAACCCCGCTTGAAGCGCTCTCGCTGACAAACCTCACCGAGTGCGGCGCGGCTTATACCGCCGCTGAAATCGCACAGCGCGCCGATGTCGCGCGGCGGGCGGGCCTCAGGGTCCATCTGGACGGCGCGCGGTTCGCCAACGCTTTGGCGTCAACCGGCGCTTCACCGGGAGACATGACTTGGCGGGCCGGCGTCGACATCGCGACCTTCGGAGCGACCAAGAACGGCGCGCTGGGGTGCGACGTGGTCCTGGTGTTCAACCCGACATCGGAAAAACGCGCCGAACTGCATGCCCGGGCCAAGCGCGCCGGACATATGCCGCCGAAAATGCGGTTTCTGTCCGCTCAAATGGAGGCCTATCTCTGCGACGACCTGTGGCTCATCCTGGCGCGGAAGGCGAACGCGGCGGCGAAGAAATTGAGCCTCGGCCTCAACGCGTTGCCAGGAACCGAACTTGCCCATCCGACCGAAGGCAACGAAGTTTTCGTGCGCCTGCCCTCAGCCGGCGCCGCCGCGCTTGAAGCCGCCGGCATCGGCTCATATCCCTGGCCGGGAGGCTCGCGCCGCTTTGTCTGCGCTTGGAATACGACGGACGCCGAGGTCGACGCCGCCCTCGCCGCGGTCAGAGCGGCGTTGGTCGAGGCGCCTGAACCGTGAGCACGACACAAACCCTCGCCGCTTGGCGCGCCGCCGCGCAGACCCTCGTCACCGAACATGGCCCGGTGGCCTATTGGACGGCGGGTCAGGAAAGCGCGCCCCCGCTTCTCCTCATTCACGGTTTTCCCACCGCGAGTTGGGACTGGGCGAAGGTGTGGGACCGTCTCGCGGCGACGTTTCGCTTGATCGCGCTGGATATGTTCGGTTTCGGATTGTCCGCGAAACCTGCGAACTTCCACTACGCCATCGACGCCCAAGCCGGTTTGCAGGAGCGGCTCTGCGCGCGTCTTGGCATCGAGCGCGTCCATGTGCTCGCCCATGATTACGGCGTGACCGTCACCCAGGAGCTCATGGCCCGCGCTTTAGACGGCGACGGGGCTTTGGCGCTCGATAGCGTGGTGTTCCTCAATGGCGGCCTCATTCCCGCCCAGCATCGCGCGCGGCCGATCCAACGCGCGCTTGCCGGACCGTTTGGCTTTCTGGTGACCCGGCTGTTCTCGAAGCGCGGCTTTGCGGCGTCGTTCAGCGAGATTTTCGCTCCTGAGCATCGGCCTTCGGCTGAGGAAATCGACGACTTTTGGTCGTTGATCCGCGAAAATGACGGCAATCTGCGGATGCATCGCCTCATCGGCTATATCGCAGAACGCCGGGCGAACGCCGAACGCTGGACGGGCGCCATCGCGCAAACGCCCACCCCCCAAACGCTAGTTTGCGGCGCATTGGACCCCGTGTCCGGCGCCCATGTCATCGAGCCCTATCGCGCGCTTGTCCCCCATGCCGACCCAACGCTCTTGGAGACGCTCGGGCATTATCCGCAATGGGAAGGGCCGGAGGAGACCCTCGCCGCGTTCAACGCCTTTCACGCGCGATTGGGAACCTGAGCGAGGCTCTAGGTTCCCGTCGCGCGACGCAGCCCTGGACGAAGCGCCAAGTAAAAGGCGAGCAAGAGCGACAGGTTCGACGGCGCGCGCATCCAGGCTTCGGCAAGAAGCGAGGCCGCGGTGTCGACGAAAAACCACGCCAAAGCGCCAGTCCAAATCGCGCGTGCGATATCGGCGTCGCCGGCGAGCCGCCAAAGCGTCACGCCCCAACCCACCATCATCCCCCCGCCGACCGCGGCCAGAAGCCGTCCGCCATGGTCGCCCGCGAACCCCGGCGCGCCGTCGATCGGAAAGAAAAACAAGTCGATAAGCAGCGCCGTCGGCGCGGAGAACGCCGGAACCGCGGCTGAGGCGGTCAGAACGCCGAAGCTCGCAAAGATCCCAGCCACCACTTTCAATCCGGTTCGGTCATGATCAGCCATGGGGGGGTCCTCTCCGCCTCGACGCTCTTCGTCTTACGAAGCGACCACACGCAAGGACCATAGCGACCGCGCCAGGCCTTATCCGCAATAGGCTCGGCCTGCGCCGCCTCAGCCGCCGACGCGGTCGTAATAGGCCTGCATTTCGACGGTCAGCTGCTCAGACCCGCTCGGCGCTGAGGCGATCTCATGCAGAAACCGGCCAAAGCGCATGGAGTAGACCTCCACGACGTCATAGAGCGCGTCCTCCGGTCCGTCCTGATAGGCGGTCACGATCCGCCAGTCGCCCGCGGCGTCAGGAGGTTGGAACTCGACGATCGGTTCGACGCTTTCATAGTCTTCGCCCGGATCGAACACGAGCGCGCCGCCGGCATAGACGAGAGGCGTGGGCGCATCGGGCGTTTGCCCTTCCGCCACCCAGCTCATCGCAACGCCGTCATCGGTGCGCGTGATGACGATGGTCTCGGGGAACTCCGTCGGCTCGCCGGTTTCGGCTTCATAGGTTCTCACGGCTCCCGACCACCGTCCGGCCCAACTATTGAACACCGCCGCGGCCTCAGTCTCGGAAAGCGAGACCAGCGGGGCTGGTTCGCTGTCATCTTGCGCAGAAGCGGAGAGGGGGACGATAAGCGCGGAGAAGGCTGCAATGGGAACGCAAAGGCGCATTCAGAAGGCTCCGGTGCTGGCGGAAATTTGTCATCGCCTGGGTCCTCAGCGCTAATGACCCTCGCTTGAACCTAAGATTAACGCCCAGGGCGGCGCTGGCGAGCCGCGTATTCCTCGTTGCTGAAAGCGATATGCGCCGTTGCATTGCAGCGGAGGGGCCGGCGGCGTTATTCTGTGGACCATCGGTCAGAGGGGAGCGCGCCGACGTGCGCGCTCGGCCGAGGGGGTCTTAGTCATGCGAGCCTTGAGCGAGCTGAAACCCGCGTCGTGGGTCGTACGCCTCGGCGGTTTGGTCTGCGCGGCGATCGCTTCAGGCTGCGCGACGACGGCTCCTGTTCCGATCCATACCGAAAACGTCATCACGGACGAGAATGGTCAAACGCTGGTGGTGTTCGTCACCCCTGGTGCGCGCGATCGGCCCGTCGAGGAAGAGATTCAAGTCGTTCCTTCCGATCGCGTGGCGGCGGCGGATTACGCGACCGAACCGCTTCGCGACCGGTTCGAGGCCGCCCGCGAACAGCTTTGCGACGAGCGGGCCGCCCGCAGCGGACCCGCGCGGGAACGTTGTCTCGACTATGCGCTGACCGTGGCGATGGCGGATCCGGACCACGCTTTCGTTCAAGACGCGCTTGGCGACCGCCCGCAACCCGCGCCGCGTCCAACCACCCAAGTTCTGGCAGGCGGGCCTGAGCCGGCGGCGGCCGCCGTTGCAATCGGACCCGTCGCACCCGCGCGGACGGCGCAGGGCGGCGGCGCTTATGTCGTTCGGTCCGGCGACAGCTTATGGGCCATCGCCGAGCGGGTTTATGGCGACGGACGCTACGCCGACGCGCTGTTCGAGGCGAACCGCGACGTCCTCAGCGCGCCGGACCACATTGTGCCGGGCCAGACCCTCGCGCTGCCGCCTCTCAGCTCGTAAAACGCGCCGCGCGTCGATAACGGTCAGCGTGCGTTCGCCTTTTGCGACGGGCGTTTTCGTTCCTGTGCGATTGTCAGTCGACGTACGCAACAAAGCACTGTTAGCCTAACTGTCACGTCGCGGGTCCCGACCTAAGCACTCGATCTCCCGCGTCGAGCGGGGCGGCCTTCCCCCGATGCGCCGCCCCGCGCTTTCGCCGGCCTCCGAGCGAGCATCCGGCCCACAACTCTTCGACAATTCAACCGCCAGCGTTCTTGATTCCCGCATCAAACGCCCTCATTGTCTATTGTGTTCGGGCGACCCACCGGCCCGGGAACAGCAGTCCTCGCGGCATCGCGAAACAAGAACCGCCTTCCCGACGCGACGTACGACCTGAGCATACCCGGCGCGCTCGGTTGCTCGTACGAGCGTCAAGCGCGTCACATGAAGAAGCGACTTGGAAGGCCCATCGCACATGCCCACTGGTACCGTAAAATTTTTCAATCAAACCAAAGGCTTCGGCTTTATCACTCCGGATGAAGGCGGCGGCGACGTGTTCGTGCACATCTCCGCAGTCGAACGGTCCGGATTGCCGGGTCTGAACGACGGTCAACGCGTTTCGTTCGAAACCAAGCCGGACCCGAAAGGCAAAGGCCCCAAAGCCGTCAACCTCGCTTTCGTCGACTGATCGCATGAGCGATCCGAACGCCCCGGCGCTTGCGCCGGGGCAGGTTTGGCGCTTCGAGAGCGCGCCGAGCCCCGACGCAATGCTGATAATCGGCGCGCTGACGGAGATCGGCGAAACCGTCGTCGCCCATGTCGCGGTTTTCAATCTCCCCGCCCCCGATGGCGCGGACGATCCTGAAACCCCGGTGATGATCGGGCATATCCCTTTCGAACTCACCGCCCTGACCGGCTCTCTCACAACGCTGCAAGGCGAGGCGGATCCGCCTGAGCTTCTCCTGACCGCCGCGGATGAGTGGGAGGAGGATGTCGAGGCCGGCGACGCGCCGATCGTGACCTTCGGCGTCGCTGAGACCCTGCGCATGATTTACGACGATGAGGATACGGGGTCCGTCCACTAAGCCCGCAGCGCTGCAGCGTCCGCCTCACGCCACTGACCCGGTTCCAGATCTTCCAGACCGAACGGCCCGATCCGACAACGGATCAGGCGCAGCGTCGGATGCCCGATCGCCGCAGTCATGCGGCGAACCTGGCGGTTGCGTCCTTCAGTCAGCGTGATCTCCAGCCAGCAATCCGGCACCGACTTGCGAAAACGCACGGGAGGGTCGCGCGGCCAGAGCGGCGCGGGCGGATCGATCCGGCGGGCGTGAGCCGGCGCAGTCATGCCGTCCTTAAGGCGCACGCCTTTCGCCAAGCCTTCAAGCGCCGAGGCGTCCGGCTCGCCCTCGACCTGAACCCAATATGTCTTTGGCGTCTTGCGCCGCGGTTCGGCGAGACGAGCCTGGAACCGCCCGTTATCGGTCAACACCAAGAGCCCTTCGCTATCTTTGTCCAAGCGACCGGCCGGATAAACGCCGGGAACATCGATATAGGCGGACAGGGTCGGCCGCGGCGCGGCGGGCGCGCGATCGTCGGTGAATTGCGACAGCACGCCAAAGGGTTTGTTGAAGAGGATGAGCTGGCTCACGACGCCGCATCGCCCGGCGGAGGAAACGCTTTGGAGAGCGCTTTCGGCGCGACCGCTCGCCAGCTTTCATCCAGCCAATCGCTTATTTGACGAACATCGACCACATCGTCCGCCGAAAAGGTGAGGGTCACCCAACCACTGCGCCCAAGCCCATAGCCTGCCGGTTCTCCGTAAGCCGACGCGCACGCCTCTTCATGGCGAAACGGCAGCTTGAGCGTCGTTTTGAAACTGCCGTCTTCGCGTTCATAGAGAAAGCAGAACGTCTTTTTTCCCCGCACCTTGTAGGCGCGCTCGCCCCAAGGCAGATCTTCGACGGTTTCGGGGTACCGCTTTGCGGCGGCCTCCAAGGCGAGCGCGCCGGGATGACTGAGCGGGCGCGGCGCCCTTGTCGTCTCGGTCATGCCCCTCACTCCATCATCTTTGCGCTGGGGGATTTCACCTCGGCCCCGGCGTTCTGAGCAAGCCCCTCGCCCCACAATCGCCCCGCCCCCGTCCCGCCGGCTGCGCATTCCAGCGCTACCTCGCCTGGATGACCCAAGCCCATCGCCTTTTCGCCGCATTGGACGTCGCTTACACAGACGGGCGCGCCTATGGGGCCTGCGTCACCTTCCAGGACTGGCGGTCGTCCGCGCCGCTCAGCGTCATCACCGCGGAGACCCCCGTCAGCGCGGCCTATGAGCCTGGCGCGTTCTTTAAGCGCGAGTTGCAGGTGTTGGTGACCCTGCTCAACGGTCTCCACCCGGAACCGACGCATATCCTGGTCGATGGCTACGCGCATTTTGGCGGTCCCGCCAAGCCGGGCCTCGGCGCGCGCTTGCGCGCGGCGTTGGAGGACCGGCCGGCCATCGTCGGCGTGGCGAAATCGCCGTTGTCCGGAGATGATTGGTCGGAGCGGGCGATCCGAGGGAAAAGCGCGAAGCCGCTTTTCGTGACGTCCGCCGGCATGGCCGAGGCCGAAGCGGCTGCGGGCGTTTGCGCTATGCACGGCGCGCACCGCATCCCGACCCTGCTCGCCCTGGCCGATCGCATCGCCCGCGATCTTGTCGCGGTGAAGGGGTGACGGGAAAAGCGCGGGACTTGCTCTCAACAGGCCGCTAGGCTTCGCGCGCTCACGGCGCAGACACCGCGCCTATCGGAAGTCGAAGGATGGCAGAATGCTAAACTTGCGCATGGGGGCCGCCGCCGCAGCGCTTGGGCTCGCCCCGTTTCCCGCTCTCGCCCAGGATGACGCCGCGACCCCGGAGCCGCCCCGCGCCGAACAGCGCCCCGTGGAGCTCGAAGCTCATGGCGACGTTCGCATCGACGAGTATTACTGGCTGCGCGGGCGCGAAGACGCCGACGTAATCGCCTATCTCGAGGCGGAAAACGACTATATGCGAACGATCTTCGAGCCGTATGAAGCGCTTGAGGAACATCTGTTCGAAGAGATGACCGACCGACTCTCGGACGTGCGCGAACTCGCGCCCTGGGAAGACGACGGATATCTTTACGGCCAACGCTACGCCGAAGGCGAAGACTACGCCGTGTATTGGCGGCGCCCCGTCGACGACCCCGAGGCCGAAGAAGACATCTTGGTCGACGGCCCGGCCCTCGCCGAAGGAACCGACTATTGGCGTCTAGGCGAATATGCCGTCTCGCCGAACGGACGATACCTCGCGACCACCACCGACGACGTCGGCCGTCGAATCTACACCCTTCGCATCCAGGACCGCGAGACCGGCGAATATTTGCCTGACGAGATCACAGGCATCGAACCAGATTTCGTCTGGGCCGGCGACAGTGACGTCATTTACTACCTTCGCAAAGACGAAGAGACCCTGCGGCCCTACCAGCTTTACCGCCACCGCTTAGGCTCCGAGGTCTCCGAAGACGAGCTTGTATACCAGGAGGATGACGACCGCTTCCTGCTCTTCCTGGGCGAAACGTCGTCCGAAGAATATGTGTCGTTAGGGTCGTACTACTCGACGTCGCTTGAGTATCGCTTCTACGATATCACTGATGGCGAGGCCGCCGGCGAAGTCTTCGCAGAACGGCGAGAGGATCACGAATACTACGTCGACCACGCCGCAGGCGCCTTCTACGTGCTCACCAACAATGAGGCGGTGAACTTCCGCCTCATGCGCGCCGATGCGCCTGGCCAACCGATGTCGGAATGGACCGACGTCGTCGGTCCCCGTGAGGACGTGCTGCTCGAGAATTTCGCCGTGTTCGACGAGTTCTTGGTGCTGCAAGAACGCGCAGATGCGAATTCCCAAGTGCGCGTGATGCGCCATGACGGTTCGGACGACCACATCGTCGAAGTCGGCGAAGAGGCCTACACCGCCGCGATCTCGGGGGTCGCAGGCGACGTGGTCAATCCCGATGTCTCCGCGAGCGTTTTGCGGTTCGGCTACACCTCAATGACGACGCCGCAGACGATTTACGCCTATGACATGGGCGAGCGCGCGCTCACCGAGCTGCGCCAAGAGGTCATCGAAGGCGGTTTTGACAGCGCGAATTACGCCACAGCACGGTTGACCGCGCCCGCCCGAGACGGCGCGGAGGTGCCAGTTACGCTCGCGTGGCGGGAGGACCTGCGCGCCGATGGGCCCCAGCCTTTGTTGCTCATCGGCTACGGCTCCTACGGCTACAGCTACGACCCGCAGTTCTCGAGCTGGCTCGTCAGCCTCTATGATCGCGGTTTCATCGTCGCCATCGCGCATATTCGAGGCGGCCAAGAACGCGGCCGGCCCTGGTATGACGACGGCAAGCTTCTGAACAAGATGAACACCTTCACCGACTTCATCGATGTCGGCGAATTTCTCATCGCTGAGGGCTATGTCACCGCGGACCAATTGTTCGCGCGCGGCGGCTCGGCGGGCGGCCTTTTGATGGGCGCTGTGATGAACATGCGTCCGGATCTGTTCGCCGGCGTGGTGGCGCGGGTTCCGTTCGTCGACGTGGTCACGACCATGCTGGACGACACCATCCCGCTCACCACCTATGAGTATGACGAGTGGGGCAATCCCAATGAGCAAGAGTATTACGAGTACATGCTCTCCTACTCGCCCTACGACCAGGTCTCAGCGCAGGACTATCCCGACCTCTATGTGACGGCGGGACTGCATGACAGCCAGGTGCAGTATTGGGAGCCGGCGAAATGGGTGGCGCGCTTGCGCGACCGAGCCACGGGCGACGGCCTCATTCTATTGGAGACCAACATGGAAGCCGGTCACGGCGGGGCGTCGGGCCGCCTGCGGAGCTTCGGCGAGAGGGCGCGCGAAGTCGTGTTCCTGCTGCATGTGTTGGGAACGGCTGAAGCCGAAGCCGAAGCCGCCGCAGCGGCTGCATCGGTTGAAGACGCTGAGGATGCGGCTTCGACGGAAAGCGCCGAGGAGGAATAATCCAGGCGCTCGCGGGCGGGACGCGCGTCTCGCCCGCGAGTCTGCTACCGAGTGGACACCGGGGGCGGGAAAGCACGAGGAGAGGCCCATGCTACGAGCGATCATCGGCGCGCTATTGGCGGCGTCCATGACGACGTATGCTCATGCGAAAGACCCTGCGCCGGCAAGCGAGGCTCCGGTCTCCGAAGCACCCGCCGCACCGGCTTCTCCAAGCAGCGACGGCGAAGGCGAGCCGGCCGCCGAAAGAGCGCCTGAGCCGATTATTCTCGGTGAAGGCGCCGAGCGGTCGTCGTTCGTAGAGCCGCCAACGTTCCGGATCGATCCCGATGAAAGACCGCGCTGCCGTTACGAGCCGCCGCCGGTCTCGTAAAGGAGTTTGCGCCTCGCAGCGCTTAGCCTTTGCGGACTCTTGACGAAGAATTTACACTACCTTCCGAAGGGGGCGCACCGCGCGCTCGTCCGCGCCCAGGCGCGGGCAGGGGCCTGATGCGAAATCTTCATTCGACGTTCGGGCCGACAGGCCTTAGCGTTTGGATTTCGTGGGCGTCCGCAACGGGAGGGACCTATGCCGGATCTTGGAACGACCAGTCTGCCGGTTCTCGGCGACATTGCAAATCTGACCCTGATTATCTGGGCGGTGACCGGCTTGGTGGCCGGCCTGCTCTTTTCAGGCCGCGGCTTCATCGGCCTGATCTTTGGAATCATCGGCGGCCTTCTGGGCGGCGCTGCGTTCCAGTACCTCGCCACCAACCCCAGCGCTGAAGAGCCGATGTTCAGCCTCGGCAGCGTTCTGACCTTCGTGCCCGCCGACTATCTCGGCTATGCCGTGGCGGTCGTGAGCGCGCTGATCGGCGCGATCGTGTTTTCTATTCTGGTCCGGATCCTGATCCGGGCCGCGTAAGCGATGGCGCGCCGGCGATGATGAGGGGGTCATCGCCGGCCGTGCTTCTCCGCGTGAGCCGCCCGTTTGGGGCGGGCTAGCGCGTAAAGCTGAGATCGAGCCCCGTGAGCATCGGCGCGTAGTCTTCCGCCGCCTCGAATGCGTAACGCGCCATCGCCCAGCCGATGTCGCGGGCGACTATGTCGTCCTGATAGAGCGGATTTCGTTCCGCCATGGACAAATAGGCGGCCAACGCCGTCTCTGGCCCCGTCGCCTTCGGCTCCATATTCGCCGCCGCTTCGGGCAAACCCCGCGCCGAGGTCGCCTCGAATTGTTCGAGCGCACGAGCGACTTCGCCCGGCGGCGCCTCATAACGCTCAACCCAGTCCTCAAATCGCGAAATCGTACGGGCGCGCAGCGCCGTGAAAAGCGCTTCCGCCTCCTCACGACGCTCAATCGGCACCAAATCTCTCAGGCGGACGTCCCGCGCCACAGCCTTGAGCGCAATCACAGCTTCATCAGGGTCGCGCGCCGCATAGGCGACGGCGACTGCATCGATCAGCTTGCGCACGCCGATTCCGTAGTCCGCCATTCCCCACCTCGGGATTGCGCCGGCCTTTGGGCGGCGCACGGCGTCTCACGCGCCGGATGTCGGGCACCATAGTCCCCCCAACCACGGCGCACCGCCCTTCCCGCGCAAGAACCCCCAAAAATCCGTCCCGACCGGCCGAACGCAGCCTATTGTCGCCACTTAATGGAGCATCCCATGGACGGGGTCTGCTCCGCCGGTCCGCCCTCGCCCCGCGCCACCGCACGCATCGCCTCCACCAACTCCCGCGCGGCGCCGGGGGGCGGCGGTTCTGTCCGTCCTTCGTCCAGACGTCCACGATATTGCAGCCCGCCCTGAGCATCGAAACCAAAGAAATCGGGCGTGCAGACCGCGCCGTAAGCGCGCGCGGTCTCTTGGCTCTCATCAATCAGATAGGGAAATGAAAACCCCCGCGCCTGAGCGAACGCCGCCATCCGGTCAGGGGCGTCGTCGGGATAGCGCGTCCAATCGTTGGGCATGATCGCCGCAATGCCGATACCCTCCCCCTGAAGGACTTTTGCGTCCGCGACCAATCGTTCGATCACGGCGAGGACATAGGGGCAGTGATTGCAGATAAACATGACAAGCGCGCCACGCGGGCCTGCGATATCGGCGAACGCGTAGGTCCGTCCGTCCGTCGCCGGCAATGAAAAGTCCGGCGCAGGCCAGCCAAATTCGCAGATCGGCGTTTCCGTCAGCGCCATAGGTCACTCTCCTGGCTTGGTTGGCGGTGTGGCGCACGGGCCACGTTCTGGCCGGCATAGCACCGCAAATGTGAGGCTCGGCTGGATTTCGCCCAATTCCTACGCAATCCGCCGCGAGGTCCCAAGACGGAGTTCGCGATGTCGCTCATTCGCCTGTTCGCTGCAGCCGCCTCGGCGGTCTGCGCCCTGACGCTCACGCCGCCGCCCGCGGCGGCCAATCCGCTTTCTGACTGCGCAAGCCAGAGCGCCGATACGATCGCGGCGCGGGCCTGTCTGCGAGAACGGCTTGAGACGGCGAACGCAACGCTGAGCGCCCGGCGCGCGGCGGTGCGCGAGGCGGCGCGGGCGGCCGACGCCGCGCAAGGCAGGGATGTGGCCGTGCGGCGGGCGGAAGCGGCTGAACTCGCGTTTGAGGCGTTTCGCACCGACGCCTGTCGGCTCGAAGCCGCGCTGGCGGCGAGCGACGGTGATGTCGGCGCTTGGGAGGTGGCCTGCGCCATCGCGCGCACCGAGGCGAGAGTGCAAGAGTTGGAGCGCTTGCTGGAACGCGATCCCCCGCCCCCCGCGACGGTCGCCGGCGAGACGCCGCCTGCTGAACCGTCTGACCCGCCGCAGCCGCGCCTGGCGACGCTCCTGTCCGGGGCGAGCGCCGAGACGTTTCGCGATTGGCGGGTCGCTTGCATCGAGGATGCTTGCCATGTCGGGGCGTTCGCCCAAGGCGAAGCGCCGCTCTGGGTTTTGGTGCTAACGCGGAGGAGCGGCGATGAGAGCTGGCGCTTGGCGCTTGGCGCGCTTGAAGACGACATCGCAGCCGAGCGGGTCTCCTTACAAATCGACGGCGCCGCGGCGCGGGAACTGGCGGTGACCTTGCAGGGGGATCACGCCGCGCTCAGCGTCGCGCCTGACGCGTTCAGCCAGCTCATGAGGCAGCTCCGCGGTGGCGCAGCAAGCGCAGTCACGGTCGATGAACCCGGCGGGGAAACGCGCTCGGCGCGTTTCAGTCTCATGGGCATGACGGCGGCGATGAACGCGGCCGCCGCCTATTTGGGCGAGGTGCGTTGAGCGCCAGCGCCAGAAGTCAGGACTTCGCCCCGCCTGCGGGACGTTTGCGGGGGATCCGGAGCTTTTGGCCGGGATAAATCCGGTCTGGATCCTTCAGCATCGGGCGATTGGCCTCGAAGATATCCTTGTATTCCGTGCCTTTGCCGTATTTGCGCTTGGCGATGCTGTAGAGCGTATCGCCCTTCTCCACGGTGTAGAAATCCGAGGGTTCGTCCTCGACATCCACCGTGATGTCGTCCTCCACCTCGCCGACGCCTTCCACATTGCCGACCAAGAGCAGAATCTTCTCTTTCTCAGCCTGGCTCGCGGCTTGGCCGGTCATCCGAACGCGTTCGCCGCGCACATGGATGTCGATGCGGTCCATATTGAGGCCCAGCTCGGAGATTTCCCGCCGGATCGCCTGGCTGTTGCGAGCCCCCCCGCCAACGCCGAGGGACGCGCTGCCCGCGCCCAAATCGCCGCCGCCAGTCTCATCGTCATCCCCGTCGCGAGACATGGCGAGCCGGCGACCCGCCTCCATGGCGAAGCGAATGAGATTCATGACTAATGCTCCCTGTCAGACGCGAGACCCCACTATCGCGCGAACCGGCTTGAAATCCAGGCGCTTTCACCAGTCCGGCGAAACCGGCGCATTGAAGAACGCTTCATCGACGCGTCGACGCGTGGCGGGCGTGGTCCCTTGAGGAAGCTCATGCGGCGCCGCCCATAAGACCTCGGCGATCTCGCGGTCGGCGGGCCTGGCGCGGGGGACCACCTCTTCGGCGCGGTACAGAAGAACATGATCGCCCGGAAACGTCTTGAAATTGGCGAAAACGCCAACCAGCCGCAGCGGGCCGTCATGGGAGACGCCCGCCTCTTCCTCCAATTCCCGCAGCGCGGAGTACGCCGCACGTTCGCCTTTCTCAACGCCGCCGCCAGGCAGATACCAGCCTTCGACATAGGTGTGGCGGACCAGAGCGATGCGGCCCTCAGCGTCGGTCGCAAGCACCCGCGCCCCCAATGTGAGCCCGCGCACGGTCCGAAACCACCTCTGAACGACCGGCCGAATGACCGGCTCGATGCCTCGACGCAGCGACATTTCCGCCCACAGCCTCCGGCTTCCCCTTCCCCTCAAGGCTCTATACAGAGGACGCAGGGTTTATCCCAACCGCTGACTAACTTCCGGAGGCCGCCATGGTCGCGCTGTATGTCATCATCGGGTTCGTCGTAGCGTTTGCGATTCTGAACGTCATAGACTTCAAGCGCTTGGACTAGCTGCGGTTTCAGCGTTCGCGGCCAGCGTTTCAATGGCCGCGGCGAGCTTGGCGAGTTCTATCGGTTTTTCGAGGAACGCGTTGATGCCCGCCTCCCGCGTCAGCTTTTCGATTTCCGGGCGGATGTCTGCTGTCAAGGCGAGAATAGGCACCTGACTACGCGCGTCGTTGCGGGCGCGTATCGCCTTGGCGGCGCTCACCCCATCCATGACGGGCATGTGGACGTCCATGACCACCACGTCGAAGGCTTCGACCGACACGGCTTCGACGGCGAGCTTCCCGTTGTCCACCACCTGGGTCTCATGGCCCAGGTTTTCGACGATGAGCTTGATGAGGCGCTGATTGGTGGGATTGTCTTCGGCGATCAGCACTTTGCGCCGCACGCGCGCGCGGGCGGGCGCCGCTGTGACCACCCCTTTCTCAGCGCGGGGCAACTCAAGCGCGATCTCGAACTCAGTGCCGCCCGCCTCCCGGGATCGGGCGTCCAACCGCCCCCCCATCAGCTCGATGATCCGACGCGCGATCGCCAAGCCGAGCCCCGCCCCGCCATAGCGCCGCGTCGACGCTTCAGCGCCAGGACCTTCTTTGTCGAAGTCCAGAAAGGGCTGGGCCTCATCAATGGGCAGGCCGGTATCGGTGACGACGATCGATATGCCGTCGCCTTGGACGGGTTTCGCCGTCAATGCGATTTCGCCTTCCGCGGTGAACTTCACCGCGTTGTCGAGAAGGTTGACGATCGCAAGCCGGATCCACTGCGCATCGCCGATCCTCGGCGCCGCAAGCGACCCCTCGACGTCGACGGTGAGCTTGAGACCTTTTTCCCGCGCATCCAGCCGCATCATATCGCCGGCGGCCTCGACCTCCTCAAGCAGATCCACGGGCTTCGCTTCAAACCGAGCGTCGCCCGCCTGCAAAGCTGCGTAACGCACGAGATTTTCGCTGAGCGCAAGCAGACGCCTGCCCGCCCGCTCGGCGGTCTCCAGGCACCGGCGCTGCTCCCCGTCGAGCGGGGACGTCTCCAAAAGTTGCAACATGCCCAGTACGGTGGTGAGCGGCGTGCGGAACTCATGGCTCATCGCCGCCAGCAAGCTGGCTTCGCTCGGCCGACCGCCCGCGTCGTCCCGCGACGTCCGGTCACCCTCTCCCGACGACGCCTGGGGCGGCGGGGCGCCTCTATCGGCCCGCGACATGGACCTTCTCCCAACGCGCGCCAACCGGCCCCCGGGCGCGGACGGACCGTAGTCAGATAAACTTGCGGCGTCGACATTCTTCCCCGTTCAGGCCCAGTCGCGACGCACATCTCACCAGCATTGAGCCCTCAAGGAGCGGTTCTGGGGGCCCTCGGGCGAACTGTCCGCCTTAAACCACGCTTGCGAACTAAGTGTCCGGGCTGATTGGCGGGCGCGTTGCAACAGCGGCCAGTTCGTAATATCGACGCGGGGCCTTGCCCGTTCTGGGCGCACCGGCCGGCCAATACAGGGCGCGGCCGCGGAGCCGGAAAGCCGCGTCTGCGATGTCATTCGTTTTCCCATTGTTGTTTTTGATTGTCGGCTTCGTGCTGCTTGGCGCCACAGGCGACTATTTGGTCCGGGGCGCGACGGCTCTGGCTCGTCGCGCAGGCGTCGCGCCGCTGCTGGTGGGTCTGACGGTGGTCGCCTTCGGGACCTCCGCGCCAGAGCTTTTGGTGAGCGTCCAAGCGGTGCTGACGGACGCCCCGCGCCTCGCCATCGGCAATGTGGTGGGCTCGAATATCGCGAATGTTTTCCTCGTGCTGGGCATCCCTGCTCTGATCGCGCCCATTGCGGCGGGGCCGAAGGGCATGCGGCGAAACGCTTGGATCGGCGTGGCGGCGATGGCGATGCTGTTGTTATTCGCCACAGTTCTTCATGTGGACGTCCCCGCTGACGTTCCCCCGCCCGAAGGCGACCGGCAAGACTACGGGGCGCTTGATTGGCGTCACGGCCTGGCGCTGCTGGCCGGCTTGGTCGCCTATCTCAGCTATCTGGGTTGGCGCGCGCGATCCGGCGCGAAAGACCCGCAAATCCAAGAGCTCACCGAAGTCGACGACATGGAAGGGCTGCCCAAATCCTGGGCGGCGATCTGGTTCTGCGTTTTCATCGGCGTCGTGGGGCTCCCGCTCGGCTCGGCCTCGGTGGTGCATGGCGGGGTGCGTTTGGCGGAGCTTTTGAGCGTACCCAACGATTTCATCGGCCTGACCGTCATCGCGTTTGGAACCTCGCTCCCCGAACTCGCCGCCACCATCGCAGCCGCCTTGCGCCGCAACACCGCGCTGGCGATGGGCAACATCCTGGGCTCGAACATTTTCAATATTTTGGCGGTGATGGGCGTGGCGTCGCTGGTCGGGGCGGTGCCGATCCCGATGACCTTCATCCACTATGACTTCTGGGCGTTCGCTCTGGCCTCGCTGGTGCTCGTCGCCTTCACCATGCTGGTGAGGCGGGAGATCGGACGGATTCTCGGCATCCTGTTCTTAGTGATCTACGCCGGATACATCTTCGGTCTGGCGCGGGTTGAGGGCCTGTTCTGACCACGCCCATGACGCACCCCGCCGCTGATGACGCGCTGAGCCTCACCATCTCGAAGGACTTCCGCTTCGAAGCCGCCCACCGCTTCACCCACATGCCCGCCGACCACCCGTTCAGCCGGCTGCATGGACATTCCTTCGAGGGCACCGTGACGCTCGAGGGCGCGCCCGCTGCGGACACCGGCTTCGTGCATGATTTTTGGGCCTTGGACGACGTTCTCGCGCGCGCCCTTGAGGGGTTGGATCACGGCCTGCTCAATGACGTTCCGGGCCTTGAGAACCCGTCGCTTGAAAACATCGCGCGCCTTTTGTTTCAGCGCATCGCGCCGCACGCGCCCGGGCTCGTAGCGGTGGAGGTGCGGCGCCCCTCCTGCGGAGAACGCGCGATCGTGCGGCGGCTGGGGAAGGAGACCACATGAGCGGAACGCGCCGCATCGCAGGAACGCCGCGCCCCTTGCCGTCACGGCCTGAGACCATCCGCACGCGCGCCAATCCCGCCCCGCCCTCCTCACAAGGCCGGGCACGCGTCTTCGTTCAAGGCCTGGACGTGATGGCCTCAATCGGCGTGCACCCCCATGAGCACGACCGCGAACAACGCATAATCGTCGATGTGACCTTGGATTTGGGCGAACTGCCCCCGCCGCGGAACGACCGCCTCGGCGAAACCGTGGACTATCAGGCGGTTGCGCGCCAGGTGGAGGCCTTCGCCCGCGATGGCCATGTCCAGCTCGTTGAGACCTTAGCCGAACGCATCGCAGCGTGGTGTTTGGAAGATCCGCGGGTGATCGCGGCGACCGTTCGGGTCGCCAAACCCGAAGCGCTCGAAAACGCCTTTGCCGCGGGCTGTGAAATCACCCGCAGCCGGTCCAGCGAATAGCGCGCTTCGTCGCGTCTTGCTTTCTCTCCGTTTGCGCAGCCCTCACCCTGTCCACGAGGCATGAGAGAAGGGAGCGACATGCGCAGCATAGCAGCGATGTGCGCCGCGGCGGTTTTGGCTGCTGGGGCCGGGGCGCAAGAAGCGGGGCCCGAGCAGGCAGGCCCCTGCGCCGGAGAAGCCTATGAGGCGTTCGATTTTTGGGTCGGGACTTGGGAGGTCTCCACCCCGGACGGCCAACGCGCCGGGGTCAACCGGATCAGCCGCGAAGAAGGCGGCTGCTTGATTCTGGAGCGCTGGACCAACCTCAACGGGGGAACCGGCCAAAGCTACAATTTCCACGACCCTCAGACGGGCGGGTGGCGGCAGATTTGGGTGTCCGCCGGTCTTGTCGTGGATATGGCGGGCGGCCTAACCGAGGTTGGAGCCATGCGCATGGAAGGCCGCGCGAGCTATCATGGCGGGGCCACAGCGGACTTTTGGGGCGAATGGCGCCCGCAAGCCGACGGGTCGGTGATCCAGCACTTCGAACAACGCAACCCCGAATCCGGTGAGTTCGAGCCCTGGTTCACAGGGGTGTACCGGCCTCTTGAGGAGGACGTCGCAGACGGCTGACCGAACGAGGCGGCGCGCCTATGTTGTGTCCATGGACGCGCCCCCCGACAGCCCGAAGCCGACGTCAGAAACCGCCTCAGCCCGGCCGCGAACCGGCCCTGAGGTCATTAAGGACTACGTCAAACGCCTGCAAAACAAGCCCGGCGTTTACCGCATGCTCGATCGGGCCGGCGACGTTCTGTATGTGGGCAAGGCGCGAAATCTCAAAAACCGGGTTAGCAACTACGTCCGACTGGGCGGCCACACCAATCGCATCGCGGCCATGATCGCTGATACGGCGGCCATGGAATTCGTGGTCACCGACACCGAAACAGAAGCGCTTCTTCTGGAAGCCAATCTCATCAAACGGCTCAAGCCTAAGTACAATATCATTTTGCGGGACGATAAATCCTTCCCGTATATTCTTATCCGCAGAGATCATGAGGCCGCACAGGTGTTAAAACACCGCGGCGCCCGGGCGAAGAACGGCGACTATTTTGGACCATTCGCCAGCGCAAGCGCGGTCAACCGCACTCTGAACACGTTGCAGAAGGCGTTCCTTCTACGCTCTTGCTCTGACAGCGTGTACCAAAACCGCTCGCGCCCTTGCATGCTGCATCAGATCAAACGCTGTTCAGCCCCTTGCGTCGGCTACATTTCGACCGACGCTTATGACGCGCTGGTGGGCGATGCGATGGCGTTTCTGTCTGGAAAGTCCGATGTGCTGCGCAAGCGGCTGCAGGCTGAGATGGAAACCGCCGCAGAAGCGCTCGACTTCGAGCGCGCCGCGCGCCTGCGCGACCGGATCCGCGCCCTCGCCCCCATCACGACCCAACAGGACGTCAATCCAGACGGCGTGGAGGAGGCGGACGTCGTCGCCTTGCACATGGCGGGAGGACACTCCTGCGTGCAGGTATTTTTTTTCCGCGCAGGTCAGAACTGGGGCAACCGCGCCTTTTTCCCTCGCCATGAAAAGGACGCCGCACCCGAGGACGTGCTCGCGGCGTTTCTCGGCCAATTCTATGACGACAAACCCGCCCCGCCGCTCATCTTGCTCAGCCATGAGCTTGAAAGCGCGCCTCTGCTGGCCGAAGCGCTCAGCCTGAGAGCGGCGCGGAAAGTCACGTTGCACGCCCCCAAACGCGGCGACAAAACGCGGCTCATCGCCCATGCACGCTCAAACGCCGAAGAGGCGTTGAGCCGCAAGCTGGCGGAAAGCTCGGCCCAAGCGAAATTGCTCGACGGGGTGGCCGAGGCGTTCGACCTCGAGACCCGGCCCGAACGCATCGAAGTGTACGATAACTCTCACATCCAGGGCTCCGCCGCTGTCGGCGCGTTTATCGTCGCGGGGCTTGAGGGGTTCGAGAAGCGCAGCTATCGCACCTTCAACATCAAGACCGTTGAGCTGACTGCGGGCGATGACTACGCGATGATGCGCGAGGTCCTGCGCCGCCGCTTCTCCCGTCTGCTCAAGGCTCGGGATGAGCCGGCGGAAACGGATCAGGAGACGACGGAACAGCCCAGTTCGGCGGCTCGAAAGCCCGAGTCCTGGCCGGACCTCATCGTGATCGACGGCGGCAAAGGGCAACTGTCAGCCGCCCTAGACACCTTGAGCGATCTTGGTTTGGGCCCCGAAGACGTCGGGGTGGTGGCGATCGCCAAGGGCGAAGACCGCGATGCCGGTCGAGAGACCTTCTTCATGCCCGGCGGTCGGAGCTTCAAGCTCGAGCCGTCAAACCCGGTGCTCTATTACCTCCAGCGCCTGCGCGACGAAGCCCACCGGTTCGCTATCGGGACCCACCGAGCGAAACGCACCCGCGACATGACGAAGAACCCGCTTGATGAGATCCCCGGCGTCGGACCGCGGCGCAAAAAGGCGCTGCTGACCCATTTCGGGTCCGCCCGCGCCGTGAAACGCGCCAATCTCGAGGACCTGGAAAAGGCGCCCGGCGTGTCCAAACACCTCGCAAGGAAAATCTATGACTGGTTCCGTGCGTGACGCCCCGCCGCCGCGCCATCGACTTTGGTGGCTGCCCAATGCGCTCACGCTCATACGCCTCGCGCTCGCGCCGGCCATCCTCTCGGCGTTGCTTCTGGCTCCGGAGCCTTTCTCGGACGCGGAGCGATTTGACCTTTCGCCCGGGCTCGGACTTTGGCCGGCGATCGCCGCGGCGCTGCTGGCGGCGGCCGGCGCATTGGATTGGCTGGACGGACGCTTGGCGCGCGCCTTCGGCGCGGAAAGCGCGTTCGGTCAGTTCTGGGATCCGATTGCGGACAAACTGGTCATCGCAGCGGCGCTGATCGGGCTGTGCCTGTTTGCTCCACGCACCGTCATTATCGTCCCTGCGCTGGTGATCATCGTCCGCGACGCCTTGCTGACGCTCGCCCGCTTCGCGGCGCCGGAGATCAGAGCCCCCTCCCAGCTGGCGAAAACCAAAACGGCGCTCGAGTTCGTCAGCCTCATCACCCTTCTCATCAGCTGGCCGGTCGCGCTCTTCGGTCCCGACGGCCGCGCCGGCCTGGTTCTTCTTGGCGTCGGCTTGGCGATGCTCTGGGCCGCGGCGGTGCTGTCAGCCTGGTCGGGTGCGACTTATGCGCACAGACTTGCCGCGTTCCGCGCCCGAGTGCGTGAAGACACCGTCAAACGCTGAGGATGTCTCGATTTCTCCGGCCGCCTTTCGACGGTTAGACCCGTCCCTTCGCGACACCGCTAACGGTGCGGTAACCAAGCCGGCCGTTCACTCCCTCCCGCGCCAGGGCGGTGCTGACCGAAGTCAAGGATAGGCGTCGCAGGAGCGTTCATCCGCAGCGCGCGCAGTCGCCGCCAGCCCAAGGTCGGGCGGTCGGAAGCCGGGAGACGAGTAGACATGTCCGACATCGAATTGAGCCAACGCCTGCAATTCTTGAACATCGACGAAGACGCGCGCGCGGCGTTGCGCGAATTTCGACCGTATGTGGAAACGGAAATGCCAGGGATACTGGCGGAATTCTATGACCACATCCGCAAGTGGCCTGAAGTCTCGGGGTTCTTTTCCGGCCAAAGCATGATGGACCAAGCGAAGAGCCGTCAGATTGAGCATTGGATGACGATCACGCGCGGAGATTTCGACCGCGCCTATCTCGATTCCGTGCTTCGCATCGGCGCACAGCACGCAAAAATCGGCCTGGACCCGCGCTGGTACATCGGCGGCTACGCCTTTATCGGCTCAAAATTGTTCGAGTTCGTCGTCGATCACTTCAAGGGCGGGCCGCTCTCCTCTTTGCGCGGCGATGCCGCCGAGGTCCAGAAGCGCTTTCTCGTCGCGCTCAACAAAGCCCTCCTGCTCGACATGGACTTAGCGATCTCGACCTACCTCGCGGAAGGGGAAAAGGCGCGACTGCAGCTCCAAGAAGAAGCGCAGCGTCGCGAAGACGAAACCAAAGGGCGGATGCAGGATCTCGCCAACAGTTTTGAGCGCAACGTGCTGGGCATCGTTGAAACCGTGGCCTCAGCCGCCACCGAACTCCAGCACACCGCCCGCGCCATGGCGCAAACCGCCGAAGCTACCTCGGAGCGCTCGACCAGCGTGTCGGCGGCCGCCGAGCAGGCCACCGCCAATGTCTCAGTCGTGGCCGGCTCCGCCGATGAAATGGGCAAATCCGTCAACGAAATCTCGACGCAGGTGGCGCACTCCACTCGGATCGCCGGACAGGCGGTGGACCGCGCCCAAGAGACCAACACGACGATCGAGACCTTGTCGCGCGCCGCCGAAAAGGTCGGCGAGGTCATCAACATGATTTCCGACATCGCCGAACAGACCAACCTGTTGGCGCTCAACGCGACCATCGAAAGCGCGCGCGCGGGTGAAGCCGGACGCGGTTTCGCTGTCGTGGCGTCTGAAGTGAAGTCGCTCGCCACGCAAACCGCGAAAGCGACCGAAGGCATCGCGCGGCAAATTCAAGAAATGCAGGCGATCACGGGTCAATCGGTGGACGCCATCAGCGCCATTCGCCAAACGATCGACGAAATGAACGCCGTATCCGTCGCCATCAACGCGGCGGTGGAAGAGCAGTCCGCAGCCACCGCGGAAATCGCGCGCAACACCCGGGAAGCCGCAGAAGGCACCCAAGACGTGTCGCGCAATATTGCGGGCGTGCTGGAAGGCGCCAGTGAGACGGGCGCGGCGTCGGGCCAAGTGGTTGAAGCGTCCGAAGAGCTTGGCCGACAAGCAGAGCACTTGCGCGCCGAAGTCGAACGTTTTCTGGAGACCGTGCGTGCCGCGTAATCCCGCGGCGTCTCTGCGGAAACCAAAGCGGGCGGCGCAATGCATGCGTCGCCCGTTTCGTTTTCGCCTCTAGCCGCTCGGAAGCGCCCGCGTTTTGTCAGACCCTCGCCGGGTCGGCTTAAGGGTTTGTGGACCTAGTTGTCCCCGCCGCGCTCGCACAACTTGTCGGGCTCGGGCCAATTCTGGATGAGACCTCGGCGAATGCCTTCGAGCGTCTCCTCGACCGCCACACCGGCGTGCTCGCGATAAAGCTGGGCGATTTTCAGAGCGAGCTCGGCCAGCTCGCCGCCCCAAAACGCCGGATCGCCGTCGGGCGCGGCGAGCATGGAGATTTTCTGCCCCTCGCTCGTCGCCCAAACGCGCATGAGTTCAAAGGCTTGGGGGTCATGGGCCACGCCTGTCGGCGGGGCGGCGGCGTGTTCTGGCTCAGCCTCCACCTCGTCGATCGTCGGCGCGTCGGAATCAAACATGCGAACGTCCCCGTTCTCGATCACACGGGCGCGCGTCATCATCGCCCCCGTCGCGCGTTCAAGCGACGCGCGCATGGATCATAACGGAATTCGTCCCAGGCGCGATCGCCCAACGCAGCAGGACCGCCGCGGCGCTACTCCGCAGCCACCGCCAAGCGACGACGCACAAGGGCGTCATAGTCGTCCACAAGCGTTTTCGTGACGGTCCCCGGCGTATAGGACACGCCCTCGATTTCGCGCACCGGGGTGACCTCTGCAGCGGTGCCCACAATGAAGCACTCTTCAAAGAAGGGCAGTTCGGAGGGGTAGATGTCGCGCGCATGCACGGTGTAACCGCGGCGCTCGGCCAGTTCGATGACCGTGGCCCGCGTGATGCCGTCCAGAAGGCAATCGCCCGTTGGGGTGTGCAGCTCGCCGTCGCGAATGAAGAACACATGCGCGCCCGTGCATTCGGCGACGCGGCCTTTGTAGTCGTACATCAGCGCGTCGGCGAAACCGCGGGCCTCCGCGGCGTGTTTCGACAGCGTGCAGATCATGTAAAGCCCTGAGGCCTTTGATTTCACCGGCGCGCATTCCGGAGCGGGACGCCGCCAATCGGAAATCGCCAGGCGAATGCCTTTCATTTTGTCCGCGAAGTAGTCGCCCCAATGCCAAATCGCGATGGCGAGATGGATGCGGTTCTGCTGCGCGGTCACGCCCATTTGCTCGGAACCGCGCCAGGCCACCGGACGCACGTAAGCGCTATCCAGTCCGACACGGGCGAGCGTCTCCGCCTTCGCCGCTTCAATCTGATCCACCGTGTAGGGGATTTGAAAGCCTAAGAGTTCGCCGGATTGCAGCAGCCGCTCTGAGTGCTCTCGGCTCTTGAACACGACGCCGTCATAGGCGCGCTCACCCTCGAAAACCGCCGAGCCGTAGTGAAGGCCATGCGTGAGAACATGGATTTTTGCGTCGGCCCAGTCTACGAACTCGCCGTTCCACCAAATCACGCCGTCGCGCTGATCATATGGGATGATTTCGCCCATTAGACCGTTCTCCCTAGAACCGTTTCCTAACTTTGCCGGCGAGGCCGGGGCGTCTTCGCGCCTTTTTCCGGACAGCCTCGCAAAGACATACTCCGTTCATTGCTCAGCGAGTCAACTCAGGAGGTCGCTATGAACCAAGGTGCGGCGCTCGACGGAGCGCATCTGCTCGTGGTCGACGACGACGACCGCATGCGCGATCTCTTGAGCAAATTTCTTTCTGAGGCCGGCCATCGGGTGACCACGGCCTCAGACGCGGCCAAGGCCCGCGCCCTTTTGAACACGCTCGCCTTCGACCTTCTGATCTTTGACGTGATGATGCCGGGCGAGGACGGGTTTTCGCTGACCGGCGGGGTGCGGGAGACAAGCGCTGCGCCCATCATGCTGCTTACGGCGCGCGATATGCCCGAGGATCGCATTGAGGGGCTCCGCCGCGGCGCGGATGACTATCTGCCTAAGCCGTTCGAGCCGGAGGAGCTGTTGTTGCGAATCGACGCGATTTTACGGCGCGTCCGCAGCCTGCCCGCCCCAAAGAGGGTCGCCTTCGGTCGCTGCTGGTTCGACCCTTCCTCGGGCGAGCTGTCTCGGGAGGGCCGCCCCATTCGCTTGACGGCCGCTGAAGCCGCGCTGCTCGCAACCCTCGCCAGCAAGCCCGGAGAACCTTTCACGCGCACCGAGCTGTCGCGCCGCACGTCGGCCGGTCAGGAGCGCTCAATCGACGTGCAAGTCACGAGATTACGCAGAAAGATCGAGGAAGACCCGCGTCAACCCGTGCATCTGCAGACCGTGCGCGGCATGGGCTATAAACTCGTGGCTTCGCCTGCTGCGCCGTCAGGCGAGGCTTAAACGGGCGCAACGCCCTTAGGAGGCCGCCTGCATGATCACGCTTCATCACCTGCGCATCGGGCGTTCGGTTTTCACGGCCTGGCTCTTAGAGGAACTCGGTGTTGAGTACGCCTTGGAAATCTATGACCGCCACCCTGAGACGATGCGCGCGCCGCCTGAACTCAGACGCATTCATCCCTTGGGCAAATCGCCGGTGATCGTGGATGACGGCCTGATGATCGCCGAATCCGGGGCTATCGCCTCCTATCTCATCGAGCGGTATGACGCGGCCGGGGCGCTGGGTCCGCCAGCGGAAGACACCGCAGCTCAGGCCGTCTACGCGCAATGGCTCCACTACGCGGAGGGGTCCGCATTCGCCCCCTTGCTCATCCAATTGTTGCTGACGCGGGAGCCTGGCGGGGCGCCCTTTTTGAAGGCGTTCGCCGATGGGGAGGCGGCGCTTCATTTGTCTTACGTGCAGACCCAGCTCGGCGACCAGCCGTTCCTGCTCGGCGAGACATTGAAGGGCCCCGATTTTGGCGTCAGTTATGCTTTGAGCCTAGCGGAACGGCTGGGACTGCTCGCTGAGCGTCCCCCGCTTCAGGCGTATCTGACGCGCACTCGGGATCGTCCCGCGTTTCAGCGCGCCCTCGCCCGCACCGGCGGCTGACTGCTCTTGCGCGGTTCAAGCCGGACCAAGGCTGCGTTAGCGGAGGCCCAAAAGGAGCCTTGAGCAGGCATGACCCGTCGGCTGCAGATCAAGAACTGGCTGCCCAAAAGCCTGTTCGGGCGCTCGATGCTCATCATCGTCCTGCCGGTCGCGATGATGCAGGTGGCCGTCACGTGGGCGTTTTTCGATGCGCATTGGACGACGGTGACCAGCCGGTTGTCCGACGGGGTGGCCGGGGACATTGCGGTGGTGCTCGCGCTTTATGAAGACGCCCCAGGTCCTGACCGCGTGGGCGAGCTTCAGCCGTTCGCGGAACGCTCAATGCAAATCACGTTGGCGCTCGAGCCGGGAGAACGGCTGCCCACCACATTGCGGTCTTCGTTTTTTCGCGTGCTTGACCGCACCCTGCGACGATCCCTGGCCGCCAAGCTCGATCATGCATTCTGGTTCGACACAACCCGCTACCCCGCCTATGTGGAAGTGCGCGTGGCGGTCGACGCAGGCGTGCTCCGCCTCATCGTGCCGCGGGACCGGGTGTTCGCCACCACCGGCCACATCTTCATCGTTTGGATGGTGATCGCCACGACCCTGCTGACGGCGGTGTCGCTCATCTACATTCGCAATCAGGCCAAACCCCTGGAGCGCTTGGCCATGGCCGCTGAACGTTTCGGCCGCGGGCAAGACGCGCCCTGGTTCAAACCCGCCGGCGCCAGCGAAGTGCGCCGCGCGGCCCACGCCTTCATCGACATGCGGCGGCGGATCAAGCGCCATATCGAACAACGCACCACCCTGCTCGCTTCAGTCAGCCATGACATGCGCACCCCCCTCGCCCGGTTGAAGCTCCAGCTCGCAATGGCGCCGAAAACCGCAGAAACCGCCGCGATGCGCGCCGATCTCGAGGCGATGGAGGAGGTGCTTAACGAGTATCTCGACTTTGCGCGCGGGGCGGGCGCGGAGGACCCAGAGCCCCTGGATATCGGCGCCTTGGCCGTGGAAACCGCCGCAGAGGCGGCCCGCGGCGGCGCCGACGTCAGCGCCGAGGTCGAGACGGCCGGCGAGGCGGATCTCGTGCTCACCGCCCGCGAAGCGACGCTGAAACGGTGCCTGCACAACCTGATTTCGAACGCTGTCGCCCACGCCCGAACCGTTCGGGTCTCCGCCTATCGGGTGAGCGACGCCGTTCATATCGACGTGGATGACGACGGTCCTGGCATTCCCGCAGAATCCTATGAGGAAGCGTTCAGGGCCTTCAGCCGTCTCGATGAGGCGCGCAATCCAAACAAGAAAGGGGTCGGGCTCGGCCTCGCCATCGCGCGGGACGCCGCGCGCGCCCATGGCGGGGATGTGGAACTCTCCGAAAGCCCCTTAGGCGGGCTGCGCGCCCGGGTTCGGCTTCCGCTCTGAGCCCGCGAGCCTAGCCGCTCTCTCCGGCCCCCTCGCTCACACTCGGGGCCTCTTCATGGGTATCCGGCCGAGACCGCCTTTTTGAGAACGGCCAACGGCTCATCCGTTCTTCGACGTCCCTCAAATCGCGGTCCAGCTGCGCCATGGTGCGCGAAAGATCGCCGGCGTCATCGCGCCGCCAGGCATCCGTCGCGCGCGCGAGAATCGCGGCGAAGCCCTGCACGCGCGCAAAGCCCCTCGCCCCGGACGCGTCCACGCCGGCGAGCTCCAAAAGCCAGCGCGCGCTTCGCTGCGCCATGCCCCAGCCCCGAACGGTGAGGGCGACATCGCGACGAACATCGTCGAGGATCGACACAAGTCCGGCGCGATGAGGCTCCATGGCGTCGAACCGCGCCATGGCGGCGTCGAAGGCCCGTTCGCGCACGCTTGCGTCATCATCCAGGTCAAGCTGATTGGCGGCTTCGCGATCAAAGCGTGCGGCGAGGCCGTCAACCACGTCGGTCTTCGAGGAAACCTCGCCGTAGAGATCGCGCCAAACGAGGTCGGCGCGCGCGGCGATGTCACGCAAGGTGACGTCCCGCCAGGGTTTTTCCGCGGCGAGCGCCAGAGCGGCGGCGCCGCAACGGTCGATGATGTCAACGTCTGCCATGCCCCAGAGATGCGCTCGCGGGCCGCCGCAGGCAAGCCGACGCAGCGTCGCGGCCAGGTCAGTCGGCCAGTTCTTTGGATCGGGCCGCCGCCGCTGCGACGGTGCGCCGGATCAAGGTCGTCAGCCCCTTTTCGGGATCGAGCAACACCGACAAACCCGCTTCGGTCGTCCCGCCCGGCGAAGCGACGCCGTCCCGCAGGCGCGTCGCATCCGCGTCATCGGCCTGCAACAACGTCCCAGCGCCGGCGACCGTGGCGTAGGCCAGCTTGCGCGCAAGCGCCGGAGGCAACCCTTCCGCGGCGCCAGCCTGCTCCATGGCTTCTGCAAGCGCGAAGACATAGGCCGGGCCGGAGCCGGACAGCGCGGTCACCGCGTCAAACGCCGCTTCTTCGGTCTCTATCGCCGCACCGGTCTCCCCTAAAAGCCGAATGACGCGATCCCGCTGAGCGTCGGTCACCCCGGGTCCGCAGACAAACGCCGTGACGCCGGCGCCGACCAGCGCGGGGGTGTTGGGCATGGCGCGGACGGCGCGGGCCCGGGGGAAGCGGGCCTCGAGTTCGCTCAGCGGCAAGCCTGCGATGATGGACACCACCAGAGCGCCCATGGGCGTCATGGGGGCCAGGACCTCCGCCAAACCGCTGAATTGCTGAGGCTTCACCGCCAAGACGACGGCGTCGGCGTCCGCGATCGCTTCCCGCGTCGGCCACGGCGCCACCCGCGCGCCGATGTCTTCGGCCTCGCGACGCGCGGCTTCATCGGGATCGATCACCAAGATCGGCGCTTCGGGCGAGGCGAAACCCGCCTTGGCCCATCCGCTCAGCAGCGCCCGCCCCATGCGCCCCGCCCCGAATAGCGCAAGGCGCGCGGGGGTCATCGTTCAGGCCTCGCCCGCGGTTTCAAACAGCGCCGCGGCGACGGCGTCGACCGGTCCGCGGCCGCCCCAGATCAGAAAGTTAAAAGCAGGGTAGAACCGCTCGCCGGCTTCGATCGCCGCGGCGATCATCGCCGCAATCTGACCCGGCGCAGGGGCCACTTCGCCCGGCAACGGCAAGGCGTTGCGATAGACGATGGCGGCGTCGTCCGACCAAACGTCGAAATGGCCCAACCAAAGCCGCTCATTGAGAAGGTTCAGCAGTTCGGCCACTTCGCGGCGGCGCTCCTGCGGGATTTTCGCTTCCAGCGCCAAGCAGATGTGCAGCGTCTCGATCCCGTCCGACCACGCGAACCAGACCGAATGATCCTGCCATGATCCGCGCACGGCGAAATGGATCTCGCCGTCCTCACTGCGCTCATACGCATACTGTTCCGATGCGACGACCTGCTCGACGACGTCGAGCGGGTCGATCGACGATTCGGTTTTCGAAATCACGTCCATGCAGCGCCTCGCAATCGTCGGCGGAATCAACCTCAGCGAACGCTAGCCCGGCTGGCGGGCGAGTCGCAACGCAATGCGCGTCATCCCCATGGGGACGTTCGGTCGAAGCCTAAGCGCCTTCAGCGCTTCCAGCCGCCAATTGAGCGCGCAGCGCATCGACTTCCTCGCGGAGCGCCTCGGCCTCGGCTTTGGCGTTTTGGGCGAGCGTCTTCATGGCCTCGAACTCTTCCCGCCCCACCAGGTCCATGTCGGCGATGAACCGTTCGACTTGACCGCGCATCAGCGCTTGCGCCTCTTCGCCCACGCCTTGCGCCGCGCCGATGGCGTTGGTCATCAACTGCGCGATGTCGTCCAGAAAAGGGTTCTTCGTCTGCATAGGGGGCGCTAAACCTCAAGTCGATTGACCGCTTCAGGGTACTGCGGGGCGGGCGAATGATGCAACGCGACGCGGCCGCGCGACGCGGTCAGAGGGGACCGACGTGACCAATTGCAGCCCCATACCCGGGTTCCACCCTATTCTTTGGGACGGTCCGGGACCGGTTGACTTGCGCTGGTATGCGCTGGCCTACCTCATCGGTCTGGTGCTGGCGTGGCGTTACGTCTTGCATCTTCGCAACCGCAATGAACTTTGGGTCGCCCGCGGAGCCGCCCGGCCCGAGCACGCGCCATTCACCCGCGATGACGTGGATGAGCTTCTGTTTCTCGCCACCCTGGGCGTCATTCTCGGCGGCCGGATCGGCTACGTCTTATTCTACATGAACGACACCAACCCGGGGTGGTTTGAAGAAAACCCTTGGAAGCCGCTGCAAATCTGGGACGGCGGCATGGCTTTTCACGGCGGCCTTATCGGCGTGGGCGCGGCGCTCGCCTTTCTCGGCTGGTCACGGAAAATCCCGGTTTTGCGATTGGCGGACGCCGCGGCGGTGGCGACGCCCATCGGTCTGTTTCTCGGGCGGATGGCGAATTTCATCAACGGCGAACTCTACGGGCGACCTTGGGACGGCCCATGGGCCGTGACCTTCCCTTGCGATCGCCTTATCGGGGAAGGCCTTGCCGCGGTTCCCCGCCACCCAAGCCAGATTTATGAGGCGGTGCTTGAGGGCCTGGTGCTGTTCGTCATTCTGAGGATTGCGAGCCACCGGCTGCAGGCGCTCTCCCGACCTGGCTTGGCGACGGGGATATTCTTGCTGGGGTACGGGGCATTCCGCTCTTTCGTGGAGAATTTCCGCGAGCCCGACGAGGGCCTTGAAAGCCTGCCCTTCGATCTGACCATGGGGATGATCCTCTCCACGCCCATGTGGCTGATCGGGGGTTATCTGGTGTGGCGCGCCCTGAGCCGGCCGCCCCAAACCAGCGTGCCGGCGCCGGCGGTTTCGTGACCGACGACGCACACGCCGACAGTCCCGCGCCTGCGCGCGATCTGGGCGAGCGCTTAACCGCCCGGATCCGCGCCGAAGGCCCCATCAGCGTCGCGACCTATATGAGCGAGGCGCTCTACGACCTGCGGGCAGGCTATTACGCCACCAAAGATCCGATCGGCGCGGGGGCGGATTTCATCACCGCTCCGGAAATCTCGCCGATGTTCGGCGAAATCCTCGGCCTTTGGGCGGTGCAAGCGTGGATCGACATGGGCGAGCCGGCCCCGCTGACGCTGATAGAGCTTGGCCCGGGGCGCGGCGCGATGCTCTCCGATGCGCTGCGCGCCGCCCGGCTGCGCCCGGCGTTCTTAAACGCCGCGCGCGCGGTCTTGGTCGAGGCGAGTCCGGCGCTCCAAAACGTGCAGGCGCAGACGCTCGCTGAGGCCGGCGTCTCTGTGAGCTGGACCCGGCGATTGGAAACCGCCCAAGCGGGCCCGACCGTGCTGCTCGCCAATGAGTTTCTGGACTGTTTGCCCGTGCGGCAGTTCGTAAAGCTCGAGGGCGCTTGGCGGGAGCGGCTCGTCGGCCTGCACCCCGATGGCCTTGACCGCTTCGCGTTTGTGTTCGCTCCCCTGCCTGCAACGCCCGCGGACGTCGCGCTCCTCCCCGCTTCGCTGCGTGAGGCCGCGGACGGCGCGATTGTGGAGATCCGTCCTGGCGTTGAAGCGCTGCTTGACGCGCTGGCGGCGCGTTTTCACCGCAATCCGGGCAAAGCGGTGTTCATCGATTACGGCCCCGCATGCAGCGAAATCGGCGACACCGTCCAAGCCGTGCAGGCGCACCAAAAGGCGGACCCCCTTCAAGCGCCGGGAACACGCGATTTAACGGCCCGGGTGGATTTCCAGTCCTTGGCGGAGAGCGCGAAAGCGCGCGGATTTGAGGTCACAGGCCCCACCCCACAGGGCGAATGGCTGCTCGCCCATGGCTTAGAACAGCGCGCCGCCGCGCTCGCCGCCGCCAATCCAAACGCCCGCGCGCGTCTCGCCGCGCAACTCCACCGCCTCGCCGACCCCGACGAAATGGGCGCGCTTTTTAAGGTGCTGACGATCGCAAGCGCTGCGGAGCCGGCGCTTTGACGCCCTCCGCCGAACGCCCCCTCGCTCCGCTGTCTGCGTCCGCGTTGGACGTTGCGGGCGTTCGACACGGGTTTTTTGGCGCGGGCGCTGTGGTCACGAAGGGCGCCGACCCGGTTCGCGACGCCCAATCGCGCGCCGCTGTCGCCGCCGCCCTGGGGCTTGGGGATGCGAGCCGGTTGGTGACGCTCGCCCAAGTCCACTCCGCCCGAGCGCTCTCGGTGGATGCGCCCTTTTCCGGTTTGGCGCCGGAAGCCGACGCCATGGCGTCGGCCTCACCCGGGCTTGCGCTCGCGATCCTGACCGCCGACTGCGCGCCCATTCTACTGGCGGACCCTGAGGCTCGCGTCATCGGGGCCGTGCATGCGGGTTGGCGCGGCGCGCTGGGCGGGGTGATTGAGGCGGGGGTCGCGCAAATGACGGCGCTTGGAGCCGCCGCGCCGCGCATTCGGGCGGCCGTGGGTCCCTGCATCACGCAGCCCGCCTATGAAGTGGGCGCGGAATTCGTCGCTCGATTCCTCGAGGAAGATCCGCGCTCGGAGCGTTTCTTTGACACGCCGAGGGGGAAGCGCGCGCATTTCGATTTGCCCGGCTATGTCATTGGCCGGCTGGGCGAAGCCGGGGTCGGAGCGACGGAATGCGTGGGCCCGTGCACCTACGCCGGCGGGCCGAATTGGCTCAGCTATCGCCGCGCTCAGCATGCCGGCGAAGCCGCACACGGACGAAACCTCTCGGCGATTGTGCTGGAATCAGAAGATATTTGAGCGCTTTCAGGTTCCCGCTGGGGTCTGATAGGAAGCCGGCAACACGCCGGAGGGGGAACCGAAGTCATGAAACTGTTGTCGGGCAACGCCAATCCGCAGCTATCCCGCGAGATCGCCGACTATCTCAACGCGCCCCTCATAAACGCCGCCGTGGAGCGCTTCGCGGACACCGAGGTGCGCGTCTCCATCAACGAGAACGTTCGCGGCGAGGACGTGTTCGTCATCCAATCCACCGCCGAACCCGCAAACGAAAACATCATGGAGCTGTTGATTTGCGTGGATGCGCTCAAACGCGCGAGCGCCCGGCGAATCACCGCGGTCATCCCCTATTTCGGCTATGCGCGGCAGGATCGAAAATCCGAAGGGCGCACGCCGATTTCGGCGAAGCTGGTGGCGAATCTGATCTCGGTCGCCGGGGCGGATCGGGTTTTGACGATGGATCTTCACGCCGGGCAGATCCAAGGCTTTTTCGATATTCCCGTCGACAATCTCTACGCCGCGCCCAGCTTCGCAGACGACATTCGCGACCACTACGACGTGGAAGGGCTGATGATCATTTCGCCTGATGTGGGCGGGGTGGTGCGCGCGCGACAACTCGCCGACCGCCTACACGCCGATCTCGCCATCGTGGACAAGCGCCGGCCGCGACCGAATGCGAGCGAAGTGATGAATATTATCGGCGAGGTGTCCGGCCGGCGGTGCCTGTTGTTTGACGACATCGTCGATTCCGGCGGCACGCTTTGCAACGCGGCCAAGGCGCTGTTGGGCAAGGGCGCGAAACAGGTGTCAGCATATTGCTCGCATGGGGTTTTGTCGGGCGGCGCGGTGGCGCGCATCGAAGCCTCAGAGCTTGCTGAACTTGTGATCACCGATTCCATTGAGCAGACCACGCCCATCGCGCCGGGGGGACGGATCCGGAGGATCAGCGTCGCACCGGTCATCGGTGAGGCGATCCGGTCGATTTCACGTGAGGAGTCGGTGTCGAAACTCTTCGACTAGCGCATCGCAACGGCTTGCGAGCCGAGCGCGGAGGGCCTATACACCGCGCTTCGTTTTTTGTCCGGCTGAGCCCCCACGCGCCGTCCGCGCGCACAGTCTTTGTCGGACGCGCCCGTTCGCTCGCCAAGGACCGCAGCCATGACCGACATCGTTTTCTCCGTCGACGTGCGTGATCGCACTGGAACGGGCGGCGCGCGGGCGACGCGCCGAGAGGGCAAAGTGCCCGGCGTGATCTATGGCGGCCCGCTGGGCGCGGTCCCCATCGCATTGAAGCTGAACGAACTCGTCCGCGGGCTTAACCAAGGCGGGCTGCTTTCGAAAGTGATTGAGATCCAGCACGGCTCGACACGCCAACCTGCGCTCATCCGGGACATTCAGTTCCATCCGGTGACGAGCCAACCCGTCCATGTCGACCTTTTCCGGGTTTCCAGCGATCAGATCGTGACGGTCGAAGTCCCGGTGAAATTCATCAATGAAGACAAGTCGCCGGGGCTGAAACGCGGCGGCGCGCTGTCGATCGTTCGCCATATGGTGGAGCTCGAATGCCCCGCCGACCGCATCCCTGCGCAACTCGTCGCGGATCTCGACGGCTTGGACATCAACGCCGTGATCCATATCTCCGCGATCCCCCTGCCGGCCGGCGTTGAGCCGAAGGTCAAAGACCGGGACTTCACCATTGCGTCGATCTCGGGCAAAGGACCGTCGGGCGGGGAAGAAACCGAGAGCGGCGAGGACGAGGCGGAGACCGAGTAGCCTCAGTCTTCCACTCTAGGCGAGCTGTCGGCGAGGGCGCATGCGACTGCTGGCGGGCTTAGGCAATCCTGGCGCGAAATACGCGAAGAACCGGCACAATGTCGGGTTTATGGCGATCGACGCGATCGCCGCGGCCAATCCGTCGATCGGCCCCGAACGCGCGCGTTTCCAATCCGCAGCCCGCGAAGGGGTGATCGAAACCGGCGCCGGTCCCAAGCGCGTCCTGCTGCTCAAACCCCAGACCTACTATAATGAAAGCGGCCGCGCCGTCGGCGAGGCAGCGCGGTTTTTCAAAATCCCACCTGAAGAGATTGTGGTCTTTCACGACGAGCTTGATCTCGCGCCGGGAAAGTTTCGCACCAAAGCCGGCGGGGGTGCGGCGGGTAACAACGGCATAAAGTCCATCACCGCGGCGCTGGGCGCAGGCTTCATGCGCTGCCGAATTGGCGTCGGCCATCCCGGGGCGCGCGATCAAGTGACAGGCTGGGTTTTGTCGGACTTCTACAAGGCCGATTTGGCGTGGCTGGAGCCGCTTCTCGACGCTGTCGGCCGCGCCAGCGACCTTCTTGCCGCAGGGGATTGGGACGCTTTTCAAACCCGCGTAACGCATCTCGCGCCCGCGCCGAAACCGGTCAAACCCCCAAGCGACGATGCCTCTGAACACTGACGAAAAACGGCCGAAAACGTGGTAGTCTCGTTTCCGACGGCGCGGCGCGCTTGGGCTCCGGTCCGTCGGGCGCGGCGAAGGCATGGCCCAGGTCACGCAGACCGACCTAAGCGAGTTCGCGCGTGCGGCGCGCGAAGCGACTGATTTCTGCGTTTTAGCCAATCTCTGCGTTGATCATTTTCGCCGGCACGGCGTGACGATGATCAGCTACCATCACCTCCCCCCGCCGGGCGCGTGCGATTACACCCCTCAAATCACCGTCGCCACCCATGGGGTCCCCGAGGCTTGGGAACGGGCCTACGCCGAGAATCGCTATTACGAGATCGACCCCATTCCACGACACGCGCTTGACGCGGTCGAGCCGTTTTGGTGGTCCGAAGCCTGGGGGTTTCCGGACCTCTCTAGTGACGAGCGGTATTACCTGGACCTGTTAGAAGCGGCTGGATTTGGCGAGGGGCTGGCCGTGCCCGTCTTCGGCCCCAACGGCCGCAACGGTTATGCCGGCTTGGGAATCGGCGTCGATGCGCCCGACGCCCCGTGGGCGTTAGTCGTCGAGCTTCAATGCGCGTGTCAGCTCGGGCATCTGCGTTATTGCCAATTGTTGCGGCGACACACATCCGAAATCGTCGCTTTGTCCCAACGGGAAGGGGAAATTTTGCGATGGGTGACGCGGGGCGAGAGCAACGCCGATATCGCCAAACGGCTCGGCATTTCGCTGCATACCGTCGACACCTATCTGCGCCGCGTTTACTTGAAGCTTGGGGTTTCGGACCGCGTTACCGCCGCGCTGCGCGGATTGGCGGTCGGTTTGGTCTCTTGAAGTCCCGACCATTCGGGTCAGTTGATTTCGCCGTCGAGCCATTGCACGGCCTCATCGACGTTCGTCGTCGTCAGCACGCGCGCTCCGTAGCGCATCGCTTGCGCGCAAATCGCCTTTTCATGATGATCGGCTTCATTGAGGACCACGGCGAGCTTGGCGCTGTGCATGCCCACAGCCCGCCCTACCGAGGCGGCGTACGCCGCGGCGCGATCATAGGGTTCTGTTGAATAGTATCCGCGCTTGTCGATCAGGAGCGCCCGGATCCCAGCCTCGAGGTGACGGAGGATGATGCCCTCGGCCTCATCGTAAGCGCGCCAACCGGGGCGCAGCAAACGCACGTTTAGACGGTCGTTCACAAGTGTGGTGTCAAAATAGGAGACCGGATCGGCGGCCATCGCGCCAACCTCCGCATTGAAGAGCTGAGTGAGTACATCGGCGCGCGACCGACTGCGAGGCGGCTCGATGGCCTAGGGTGTACGACACCGAAGACGCAATGTCTGTCCCGCGAATACGGGACACTGGAGGAATACTCACACCACCAACCGCAATAGCAACGCAACTTTTACCCAATCTATCCCGTTGCGCCGCTATTTTCTTGCATGCGCAAACGTTCCGTATAAAAATCAAAGCAAGACCGTCGAGAGAGCGCCGCCCAGATTTGACGCAACGCGACCGCGAACGCAGCTCGCTAATAGTTAGAACGGTCGCTACAATGCATGAGTCGTAGAGAGGGACGCCATGACCGCCGCCGCACTCGCCATCCCGACTGTGGACCCCGATGACTTCCGGCCCGACCCTCATGCAGGGTTTCGGCGGCATCGCGAGCGGAGCCCGCTCATCCAGTTCGAGGGCGGATTATTGTACGCCACGCGCTACGAAGACGTCGCCGCGCTGCTGACGGATCCGCGCACCCGCCAGCCGGAGACCGAGGCGCTTGACTTGCGCGGCATCACCTCCGGCGCGCTCTATGACTTTTTCGCCAATGTGATGTTGCTGTCGAACGCGCCCGCCCATATGCGGCGCCGGGCGCCGGTCGCGCGAACCTTCGCCTTCAAGCTTATGGACGCGTTACGCCCGAGGATTCGCGCGTTCGCCCATGACCTGATCGAGGCCGCCAAACCCACGGGCGACATGGAGTTTCGTGACGCATTCGCCTCACAAATCCCGGCACGGATGATTGCGGAGGTCCTTGGCGTGCCTGCGGAGGAAACGCCGCGCTTCACCCGCTGCGTCTACGCCATGAGCCGCGGTCTCGGCGCCTTCCGCGACGAGGACTTCGCGCACATCGAGGCTGCGGCGGCCGAACTCTATGACTTCGTCCGCGCCCAGCTCGCAGACCGCCGCGCGTGCCCGCGAGAAGATTTCCTTACCGAGTATCTCAGCGCGGTCGAAGAGGCCGGCGAACTCAGCGAAGTCGAAACCTATATCCAGATCGTCGCGCTTATCTTGGCGGGCAGCGACACCACCCGCACCGCGATGACGGCGATGCTCGGGTTCTTGCTAGAAGACAGGAGCCAATGGGACGCTCTGCGCGAAGACCCCTCGCTTGCGGCGGGCGCGGCAGCAGAGGCGTTGCGCATGGAACCGCCGGTCGGGGCGATACCGCGCTTCCCTCTCGAAACCGTCGAAGTCGGCGGCCACGCGGTCAAGGAGGGGTCGTTTCTCGTCCTCTCCGTTTTGTCAGCCCTGCGGGATCCCGCTCAGTTCGCGGACCCTGACCGATTTGACATTCGCCGCGGCGACCATCCGCGCTGGCACCTGGCCTTCGGCGCCGGCCCCCATCGTTGCCTGGGCGAAGCTTTAGCGCGCGCCGAACTCGAAGAGTCTGCGCGCGCCTTGGCTGAGGCCTTGCCTGACTTGCGCATGGAGGGCGTCCGGCCGCGCGTGAAAGGCCATAGCGGAATCCGCGCGGTCGACCCCTTGCGTGTGGCTTGGCGCTGAGCGCTGGGCCAGACCGGCCCTAGCGCCGCAGCTCAACGCGAATGCGCCGGGACCCGCACAGATTGGTGACCACGCCCGCCACGCCGGCTTGCCGCATAGCAACGACCGCAGCGTCCATATCCCATTGGGGAACGCGAAGAATGCGCTCGCTCGCTTTCACCGCCCGCAAGCGCTTGGCCGCGCGCTCCAGCTGGCGAACGGCGCCTGACCGGTCAACTTGAACGGTGCGCTTTTCACCCTTCGCCTTCGCTGACAATCGGCGTCGACGCGCGGCGGGCTTCTCCGCAGCCCCCTCGCCGAGGGCGGCGGCGTCAATCGCATTCGCATCCGTGGATTTGCGGGCACGGGACCGGGACATTGCAGCCTCCAAAGCTGTCACATAAGCGTCACCTTACCCGTTAGCTGGTAAGCTGCTTCGCGAATCATGCAAACCCCTGCTGCGAATCGCCGTTGCGCGCCCTCTTCGCGCTTACGACTTGACCAATTCCAATCAGTGGGACTGTCTGGCGCACGCATCCGCGCACGCTGCGGATCGCCGGCCCCTCCCCCGCGAGGGTTCGCAACACGACCATCGCCCCGGCGCGCTTAGGATATCGGAACCGTTCCCGGCGAACGGGTCGACATGCTGGCGACGCCTAACCATCGGAACTGTCCATGGGCTTCAAATGCGGCATCGTCGGCCTGCCTAATGTCGGCAAGTCGACCCTGTTCAATGCGCTCACCCAGACCGCAGCGGCGCAAGCGGCGAACTATCCCTTCTGCACCATCGAACCGAATGTGGGCGAGGTCGCCGTGCCTGAACCGCGCTTGGCGAAACTGGCTGAACTTGCAGGCTCCGCGGAGATCATCCCCGCGCGCATGAACTTCGTCGATATCGCCGGGCTCGTCCGCGGCGCGTCGCAGGGCGAGGGGCTCGGCAATCAGTTCCTCGCCAATATCAGGGAAGTCGATGCGGTGGCGTATGTGCTGCGCTGTTTCGAGGATGACGACATCACCCATGTCGAAGGCCGGATCGATCCTCTGGCCGATTTGGAGACGGTTGAAACCGAGTTGATGCTCGCTGACCTTGAGAGCCTCGAAAAGCGCAAGGCCAATGTGATCAAGAAGGCGAACTCCGGAGATAAAGACGCCAAGGCCCAGGTGGCCCTCATCGACGCGGCGTTGGCTGAACTCAATGAGGGCCGGCCGGCCCGCCGCGCGGAGATTGCCGATGAGGACGCTCGGGCTTGGGCGATGCTGCAGCTTCTCACCGCCAAGCCTGTGCTGTTCATCGCCAATGTGGATGAGGACAGCGCGGCGACCGGCAACCCGCATTCCGACAAGGTGTTGGCCCATGCGGCTGGAGAAGGCGCGCCTGCGGTGGTCATCTCCGCTCGGATTGAGAGCGAGCTCGCGCTGCTCGAAGACGATGAGCGTGCGGAGTATCTCGCCGATCTCGAGCTAGAAGAAGCCGGGCTCGATCGTCTCATCCGCGCGGGCTACACCCTGCTGGACTTGCAGACCTATTTCACCGCCGGCCCAAAAGAAGCGCGCGCCTGGACCATCCGTAAGGGATGGACCGCGCCGAAAGCCGCCGGGGTCATTCACGGCGATTTTGAGAAGGGCTTCATTCGGGCGGAGACCGTCGCCTATGACGACTTCGTGGCCTGCGGCGGGGAGCAGGCCGCGAAAGAAGCCGGCAAGATGCGTCAGGAAGGCAAGGACTATGTGGTCGCCGACGGCGATGTGATGCATTTCAAGTTCAACGTATAGCGCAACCTTTTGGTTGCGCAATGAGCGATCATACGGCAAGACATGCGCAACCAAGGAGTTGCGCAATGACGATCGAATTTGAAGACCCGGACAAAATCGTGAAGACGGTCGACCTCGCGGCCCCCGTCTCACGGGTGTGGAAGGCGCTGACCGACTACAAGGAATTCGGCGCCTGGTTTCTCGTCGACCTCGACCAGCCTTTCGAAGCGGGCGGCGTGTCAACAGGGCTGATGACCCATCCGGAATGCGGCGACCAACCCTGGCTGGCCCATGTGGAGCGTATCGAACCCGAACGCCTGTTCGTGTTTCGCTGGCACGACTATGACGAGGCCTCTCCCTTGCCGGTGGAGGAACAGCCCACCGCGCTCGTCACATTCGAGCTCGAACCGACCGAGACCGGCTGCCGACTGACCATCACCGAATCCGGTTTCCTCTCCTTCCCCGACGCGCAACGGCTCTCGGTGATGCGGCGCAACAATGAAGGCTGGAACGAGCAGGTTCAGAACATCGCCGCCTATGTCGCAAAGTGAACCGGAGGCGGAGCGCTGCGCGGCGGTGTTCGCCGCACTGGGCGATCCCACGCGTCTGTCGCTGATGTGGCGATTGAAGGACGGCGACATGTTAAGCGTGACGGCCTTAAGCGAAGGCCTGCCTCTCACACGGCAAGGGGTCAGCAAACATCTGCGGATCCTTGAACAAGCAGGCGTTCTCACCAGCCGAAAGGTGGGACGGGAGAGCCGCTATGCGTTTCAACCCGACGCCGTTGTCGCCGCCCGCAGCTATCTCGACGCGGTATCGGCCCAATGGGACGAGACGATCGCCCGCCTCAAGCGCTTTGTCGAGGAGTGACCCACCTAGGCTGAGCCCGGCGACGGCGCGCGCGGGAGCTGGCGCGGGGCGTGCCGGTGAGCCGTTAGGCCCGACCGCTTAGTCGTCGCGATGGACTTTCTCTTTGCGCTCGTGACGCTCTTGCGCCTCGAGGCTCAAGGTCGCAGTCGGCCGCGCTTCCAAGCGCGCCACGCCGATAGGCTCGCCGGTCTCTTCACAATAGCCGTACTCGCCATTGTCCAGCCGGCGCAGCGCCGAGTCGATTTTGGAGATCAGCTTGCGCTGACGGTCGCGCGTCCGCAGCTCCAGCGCCCGATCGCTCTCCGAGGAGGCGCGGTCGACCAGGTCGGCGAGCGGATCATTCTCCCGTTGCAGGCTCTCCAGGGTGAGCTTGCTTTCGGTCAGAATATCCTGCTTCCAACTTTGCAGCTTACGCCGAAAGTATTCCCGCATTTGCGGGTTCATGAACGGCTCGTCGTCGCGAGGACGATAGTCGTCGGGCAGTTCAGAACCGAAATCTTCGGCGACGCTCATACGCGGCCTCCTCTCCGGCGCCCCCGGCCAGAGCGGCGCGGAGTATAGACAAACCGTGCTGGGCTTCAACGCAGAATTCCATGCCCTCTCACAAGGGTGAGAAGCGCGTGAGCATCCTCAGGCAAGGCCTCGCTTGGCGAGTTCCACCGCGGCCCGCAGCTCCACCGCTTGGGCCAGGCTTTCCAAGCCCTCATCATCCGTTTGCGTACGGTCTTCCCGCAAGCGTTGGGCTAGGCGCTGAGCGGCCCAAGACGCGTCCCGGCCCTCCAGCAAAGCGAGGCGCATCGCGTCAAGATCATCAAGCGAGGCTTCAGCCCGCTCATAGGCCTCAGCCCTTGAGGGTCCGCCCCCCGCGCCCTGCAGCGCCATCAGCGCGCTGACGCTGTCGACGGCTGTCGCTCGGGAGGCGCTGGAAGAGGGCGCGGCGGGTTGCGGCGCATCCGCCGCCGAGGCGTCGGCGGCGAAGCCTTCGCCGTCGGCCTGCCGCGGCGTGCGGGCGGTGCGCATGGGCCCCGTGCGACGCGTTCGATCAATATGCATATGAAAGATCCGGACGCTGAGTGTCGCCCGAACCCTTGCCCCCTTCAGGCTTAAGACACGGTGAACGTCGCGCGCAAGCGGGCAGAAACTGCCCGGCGAAATCCGCCGCCCGCCCCAAAAGGCCGCGTGAAGCGCTGCAATAAACCAAGCAAAGTCAGAGTGTTGGCGCATTAACCAAACTGGCCCGGCACTGGCAAGGCCGGCATCGCTTCCTTTTGCGGCACGGACTACAAGATGCTCGCCCGACTTCTCTTCATTGCGTGTTTGATCGCCCTGCCCGTCACGCCCGCCGGCGCGGTGTCGCGGATCAAAGACATTGTCGATGTGGAGGGCGTGCGGGAAAACCAACTTGTGGGCTACGGGCTGGTCGTGGGGTTGGATGGCACGGGCGATTCGCTCGCCAACAGCCCGTTCACTCGCCAGAGCTTGGAATCGATGCTTGAGCGCCTGGGCGTGAACACGCGCGAAGCGGGGCTCAACACGGACACGGTCGCTGCGGTGATGGTCACCGCCGAGCTTCCCGCCTTCGCGGCTCAGGGAACGCGCATCGACGTGACCGTCTCCGCCTTCGGCGACGCTTCCAGTCTTTCGGGCGGCACGCTCTTGGTCACGCCCCTGCAGGGCGCGGATGGCGAGGTCTACGCCGTCGCGCAAGGTTCGGTGGCGATTGCGGGGTTCTCCGCGGGCGGGGAAGCCGCGGCGATCACCAACGGCGTGCCGACCAGCGGGCGCATCTCAAACGGCGCGTTGGTGGAACGCGAGCTGCACTACGACATTGCGGGCCAAGACGAAATTCGCCTGAGCCTGCGCAATCCCGACTTCAACACCGCAACCCGCATCGCCGCGGCGATCAACACCTATCTCGGCGCGCCGGCCGCACGCGCCACCAACCCTGCGGTGGTCGAGCTCGTCCGTCCCGCCGGCTATCGCGGCGACATGGTGGCGCTCATCACCGAGATCGAAAACCTGCTCGTCGAGCCTGACGCGCCCGCTCGGGTGGTCATCGACGAAGCCTCCGGCGTGATCGTCATGGGCGAGAACGTGCGGGTTTCGACCGTTGCAATCGCGCAGGGCTCGCTCACGGTTTCGGTCCGGGAAACGCCTGTCGCGAGCCAACCCGCGCCCTTTGCGGAAAACGGCGAGACCGTCGTTCTGCCGCGCACGGACGTCTCCGTGCTCGAAGACGTCGGCGACCTCGCCGTGGTGGATGACGGGGTGGCCTTAGCGGATTTGGTGGACGGGCTGAACCGGTTGGGCGTCACGCCCCGGGATCTCATCGCCATTCTCCAAGCGCTGAATGCGGCGGGCGCCCTGCAAGCGGAAATCGAGGTGATGTGATGAGCGTGGATGCGCTTTCTTTAGACGCCGGGGTGGATCTTTGGTCCCGCCGCGCCGAGGAGCCGCCGCGGGTCAACTCCCGACGCGAGGCGGAACGAGCGGCCGCGGAATTCGAGACGTTCTTTCTCGGTCAGGTGTTCTCCGCGTTGCAGGCGGATATCGAGACCGCCCCGCCTTTTGGCGGCGGACCGGGCGAGCGGGCGTTCCGCTCCTTCCTGGCTGAGGAGCAGGCGCGCGCGGTCGTGGCGGCGGGCGGGATCGGTCTGGCTGACCGTCTCACCCAAGAGATTCTCGCTCTGCAGTCGGAAGGGAGCGCGTAGTGGCGTTGGCGGCGAAAAACGCGACCGACCGGGTGGAGCAGCTCATCCTTCTGACCGAACGGCTCACCAGCTTGATCCAAGCGGAGCGGGAGGCGCTGGAGGCGAAAAACCACGCAAGCGCGGAAGCGCTTCAGCGGGAAGCCGCGCCCTTGGCGAACCTGTACCGCCAGGAATGCGACCGCATTCGTCAATACCCGGCGCTTGTGGCTGACGCGCCCCAGGACAGGCGCGCCGCCCTCGCTCAGCGCACTGAGCGGTTCCACGACGCGTTGGACGCTCATGCGAAAATCGTCGCCGCCTTGAAGCAGCTGACGGAGGGCTTGGTGCGCTCCATCGCCGACCACGTGGCGGAGAACCGCACGCAACAGAGCGGCTACGGTCCTGGCGCGGTCGAAGCCCGGGCGCGCGCCGGCTCGGCGATCACCCTAAACCGTACGGCCTAACAACGGTTTAGGCGGCAGGTTCCTTCGAGTATTCGCGTACGGACCAAAGCTGTGGACAAAAAGAAGCCGCGACTTGGCGTCGCGGCGGAGAACGGAATACTTTAGATGGGCGCGGGGGTGCGTTTTGCGTGGCTGGCTTACGCGATCTCCCAGACGCTATCTCGAGCGGCGAACCAGACTTTGGTTCGCCGCCTTTTTTTGGACCGCTGAGCCCTCGTGAGGATTCGCAAACCGGCGGCCACCCGAAAAATTAGGGACAGCCTCTCTGACGAGCAACGCCGTGAGGCGCCGCCGAGGGGAAGGGTCCACAGAAATCGCCGACGCAGCGCGCTCAACCAACGCTAACGCACGAAAACGCGGACAGGCGCCGCAATACCGTCGTTGTTGGCTGGCGAACGCGCAGGGGCCGCGCCAGCGAGAGTGATCAGCCGCCCAAGCGCTGCAACGCGGCCTGATAGCTGGCGATCTTCTCCGTGAGATAAGCAGGCGCGGGGCCGGAAGCCTGTGCGCTTTGGTTCAAAACCGCATCAAGCGCTGGATCGCGGTTGATCTCACGATAAGCGCGGCGAACCGTCGACATGGCGTCATCGAAAGCCGCTTTCGCGACCTCCGCGGCGTCACGGTCGAGCAGTGAGAAGCCCTCAGCCAGCTTGAGCGCGAACTTCTTCGGCGGCACGGCCCCGTCATCGTCGCTATCGACTGCGGCGGGCTTCTCCACGGTCCCCGGCGCGAGCCCCAACGCCTTCAGCAAATCGCGCCCCTCAGGGCCTGACGTGAGTTCGATCGCGACGCCTTCGTTCGGCTGGATACGGAGGATATCGCCGGTCGATCGGCGCGAAACGCTCGCCTCCCCGCTCAGCAACAGCTCATTGGTGATTTTGAAGCTCAGCCCCCGAAGCGTGTCGCCCTCCTCCAGCGTCACGGTCCGCTTTCGCGCGCCGATTTGGATGCCGAAGCTGTCTCCGGCTCGGGCGGAGGTGCGCTCCGCCACGACCGGGCTGTCGGCATATTGCAGCTCGCCTGACGGCAAGCCCAACCGGTCGAGCGTGCTGGCGCCCGTGGGGTCGAGCGCCAGGCTTGCAGCCTCGGACTGACCGCCTCGCCCGGTGATGGTTTTCGTCCAGGCAAGCGATCCGTCCACGTTGAGTTTAGCGGCGAACGCATTGCGGTCCCCCACAAGCGCGCCCCCGCCCGGCACAGCGCCGTCGGCCCGACCTGCGAGATAGACTTGCCCGCCGGAAACCGCGAGATCGACCGCCACATCCTCCGAGGATGAACCCAAAAAGGTGCGATAGCTTTCGGTCGGGGTCGCCCCGTCGGTGATCTTCACGACGAAAGCGTCCCGTCCGCCGCCGGTATGGGCGTTGACCGCGCCCGCGCCCGCCATGCCGTCTCGGGCGGAGCCGGCCACGTAGATGTCCGCCCCGTCGACAGCCAAGCCGGCGATCGCCCCGGAATCCAAGTCGCCCAAATCGACCGACCAACCGGCGTCTTCCGCCCCCGACGCAACGTCGAGCTTTTTCAGCGCGCCGACGCCCTCGGTCTCGGTGGCGACCAGGAGTTTGCCGTCCGAGGCGACCGCGAGCGCGCTGACCCCGTCCTCGCCCGCCGCCCCGGTTTGATGAGTCCACAGCGCGGCGCCCTCGGCGGACAAGGCGCGAACGAACCCATCCCGTCCCCCGCCATGGCTCTGTCCCCCCAAAGCGGCTTGGGTCGAGCCGGCCGCATAGAGATTGCCGGCCGCATCAAAGGTCAACGCCTTAACGACATCATCCGAACGCGTGCCAAAGCGATGGACGAATTCCTCCTGCCCGTCGCCGCTGAACTTGGCGACGAAGGCGTCCGTTCCGCCGGTATCCAAGGTGTCGCCGAACGCGCCGGTGATTTCGCCGCCGACCGCCACATCGCCAGAGGCGGAAACGGCGAGGGAGAAGCCCTCCGCCTCTTCCGACGCGCCCAGGGCGCGCGCCCAAACTTGCCGCCCGGTGGAATCATATTTGATGAGCAGAACGTCCTGCTCTCCGCGCAGCGCCGGGCCGGCCTCAGGATCGGCTTCGGCCTGGGCGAGCGCGAACACCGAACCGTCTCCAGCGGCTTTCGTCGCCACGAAGCGCAGGCCGTCGGCCTCAAAGTCGAGGTCCTCAGCGCCGGCCACTTCGACCCGGCGCGAGGGCGCGGCGGCCGGGGCGGCGGCGTCGAGCTCGGTGAGCTTGGTGAATTGCCCTGCGAGCGGGCCAGCGCCCTCCACCCCGCCGCTTGCGCCGACGACATAAAGCGCCGGCTCAGCGTCCGTGGCGGAGAAGGACAGAACTTCGGTGTCAACGCCCTCGAATTTCAACGCGAAGCGATTGCCTTCGATGATCCCGTCATCGTTTTCTTCGCCCACCTTCACCCGTTCAACGCGGGTGACCATCCCGGCGTTCTCAAGCTCGGCGTTGAGGTAGTCGACGACATTATCGAGCGTCCGCGGCCCAGCGATATCGTCGAAGTCTAGCGCGATCGGGGTGTCTGCGCCGCTTTTCCGCACCGTGATGGTGAATTCGGTCGTCCCCGCAAACGCCGCGACGGGGTCGTCAAACGGTCCGTCATGAAGGACGGGGGTGACATATTCCGATGCGCCGCGCGGGATGCCGAGCGTGCTCTCGGCTTTCTCACGCGCTTCGCCCAGATAGACCGAGGCGCTTTCGAACGACACCTCCGCCATGAAGCCGTTCAGCTGCGCCATCCCCTCTTGGAAACGACGGTCTAAGAAGGATCGTCGAACATCGGTGGTCGACTTATCCGCCGCTTCCGAGGCGATGGCCCAGAGCTTCTTCACGCCTTGATGGAGGGCGAACAGCTGCTTGTTGTCCGCGCTTGTCTCGGCGTCTGAGAAGCCCGCGAGGTCATCAGCGCTGATGAAGTCGCCTGACGCGAGGGCGGCGCGGGCGAGGTCTGCGGCCGGTTTCGGCTGCGCTTCGGCCTCCCAGGGCGGGACGACGGTGTCCTCAGGCTCGCGCGCGCCGGTGGAGACCCCCGACAGCTGCGGCCCCGTCGCGCGAGCGGCGGCGGTCGCGGCCTGGGCTTGATACCAGCCGGTCAATGCGCTCTGCGAAATCGTCGCGACCGTAAAGCCCGAACCGCCCTGAAAGCCCAGCATTGCAGCCTTCCTCCTCGCCTGAGAGAAAACCACCTGCGGATGGAGACCGGCTTAAGAAACGTGGTTTCCCGAACCTCAACGGCGGGACTGGCGACAGCGCTTCAGGCGTCGCGCCCGCTCACCCGGTTTGTCCACGCTCGCCCAATGAGAGGCGCCGTCACGCAACAGCGGCGGCGTCGTTGAGCGGCCGAAAATGAAACCGCGTCGCGACGTCAGTTGGGAGCCAACCGGGACCCATGCCTCACGGCTGTCCCTCACGCATGGACGGCCTGCGCTGAGAACCGGCGCGCCGTCGCCTCCCGCCGCGCGTTCTACCCTAGCCCGCCCAGCGCTACGCCCCGCCCTGCGAGCATATCCCACGTGATGGGTTCGCCGCGGGCGATGGGGCGGGCTGCGGTTGTTGCATGGACGGCGGCGGCGTGTTTCGGCGCAAGGCCGTGGCCAGGGCGGATGGACCGCACGTTTTGCGGGGTGAAGCGCTCGCCAGCGGCGATGTCGGCGACGGCGTAGAGCGAGCGGCGAAAGACAAGATTGCCGCGCTCTGAGCCTTTGAGGTCATAATGAACACGGCCAAGGGCCTCCCAGGCGCCGCGGCAATCCGCGACCAGACGGGTGAATTCGTCCGGCTCAAGCGAGAACGCCGCATCTGGACCACCTTCGGCGCGCGAAAGCGTGAAGTGCTTCTCCACCACCGACGCGCCCAGCGACACCGCCGCCACGGCGGCGGCCGTCCCCGGCGTATGATCGGAAAGCCCCGCCACCACGTCGAACCGCATGGCGAGGTCGGGCACGGTGCGGACATTGGCGTCGCGCATCGGCGCGGGGTAGGCGCTGATGCAATGCAACAAGGCGAGATCGTCGCAGCCATAGGCGCGCGCGGTGGTCGCGGCTTCGCCGATTTCCTCCATATTGGCGAGCCCTGTGGAGATGATCATCGGCTTGCCTTCCTGGGCGACACGGCCGATGAGCGGCAAATCGATCGCCTCGAAGCTCGCGATTTTGTAGGCCGGCGCGCCAAGCTTGGACAAAAGATCGACGGCGGTTTCATCAAAGGGGGTGGAAAACACCGTCACCCCCAACTCGCGGCCCTTGGCGAACAGCGCGTCATGCCACGCAAACGGCGTTCCCGCCTCGGCGTAAAGGTCGTAAAGCGTCCGGCCGTCCCACAACCCGCCCTTGATGCGAAACTCTTCGCGGTCGCAATCCAGGGTGAGGGTGTCTGCGGTGTAGGTCTGCAGCTTAATCGCGTCCGCCCCCGTGGCGGCGGCGGCTTCCATCATCGTGAGCGCGCGGCTCAGCTCGCCCTTATGGTTCCCGGAAAGCTCGCAAATCACATAGGGCGGGTGGGCTGGACCGATCGGACGTCCGGCGATGGCGAATTCAGGATAAGCGCGCGACATGGCTTTCGGCTCCGTAAGGATCGCGTTTGCGAAGCCTTAAGAGAGCGCGCGTTAAGAACTTCGTAATGTGACAGAAATGGGCCGGAGCCAACCATGACCACCCAAGCGAAACTTCGCGCGGTCCGTGGAGAGGACCACGCGCGGCTTTTGGACTGGCGGAACTCCCCCCAAGTCTCAGCCCATATGTACACCGAACACACGATCACAGAGAGCGAACACGCCCGCTGGTGCGCGCGCGCGCTCACCGATCCGGCCCGGCGATATTGGATTGTGGCGTATGACGAGCGACCGGTGGGGCTCGCCAATATCGCCGACATCGACCGGCGCGCAGGCCGCTGCGCCTGGGCCTTCTATCTCGCAGACCCTGCGGTCCGCGGAAAAGGTCTCGGCGTTTGGACGGAATATGCGGTGCTCTCGCATGTATTCGACGTGCTGGGCATGCGGAAGCTGTGGTGCGAAGTGCTTTTGGACAACGACACCGTGTGGCGCATGCATGAAAGCGTGGGGTTCCGCCGGGAAGCCTATTTCCGCGCCCATGTGGTGAAAGCCGGCGTGCCGCGCGACGCCATCGGTCTTGGCATGCTGGCGGAGGAATGGGCGACGGCCCGCGAAGCGCTGGCGGAACGCGTGCGCGCCAAAGGTCTGGAGCCGGTTTGCGCGCCCAGCGTGGAGCCCGCCTTCAGCGCGAGCGCCGCGTAGCGCAAGCGGCGATCGTCTCGATTATCGCCCGCGCGCATCGACGCGCGCCGCGCCCGTCCACCAGCGCCGCCGCCGCCGCGGACATCAACGCCCGCCTTGGCGCGTCATCCAAAAGCGCCGCGACTTTCGCGACCGCGTCGGGGATGTCGGCGGCCGCTTGCGCCGCTCCGGCCCGCTCCAACGCCTGCGCGGCGACCCGTTGGTTGTCCGCCAAAACCAAGGTGACGCTCGGCAGACCCATGCAGGCGCGTTCAAGCGAGGTTTGCCCCCCCGCTCCCAAAGCGACGTCCGCCTCCGCCATAAGCGCGGCCATGGTTGTGACATCGACATGGAGCGCAAAACGCGGGTCCCTTGCGGCAAGCGCCTCCAACGCCGACCGGCTCGCCGCCCCCGAGGCGATGACCACGTCGAACCTGTCCACGCCGTCTATCCGGGAAAGCGCCTGGGCCGCTCTCGCCGTGGCGCCGCCCACATCGGTCAGTCCAAGCGTCACCAAAACGCGCCGGCCGAGCGTGGACGACCGCCGCCGCGCAAGGGCGCGCGGACGCACGCGCGCGAAATCCGGTCTTAAGAGCGCATGATCGAGGCCGATGAGCCGGCGCGCGTCCAAAGGAACCAGGTCGTCATAGTCGCTGACGCTTCGGCCGGGAGACGCGTCTAATATGAGGTCCGCCGCATGCGGACGGTCAGCGAGATCGTCAACCACGACAAGCGCGCCCGCCCAGGCTCGCCAAACCCGCTCAGCGCCCTCATCCACATCGTAGTGATCCACGATCACCACGTCAGGGCGGACCGGCGCGGCGTCGATCAAGGCGTGGGGATCCTCATCGGAGGGCGCGACAAACACGGGAAACGGCGCTTTGGCGAGCGCAGGGACGACCTCGAAAGCCTCCGCATTGACGGCGAAGCGCGCCCGCACGCCCTCCCCCGCCAGCGCGCCGACGAGCGTGAGCATGCGCATGGCGTGACCGCCGCCCAATTGCGGCGAGGCGTCGGCGCGGATGAGAAACTCGCTCATCGCCCCAAGCCGACGACGGCGTCCGCGCCGAGCGCGACGGCGAGGGCTTCGACCACATGGCCGACCTGCTCAAGCTCGAGCGCGGGGAACAGCGGCAGCGACAGCGTGCGGGCGTAATATCGGTCGGCCCCAGGCAGTCGAAGCCCTGGATTGCGTTGGCGGTAATAGGGCTGCCTGTGAACGGGGATGTAGTGCACCTGCGCGCCCACGCCCTGCGCGGCGAGGGACGCCATGACCTGGCTCCGCGTAAAGCCAAGCTCCGCAAAATCGATCGCGACGGGGTAGAGATGCCAAGCTGGACGCACGCCCGGGCTCGCGGTCGGGCGGCGGACATGCGGCAGTCGTTCGGCGAGCGCTGCGTCGTAAGCGCCTTTGAGCGCGGCGCGTTTTGCGACGAAGCGATCGAGCTTGCGCAGTTGCGACCGTCCCAGCGCGCAATGGATGTCGCTGACCCGATAATTAAAGCCGGGCGTCGCCATCTCATAGTACCATCTCCGACCCTCGCCGTTTTGCTCGAACGCCTCAGCGGTTTGGGTGAACGCCTCGGGTGACCGGGTCATGCCGTGATTGCGCAACCGCTTCACCGCTTCGGCCAGGACGGGATCGTTGGTGGTCACCGCCCCGCCTTCGCCCATGGCGATAGTCTTGACCGCATGAAAGGAAAAGCAGCTCGCCTGGGCATAGGCGTTGTCGCCGACCCGGCGGGGACCGCTGGGGTCGTCATAGGTCCCGCCCAGCGCATGGCAGGCGTCGTCAACCAAGCTGACGCCGCGCTCCTGGGCGATTGCGGCGAAGTCGGCGGCGCGTTCGCAGGGCCCGGCGAGATGAACGTTGAAGGCGACTTTGACGTTATCGCCGGCGCGATCGAGGGCTTCTGCGAAGGTGTCCGGGGTCATCCGGCCCGTCTTTGGGTCCACATCCGCGAAGATGACCTCTGCGCCGGTGAACGTCACCGCGTTGGCGGTGGCCAAAAACGTGACCGAAGGGACGACCGCTGCGTCGCCGGGTCCCAGTCCCAAGCCGAGGCAGACAAGGTGCAGCGCGGCGGTGCCCGTGGCGCAAGCGATCGCATGCTGCGCGCCGGTCGCCTGCTGCAAATCGGCTTCGAAGGCTTCGACCTGCGGACCGGTCGTCAGCCAGCCCGACCGCAAAACGTCGATGACGGCGGCGATGTCATCGTCCTCGATGACGGGCCGGGCGTAGGGCAGAAACGAAGACGCCGCCATACTGCGCAGCCCTAGGACGCCGCGCCGGCGGCGAGCCTGGGTTCAAGCGCCCGCAACCCCCAAGACGCGCCGGCCGCAAGCCGCGCTTCATCCACATAGGCGGCGTTGATTTGGGCGACGTCGTGCCGGGTGAGGCACAAATCAGCGATTTCAGTCCAGCGCGCGGTGGCGGCGGCTTCGCCCATCACGCCAAACACGGCGCGGAAAAAACTCAAATCAGCGGGGTGATCCAACGTCCAGCGCAGGCGCGCGGCCGGCCCGCCAGGACCGGTGACCACGGCGCGCGCGCCTTCCGCGGTGCGGCGCACCCAGGGCGAGACGTGTTCACGGTCAAACCGGCAATCCGCCTCTCGCGCGGCGGCGAACAGCCGCTCGGCGGGAAAAGCGTCGCAATCCAGCCCGTGCGGGAAAGTCGGCGGCAGGTTGTTGGTGGCGTAGGCGGCGTTTTGGGCGATCAGAGCGTCGCGCACCTCCCCGCACAAAGCAGGGTCGATGAACGGGCAGTCGGCGGTGACCCGCATGACGATATCGGCTTTGACCGCGCGGGCGGCGAACGCATAACGCGACAGCACGTCGTCTTCCGAACCGCGGATCACAAAGGCGCCGGCGCGAAAAGCCTCTGCGGCGACCGCATCATCGTCCAACCCGTCCGGCGTCGCGCACACGACGGCGTCCACGCCGGGAATGGCGGCGCATCGTTCAAGACACCGCGCCAGCACGCTCGCCGCGCCGAGCGGTTCGAGCACTTTGCCCGGCAGTCGTGACGACCCCATGCGGGCCTGTACGATTACGGCGAAAGTCATCACCCGCCCCTTCGCGACACTCGAACGACAAGGCGGCCACTTTCGCCCCCGCAGGCCTAGGGAAGCGTTAACGCTGCGCCAGCTTCGCCTCTGCGCATACGCCGCGTTAACCACGACAGGCTGAAATACCGGTGACAGCGACCGGAGCCCCCTTATGCCCGCCGAAGCAAAACGCGTTCATTCCAGCCCCGCGCCAAGCGCCGCCAACGCGCCCGACACGTTTTTCCAAGCGCGCGATTTCCGGGCGCCGCGCGCGGATCTGAATGGCAAGGTGGTCCTTATCACCGGCGGCACGGGGTCGTTCGGGCATCAATTCGTTCAAACGGTGTTGAACGACTACGCCCCGCGCAAGCTCATCGTGTTCAGCCGCGATGAGCTTAAGCAATATGAGATGGCGCAGCGCTTCTCTCCGGCCGAGCACGCCTGCATGCGCTACTTCATCGGCGATGTGCGGGATTTCGATCGTCTTGACCAAGCCATGCGGGACGTCGACGTCGTCATCCACGCCGCCGCGCTGAAGCACGTGCCGATCGCGGAGTACAATCCCTTCGAGTGCATCAAAACCAATATTTTCGGCGCGGAGAACGTGGTGCGCGCGGCCATTCGCCGGGGCGTCAGCCGGGTTGTGGCGCTGTCTACGGACAAAGCCGCCAATCCCTGCAATCTCTATGGCGCGACGAAGCTGTGTTCGGACAAGATTTTCGCCGCCGCTCACGCGATGGGCGGGGAAGACGGGCCGGCGTTTTCCGTCGTGCGCTACGGCAATGTGGTGGGCTCCCGCGGCTCGGTTGTTCCTTACTTCCAAAAGCTCATCGCGGAAGGCGCCGAAAGCCTCCCGATCACCGACGAGCGGATGACGCGGTTCTGGATAACGCTTCAGCAAGGCGTCGACTTCGTGTTGTCCGCGCTGGCGGCGGCGAAAGGCGGCGAGATTTTCGTGCCCAAGCTGCCCTCGATGCGCACGGTGGATTTGGCGCGCACGCTGGCGCCCGGCCTGCCCCACCGCGTAATCGGCATTCGCCCTGGCGAAAAGCTGCACGAAGTCATGGCGCCGGCGGACGACGCACGCGCCACGCTTGAGCTCAACGACCGGTATCTCATTCTCCCCAGCTTCGACCAAGGGCAGCGCGAGACGTGGCTGAGCGCCGGCGCGGCGCCTGTGGCGGACGGATTTGAGTATCGCTCAGACACCAATCCCGAGCATCTCGACGCCCGCGCGCTCCAAGCGTTGCTCACGCGCGCGTTCTCGTAGGCCCGAAGACTGCGGCGAACGTCTTGACCGGCGCGTTCATTCGCAAAGAGAATTGCGCGCTCGGGCTCGGGTCAGCCGCGCTCACGGGGACCTCAGTCGGGCGCGATGCAGGACATTCTCAATGTTATCGCCGGATCGGAGGCGGTTCTCACCGGTTGGGGTGCGCTCCTTGACCTTTTCGACCGCTATATGGGTCGTCCATATTGGACGGCGGCCTTTTTCGGGGTCTTGACCGGCGGCTTGCTGACCTTTTCCGGACGCAGCACGTGGCTTTCGATGCTGGTTCTCTTCGGCGGCCTAGCAGGGGCGCATCACGCGCACTCCCAGGGCGGCGGCGTGTGGTCGTCGGCCGTTTCTTTTATGATCGGCGGCGTTTTATGCACGGTCGCCTTCTTCCTCGCGGTGTTCGCGTTGGGATGGGGATTGGCGGGGTTCGCGCTCGAGAGCCTCGACCTCCATCCCTATCTTCAAATCGGGCTCTCCATCGCAGCCGGCGCACTCGCCCTGGTGTTGCTGGACATCGTCGTCATGGTCGTGAGCGCGGCCGCCGGCGCTCTCCTAGCCACCGCAGGGATCGCGCATTTCAACGCGCTGTTGGACCTCGGTTGGCCGATGACCACGCTGAACCCCGTCGAATTGGCCCAAGCGCTGTACGCCGCGTTGATTTCGGGCGGAGGTGACGCCTCAGCTGAGCTGGGAGCGACGGGCGTCTTTGTCGTCGTCCTGGCCGTGACGGGACTGGCGACCCAAATCAAGGCGAGCATCCGGGCCGGGGCGACGAACGCACGGCCCGCCGCAACCCCGTTGGAGCGGCGCTCTGGGGCGCAGGAGGAGGCAAGGTGAGCCGCCGCCCATCGCCAATTCCCATGGTCGGAGGTGTCGGCGGTGGGCGACTGCAGGCCGATTTTGCTTGCGCCGCCGCGGCTCTGCACTAGGTATTGCGCGAGCTTGTGCGGCAATACCGCGCAATTTTTCGGATAGCGTAGCGGGGTGAAACGATGTCGATGACGTCGGCGGGCACGAACAATATTTTCAAGAGCGACGCTGCGCCCGGCGTCGTGTTGCTGTTAGCGGCGTTGGCCGCCTTGGTGTTCGACAACACCGCGCTCGCCGGCGTGTATGACGGCGTCCTCCGTATGACCAATATTACCTTAGAGGTCGGCGATTTTTCCATCGACAAGCCCGTGTTGCTTTGGATCAACGACGGCTTGATGGTGATTTTCTTCTTTTATGTGGGGTTGGAGATCAAACGCGAGATCCTGACCGGGCAGCTATCCTCCGTCAGCAAAGCCATGCTCCCGCTTATTGCGGCGGTCGGCGGCATCGCGATCCCCGCACTTATCTTTGTCGCTTTCAACGCCAATGATCCCGAGACGATCAACGGTTGGGCCATCCCTGCGGCCACCGACATCGCCTTCGCCGTCGGCATTCTGGCGCTGTTGGGCGCCCGCGCGCCGACCTCGCTGAAGGTGTTCCTGCTGGCCGTCGCCATTATCGACGACCTCGCCGCCATCTTGATCATCGCCCTTTTCTACACCGCAGACATTTCAACCCAGGCGCTGGTGTTCGCCGCGATCGGCGCCGCTCTCCTGTTCGTCCTCAATCGGTTGAAAGTGTCGGGCATCGCGCCATACGTGCTCATTGGCACAGTCATGTGGGCGGCTGTTCTGAAGTCGGGGGTCCACGCGACCCTGGCCGGCGTGATCATTGCGATGTTCATTCCTATCCGGCACTTCCAAGACCCCTCCCGCTCGCCGCTCGAAACCGTCGAGCACGGCCTAAAGCCGTGGGTCTACTTCTTGGTGATGCCCGTCTTCGCGTTTGCGAACGCCGGGGTGCCGGTGTTGCAGCTGTCCTTCTCGGATCTGTTAGCGCCGTTGCCGCTCGGCATCGCCTTGGGCTTGTTCGTCGGCAAGCAGATCGGCGTGTTCGGGTTCACCTTCGCAGCGGTGAAGCTTGGCGCGGCGGCGTTGCCGCAAGGGCTGAGCTGGCGGCAGATTTACGGCGCCTCGCTGCTGGCCGGCATCGGCTTCACCATGTCGCTGTTCATCGGCTCGCTCGCCTTCACCGACGCGGACATGATGAACGCGGTGCGCGTCGGCGTGCTGGCGGGCTCCCTTCTCTCCGGCGTCGCGGGCTTCTTGGTGTTGCGGCTCACGCCGGAACCCGCTCAGCAACAAGGCGGCGAAGCGCCCGCGCCGGCGCAATAGCGCGGCGCGAGCCGAGGAAGGCGGGCCGGCTTAGTTCGGCCCGCCCATCGCGTTCATGATATCGTTGAGATTGGGCAAGCTGGTGGCTGCGTCCGCATCATAGGCGAACGCCTCGTCCGGCCCTCCGTCATCCAACCGCACCTCAACCGCGGTTTGGGTTGTCGTGATCGGCCCCATGGACACGTTCACCGACAAAGTGAGGCCTTCATCGGTGACGCAGACAGTCGCGTTCGCCATTTGAGGCACCGTCCAATAGTCGCACGCAAAGCCGGCGAACTCGCCGGTTTCGCCGGTGGCTTGGCCGCCCATCCCGGTCAGCATCCGTCGGCCGAACGACACTCCGTCCTCTTCGCCCATCGCGGCGACGATGTTGTCATACATAGGATTTTGCGACACCGTCGTCGCGCCTGTCGCCGAGTCGATCGTGATGATCTGGTCTTGATCGTAGACGATCCGGTTCCGGTCAGGCTGGGTCATGCCCATCAGGGACATTTCAGCGTCGCGAATCTCGACGCGCAGCCGGCCCCAGTCGCGGACATGCTCGGTCACCGTCCCCGTATGGGAGCCGGAAAGCGCCGAAACCACGGTGAAGCTCTCTCTGCCGTAAAAGCGAACGTCTCCGTCTTGAGCCGACGCCGGAGCGCCGGCCAAAGCGGCCGAAGCAAGTAAAAGAATGCGCATGCGTGGTCCTCCCCATTGGAGAACCACGCCTATCAAATTTCGCTGGGAGATGCTCGGGCGGAGATCAGCCCTGGAATAGGCTCAAGATCACTTGCGGTTCGGAGTTCGCGATCGACAACGCTTGGACGCCCAGCTGCTGCTGAACCTGCAAGGCCTGGAGCTTGGCCGACTCAACCGCCAGATCCGCATCGACTAGATTGCCGACCCCGGCGGTGAGGCTGTCACTGAGACGCGAAACGAAGTTGTTGTGCGCCTCGATCTTCTTGATGTCCGAGCCCATATTCGCCAACGCCTGATTGACGTTGTCGATGCTGGACTGGATTGCCGAGACGACTTGGCCGGCAAGCGTGGCGCTGCCGAGGGACGCGCCGGCGGTGAACGTCATATTCGGACCGCTGAAGGTCAGGTTTTGGGTCTTCAGCGTGATGGAGCGCGAACCGTCGGCGTCTGCGAGGAACTGGATGCCCGGCGAGACCGACCCGTCGAGCAGGTTCGCGCCATCGAATTCGGCGTTTGCGACGATTTCTTGGACTTGTTGGACCAGAGCCTTGAAGTCCGCGTCATAGGCTTGGCGCGTAAAAGTGTCGATGGAGGGGTCCATCGCGCCTGTCGCTTTTTTACGCATCTCAACGAGAAGGTCTGAGATCGACTCGCCGGCCGCCAGCGCCACCTCGCCAATCGTCTTGGCCCGGTCGAGGCTGGTCTTCACCGCTTCCAGAGCGCCGATATCCGCGCGCATGTTTTGAGCGACCGCATAGACTGCGGAATTGTCTTTCGCGCCGTTAACCTTCAAGCCGGTGCTTACCCGGGACTGCGCCTCGGAAAGTGACGCATTGGTCTTGTTCAGGTTTTGCAGCGCGACCATCGCCGACTTATTGGTGTGGACGCTCAGGGTCATTCTCGGCTCCCTCCGCCGATTCACCCGGCGGTAACGGCGACTGATTTCTTCCGACGACGCAGCAAAGCGCGTGCCAGCTCTCATCGGTTCATCGCCGAGTATGGGGGAACAGGGTTAAGAAAAACCAAGCGCGAGCGCCCGCCGGCGGATTACTCCGCCGCGGGCCGGAAATCCAGTCATCGCACGCGCCTAGACGCGGGTGTCGAACATCACGCCTTCGCTTTCGCGCGCCTCTGACATCATCTCCAACACCTCTTGGCGCGGCCATTGGCGAATGACATCGCCCGACCGGGAGTCGACAGTGGTGTAGACAAAGGCGCCGGCGTCCTCGTTTCTTTCGATCCGAAGCCGAGCGAACGGCCGCAATTCGCCTTCGACAAGCTTGTCCAACAGCGCTTGCATCTTCGCCTCGGGCGCGGAAGCCGTCCGTTTGGCGTCGCCCTGCTCGGCGTCAGCTCTTGTGTCGCCGATCGTCTTTGATGTGGGTGTCGAAGCGCCCTTGGCGGACGACGATTGACTCTGGGACGCGTAAACAAGGTCGCTTGGCGGAGCGACCGCGCCGACGGGCCCGATCTCTAAGCTCATCCTTGCGCCGGCGGCCCTTCAGGCCGTCGCCTCCTTGATTGGCTTCCTCAGGATAGAGACGGAACGTCGGGTCTCTCACCCGTGGAAAAAAGGGCGGGCGGAAGCGCGCGAAGCGCCTCCGCCCCAGCTCATTAACGGAACAACGACAGCACGGTGTTCGGCTGCGAGTTCGCGATGGACAGAGCCTGCACGCCCAGCTGCTGCTGAACCTGCAAGGCCTGCAGTCGAGCGCTTTCCTTCGCCATATCGGCGTCGACCAAGTTGCCGATGCCTTTTTCAAGCTGGTCAGACAGCTTGCCGACGAAGTTCTTGTGGATTTCAAGCGACTTAGCGCCCGTGCCCAGACGCGACAGCGCCGCGGACACGTTGTCGATCGCCGTTTCGATTTTGGCGAGCGTCGTGCCAGCGTCGGTGGCGGTGGCGATGTCGTCGGTCGCAGCCAACGAAATCGCAGAGCCGGTGTCGCCCACGCCGAGCACTTCGGCTTGCACGGTGATCGTCGAGGAACCGGTTTGGTTGGCCAGAGCCACCACATCCGCAGCGCCGCCCTGCAAGAGGTTGGCGCCATTGAATTCGGCGTTGTCCACGATCGTGTCGATTTGCGCTTTGAGCGCGGTGAAATCCTCGTTGAGCGCATCCCGCGACGCCGTGTCGAGCGAGGTGTCCGTCGCAGCCAAAGCTTTGGCCTTCATTTCCGTCAAGAGGTCGGAAACGGCTTCACCAGCCGCCAGGGCGGTGTCGACGGTGGAGACGGCGCGGTCGAGGGAGTTTTGAACGGCGCCGAAGGCGGCGACGTCCGAGCGCATCCGCTGAGCGATGGCGTAGATGCCGCCGTCGTCTTTAGCGCTGGCGACTTTCATGCCGGTGTTGATGCGCGACTGAACCGTCGACAACTCAGAGTTGGTTTGGTTCAGGTTTTGCAGGGCGACCATGGCCCCGTAGTTCGTGTTGACGCTCAGCATTTCTTGCTCCATTGCGTTTTGCATGAGACGGGCGACGATTTTGTCGACCGTAGGTCTTTGACCCGAACCCAGTTTTGCAAACAGCAGGCCAACCAGGGCCGCGGCAGAGCTAAAGTAATCCTGACTTGTTTTTACTCAGCTTTGTTGGTTTGCACACTGTAAACAACAAAAGCGCTCGGAAAATTCTGCCGAGTATTTGCACCAAATCCCCAGGCAAATTCTGCCGAGGGGTCAATTCTGCCGTGCGACCGGTTTCCGTTCTTGATGACAGCAAAAAGCCCGCGCGGCGGTCCGCGCGGGCTTGGCTGGAACGATCCGACAACGCGATGCGCGCCGGATCAGCCTTGGAAGAAGGAGATGATCGTTTGTGGGGCTTGGTTGGCGATCGAGAGCGCTTGGACCCCCAATTGTTGCTGCACTTGGATGGCTTGCAGCTTTGCGCTTTCCCTCGCCATGTCAGCGTCGACAAGGTTGCCGATGCCTCTTTCGGTTTCGTCGCTCAGTTTTGATACGAACGTCTTTTGGATTGTGAGCGACTTTGACGCGGTCCCCAGCCGCGCAAGCGCGGAGTTTAGGTTGTTCAGCGAGTTCTCGATTTGGGTGACCATGTTCGCCGCTTCGGTCTGCGTGTCGATGTCAGCCGTTGAAGCGAACGTAATGATGGAGCCCGAAAGCGAGAGATCCTCAGCCCCAACCGTAAGAACGCTGGAGCCGTCGGCATTCGCCAACGCGTCAAAGCTCGTAACCGAGCCGTCAATCAGATTCAGGCCGTTGAACTCAGCATTCGACACGATTTGCGCGATCTGGTCCCGCAGCGCTTTGAAGTCTTCGTCCAAAGCCGAACGGGACGCAGTGTCGAGTGACGTGTCATTCGCGGCGAGCGCTTTTGCCTTCATCTCGATCATCAAATCCGAGATCGCCTCGCCCGCCGAAAGCGCCACATCCACCGTGGAGATGCCGCGATCGAGCGAATTCTGAACCACCCCGAGCCCCGCCACGTCAGCGCGCATGCGCTGCGCGATGGCGTAGATGCCGCCGTCGTCTTTCGCGCTGGCGACCTTCAAGCCGGTGTTGATGCGGTTCTGGACGGTGGCGAGCTCCATATTGGTTTTGTTGAGGTTTTGGAGCGCGACCATCGCGCCCGGATTGGTATTGACGCTGTGCATCTCTTCGAGTCTCCGTTCTGGAAATCGCAACGCGGTTTTCGCGTCGGCGGTCGTTTCGTCCACGCGCACGCCGAAGCAAGCGACGTGCCGAGAACGCCGTCGAATGGAGACTTTAAAATATTGATTTAATTGGACTTATTTGAGCGCCTGTTGCGTCCGACTTGGCGCTGAGCAGGCAATCCTCGCCGCCTAACGGCGGATGCCCGGCAAAAAACGCCGGGCCCCTCTTAGCTGATCGGCGCGCCCTGGGCGGCGGCGCGGGCCTCAAGGCCCTGCATCACGGAGCGGTTGATGTCGATAAGGGGCTCGATGTCGGCGCCTTCGCGCATGACCGCGCTGGTGTGTTTGGAGACGAAAATCGAAAGCGAAATGATGCCCGCCCGCAATTGCTCGGGCAGGCCGTTGGTTTCGCTCGCGCAGTCGGCGGCGAACGCGCTCCACACGCGCCTGTTCCAGTCAAGCACGTCCGCGATCGCCGCCAGTTCGGTGCGAGGCTTGTTCATAATGTCCAAAAGGGCCCGGGTGACTTGGCCCAAAAGGCGGTATTCTGCGCTGCGCGGGTCTTCAGCCCGGGCCGCCGCCTGCTGATACGCCTGGACCGACATTCCCCAACCTCTCCCGTTCGTAATCCATCAGTTTTCGGCACTTATTGAGCGCCTTGTAGAAGTCGCCCGCCATCACGTCGCGACTGATGGCGACGCAATCCGCAAGGATGCTGGGATTGCGGATGACGTTCATGAACTCGGTCATGCGCATGACGAAGTCGTCATAATACGGACCGTCTCGACCTTGATCGAGATACATCATCATCACCGGGAAGTAGATCCGCTTCGCCGGCGAGTTGACGTCGTCCGCTTGCATGATGTCCTTCTCACGCAACACCGCAGCGCGGTTTTGCAGGACCAACGTCGCGCGACGGTCGCCGTTTTCGACCACCGCGCCGTTGAGCACGAATTTTTCGCCCGGTTTCAGCGACAGTTTCAAAGGCATGGGGCGTTAGGCTCCGAGTGCTTATGCGCGCCGCGTCGTCGGGTGTGCCGTGAAGGCGTGGAGTGACGCTAGCGCATGTGACTTGCCGAACGCTAAATGGCCAAGGTTAACGAAGGGTCAGAGCCGACGCGCGGCCGGCGCGCGGACGGAAACCCGGCATGGCTAACCGACCCTTAACGTCCCGGCGCGAGCATAGGGTCGCTTCGCGCTGGGAGACCGCCTATGACCGCCTCGCTTGACCTTGACGCCCTGCTCGCCGGCCCCTGCGAAGAGGCGAAACGAACCGCGCATGACGCCGCGGAACGGGCCGACCGGCGGCCGCATCTTGAGCGCTTGGAGGCTACGCTCGCCAACGACCCGGTCCTCGCCGAGCGCACCCGGGCGCGGGTGAAATTGATGCGCGAGGCCAGCGACGCGATCGCGCGCGAAGACGACGCCGCCGCCGCCCGCGCCGCGCTGTCCGCGGTCGATCTCGACGAGCATTGCCCCGTCGCCAACCAGCTTCTCGGGCTCGCGCTCGACCGGATGGGCCACCTTTCCAAAGCCTTGGAGTTCTATGAACGCGCTTGGCGGCTCGACCCCAAGGACGCGGGCCTGCACCACAATCTGGGCATGGCGGCTTGGAAGCTCGACATGCTTCCCGCGGCGGAAAAGTTCTACCGCGTCGCGTTAGACCTGCAGCCCGGCGATGCAGGCGTGGTCATCAATTTGGCCGGCGTCCTGCGCGACCAGGGCAAATTCGCCGACGCCATCGAGCTTTTGCGCGCGTTCATCTACGCTGAAGCAGAAAACGCCTTGCTGTGGAATGCGCTTGGCGCGGTGCTCTTGGAGCAAGGCGACCCCGAACAGGCCCTCGTCTTTTTCGAGGAGACCTTGCGGCTTAAGCCCGACTATGCGCGCGGTTGGCACAACCTCGCTTACGCCCGTCATAACGCCGGAACCTTGGAGGCCTCCTGCGAGGCCTATGACAAAGCCCTGGCGTTGTTGCACTCGCGCAAAGACCGCATCCAGTCCACCTACGCCCATTCCATCGCCTTGTTGGCGGCGGGGCGGTTGGAGCGCGGGTGGCGGGAGTACGATATCCGGCTGGACCGCGGCTACGCGTCAGCGACCCTCTATCTCATCGACAAACCGCGCTGGAACGGGCTCGGCGACGTCCGCGGCAAACGCGTCTTGTTAGTCGGCGAGCAAGGCCTGGGGGATGAAATCTTGTTCCTCAACGCCCTCCCCGATCTCATCGAAGAGGTGGGTCCCGACGGCGAAGTCCTCATCGCTTGCGAGCCGCGGCTTCAATCCCTGATCAAGCGCACCTACCCCAGCGTCACGGTCGGCCGTCACCACACCATCAAACGTGAAGGCCGCGACATCCGCGCGGTGCGTTGGATTGAGGACTGGGACGCCATCGATCTGTGGGGCCCCTTCGGCGCGCCCCTAAAACGCTATCGGACTTCGGTCGAAGACTTTCCCGCCACGCCCGGCTTTCTGACCCCTGATCCCGACCGCGTCACGGAAATACGCGCCGCGCTGGATGCATTGCCTGGCGGTTTGAAAGTCGGCGTGTGCTGGAAATCCCGCCTGATGACGGCGAAGCGCGCCAAGCACTTCAGCCCCTTCGAGCAATGGCGCCCGGTGCTCGCCACGCAGGGCGTGACCTTTGTGAGCCTGCAATATGGCGATGTGGACGACGAACTCGCGCACGCTCGCGACGTGCATGGGACCATCATCCATCAGCTGCCCGAGCTCGACCTGATGATGGATTTGGAAGGCGTCGCCGCGCTGGGCGCCGCTCTCGACCTGTCCATCGGACCGCCCAACGCATCCACGAACTTGGCCGCCGCGGCGGGCGGAACGATTTGGCAAATCGCCCAGCGCGCGCACTGGCCGTTCCACGGCACCGACACCCTGCCATGGTACCCCACCGCCCGGGCCTTCATCACGCCGACATTTTCGGGCTGGGACGCGGTGATGCGCGAGGTCGGCGCAGCGCTCGCCGTAGAAGCGAACGCCGACCAGGCCGCTTGACCGTCCCTCAAGGCGTTTGCGCTGCGCGTGTTGCCCGCAGGACGGTCGGCGCGCTACCCCATGGGCTCCTCAGCCGAATAAGGAGCCGCAGAGCATGCGCTTTGAAGGCACGCAAGACTACGTCGCCACGAAAGACCTTCAAGTCGCGGTCAACGCCGCGATTGCGCTGGAGCGGCCGCTTCTGGTGAAGGGCGAACCAGGCACAGGGAAAACCGTTCTGGCCAAAGAGGTGGCCAAGACCTTGGGCGCGCCGCTCATCGAGTGGCATGTCAAATCCACGACCAAAGCCGCGCAAGGCTTGTACGAATATGACGCCGTGGCGCGACTGCGCGACAGCCAGCTCGGCGACCCGCGGGTCAATGACGTCGCCAACTACATCAAGCCGGGGAAGCTCTGGGAAGCGTTCGTCGCGCCGGAGCGGCCGGTGTTGCTGATCGACGAAATCGACAAAGCCGACATCGAGTTTCCCAATGACCTGCTACAAGAACTCGATCGCATGGAGTTCTATGTCTACGAGACGGGCGAAACCATAAAGGCCCACACCCGTCCGATCGTCATCATCACCTCAAACAACGAAAAAGAGCTCCCTGACGCGTTCCTCCGCCGCTGCTTCTTTCATTTCATCACCTTTCCGGACGACGACACCATGCGCGCGATCGTCGACGTGCATTTCCCTGGGATCAAACAGCGGCTTTTGGGCGAAGCGCTGCGGGTCTTTTATGAATTGCGCGAGGCGCCGGGGCTGAAAAAGAAACCCTCGACATCCGAGCTGCTTGATTGGCTCAAGCTCCTGCTCGTGGAGGATATCGACCCCGAGACCCTTCGCCAGCGCGATCCCGTAAAAGCCATCCCGCCGCTCGCCGGAGCGTTGGTGAAGAACGAGCACGACTCCCAGCTGCTTGAGCGCCTGGCTTTTCTCGCCCGTCGCGAACAGCGAAGCTGAGGACAACCCGCCGCATATCGGGCCGCCACACGTTTGCCGCGGTCGGGGGATGATATAAGCCTCCGCTGGGGACGGCCCTGAGGAGATGTTCGGAAATGAATGCCAAGCTTTTCGCGGCGATCGCCGCAGCCGCGGCGCTTGCCTGGTCCGCGGGCGCTCAGGACGACGAGCGCCCGGTCAGCACGACCGAGTTGGACGACGGCGGCGCACGTCATGATGCGACCGGGGTCGAGTGCCCTGGCGAGATTGGAGCGGCTCCGCTCATCGACATTTTGAGCTTTGACCGCGGCGAGGAACATCTCGGCGTCAGCTGCCTGTACGGAACTGACGGGCAGGGCGCGGTCACGATTTCGGTTCTGCGCGCGGACGTGCCGGAATTGGTGGGGCCGGGAACTTCCGCACAGCGTTGGAACCGGGTGGTTTTTCGCGCTCTGGCGGAGAACCGCAGCACGATGCCGCTCGCCATGGGCGAACTCGGCGTCAATGACGTTGAGGGCCTTCGCGCCGGGCTTTTCGAAATCGGGGTGTCCGAACAAGGCTTCGTTGCGATCGGGATCTGGGCGATGGACGCCGGAGACTGGGTGATTCACAGCCACGCTCAGTTCATCAATGACGACGACGGTCGGGCCATGGCCGCCCAGACCCGGTCCGTCACAGTGGCCGCCGCCGAGACCATCGACGGCTAACCCCGCCTGCAGGAGGCCGCATCATGCGCATCGAGGACATGTTCGGCCGCCTATTGGCCGCCAGCACCGATCTGGCGGCCCGGGGCGAGGACTGGGCCGCAGAGCGGATGGGCGTCAGCGACGACCCCGACGACCGCAAAGCCATGTTGCGCGGCATGGGCGCGGGGGCGGCGGCTGCCGGCGCTTTGGCGCTTATTCTGGGAACGCGAACCGGGCGGCGCGTGGGCGGCCGGGCGGTGCAAATCGGCGCGCTCGCCGGGCTAGGCGCTCTGGGATGGCGCGCTTATCAGCAATGGCGCGAGACCCAAGGCGACGCTGAGACCGCGCCGCCTCCCCGCCTGGAAGGCCCCGCCGCGGAGGCCCGCGCCCGGATGCTCATCGCCGCGATGGTTTCCGCGGCCAAGGCGGACGGACATTTCGATGCAGCCGAGCGCGAAGCGGTACGTCTGCAAATCGCCGGGGCCCTCGAAGATGACGCCGACCAAGCCGTGATCGACGCCGAGCTCGAACGCCCCGCCGATCCCACAGCGATCGCCGCGCTGGCGGACGGCGATCCGGCGGCGGCGCGCGAGATCTACCTCGTCTCCGCGCTGACCTGCGAAGAGACGAGCCCTGCTGAGCGCGCTTATCTGGACGCGTTGGCCGCCGCCCTGTCGCTTGAGCCGGAGCTCGCCTTAGAGCTGGAGCGCGAAGCCCGCGCAGCCGGGTGAAGCAGGCGGTTCAGCCGCAGCACCCCTGCTCCTCGCCGTCACCTTTCTCAAGCGCCTCAAGGCGTTTTCGCGACGCGTCCTCGCCATAGATGCGCGCCTCTCCCATGGTGTGGAAGGTTTCCCACACCACCCCGGACGGATCCCGCGCCCAGGACTTATCCGATTGGGCGTAGCAGCATTGCGCGCCGCGATCCGGCGCGGTGCGTTGACCCGCAGCCTGCAGCCGCGCTTCGACCTCCAAAAGTTCTTCAGGATTGTCGACGTCCAAACCAACATGGTCGACGCCCTCCCCCCCATTCAGCGACACCGCCAAGTTCACCGCTGGGTCTTCCAAGCGCCATTTGGCGTAATCCGCTTTGCGCACCGTCGGTTCAGCGCCGAACAACGCGGTGTAGAAGGCGAGCGCGTCATCCAGATCGCGGACGCCGATATGCAGATGCATGCGTTTCATCGTGGAAACCTCGCTGACTGTTAATTCGATATTACTAGAATTATCGTGCCATTCAAGCCCGATCTCTGGCGGGACGCCTTGCGAACCGCTATGGTCGCGGCATGTTTCATCGTTTCTTTCTCGAGCTGCGCGACGCGCGCGTGCCGGTGTCGCTGAGGGAGTATCTCACGCTCCTTGAAGCGTTGGACTCCGATGTCGTGGAGCGGGACGCTGAGGGCTTTTACTTTCTCGCACGCTCCTCCCTGGTCAAAGACGAACGCGACATTGATGCGTTTGACCGGGTTTTTGGGCACGTGTTTCGCGGCGCCGAGAAGCTTGTCGACGCGCTTGAGGCGGCGGAGCTGCCGGCGGAATGGCTTGAGGCGCTCGCCCAACGGAACCTGACCCCTGAGGAAATGGCTGAAATCGAGTCCCTCGGCGGGTTCGAGAAATTGATGGAGGCGCTCAAAGAGCGTCTCGCCGAACAAGAAAAACGCCATGAAGGCGGCTCCAAGATGATCGGGACCGCCGGCACGTCTCCCTTCGGCGCGGAGGGGTACAATCCCGAAGGCGTGCGCATCGGTCAAAACCGCAGCCGACATCGACGCGCGGTAAAAGTCTGGGATCAGCGCACATTCCGCAATCTCGACCGCGACCGGGAGGTCGGCGTGCGGAACATGAAGCTCGCCCTGCGCCGCCTCCGCCAGCTTGCCCGGGAAGGCGCGCCGGATGAGCTGGATTTGGATGAAACCATCTCTGCGACCGCGCGGCAGGGCTATCTCGACCTGGTCATGCGGCCGGAACGGCGCAACACCGCGAAAGTGGTGTTGTTCCTAGACGCCGGCGGCTCGATGGACCCCTTTGTAGAAACCTGTGAGGAGCTGTTCTCTGCGGCCTCCGCCGAATTCAAACGGCTGACCTACTACTATTTCCACAATTGCCTTTATGAGCGCGTTTGGCGCGACAATCGCCGGCGGCTCAGCGAGACCATCCCGACCTGGGACGTGCTCCATACCCACCCCTCTGACGCCAAGATCATTTTCGTCGGCGATGCGGCGATGAGCCCTTACGAAATCGTGGCGCCAGGCGGCTCGGTGGAACATTGGAACGAGGAGCCCGGCGGGCTTTGGCTACAGCGCGTCGCGCAGCTCTACCCGAACCTCGCTTGGCTGAACCCGACAGCGGAAAGCCACTGGGACTGGACCCCGTCTATCGCGATGGTCCGCGACATCATCGGCGCTGACCGAATGTACCCGCTCACGCTTGAGGGCGTGGAAAGCGCGATGCGCGATCTGAGCTAGCGAGCGGCCCGGGAACGAGGCTTACGCCATTTCCGGCGCGAGAGACGGCCAAAGTCCCGCATGAACCACCGCGCGCTCCCCATAGTCGAAGGAAGCGGACGGCGAAGCGTGGGCGAACACTTCCGCGTCGCGTCCGGACGTCGCGCCTCTGACATTGCCGATCGCCGAAATCTCAAACAGCCGGTCAATGAAACGCCGGGACGCAGCGGTGGCCTCCCGTTCGCCCATAATTGCAATGCGATCCTCAATGAGGACGTGCAAAGTCGCCAATTCCACCTCGCGCCCGCGCAATTCGCCAAGCACCGCAAGAATATGATCGGCGTCCGGCCAATCCGCTTTCATTTCCGCGGCCATGTCGGCCCGCAAATAGGCGGCGTGCTCCAGCTGCGCCTGGCGAAGCGCGCGCCCGTCCACTTCATCAAGCTTCCGCCCAAGCGCAGCGCGCGCGGCGGCGCGGAAGAAGTGGATCATGTCGCGCGGTCGGCCACGCGTCCGCCGCCAAATGTGCCCCCAAATGCCGCCGCCGACGCCGTCCGCCCCCATGCGCCGGCCTGCGGCGCGAAACACCCGGCGAATGACGGAGGCCTCGTCATACTCGCCGGGCGAGAACGCATCGCTCGCCGCCCGCGCGACCCGAAAGGCGGCCAAGGACATCAGGCCCTCGCGCGTCCAAACGATATCCGCCCGCCGTGGCGACCAAGCGCGCCGCTCGTCAAGGTCCAAGCGTTCAAAGACCGCCCTGCGCGTGGCGAATAAGGGAACGATCGTCGGCTCATCACCCGCGGTCAAAGTGTCGGCTGCGGCCATGAAAGCGCTCAAAACGTCCGTCTTCAGAACGTCCAACGCATTGACGGCTCTGGCGGGATCGAGAACTTCGTCAAGGATGACGTAAGCCTTCCGCGGACCGAGCGCCTCCAGCACGCCGTCCCGCAACGCTGGAAGGCCGTCGATTGGAGACGGCCTACCCTCTGGGGGGGCGGGGTTCGCGGCGAAGACCTCAAAGATGATCGCAGGGCTGAAGACCTGATTGAGCGCATTTTCCAGACGCTCGCCGATATCAAGCGCGAACAGCGTGGCGAGCGCGCGGATCCGCCCGCCCTCAATGCGCCGCTCGCCGATCAGCGCCTCGAACACCCCCAAAAGCACGAGATACTCGCCAAGCGCTTTGACGTGCTCATCTCCGCGACCATTGTCCCGCGGAAACGCCGCGAAAAACGCATCCTTCACCGCGAGCCGCTTGGTGGGACGATGCGGCGCGCCGCGCGCGGCCAAGTGCATTGTGATCGCGCTCTTGCCGGCCCCGCTCTCGCCGGTGATGAGCAATCGCTCGCCGGAGTCGATAGCTTCTGTGAAAGCGGGAGGGGTGAAATAGCGGCGCGTATCGTCCGCTTCCGCGTCAAGCGGCCACTCGGCGATTTCTTCGAGCATTGCGTCGTCCTTAAGCGCGAGAACGCCCCCACCCGCGCGCAATGTCCAAGTTTCAGACGTTACACGCACGAATTTCACGCGTCAGGCGACAATGCCCAGCTTACCGACGTTCATCCAAAGATTCCGGCGCGACCGCCCGCACGAGATGGTCGTAGACCGCCCACCCCTTATACGCCCGCGCCTGGGGGCTCGCCTCGCGCCACGCTTTGGCGAACGCGACCCGATCCGCCGGCTCGGTCAGCGCAGCGGTCAGCGGATCGATGGCGATGCGGATCGTGAACAACACCGCCCCGGTCTGGGGCAATTTCCTCACGGTCTGACGCTCGACCCGCAGATGCAGAAGCGACGCAGCCTCTTCCGGACGCGCCGCGGCCGCTTTGGCTTTGAGCGGCGCTGAGGATGGAGTGTAGCGCGCCCCTCCCGCCTGCACGGTCCAATTGAACCGCTCGAGAACCCAGTCCGGACGCAGCCCGCTGAAAACGCGCGCGATCCTGGCCGCAAGACGCGGATCACCGTCGGGGACCGGACCATGCAGCCCAGCCAAAGTGCGCCCGCTCATCTCTGACAGCCGCCAGAATGTGGGCGCGCAGACGACCGCCGGTCCGAGCCGCCAGCCCTCGTCTTCCCGCGTCATCACGCACAAATCGTCTGAGACCAACGCCGCGGCGGCTTCAAACGCGCTCGGCCACGCCTCGGCCGTCTCGCCAACCGCTTCCTGGACGAGCGCGGCGGCCTCTTCGGCGGCTTCACGAGCAAACGCCAAGCCCGCGACGACCGCCCCGCGCTGAGATCGCATAAGGGCGCGTTTCTCCGGGAGCGCCGCGGCCTCGCTATCGGGCGTCAGCCATCGCGCCTGAGAAATCGGCGACAGCCGCGGCGCAAAAAGGGGCGGCCCCGTCCGAAACGGCAGATATGGCGGCGTGCGCATCGCTTCCTCGCCGACTGGCCCGCTTGGCGCGCGCCTCAGCGGAGCTTAGTGGCGAACGCCGTCGCAGTCTGCGTCAACCTCGAACGTCAGGGCGCGCCACAGCCCCGCCCAACCGACGCGAATTTTGTCGAGCTCACTTTCAAGGCGGGCGAGTTTAAACCGGCCCATATCCCAGGATGGATCGGACGGCGTCCGCGCGGCGACTTCCGTCTCGAGCGCCAGAGCGAAATCTTCTAAACAGGCGACCGCTTCAGACGGGCCGGTTTCGACCAACGCGGCCAATCGCGGCCGCCACAAATCCACGAAACCGGCGCTCAAGCTGCGCGCGCTTGAGACAGCGCCGGTGAGCAACGCCAAGTCCTCAACGAACCGCCGCTCGATGCGCGTCCCATAGGCGCCGCCCGGCGGGGCGTCCTCGCCCGCTCGCGCAATCTCAGCCGCGCTCCGACGCCGGGCGCTGTAAATCTCATAGTCCCGCTGCGCGGCGCGAACGAACTGCGCGAACACACTGTCCGCGACAACGCTTGAAATCACCACTCGACCCATTGACCGTCTCCCGCGGTTCATGGGCGAGAAACTATCAAAAGACGCGATCTCGAGAGCGGTATATAAAAACAAAAACTACAGCACGCCATTGGCGTATATTTCAAACGACTTGCGAATATTAATGTTAATGCCGCCCGCCCTGGTCAACACTGCATGGGCCTGCCCCCCGCTTGCGCGCGAGCCGGTGTTCTCGGCGCAAGGCTTGCTGCGCGTAGGGTCGTGCCAGCGCGGGGGACGCGGTATCCTGCCGTCTCCTCCGCTGCGGAGTTGAGGCGAAAGGACATGCAAGGCCATGCCTGAAGGAGACCCCAGCGCCGCCGTGCCGCCGCAGGCCTGCGTCTCGCTGGACCAAGCGCGCGCGCAGATCGACCGGGTTGACCGTGATTTGCTGACGCTGTTGGCGGAGCGACAAGCCTATGTGGGGGCGGTCGCCCGGTTCAAATCCCCTGGCGGGGAGGTCCGAGACCCCGCGCGGATTGAAGCGATGGTCAAGCGTGCGCGGGCCGAGGCGGCGAAGGTCGGGCTTGATCCGCAAATGGCGGAGGACGTCTGGCGCGCGCTCGCCGAAGCCTCAGCCCGCTTTCAGGAGCGACGCGCCGTCGCAGCCGCGCGTCGCTCGGAAGAGTGACCCTATAGTTTAGGGTTCAGGACTAAGCGGGACCGCCCCATCGACTTGGCCCCGCGCCCATGCGAGACCCCGACGCCATGGATGAAAGCTCTCACGACCACCGCCGCGCCACGCCGGACGCCTGCCGCACGATGGCGGATGTGCGGTATGAGGTGGACCGCCTAGACCGCGCGCTCGTCAAACTGATCGCCGAACGCCAGGGCTATATGGAGGCGGCCGCCCGCATCAAAGGCGACAGGGCCGCCGTCCGCGACCCTGCGCGGATTGAAGACGTGGTCAGCAAAGTGCTCGCGGCGGCGAAGCGGGAGGGCCTGTCCCCCGCGATCGCCGAGCCGGTGTGGCGGCTGATGATCGAGCGCTGCATCGCGCATGAATTCGATGTTTGGGACGCCTTGCGCGCGGACAATCCGGCCGCTGAGTAAGACCGCAGCTCGGTTCAGCCTAACCCGCCCGACCGCGCTGCGGCGTCGCCGAGCCGTCGGTCGACGAACGCCAAGGCCTCGTAGGCGGCTTCACGCACCTCAGCGGCGGCGGCTGACCGGGCGACTTGCGTGCTCGCCTCATCGCCGAGCCGTTCGGCCGCCGCGCAGGCCTCCGCCAATCGAGACGCCCCCACGCCCTTGGCCGTTCCCTTGAGCGTATGCGCCGCGGCGCGCCAGCTTTCGAGATCGCCGGCGGGCTCCAACAGACGCATCCATTGCGACACCTGCTCGCGAAACAAGGCGAAAATCTCGCGCTCGAGCGCGGCGTCGCCGGCGGTGAAGAGCGCCAAATGTTGCAAGTCTATGACGGGGTCGCGGCTCATGACGCAAGTTCCCTAGCCGGAGGAATTCAGACTTCCACCCTGCGTGTTCATCGACTGAAAAAGGGTAAATGCGGGCGCCGCAAGGGTACGCGTGAACGTTTCGTTCATCCTGGCTTCAGGTAGGAGGGCCAAACTGTGGCAGGCTAGGGCTTACACGACAGTGGAGGCGACATTGACCCGCAACCTCTCTCTTATCGCTATCGCCGGCTTGGCGATGGTCGCCGCCACGGCGTTCGCGTCGCCCGCGCGCGCCTATGGCGACAGTTTCTTTATCGGGGTGAGCGACTACGGCTTCGCGTTCGGCTATTCGAACAATTACGGCCATCGCTACGCGCCGCGTCACTACCACCCCCGCCGCTACTACCCGGCGCGTCACTACCATGCGCCACGCTACTATCACCCCCGGCGGCACTACTATCCGCGCCGCCACTATCGTCCGTATTACGGCGGCTACCGGCATCGGTACTATCATCCCCGCCGGTACCACCGTCCCTACGCGCGCGGACATCACCGGGGCTATAACCGAGGCTATCGCGCCGGCTACCGCCAGGGCTATCGCGGCGGACACCGGCATCACCGGCGCCATCGCTACTAGTCGCAACGCATAACCAAGCCCCTCGCACAATTCGGCCGCCGGCGTCCTCCGGCGGCCTTTTTTGCGTCGCGGCTTGGCCCAAAGCGCCCATTAGGCACTCAGCAGCGCCTATAGCTCAGAGGCAGAGCAGCCGCCTCTTAAGCGGCCGGTCCTCGGTTCGATCCCGAGTAGGCGCTCCACACACGCTCCTCGCTTGCCCCGTCCGCACGGCGCCTCTTTCAGCGGTGAGAAATCAACAGAGCTGAGGCGCATGAAACCCTCAGATAGAGCAGAGCGTCACTCCAATACGGCCATGCTGCGAGCAAACACCTAATGGTCCCGCTCGAGAGAAAATGAGAGCAACGCTCAACAGCGTAAACATTGAACCAAAACGCCGGCGGCATAGGCGAAAACATGCCCTCATGCACCCTCATAGACCCAGCAAAACAGGACATAAGCCAGCAAAAATCCGACCATCAGCATAATCACGAACTCTTACCGAATTAACTATTCGCCAAAATCTGACGACTAAAATTAACATCACACAAGAAATAATTAATACGCACCCACACTCAATAACGTCGGACTCGTAAAATAATACAAAGAACAGAAATAATTCATTTTTCGTTGCCAGCACCACCAGACCGCAAGGCCGTTATAAGCGAATTTTTCTTTAATAACCTATTTCGTCGCGATGTTACGCGCGTAAACTCCATCTCTTCGCTATGGGAAAACTTCATGCTTACCGAATTCTCCTCACGTGAATTTACGGAGTGTATTTTGCGCGAATACTCTTTGGCTCTAAAGTCATCAATTGATATCACCCGGCCTGGCGATGCGTTTAAAATATCTTTCAAACCGCCAGACTCTCGAGCGCCCCGTCTATTCTTACTTTTCGTTCTTCTCACAACGCTCTCCAACTTCAGACTTTTTTCTTGAGCATCACTCAAGTCCGTTACATTAGTAAGCACCCTCTGCTTTCCGATCGCACCGAGACTGAAAATGCGCTCTTCTCTTAAAAAAAATAATCTATCAAAGCTTTGAATCGAGGGCTTCATCAAGAATGGGCGCGTTAACGAGCACCCATGACGCGTATA
>CAZABJ010000002.1:71563-91297 GCA_964483375.1 uncultured Caulobacterales bacterium
CGCAATAGCGGGTCAGGCGCTTCACTTACATAAAAATGAGCAAATCTCACTACTGGCGCAGTATGCATTTCCGCGGACCCATGTTTACCGTCCACACCTCGGCCCCGCTTGGCCTTTAATTTGGACCGCGCCGCCGAACACTTGGGCAGCGCACAATCCGAATCCGCACCCCCTGCGGCGCCAATCCTAGCGTAGGACACCTGCGCACGCAATCTGGCCAAAGTGAAAGTGCGGGTTCGACGCGAGATACGCCAGCAACGACTAAACGTCTCGCATGGAATCTTCTCCTTCAGAAAAGCGCTCAAGTTAAGAGCCCTGCACATCAGAAAATACATTACGCCGAAGCAGAAACCCGATCAGCTGCGATAAACGAAACAGAACCGCGGAGCGATTACGGTCGTCGAATCATCGGCTCGTTGAAAAGCGGCGTTTTGCGGGTGGAAGAAAACCTCTGCGCGGCGGCGCGCAGAGGCTCAAGTCAAGCGAGTTTCCGGTGTTGAGCTGCGGCGATTTCGGTTCGCAGCGCCGCCTGAAAGCCTGCTGAATTACCGCAGAGGGAGATGGGCGGTTCTATACCTCTGCGATTTTGTCGTCATCGAGACCCAGTTCGCGGAGGCGCCGCGAGAGTTCCCGGATCTGGCCGTAGGTCTCGATCGCATAGTTTCCCATGAGCGCTACAAGTCGATCGGCGGGATGCAGGTATTTCGACCGCTTGTCCTTATCCCTGCGCGTGATGAGGCCGTAGACCTCCATCGCATTGACCGTACGCTCGACCTGACCCTTCAGCGCCACGTCGGTGGGCCGCATATCGCCGAGCCCCACGTCCTCGAAGTACTCCGCCAAGAGCGTCACGATCTCTGCGACGATCAAAGGTTCCCGACGCCCATTGTCCTCCAGGCCGGCGGCCTTCAACACCTCTTCGCTCACATCCGACGAGGTCCTGTAAATGAGCGCCATAATCCTCAACCCCACAGGATTGGCCATCAGCCTGCAGTGGGCCAAAAAGTCCGGACGGACCGCCTCTCGTTCGGCGTCCCCCATCGCAGCAAGGAACTGGCCCAGCTGCTCTTTAATATTAGACTCCCAGATAAGGTCTAGGGTGATGTGAAGCTCAGACATCCACAAAGCGAGAACGGCTTGCTTCTTGGGGTCGAACTGGTAACCGTCTTCATTACCATCTCCATTTTCTTTCATTGTGAAGCCTCGTTGTGTTTTACGCAGCGCCTACGCCCCCACCCCTCAATCGACGCCGCGACGATCACCCCATAGTACCTCGAGAGGCGTGCCGCCGGTAGCCGAAAACGCCACCCCAAAAAAAGCTTAAATTATGCAGTTCGTGGGTTAGCCTTAGAAAAGGTTCAAAAAAACAGGAACAAGAAATTGAATTTTTCTTTTGTTCCTGCGTGTGCTCGTTCCGTCGGCAGTGTTGTTCTCCACACAGCCGATGGAGCCGCCTCGTGCCAAGCCCGCCAACCCAAACCCGTTCGCCGTCGCTTCGAGCCTCGTCAACCGAACAGATCGCGCGCTTTCACGGTCCCTATCGCCGAGCGCTGCGGGACATCGCCCAGTATGACCCGCGCTGCGCGGATCTGCTGGTTTCGTTTCCTGCCGCCTGCGCCGCACTAGCCGACCGACGCGGCCCCGCGCAAATGCGCGGCGAAGCGATTTGGCGGATCCGACAGGGCGCGCCCCTGACCGACATCGCCCAAGCGCTCGACATTCCCCCTTGGACGAAGAAGCTTCCCCCCGAAACCTTCATCTCGTCAATTCCTGCAGCGCTGGGGTTTTCAGAGCCTGAGCCCGGGCTTTACGGACAGTTCGCCAAACGCGCGCCTCACAATCCGCGGCTGGCGCGTCGCTGGTTTCTGCTCTTGCGCCAATGCCTTCCTTTAGGCGGCTTTCGCCTCGCGCTTTGGGCGACCAGCGACCCCGCGGCTCTGGAACCGGCCAAGCCGCGGATACCGCGCGCCCTGGCCGCCTACGCTTATTTTTCAAACCGCCCCAGATCCTTCGGAGCCCGATTTCTCAATCGGCCATGGGATCCAAAAACCCCGTGGCCGCAGGCGCTGAAGGAGGCGCGAAGCTGGTTGTTTTCCCTCGTTTTCGGGGGACTGGCGGCTCCACACTCCGCGACGCCGGCGGCGGTGACGCCCAGCGACTGGCGCGGCCATCAAATCCGACCGCTCATCGATCCGCGCGACATACGCCGCGAGGGCCGGGTCATGGGTCATTGCATCGGAAGTTACTGGATCAAGGTATTGGCGCAGCGCGCTTTGCTGTTCCGGATCACCGCCCCTGACGGAGAATGCGCGAATGTCGAGTTCGCCCGCGACCTCGGTTCGGCGACACTCCGCCTTTCTGAGATGAAGGGCCCCGGCAACGCCCCGGTTTCGCGCGAGTTGCAGACCGCGGGGCGACAGTTTTTGCACGAAGTCTTGTCCGAGCCCGCCGAGGATTGCCTCATCACCCTGCGCGTCGATCAAAGGGCATGGACCCGGCTCTGGACACCCTATTGGCGTGACCAGGACCGGGCGTTCGCTATCCCACGCGAACCCGACCACCACGATCTGGTCAAGCTTATCTGCGAGCTCGGCGCTTAGGCCGCGACCAATCGGGTCCGCAGGCGCACGCGTCGGGCTTGCTCCTGGGGCGGGGTTTCTCCACGATGTCGCGTGGCGGTTCCGCCCTGACGGGCGGCTATGAGGGAACGCGGTGCGAAGCGAAGGCTTCAAGTCCGCGGCTGTGCCCGCAACTGTAAGCGGAGAGCCTCGCCTGCCCGCGTGCGCCACTGGAGATCCCTCCGGGAAGGCCGGCGGCGAGGCTGCGACCCGCAAGCCAGGAGACCTGCCGCCAACGTCGCTTTCGCCCGGGGCCGGGACCAGCCCAAGGCGAACGGGGCCTGTTTCCGTTGCAGCGACCTGACATGAACGCCGTGCGCGTGAGCGCGCGGCTCTTGGGAGGTCATGTACATGAGCATGCGCATTCTGGTCAGCGCGGCGCTGGCGTTCGCCGCACCTGCTGTAAGTTTCGCTGACGGGCCGACGCGCGTCGTTTCTTTGGATTATTGCGCGGATCAATATGTGTTGGCGCTCGCCGACCGCGCCGACATTCTGGCCCTCTCGCCCGGAGCGGACGACGACTACGCCTATCTGCGGGACCAAGCCGTCGGGCTTCGCCAAGTGCGCCCGACGGTCGAAGAAGTGATCGCCCTGGGACCTGACCTTGTCGTGCGCCATTGGGGCGGCGATGCGCGTGCGATGGCGGCTTTTGCGCGTTTGGGCGTTCCGACGCACCAAATCGGCTGGTCAAACGATCTGGAGAGCGTCCGCGAAGAAACCATGCGCGCCGCTGAGGCGATGGGCCAACCCCAGCGCGGTCGCGCGCTCGCTGACGAGATGGACGCGCGCCTTGCGGCGTTGCGTGCGCGCGCGCCGAGCGATGAACACCGCCCGAGCATGCTCTATCTGACGCCCGGCGGGGCCACGACGGGAACCGGCACGTTAATCCACGACGTCCTAGAAGCGGCGGGCGGTCGGAATTACGGCGCAGCGGACGGCGCGTCGGGATGGCGGACGCTCTCCCTGGAACATCTTGTTTTCGAACGCCCGGACATGGTGGCGGCCGCCTTTTTCACCGGCTTTGCGGAGACGTCGGACCGCTGGTCCCCGGCGCGTCACCCTTTGGCGCGAGAGTTTCTCGCCGACAGGCCGGCGGCATGGATAGACGGGGCCACAATGGCCTGCCCGGCATGGTTCGTTCTCGACGCCGCCGAGGCGATTGCTGACCTTAGGGAAAGCGCGCCATGAACCCGTCCGCTGACATCCCCGCAATTGTCGGTCTGAGCGCGCTTGGTCTTGCCGCCGTCGCGGCCGCGGTCTTCATCGGGCCGGTGGCGCTGCCGCTTGGTGAGACGCTCGCCGCACTGGTTTTCGCCGAAACCGACCCTGGCGTCGGGCTCGTGGTGCGGGAGGCCCGCGCCCCCCGCGCCCTCGCCGCCTTCGCCGTGGGCGCGAGCCTCGGGCTCGCCGGGGCCACGCTGCAAGGGCTTTTGCGCAATCCCCTCGCCGACCCCGGCGTATTGGGGGTGTCTGCGACCGCGGCCCTGGGGGCGGTGACCGCCGTCTATTTCGGGTTCGCAGAAGCGGCGGGTTGGACGCCGTCTGCGTTCGCCGTGGTCTTTGCGCTCGCCGCGACGGGCCTTTTATACGTGCTCGGGGCCAACGCCATGAGCCCGACCACGCTCATCTTGGTGGGGGTGGGGCTCTCCAGTTTCGCCGGCGCTCTGACGGCGTTGGCGATGAACCTCGCCCCCAACCCCTTTTCGCTCAGCGATTTGGTGAATTGGATCCTCGGCTCGGTTGCGAACCGCAGCTTCGCGGACCTGGCCGCCGCCGCGCCGCTGCTGGCGCTTGGGGCTGGGTTGGCGTTGGCCTCCGGCGCCGGGCTGCAAGGCTTGAGCATCGGCGAGGAGGCGGCGGCCGGCATCGGCGTGAACCTCGGCCGTACGCGGTTTTTAGCCATCGGCGGGGCGTCGCTGCTCGCAGCTGCAGCCGTCGCCCTCGCCGGGGCGGTCGGCTTTGTCGGCGTGGTCGCGCCGCATGTGGTCCGGCCCCTGTTCGGGCACGACCCCGCACGGATCTTGATTCCAAGCGCCCTGGCGGGCGGGGCGGCGGTCACGTTGGCGGATTTGGGCGTCCGGCTCGCACCCTTTCCTCAGGAGTTGAAATTGGGCGTGGCCGCCGCGCTTATCGGCGCGCCCGCCTTCATACTCATCGCCGCGCGCGTTTCGGGAGACCGGCCATGACGGCGATGGCGACGTTGACCGAAGGCGTTGTTCGGCGCGGCGAGGCGACCCTAATCGACGGGGTGTCCTTGGAAATCTCAGCCGGGGTGATGACGGCGCTGGTGGGGCCGAACGGGTCAGGCAAAACCACGGCGCTGCGCGCGCTCGCCGGGGTGCTTCCGCTCACGAGCGGTGAAGCGCTTCTGGGCGAAAACCCTGTCGGGACGCTCTCCCCGGACGCGCGCGCGCGGCGGCTCGCCTACCTACCCCAAGAGCGCCCGGTCGCGTGGCCCATCCGCGCAAAGGACGCCGTGGCGCTAGGGCGGTTCGCCTATGGCGCGCGGCCGCAGCGATTGTCAGCCGCGGACGCCGCCGCCGTCGAAGGGGCGCTCGCCGCCGTCGGCCTTGATGCGAAGGGGAACCGCCCGCTGAGCACGCTGTCCGGCGGCGAAAAGGCTCGGGCCCACGTCGCGCGCGCCCTTGCCAGCGAGGCGTCCGCCCTCGCCCTCGATGAGCCGACGGCCGCCCTTGACCCCGCCCACGGCCTTTCCGTCATGCGCGCCCTGCGCGCGCGCGCCGATTTGGGCGTCGGGGTTCTTTTGGCCACGCACGACCTTGGTCTTGCGGCCCAATTCTGCGAACGCGTTGTCGTTCTGCGGAGCGGGCGCGTTCTTGGCGAGGGCCCGACGCTCCAGACGCTCACGCCGGACCTCTTGCGCGCGGCGTATGGCGTCAGCGCGCAACTCTTTCGCGGGGACGCCGGCTGCGCGCTTTTGGTCATGCCGAGCGCTCCAAGCGGCTGATGCGCCAAGGCGGGCTGCGCGACGGATGCGGCGCGCGCGTCCGGCTCCCGCGGCGTTGGCCGATGTACTGGGGCGCATGTCGCCATGGACCATCCCCGCGCTCCAGCCATGAGGCGACCCGGCGGTGACTTCGCCCGGCAAGCGCGGACGGCGGCGTCCCCCGCCCCCCGGTCGCGGCGGCGGTTGGTCGAGATGGGCGTGCTGCCGCCAGCGAATGGACGACTGGGCCGGTGACCCGGGCGCGCCGGAGGCCGACCACCGATTGGCGAATGCGCTGACCAGACCGGCGGCAAGGCCGGCGAAACCGGCCAGCACGATCACGCCCAGCGCGGCGGGCCGGCGCAAGCTTGAGCCTTGGCTCGGCGCTGCGGCGCGTTCGACGATGCGGACGGTGTCGATCGCCTGCTCAGCCAGCGCGCGCAGGGCGCGGCCTTGTTCTTCGCGCTCGATGAACCGGCGCACCGTGGCGGACAGCGCATCGCGCTCCCGCGCCAGACGCTCGAATGTCGGGGCGACCTGCTGCAGCTGAAGCTGGCGGGCGCGGGTTTCATCGAGCTGGGCGGTGAGGGCCAGGCTGCGCTCCGTCAGGGATTCGCGTTCGGCTTCATATTGCAAGAGCTGGGTTTGCAGCGACTGGTACACCGGATTGGGGCCAAGCCGGGTCAAGCCGTTGGGCAACATGCCGCTTGTGATGGCCGCGCGAACACGGTCGATGCGCGCGTCGATTTCAGCCACGGCGCGGCTGCTGGGCTCATAGCCGGCGAGCAGTTCTTCCCGCTCGGTCGCCAGCTCCTGGAGGCGTTGGGACGCGGCGTCCTCAGTCCAAATCTCTTCTTCAGAGGGGATTGCGCGCATGCGCTCGCGGAGCGCCGCCACCGCGCCGGTGACTTCGCTCAACCGCGCGCGCGTCTCCAACAAAGACGCCCCCACCGAGGCCGCGCGCTCCCGGGCGGCGGTGCGCTCGCCATCGAAATCGCCGATTTGGTTTTCCGCAAGGACGGCCTCCAATTCGCCGTTCAGCACGGCCAAACGCTCCTCGGTGTTCCGCCGCTCGCGCTCTAAGCCTTCGGGGGGCGCGCCGATGAGCACTTCACGGCGATAGTCCAAATACTCATCGAGCATCGCGTTCGCGATCAGCGCGGCGGCCTCAGGGTCTTCGTGGCGGACAGAGAGCGAGATGGTGGGCGAGTTGGGCGCGACGCGGACGGCGAAGGCGCTATTGAGCGCGCGAACCGCATCGGCCTCCAAGCGCTGAAGGCGTTCTTCGCTGAGCCCCTCATCTGAAGTGCGGTTGGCGAATACCGTCTCCACGCCGACTTCGCGCACCACCCGGCGTTTCAGCTCTTCCGACGACAACAAATCGGTTTCAGCCTGGATGATTTGTTGGGGGGTCAGGATCGTGCGCGGCTGAGCATCGCCCAGCACCGAATTGTGCAGATAAGCGTCGTCATACAAAACCAGAACGCGGGCCGCCGAATTGTAAAGCGTGGGCAATTGCCAAACCGTGGCGATCCCCGCCACCGCAACAAGGCCCGCGACGACAAGCACCATCACCCGCTCGCGCCACAACATTGAGAAAAGCTGTGCGAGGCTCACCACGCCTGTGTCGTGTCCCCAACCAGTCGCGCCATGCATCGGCAGCGCGGCGTACCGCGTATCGTTCGACCTATCGTCTAGAACTGACACAACTTTTCCCCTTAAACGCGAACATACTTCCTCGCGACCGCAATATCTCTAACATCAAGGAAGTCGGAGGCCCAGGGGTGAGTCGAAAAAATGTGGTCAAAGCTGGTTGAATTTACAGGCGCTCGTTTGCTCAGCAAGCGAACGCTCCAAAAAATGGATACATTTCTTCTTGTCGGGGAGTTTTTCACTTCAAGAAAGAAGATTGCGGTGGGACTCGCCTGCTTGGCGGCCTCGGCATGCGCAACGGCTCCCGAAGCCACCGAACGCTTTCCCGCCACCCCGTTCAGCGACTGGTCGACCGCCTCGCCGGACTACACGCTCTATCCCGGGGATGCGGTGGAGCTTGCGGTTTACACCGCGCCGAACCTGTCGCGGACTTTGACGGTCGCGCCAGACGGCCGCATTCACCCCCCGCTTGTCGCGCCGATCATGGCCGCAGGCCGGACGATCTCAGACGTCGAAGCCGAAGTGACCCGCGCGCTCGACGCTGAACTGCGCACCCCGCAACTCGACCTTCGCCCGGCGAGCTTTGCGAGCCAGCGTGTCTTTATCGGCGGCGAAGTCGGATCGCCGGGGGTGTTTGAGCTGCCCGGCGACATTGGCGCGCTTGAAGCGGTCATGATGTCCGGGGGGTGGTTGGACAGCGCGGATCCCGGCCGGGTGATGGTGCTGCGGCGCGGCCCGGACGGCGCCACCATGGTGCGCCAGGTTGATCTCTTGAACGGGACCGCCGACCCCGAAACGGCCGACAATATGCGGCTTCAGCGCTTCGACGTAGTCTTCGTGCCCCGCTCGGGCATCGCGAACCTGAACTTGTTCGTGCGCCAGTATTTGCGGGAATCGCTGCCCATCGACTTCGGGCTCTACTACGATTTGAGCAACTAAGCCTGATACGACCCAGGGCGCGCGCTACGACGCGCGCCCGCCTGGCGCCTCCAAACCCGACCACTCCCCCAAGCCCAGCGCCAGATTGACGTTTTGCAGCGCTTGGCTCGCCGCGCCCTTCAGCAGATTGTCGAGCGCGCAAACCGCCACCGCCCGGCGCTCCGCCTCAACGGCCCGCACCCCGCCCACAAAGGCCCCAAGCGCGCCGGCCGCGTCTTTCAATTCCGGCGTTTCGGGGGAAACAACCACCAACGGCTCATCGGCATAGGCCGCCTGGACCTTGTTGATCGCTTCGGCTTCGCTCATCCCCCGGCCCAAGGGGATCTGGACGGTGGCGATGAGGCCGCGGAAAAACCCCGCGACATGGGGCGAGAAGTTCACCGCGACCCCGCAATGACGCCGGATCTCCGCCTCATGGCCATGACCGACTAGGGTGTAGGGCATGATGCTGTCGGTCAGACGCGCCACGTCGTTGCGCGGGCCTGGCGTGGTTCCCGCTCCGGAATAGCCTGACACGGTGAAAGCGTGCGCAGGCCCGGCGACATCGTCCAAAAACGGGTGCAACGCCAGTTGGACGGCGGTGGCCGAACAGCCGGGATTGGCGATGCGCCGGGCGCCGGCGATGCGTTCGCGATTGCGCTCCGGCAGCCCGTACGCCCAGCCGTCGTCAAAGCGATGATCGGCCGACAAATCGATGAGCGCCGTGTGCGGCGACAGACGTTCGAACGCCGCGACATAGGGCGATGACGCGCCGTTGGGCAGCGCTAAGACGCAGACATCGAGCTCTGCGCGCGCCGCCGCCTCAGGATCCGGCGCGCTGAGCGTCACATCGCCGCTGAACTCAGACGCGATCGCTTGCACCGGTTCCCCTGCAAGCGCCCGGGAAGCGGCGTAGACGAGCGTGAGGTCAGGATGGCCGCTGACTAATCCCAGAAGCTCCGCGCCGGTGTAGCCACGGGCTCCGATCAGGCCCAGCCGCACGCTCACGCCGCAGCCTCAAGCGTGGCGGGGCGGGCGGAAACCACATCCACCAAACGCGCGATGTCATTGAAATCGTTGAGGCCGCGCCAAAACACGACCCAATCGCCGCATCGGCACGCGCCGTCCGCCTCGCGGAAATAGAAATCATTGATGGGATTATCGGGGTGCGCGCGCCAAATCAGCCGCGGCCAATCGGCCGTCATGCGCCGCCACACGGCTTGACCGAGACCTTCCCCTTGCGCGTCCCCGCACACGGCGAACTTGTCGAGATAGGCGGCGCCTTCCAGCGCGCAGACGAAAGCGCCGGCGCGATAGCGTTCGGTGACGTAGCCCCGGGCGAGCGCGAGCTGCTCCCACCACTGCGGGGCGGGGGGGCGCCCAAAGGCGTCGGTGACCAGTGACACGACCCGACCCAGCTCAAAGGCTGACTTTTCCTCACCCACCAGAACGCTTTCGCCGCGCCGCACGAGCGTGCCCGAGCCGGTATGGGTGAACAGCTCCTGCGCCAAGGCGTCCGGCCGGGTGATTGAAACCGAAGAGCTCAATGGCAGCGCCTCGAGCAACCGTTCAATCTCCTCGATTTTCAGGCGCATGCCGCCCGTCAGCCAAGGCGCGCGCATCAGCGTTTCACGGTCGGTCGCAAGATTTATGGAGGTGACGAGGCCGCCTTCCCCGTTCAGAACGCCGCCTGTTTGGGTGAGGAACACGACCTTTGTCGGCTCAAGCGCCGCCACCAGGGCGCGAACGGCTGCATCCGCGTTCACGTTCAGCAGTCGCCCCTCGGGGCTGACGCCGAGCGAAGCCAGGATCGGGATCGCGCCGGCGTTTGTGGCCGAGCGCACTAAGTCGAGCGAGGCCATGCGCGGCTCCCCGACCAGGCCCAGCCGCGCTTCGTCCGCCAGCTCCGCCTCGAAGACCCCGTAAGGAACCGCCGCCGCGCGCGCGCCAGCCGCCCTCACCGCATCGACGAGCGCGAGGTTTTCCGCGGTGAACACCTCCCGTGCGACGGCCATCACCTCCGGCGTGGTGACCCGCAATCCGTCCACTCGCACGCTGCTCACCCCTTTTTCGTCCAGCGCGGCGTCCAGTTGGGGCCCTGCGCCATGGACGACGACGGGGGTGAGCCCAACGGTCTGAAGGAACGCAAGCGCATCGGCCAAGACGGCGCGATCATCACGAAGCACCGCCCCGCCGACCTTGATCACCGCGAAGCGGGTGCGTTCAATCTCGGAAAAGCGTTGCAAATACTGACGAATTTCCTTGCCGTCGCGCATTAGGCTCAAGAGCCGCACGATGGCCTGTTGCGCCTCGCCCTTCATCCCGCCGCCCCTGCCGCTAACGCCGCCATGATCGCCTTTTGCACGTGCAGACGGTTCTCCGCCTCCTCGATGGCCAAAAAGGCCGGGCTGTCGGCCACGGCGTCGGTGATTTTCACATTCCGCCGCATGGGCAAGCAGTGGCTGACCACCGCGCCATCGGTGCGCGCCATTTTCGTTTCCTCGACAATGAAACGCTCCGCACCCACGCGCTCGCGCAGCGCGGCCTCCTCAGGCCAACGCCCGAAATGGGAAAGCGCCCCCCAGCTCTTGGCGTAGACCACATGCGCGCCCTCATAAGCGGCGTCGAGATCGGTGGTGATGGTGAGCGACCGCCCGTTCGCCGCGGCGTTTCGTTCGGCCGCTCCGACATAGCGCGAATCCAATCGATACGCCTCATCAGGGATGGCGAGCGTGACGTCGAAGCCGAATTTCGTCGCGATCATCAGCGCGGAATTGGCGACGGCGGTGTTCAGCGCTTTGGGATGGGGGACCCAAGTCAGCGTAAACTTTTTGCCGTCCGTCTCACCAATGCGTTCCTGCAACGCCATCATCAAGGCGAGTTCCTGACAGGGATGGACGATGGTCTCCATGTTGATGATCGGAACGTCGGCATGCCGGGCGAAGGCGGCGAGCACGGGGTCTTCCCGTTCCGCCGTCCAATCCTGAAACGCCGGGAATGACCGCACGCCGATCATATCGAAATAGCGCGACAGCACCCGCACCGCCTCGCTGGCGTGCTCCTCAGCGACCCCGTCCATCACCGCGCCATCCAGCACTTCCATCGGCCATGACGACGTCCCCGGCTCCAAAACAACGGGGTGACCACCCAATTGGTTCACGCCGACTTGAAACGACGCGCGTGTGCGCAGGCTGGCGTTGAAGAACACCAACGCGATCGCTTTACGCGCCAGAACGTTGTCGAACGGCTTTGATTTGTAAGCGAGGGCGCGGTCGATCAGTGCCTGAAGCTCAGCCCGCGTCCAATCCGCGGTGGAGAGGAAATGTCGCATCCCGGCCGCTTATCAGGCCGCAAGCGATTTGGGGAGCCTCTTGGGGCCGTTTCGTCAGACGGTTCGCCGCGCTACCCCTCGCGGCGCTCTTCGCCGAGCGGTTTAAGGGCCACGGTCAGGCCCTCGATAAATGATTTCACCGTGATCGGTTTGACGACCCTGGCGCGGATAAGGGGATCGTCAGGATCGCGGTCCTTGTCGCCCCGCGCGTAGTGAGCCAGCACTAAGATCACCGGCGCGGAAAGCCCTGCCGCGCGCGCGCGGTCAATGAAACGCGCCGCAGATTCGTCGCCGACAAAATCGTCCAACACCACGAAATCGACGGCGTTGGCGAGCGCCGCCTCTACCGCGCCGCTCATTGAGGCGGCCCGCACCACCGCCGCCCCCATGGCTTCGATCAAGTCTGCATAGAGTTTCGCGTTCAGCGCCACATCCTCAACGACCAAACCCCGCAGACCGGAAAGGAGATGCGTATCCATCACAACTGTCGCCCCCAGGCTCACCTTCGCAAATGAAGGTGGCCTAAAGCGACGCACAATGCCCTAGGAAGCTCACAGCGAGCTGTCCAAACAGCCCGGTAAAGCTGTGGGAGCAAATCCTACCTGTTGGACAAACAGAGCCTCAATGGCGCTGGAGGGGCCGAACGCTTTGCTTGATGGAGCCGAATATGGAGCGTCCGGCAGCATCGAGCATGTCGATTTCCACTTGGTCCCCATAAGTCAAAAACGGGGTCGAAGCACGCCCCGTCAGTATCGTCTCCACCGTTCTTTGTTCGGCGATGCAAGAATACCCAGCGCCGCCCTCGGCGATCGGTTTTCCCGGCCCTCCGTCGGCGTCTTTATTGGACACCGTGCCGGAGCCGATAATGCTCCCGGCGCCGAGATTGCGGGTCTTTGCGGCGTGACTGATGAGGGTCGGGAAGTCGAACGTCATGTCGACGCTGGCGTTGGGCTTGCCGAACGGCAGATCGTTAACGCGGCTCATCAGCGGCAAATGAACTTTCGCGCCGTCCCACGCCCGGCCGAGCTCATCTGGGGTGATGGCGCAGGGGCTGAAGGCGGACGCCGGCTTGGACTGGAAGAAGCCGAAGCCTTTCGCCAACTCGTTCGGGATCAACCCGCGCAAGCTCACATCGTTGACCAGCATGATGAGCTTGATTTGCGACCGCGCCGCCTCGACCCCGATGCCCATCGGCGTGTCATCAAGGATAACGGCGATTTCCGCTTCAAAATCAACGCCCCAGCCCTCGGTCTGCGGCAACTCGATGTCGTCGCGCGGGCCGATGAAAGCGTCCGAACCGCCCTGGTAGATGAGCGGCTCGGTCCAAAAACTCTCCGGCATCTGCGCGCCGCGGGCCTTTCGGACGAGCTCGACATGGTTCACATAGGCTGACCCGTCGGCCCATTGATACGCCCTCGGCAAGGGCGACATGCAGTCAAGCGGGTCAAAGGGCTCGGACACGCCCGCGCCGCGCTCGAGGCGGTCCGCCAGGTCCTGCAATTCGCCCGCCAGCATATCCCATTCGTCAAGCGCGGCCTGCAAGGTCGGCGCAATCTCGGACGCGTCCGAGCATCGCTTCAAGTCTTTCGACACCACCACAAGCTTGCCGTCGCGGCCGGATTTGAGGCTGGCGAGTTTCATGCTGAGCGCGCTCCCACAGGATTGATGCGCCGGCGGACGCCGGGCGAAAGGCAGGGCGATTGCCTAACCCAAGGGAGCGGTCGGGTGAAAGTGCGGCGAGGCGTCAACGCCGGCGAAGCGCGTCGGCCTCCACCACTTCGCACGTCACCCTGGCCTCTCCGCCGGCGGGGGTCGGGCGCGTTTGGGGCTCGGCGTTGGCGGGCCGCCCCGTTGCGGGCGGCGCGGTGGTCGAAGCGGGATCGGATGCGGGCGTCTCGGTTCGCGGATCATCGCCCGACCCAAACCGGAAAGGCAGCCCGAACGGCCCCCGTTGGCCCTGCTCAGCGTCGCCTTCAGGGGCGGGCTCGGCGGCGGGCGGCTCCGCTTCCGGCGCCGGCTGGCGACCATCAGCGGGATGGGGCAGCGGGAAGGGAAAGCTCGACCCGCGCTGTTCGCCAGTCCCTGGCTCGGCTTCCGGCTGCGGTTGAGGCTGCGTCTGAGGCTGAGGCTGCGGCTGGGTCTGCGGCTGTGGTTCCGGCTCGCGGTCCGCGGGACGGGTCGGTGACAGAACGGGCGCGGCCGCCGCTAAGCGCACAAACCCGCGATCGCCCACAGGGCCCGTGCAACGCACGAGTTGTCCGGTGCGGGTGTCGAGACGCCAAACGCTGCGCGCGTCGCCTGCAACCTGAAAGCGCTGATCGGCCAGGCGCGAAGCGCCCATGTCCACGGCCAACGCGATGACAAGGCCGGACAGCAGCACCGCCGCCGGTCCCGCCCACCGCGCGAGACGTTGACGACGAACGGGATTGTCGAGTTCGCGATGATCGGTCATGGCGGAAACGTCCTTACGCAGCGGCGGGCCAAGCTTGAAATGGGTCGACGAATTCGTAGCCGAGCGCGGTCGCCACGGCGGGGTGGGTGATCGCTCCGGCATGGACGTTCAAGCCGCGCGCGAGATGGGGATCGCGAGCCAGCGCGTCCCGACCGCCCGCCGCTAGCGCCAAGCCGAAGGGCAAGGTGGCGTTGTTGAGCGCTTCTGAGGATGTCCGCGGCGCCGCGCCAGGCATATTGGCGACGCAATAATGCACCACGCCGTCGATTTCATAGGTGGGGTTGGCGTGGGTGGTGGGCCGGGAGGTTTCAAAACACCCGCCCTGGTCGATAGAGACGTCGACCAATACCGACCCGTTCTTCATCGCGGAGAGATGGTCGCGCCGCACAAGCTTCGGCGCGGCGGCGCCGGCCAAAAGCACCGCGCCGATGACCACGTCGGCGGCCATGATCTCTTCTTCGACCGCGTCGATGGTGGAGTAGCGCGTGCGCACGCGGCCCAAAAAGATGTCGTCGATTTCCCGCATGCGCGGGATCGACCGCTCGAGCACGACCACCGAGGCGTTCAACCCAACCGCCATGCGCGCCGCGTTCAACCCGACGACCCCGCCGCCAAGCACCGCCACCCGCGCGGGCGCGACGCCTGGCACGCCAGACAACAACAACCCCATGCCGCCATTGTGCTTCAACAGCGTCTCAGCGGCGGCGAACACCGCGATGCGGCCGGCGACTTCGCTCATGGGAGCGAGCAGCGGCAAGCCGCCGCGCGCGTCGGTCACCGTTTCATAGGCGACCGCCGTGGCGCCGGACGCGACCAGGGCGCGGGTCTGTTCGGGGTCCGGCGCCAGATGCAAATAGGTGAACAGGATGTGGTGCGGCCTGAGTTTGGCGCATTCCGAAGCCTGAGGCTCCTTGACCTTCACGATCATCTCAGCGGCGTCGAATACGGCGTCCGCATCAGGCGCGATCCCGGCCCCGGCGCGCTCGAAATCAGCATCTTCAAACCCCGCGCCGCGCCCCGCGCCGGCTTGAACGAACACCTCATGTCCGCGTGCGACATACTCCCGCGCCGCAGTCGGCGTGACGCCGACCCGGTGTTCGTTGGCCTTGATTTCAGTGGGAACGCCGATACGCATCACCGCGCCTCCGCCCTAGTTTCGTTTTGGCGGACTTTACGCCGCCCGGCGAGCGCGTCCACACCTCACGCGTCATCGGGCGGTTCGGAGGAACCCTCCGCGTCCAGAATCTCGGCGATGTAAGCGTAGATTTCCTCGGCGGCCTCGCCGGCCTCGTCTCTTGGAACGCCCGAGGCGAGATGCGCTTCGACAAGCCCCTCGCGCACGCTGTCCGCGACGCCTTCCTCTTCGAGGATCCTGCCGGCCCCGACGCTTTGCGCCACCAGCCGAACCGCAGCCTCAAGCGCATAGAGCCGGAAGTCCAGCTCATCAACGCGTTCTTTCAATCGCATGTCATTTCCATTTTCCATGATGCACTCGCCTAGCGTGAGTCGGCGTTTCGCCACGGAAGCGAACGCGCGTGTCGCAACACAGCGGATTTGGCGTGCGCGGCGCGGCGGCTTCCATTCCGGCAAACGCGGCGGTAGACAAGCCGCTGCGAGAGACGTGCGACCGGAGGGGACTTATGGACGTCGCCGAAAGCGTACTCATCGCGGGCTGGATCGCGTTTCAGATCATCGCCGCGCTGGCCTTCACCGACTTCATGTCCGGTGTGCTGCATTGGCTGCAGGACCGTTACATCCATCGGCACTGGCCTGGGCTCGGCCCGGCGGTCGTCGACCCCAGCATCATTCACCACATCCACGCCCGCGCTTTTGTGGAGAGCGGATTTTGGCCGCGCAATATGGCGAGCCTGGTTGTGGGCGGGCTGCTGCTCGTTCTGTTTTGGGCGACGGGCGCCTTGACTTGGTTCACGACGACCTTCGCGCTCGCCTCGATCATTCTGCCCACCGAGACCCATGTCTGGGCCCATCGCACGGAGCGGGAGAACGGGCCGGCGGTGGCGTGGCTGCAGCGGCGCGGGATCGTTCAGTCCTTCGCGCATCATCGCCAGCATCACTCCGGCCGCGAGATCACGCACTATTGCGCCATGTCCAATTTCGTGAACCCGGTGTTGGAGCGGATCAATTTCTGGCGCGGCTGCGAAGCGGTGATTTTTGAGCTCACAGGCGCCCGGCCGAAGCCGCATCCGGCCGTTCAAGTCACCGCAACGCCCGACCCCTTCATCCGCTCGGTGCGCCCCACCGCGGCGCGCCGCCTGCGGGCTCGCTGGCGTGTGGCGTCAAGGCGCGCGCGATCCGCCGGCCACGCCTGAGCCCTTAGGCGCGGGCGAAAAGGCAGACGGCGGATCCACAAAGGATCCGCCGCCCAACAGCTACCGACTTCGACAGGTTAGAACTGCGCGCGCACGCCGATGTAAAACCGGCGACCGATAGCGTCGTAGATGGCGCCGTTGGTGCCGGTGCCGGTGACGCTGCCCGGCGCGCTGCCGCCGATGGGGACAAACTCGTTGGAGAGATTGTCCACGCCCCCGACCAAGGTCACGCCGGTGTCGAACAGGTCCCAACGGGCTTGGATATCGTGAAAAGCCACGCTGTCCACTTGGGAGTCCGAAAAGAAACCGGTGCTCGACAACACCGCTTCGTCAAGCCAGTTCATGTCATAGGAGAACGTGAACGGCCCGTTATAGTACACCGTCGAGAGCAGAACCTCGTTCTCGAACGTGCCGATCACGCCGACGAATTCCTGCGGGGTCGCGCCTTCGAAGCCCGTCAGTTCATAGGTGTCGGTGTAGGTGTAGGCCAATGACCAGGCAAGTTCGCCAAGGCTCGTGGACACGCCGTTGAACAGATCGTTCAGCGCCAGATTGTAGCTCGCTTGCACGTCCACGCCCGCAGTGTTCACGGTCTGCAGGTTTTGCTGGAAGGCGTTGATGAACTCCAACGCGCCCAGCTGCGGACCGCCGGTGAACCGCAGAATGTTCGCGCAGAAGGGCGAGGCGGGATCCAAAACGCCGGGCGTGGTGGAGCTGCTGTAGCACTCGTCCAGCGAGGTCTGGCGTCCCAACGTCGAAATCGCGTCTTCAATCTCGATGTCGAAATAGTCGAGCGAGATCGCGAAATTGTCGATGAAGGCATTGCCGGTGTTCGGCCGGAACACCGCGCCGATGGTGAAGGTCGTGCCCTCTTCTTCGAACAAGTCCGGATTGCCGCCGTTGAAGCCGCTGACGCCCTGGCGCTCGGCCTGGGTCAGCACGAAGACGCCGTCCCGCGCCACCCGCGCCGCCACATTGGCGTCGGCGAAGCAGGCCGTCGCCGTCGGGCTGTTGACCGTGGCTCCGTCCACCCCGCTCGCCGCGTCGGTGAGCGTGTTCAAGAACGCCGGATCGCCGGCCCCGGTCGTCGTCAGGCCCTCGCACGGATCGGCCACGCTCGGGAAGGTCTGCCCCGGAGGCGAGAACAACTCGCCGATATTGGGCGCGCGCACCGCGACGGCGTATTGCGACCGCAGGCGAACCCAATCGGTGGGCGACCATTCCCCGCTCACCGCCCAGGCGAAGGTGTTGCCGACTGTGGTGTAGTCCGACCACCGCGCCGAGAGGTTCAAAGTCAAGTCCTCGAACAACGGGCGGTCTTGGACCAGCGGCAAGCTGGCCTCGGCGAACGCATCGCCGACGGAGAAATCGCCCCGGACGACCGGGGTGATGTTGCCCGCGTTCAGGCCCAGCTGCGACAGCGCGTCGGGAATGGATTCCGAACGCTCGGTCCGATACTCCACGCCGAAAGCCACCGACACCGGATCGGCGGCGAAGGGAATCCGGAAGGGCGTATCGCCCGCCAAATAGGCGTTGACTACGGCCTGTTCGACGGTGGCGTCGGTGTTGGCCGGCGCGCGAACATAGGCGGCCGCTTCCGGAGAAATGGATCCGGCGCCGAAGATGTTGATGGGCACGCAGCCTTCCAGCCGGGCGATCTCGTCGGCGCAGATGAACTGGCCGGGATTGACCGGGTCCGGAATAGCGTCAAGCGCATAGCGGAAGTTGACGACGTTGATTTGCCCGGTCGACTGCTGGGCCTGGGTCGTGCGACCGAAGTTCAGGCTGGTCTCATAGCGCCAGTTCTCCGTCAAATCTCCTTCGAGCCCCAGAACGAAGCGCGCGGTTTGGCGAATATTGTTCGCGCCGCGTTGGTCGAGTTCGGTCGTGCGCCGAGAAAAGCCGACCACGAGGTCCTCGTCGGCGATGTCCTGTACGCCGTCGCCGTCGAAATCCGCGCCCAGACGCGCTGCGTCGCGAATGCCGGCGGGCACGAACGGGTTCAGGATCGGAATGCCGAAGGCTGAGCGGTCCGGTGTTCCATCGCCGTCATCGTCGATGAATTGCTGCAGGTTTTGGCCGTAGATGTTCGAAGAGCTAAGCGGAAACGGCTCAAGCTCGGATTGCGTCTCCGTCGAGGCGTAAGTGCCCTCGAAGAAGAGGTTGAAGCGCGGCGAGATTTCATAATCGACCGCCGAGGAGAACAAGAACCGCTCGGTCGGCACGGCGATGGCGCGGAAGGCCTGGCGGTTGAATCCGTCCAGCGCGCTGCCGTCAGGATTTGCGGAGGTGAAGGGACGCACCGTGCCGGTGGTCTCGTCGAAGACAAGATTGCTGGGCGCGCCGGGAATGGAGATGTTCCCCCGTTCGGAGAACGAACTGTAGAAGGGTTGGAGTTCTTCAAAGGCGTCCGCCGGGTCGCCGGTGAAAAACGCCAGCGACGCGCCGTCGCGTTCGATCGACTCCCGATCGCGCGCGAACACCCCGCCTTCGTCGCTCCAAGTCACCGACGCCAGCGCGCGCCCGCGGCCCTGCGCGAAGTTTGCGCCATAGGTGACGCTGGCGCGGATGGTTTCGTCGTCCCCCTGTTCGCTTGCGCCGTACTGCGCCGAGGAAATCACCCCCTCCAGGTCATCGCGAAGGATGACGTTGACCACCCCGGCCAGGGCGTCGGAGCCGTAGATCGAGGACGCCGCGCCCGTCAGAACGTCGATGCGCTCAATGAACTCGGTGGGAATGGAGTTGAAGTCCACCAGCGTCGAGCCCGGAACGCCGGCCACAAAGCGGCGGCCGTTCACCAACACCAAGGTGCGGTTGCCGCCGAGATTGCGCAGGTCGACCGTGTTGATGCCTGACGCGCCCACCAAGAAGTTGGAGTTCGTCGAGGTCAGCGCCGACACCCCGGCCGCGGGCAAGGTGCGGATGAGTTCGGACGTGTTCACCGCACCGGACAGTTCGATCTGCGCCTCGGTGAAGACGTTCACCGGCGTCGGCGCGGTGTAGTTGGACGTGCGTTCGATGCGCGAGCCGGTGACGACGATCCGCTCCGCGCCGTCGCCCTCATCTTGCGCCGCGACCGGCGTTGCGAAGGCGAGCGACGCGACCGACGCCAAAAGCCCGGTCTTGAACGCCCTGTGAACCCGGTAGAATTCCGTCATTTGCGGATTTCTCCCCCGTCTTAAAGCCTCTCCCCTCCGCGCCGCGCCTCATCGCGCGACGGGGCCTCGCCCTGCTCTTCATGGGATTTTCAGGGCGCGACCGGACCATCTCGGGCGGGGCGCCCCATGGCCCTCAACGCGATTGCGACCAACGGCGGGTGAGAGCGGACGAATGCGGGCGCATTCGACCAACCGCGCTCAGAGCGCGACGAACGTTGGTCCGCGCGCGACGACCAGGCGATAAGATGGGAGAGGACGTGGATACAGATGGGGACGAACAAAACATGGCCTGGAGCGGCAGACCCCTCTCCGCCGACGGCGACATGG
>CAZABJ010000002.1:91397-174486 GCA_964483375.1 uncultured Caulobacterales bacterium
CTGGTGGCCGCCGATTATAGCCATCTATGGGTCCATGTCGTTGGTCTCGGGATCGCTTCGCTATTCGGCCTGGCCGCTCACCGTGGCGTTCGCAATCGCGATTGCCGCGACGTTCGTTTGTCGGATTTTGTATTTGCAGTTAAGGCGCTTTGGAGCCGGGCGAACGATGTTCGTCTTACTGGTCGCAATAGCGATTATGGCCTTACTGGAAATCATCGTCAGCGCGCACCTGCACACTCGCTTCAATCCGCATTTCACCGGGCCGACAGTTCAGTTTTTTATAGCGAACACCTTATCAGAAGTATTTTTTATCCTTAGCTGGACAGCTCTTTATGTGACCTTTTCAGAGAACGTGGCGAGCGCCAAACAACGCGAGCGGTTGGCCCAGGCCGAGACCGCCGCGCGCGACGCGCAAATCGCAATGCTTCGGTTTCAGATAAACCCGCACTTTCTCTTCAACACGTTGAACGCCATTTCCACACTCGTGCTGGACAATCGAAACGCCGCTGCAGAGCGCATGCTTTCGCGGCTTTCACGTTTCATGCGCCACGCCCTAGATCAATCCTCCGCGCAAATGGTTACTTTAGCTGAGGAAGTCGCAGCTCAGCGCTTGTATTTGGAAATCGAACAGGAACGCTTTGGGGCGCGTCTCGTCTCAGCGTTTGAGATTGACCAAGACTGTGAAGACGAATTGGTGCCCGGATTGATCTTGCAGCCGCTTGTTGAAAACGCGGTCAAACATGCGGTGGCCCCTTCTCCGAGCGGCGGTTCGATTACGGTCGCCGCACGCCAGAGAGATGGGGCGTTGGAGCTGACCGTCTGCGACGACGGTCCGGGCGTGAGCACGCAGGCCGGCGCCGGAGTGGGTCTGCGCAACACCGCAGCGCGGTTGGCGGCGTTGTATGGCGAGCGCGCGCAGTTCAAGGCGGGGCCGGGACCTGGGGGCGGGTTTTGCGCCGCCATTCGGTTGCCGCGCGATTAAGGGAGCGATGGTCATGCGCGTCGTTCTGGTAGACGACGAGCCGCTGGCGGTGCGGCGTTTGGAGATACTTCTGTCTCGATTGAACGGCATCGAGATCGTCGGGACGCGATTTGACGGGGAGAGCGCGCTTGCGCTCATTCGTGAGGTAAAGCCCGATACGGTGCTGCTTGATGTCAAAATGCCGCTTTTGGACGGCTTCGGCGTCGCAGACGCCGCGGGGCGGGATGACGGCCCTGCGGTCGTGTTCATCACGGCTCATGACGATTTCGCCGTCCGCGCCTTTGACGCTCGCGCCGTGGACTATCTGCTCAAGCCGGTCGACCCTGCGCGCCTCGCTGAGGCGCTCGACCGCGCCCGGGCGTATCTCGACGCCCGGGAGGCGGAAAGCAAAGTCGCCGAATTGGAGGCGACGCTCAACGGCTTGCGCGAGGCTGGCGGAAAGGTCGCGCGTAGCCGCGACTTCTGGGTGAAGGACCGCGACCGCGTGGTGCGCGTGCCCGAGCGGGAGATCGAATGGATTGAAGCGGAGCGGGACTATGTGCGCCTGCACGTCCCGGGGCGTTCCTGGTTGGTGCGGGAGACGATGCAACGCATGGAGCGCGAGCTTGACGCGGCGCGCTTTGTCCGCGTGCACCGTTCCGCCATCGTCAACGCCGACGCCATTCGGATGACCAAGACGACGTCCTCGGGCGGCCGCGTTTTGCGGCTTGAATCCGGCGCGGAGGTGCGGGTAGGCCGGTCCTATGAAGCCACGGTCGCTCGGTTGGTTTCGGAAAATCGGCGCTAATGCGGCCCTGCCTTCAAGGCCGCAAAAAGACGGCCGCCGGGAGGACCGGCGGCCGCAAGACGATTTCGAAGGTACGCCCTAGCTCTTGACGCACTCCCATGAGCGCGGGAAATGCGCGCGCGACCAAGCGCGGAGCCTTTGCGACGAACATGACGAACGCCGATGCAAACAGCGCGCCCTTTGCGCTTCCCGCTCCCGTCGAGCTACCGATCGAAGGCGCGGAGCCGGGCGTTCGTGCGCCGGTGGGCCGGATTTTCTGTGTGGGCCGGAACTACGCCGCGCACGCCGCGGAGATGGGGGCCGCGGCTGAACCGGTGTTTTTCATGAAGCCTGCGCAAGCCGTCGTCGTCGAGCCGCACGCGCCCTACCCCGTCGACACCGAGCGGCTGGACCATGAAGTGGAGCTCGCCGTGATGCTCGGTCGCGCCGGGGCGCCGCAGTCCGAGGGTGAAGCCCGGGACATGATCTTCGGCTACGCGGCGGCGATCGACCTCACCCGTCGGGACGCTCAGGCCGCGGCGAAGGCCGCCGGAGCGCCTTGGGAGACCGCAAAGGCCTTCGACGGCTCCGCGCCGGTTTCTCCGCTCCGCACCGCCGCCGCTATCGGCCATCCCCGCGCCGGTGCGATCTGGCTCACCCTCGACGGCGCGCAACGCCAGTCCGGCGATCTGGCGCAGATGATCCTATCGCCCGAAGCGCTTCTGGTGCGGCTGGCCCGCTACTGGCGCCTCGCGCCGGGGGATTTGATCTTGACCGGCACGCCTGCGGGCGTGGGCCCGATTGAACGCGGTCAGGTGATTGAGGCGGGGATCGACGGCGTGGGCGCGCTCTCGATCCGCATTGACTGAGCTTCAGCCGCTTTGGCCGATATGGTCGAGCCAATCCCCTGACGCGATCCGTTCATCGGGTTGGACGGGTCGGGTCCAAACATAGATCCAGGCCTCTGAGCCCGCCGGTTCGAGCAGTTTGATCCGACGACGCACATAGGCGGACTTGCCCGGATCGTCGGGATCAAAATCCTCGAAGCGGTCGACCAGCGGGCCCACGGCCCCGGTCTCGACGCGAAAGAGGTCTCCCAACACGCGGCCGGCCCCTTCCACCACGCCGGGGAAACTGCCCAAGTCGTAGAGCGCGCCGTTGATCACGCACGGCCCCACATGGGTCAGCGCTTGGGCCAGCCCCAATCTCTCAAGCCCTCCCCCGCCCTGGCGCAACAGGCCGTAAGCGGCGAGGTGGTCGCCTGGTTTCATCGGCGGCGTGCTCATCCGTATCTCCTGTCATCTCCCCATCGCCCTATGGCGCGAACAAGATGGCGAAGGCAAGGCGTGCTGACGTCGCCGCAGACTTACCAACAATTAATCGGCCGAACGGCGATCTCGGGTGGACGTCTGGGCCGGCCGAGCCGATAACCCAACGACGGATGTCAGCGCAGGGAGGCGCTTGATGTGGGACGCGCTTGTCGAGCTTATCCATATAATCGTCGTCATGGCGCTTGGCCTTGTCGGCGTCGCCTACGCGCCTGACCGCGAGGAAGAGGCGGTCGCCCGGCTTTCCGCAGCGCCGGTCCAACTGGGTGCGCCTGCGGCCCTGTCACCCAAAGCGCCGGCGCTCACGCGCCTTGCAATCGCGTCGCCCGCCCTGCGGCCGGTGCGTGCGGAGAGCTGCGGTGATGTTGCAGCGCAACCAGCTGTCTGGCGTGCGAAGCCCGTGGTTCGCTACTTCACGATCGACCTTTAGCACCACGGCACTCGCATATTCACAAGCGAAGCGGTATACGGACGCTATATGTCCGGGCGCGTTGCATTGCACGCGCTCACTCTGAAGCACCGCGACTGCGAGAGCGCCCATGACCGACAAGTCAACCTATGAGTCGATCATCGACGTTCAGCCCTTAGAGCCGGCCGACTCCGGTCAACCGCCGGCCCGGCTGCCTTTCAGCGGAGGCGAGGGTTCTGAGTATCCCCGCGCGGGCCATTGGGTGTTCAGCGCAGGGCTTGTGACCGCGCTCCTGTGGGCCGGCGGCGCGACGGCGTTCTTGTTCGGCTATCATGGCCCCGGCAACATGGCGAACATGTCCGCCGCCGAACTCGGCGCGCTCGGCTTTGTTGTGAGCGGGCCGGCGCTGCTACTTCTGGTGGTCGGCGGCGCGGCGCGGGAGCTGGTGCGGTTCGCCGCCACGGCGCGACAAATTGAAGCATCCGCGCGCCGGCTGTCCGCTCCGGTCGAAACTGCGGAGCGGGAAACCCGCGCGCTCGCCGATGCGGTGGCTGAGCAAATCGAGCGGCTGAACCATTCCGCGGAGGGCTCTCTGGCCCGGCTCGGCGCCATGGAGGAAGTGCTTCGCCACCACTCCGCCGCGGTGAACGCCGCCTCCGGCGACGCGCGTCGCGAAGTGGACGGACTGATCGAGGACCTCCGCAAGGAACGCTCCGCAATCCAATCCTTGGCGTCGGGGCTGAACGACGAAGCGCGAAAAATCGGCGCGTCGATCGACAAACAAACCGAGATGGTCACCGCCGCGATCGAAAAGGCTGACACTCAGACTCGCGCCGGCCGGGAAATGCTTGAAGCGAGCGCGGAACGCTTGGCGGCGGCCTCCACGGCGGCTCACGATTCCGGCGAACGCGCAGCCTTTTCGATCGGCGAGCAGATGCGGGACATGGAGGCGCTTGTCGGCACGCTTGACGAACGCGCAAATCGTCTCGAAGCCGTCGCCCGCAGCCACCAAGAGAATTTGAAAGTCGCTCAGAACACCGCCCATGAGCTGAGCCTGGCGGCTGACGCCGGCGCGGGGGCGATGCGCTCCTCGGTGGACACTGCGCTCGAACAAGCCCGCCGCCTCGCTGAAGTCATCGCCGAAGAAACCCGGGCGGCGGCAGATCAGGGCGCGCAGGAAATCGAACGCGTGCGGAGGGCCGCCCAGGCCGCAAAGGAGACCGCCGAACGCGCGTCGCATACCTTGGAAGAAAACGCCTCCTCGGTGCTTGAGCGCCTTGAGCGGGTGAATGAGGCCAATGTGGCCGCCGCAGCGCGCTCCGACGAAGCCCTGGAAAGCCGCATTCGCAGCGTGGAGCGCGTGGTCGCCGAAGTGGACTCGCGCCTGTCCGAATTGCCTCGGCGCGCGGAGACCAAAGCCCAAGAAGTTCGCGAAGCGTTTGAAACCAGCTTGCGCGAGCTTGACGAGCGGTTTGAACGGGAACGTCCCCGTCCGCCCCGGCGCGAGGAGCGCGAACCGCAGCGCGAGCCCCGCGGTCGTGGTCGCGATGGCGGACGGCGTCGGCGCGAGGTCGAGCGCGACGATGACTTCGACCAGCTTGGGCCTCTGCGCGAAGACCGCGGCCGCGGCCGGGACGAGCGGCGCGCGCCGCCCCCTGAACGCGACCGTGCGCCGCGTCGGGAGCGCGGCGGTCGCCCTGAGGAGGGCGACGATGAATTCATGCGCCGTCTTTCAAGCGGCGAAGATTTGTTCAGCGGGCGCGCGAAGCGTTCCGATCGCCGGGATCGCGGCGGGATCGAATCCTTCGGCGACACCGCCCCACGCCGGGAGCGCGACTGGCCCGAACCTCGCGGGGAAGAACGCGGCGGCCGCGACGAGGAAGACGGTTGGCGCTGGAAGGACGTGCTGGACGGCATCGAAGAAACCCCGCGCGCGGCTGCGGCCGCCGAAGCGATCGTCGCGGGGCTGCGGCGTTCCGGCGTAGACCCCGCGCTCGCGCTTGATCCCGACACCGTGGCCCGGGTCGGCCGGGTCCGCCGCCGCGCCGGCGCTGGGGAAGCGCGCGCGCTCGTCATCGATAGCGCGCTTGCGGATGTCCGCCGCACCGCCGCTGCGCTCGCGTCGGATGCCCAGCTGCGAGACCAAGCCGAGGACTTTTTGGACGACCACGCCCGCAAGGTTCGCCGCGCCATCGATGAAAACGACGCTGCGACGCTTTCAGGGCTCCTCGACACGGATTTGGGCCGGGCTTACTTGCTTATCGACGCGGCGCTGTCAGACATCTGACGGCGCTAAGCGCTGCGTGGAGACACGCTCGCAGCGGCTCCCCCCAGGCGATTTGGGCTACGGCTCCCCGCGCAGGTCAGCCGCCGCAGCCTCCACGCCGCCCGCGCTTTGCAGCGCTTCGCGGCGGAGACGCCGCACCGGGTCGCACACCTGCCCGTCTAAGCCGTCGTCTTCAGCCCCCACGTTCAAGGTCCAGGTGAGCAGCTCTTCAGTGGCTTCCATCATCGCCTGGTCGAACGCCCTGACAATGGCGCGCAAATTCGCTTCGGCGGCGGGCTCTTCAATGTCGATCACACGCAGACCGGCTAGAGCGCGATCCGCCCCCGCGATTAGTTTCGCGGTCAGGCGAACGCGCGCTTGCGGCGGCGCCAATTCACCTTGGCGATAGACCGCTTCGAAGGCGGAGAGGTCGATGCGGAGCTGACACGTCGACGCCACCGCATCGCCGGGGCGGACAGCGGCCAAAATGCGATCATCGGCGTCGAACCGAGCGACGAGATATTCCTGCACCAAGTTCGGCGTCGTGGATTGCCACCGCGCCCCTGCGGCGTAAGCGACTTCCCCGCCGTCCGGCGACACCGCGATACGATCGGTGGCGAGCGCGCGGGATGCGACGGGCCGGGCGATCTCCACCGTCCAGCCCATGGGCTCGATGTCCCCCGCCGCCGAGCCCATGCCGTCCATCGCTTCGGGCGAGGACAGCCGGTAGACCTGCGGCGCAGGACCGCCGCCTCCGAATAAGAGGGGCGCGCAACCCGATGCGGCGAATGCAAGCGCGGCCGCGGCGGCGGCGAAACGTGGCGTCATTGCGGGATCTCCACTTCGCGACGGCGCGGGCCGGAGACGAAGGCCCCGGGGTCTTCTTCCAATTGCCGCGCGATGGAATCAAGTCGCGCGATCAAGGCTTGCAGATCGGCGGATGCGACCGCCAGGCGCTCAACGCTCTCCACGGCGGGGTCGCTGGAGCGTTCCACGATGTCGGCGGCGCTGTCGATGAGCGTTTGGCCGCGCTCTAACGCCAAGTCGAGTTCATCGAGCGAACCGCGCATCTGGGCGAGACCGGGCTGGATTTCGGTGTTGAGCACGGTGCGGGCGTCCTCCGCCAACGCGCCCCATGAGGCCGCGGTGCGCTCCACCTCATCCAGCGTCGCGAAGAGGCGATGGAACATCAGGTCGTCATTGGCGCCGAATTCTTGCAGGATGCCGCGCGTTTCCAACACAGAACGGCGAATATCGGCGGAATTGGCCGACAGCTGTTGGGTCAGCAGCGCGACTAAGCGTTGGCTGTCGGACACCACGCCGCCGCCCGAAGCGATGATGTCGTCGATAGCGGAGCGTTCGCCCACCAGCCGCGGGACCCGTTCCCCGCTCTCATTCTCGTGCAGACACCCGGAGAAGTCGGCCCGGCGCGGCGGCCCGTCTTGCGCTTCGCCCAAATCGGCGGCCGAGCGCGGACGGTCGCGGCGGTCCCGCGCTGCGGCTTCGCGCATTTCATCATCCGCCGGCACGAGCTGGATGAAATTGACCCCGGTGATGCCTTGGGGTTCGAGCTGGCCAACGGTGTCGCAATCCACCGGCGTGGCGCGGCGCACCCGGACGCGCGCGATCACAAGCCGTCCCTCGGAGCCGGCCAATTGCAGACTTTCGACCTGCCCCACCCGAATGCCGTTGAATTGCACCGCGCTGGCTTCGGTCAAACCGCGCGCGGCCCCTTCGAAGACCACTTCGTAGTCGACCATTTCCTCAGGGGAGCGCTGGCTGAACCACAGCACGAACACCGCCAGCGCGGCGGCCAGCGCCATCGCGAAAAACCCGACCAGGGCGTAGTGGGCTTTCGTCTCCATTTCGGACCCCTTAGGTCCCGCGCGAGGCACGCCCGCGAGGACCGTGAAAATATTCGATAATCCAAGGGTGGCTTGAGTGCAAAAGCTCCGCCACCGGCGCTGCGGCGATAACACGTTTCTCAGCCAACACCGCAACGCGATCGCAAATGGCGTTCAAGCTGTCGAGGTCATGGGTCACCATGAACACGGTCAGTCCCAACGCGTCGCGCAGCTCCAATATCAACTCGTCAAACGCCGCCGCCCCGATAGGGTCGAGCCCGGCGGTGGGCTCGTCGAGAAACAAAAGCTCGGGGTCGAGCGCCAAGGCCCGGGCGACGCCCGCGCGCTTTTTCATGCCCCCGGAAAGTTCGGAAGGAAATTTCGCGCCCGCGTCAGGCGGTAGACCGGACAAAGCGATCTTCAAGTCCGCAAGCTCGTCCATCAAGGCCGGGCTCATATCGGTGTGTTCGCGCATCGGCGCTTGGACGTTTTCTTTCACCGTGAGCGCTGAGAACAGCGCGCCGCCTTGGAACAACACGCCCCAACGGCTCTCGATACGCGCCCGTTCGCTGCGAGAAAGACGGTGGACCGGCTCGCCGAAGACCAAGACCTCCCCGCCCTCCGGCCGCTTTAAGCCGATGATGGTGTTCATCAGCACCGACTTCCCGGTGCCCGAGCCCCCGACCAAGCCGATGACCTCGCCCGGCGCGACGTCGAGGTTCAGGTTCTCATGCACGGCGTGAGTCCCAAAACGGGTCTCAAGCCCGCGCACCGAGATCACCGCCTCGCCGCTCATAGGCCGAGCTCCAGATAGATCATCGCAAATATCGCATCCAGCACGATGACGGCGAAGATCGACTGGACCACCGAGGACGTGACCCGCGATCCCAGCGACTCCACATCGCCGCCGACCAGCAGTCCCTGCCGACACGCGATGGCGGCGATCACCGCGGCGAAGAACGGCGCCTTCAACAGGCCGGTCCAGAAGTACTGAACCGGCAGCTCGCGCATGCGCACGATGAAGTAGGTCGCGGAGATGTCCTCAACGAGCCAGAGAATGATCATGCCGCCGAACAGCCCCATCATCATGGCGGCGAACGTCAAGAGCGGGGTCATCACGACGCAGGCGAACAGCCTGGGAAGCACGAGCGTTTCGATCGGGTCCAGGCCGATGACGCGCATGGCGTCGACCTCCTGTTGCATCCGCATCGCACCGATTTGCGCGGTGAACGCTGACCCAGACCGCCCCGCGATCATCACAGCGGTGATGACCACGGCGAATTCCCGCAAAACCGAAAACGCCACAAGCTCGACGGCGAACACTTCCGCGCCGAATTGCCTGAGCAGGTTCGCGCCCAAAAACGCCAACACCGCCCCCACGAAGAACGAAAGCGTGGCGATGATCGGCAAGGCGTTCAGCCCCGCCTGCTCCATCATATGAAACGACGCCGCCCAGCGAATCCGGCCCGGCTGCACCAGCCCGCGGCCCGCCGCGATGATGGTCTCGCCGAGAAAGGCCAATGTCGAGCCGATGTCTTGCGCCACCGCGTAGAAGCCGCGTCCGGCGCGATCGAGCGCGGCGATGATGCCCGGGCCGCTTGACGGCGTCGGCGGGCAGGGCGCCATGCGCTCGTGCACCAGCCCGATGAGACTGCGCGCACTGGCGTGGTCGCCGCGATAGTGCATTTCCGCATCGGGATGGGCGCAGCGGTTTAAGATCCGGCCGAGCATATACGCCCCGGCGGTGTCGATCCGGCCCAAGCCCGAGACGTCGATCACCACCGCGCCGGGGTCGACCTCCGCCTCTAACCGGCGCAACTGGGCGTCATAGGGTGCGATCTCGGCGGCCAGCCAATCGCCTTTGGGAGCGATGACCGTCGTTACGCCTTCGCGGCGAACCTCCAGCGCTGTGTTGCCTGCCTGGGCCATCGGCTCAGCGTCGCCCCTCAAGAGCCGGTTGGACAATTACGTGGACTTATCACGCTCCGCCCGCCGCGCGCGAGCGCGCTCAGGCTCGCCGCTCGCCCGACGACGCAAGACTAAGGCCAGCGCAAAGGCGAATACGAGCCCCGCTACGCACAACCCGCTCATCGCCAGGTAGCTCATCGCGCCATACGCGTCGCGCAGCACGCCCGACAGCGCCGTCGCCCCCGCCATGGCCACGCCCATGGAGACAGCGGCGTTCGCGCCCTGAACTGACGCGGCGGCGCGCGCGGGAACATGCTGCGCCACATAGGCGATGAGCCCGACATGGGCGATCGCGAACGTGCCCGCGTGGAGGGTTTGCAGAACGAACAGCCCCCCCAAGCCAGGGGAAAACGCCGTCAACGTCCAGCGCACCAGACCGCAAACCGCGCCGATGGCGAACAAGGCGGGCGCGCCGAGGGTCTCGGCCCGCTTGGCGAACCAAGCCAAGAACGCGATTTCCGCAAGCACGCCCCAGGCCCAGAGCGCGCCGATGCTCAGTCCCGAATGGCCCGCCTCCTCCCAAACCAGAACCGAAAAGGCGTAGTAGAACGCATGGCTGGCCTGCACCGCGGCGGAGGCGGCGATGGCCAGCAGCGTTACGGGCTGGAAAATCACCGAAGCGGTGTCTTTGGCTTTAGGCCGTTCAAGCCGTGGCGCATCGCGGGGCAGCGCAAACGTGCTCAAGAGAAACAAGGTCGCCGTCACGATCAAATAGATCAACACCGCTTCGGCGCTGAACCAGGCGATAAGCCCGCCCACCAGCAGATTGGCGACGATGAAAGCGGCCGATCCATAGGCGCGTGCGGGCCCATAAGAGACCCCGAACCGAACCCGCGCCTCTAGGACAAGCGCCTCCAACACCGGCAAAGTCGGTCCGTTCGCCGCTGCGGCCAGGCTGACGACCAGCGCTAAGACGACCACGTCGTTCGCAGGCAAATGCGCGAGAAGCACGACCGCCAAGGCGACGCCCGCCGCCGTCAGCACCCGGCGGCGCCCCAGAACGTCCGCGGCCATGCCCGCCGCGACGGTTGCAACGAACGCGATAACCTTGGACAGGCCCAGGATCAGCCCGATCTGGGCGCTCGACAAGCCGCGCCCGTCGAGCCACGCTGAGAGATAAGGCAGCAGTGCGCCTTTCATGGCGAACAGCGCCGCGAAGACGAGCGCGATGCGCAAGGCGGGCGCGGAAAACGCGGAGCGACGCAGCATGAAGGTCCTTAAATTCCCCTCACGCCCTTTAGGCGCTAACGCCGCCTCGCGTCGAGGCGCAAGCTGATGCGTTGGGCGGCGTTGCTGGCGGCGTTGCACGGCGGGTTCGCCGTGGCGGCGGGGGCGTTCGGGGCTCACGGCGCGGCGGATGAGCGCGCAGCGGAGCTATTTCGCATCGGCGCACAATGGGAGGTGGTCGCCGCACTTGCCGCCTTGTTCGCCGTGGTGCGGCGGGCGCCTGTCGCGGCGTGGCTGTTCATCGGCGGCGGCGCGGCGTTCGCCGGGTCGCTTTATGCGCTCGCCTTGGGCGGTCCGAGCTGGGCGGGGGCCGTCGCCCCGGCAGGGGGAAGCGCGCTGATCTTGGGCTGGATCGCCTTGGCGTGGCGGGAATGGTCAGGGCGGCTGAGATCCCGAGACGAGACCTGAGCGCCGCCTCGTCCCTCCGTGGTTGTCTAGACCGACCGTTCCACTTGGCGAATCTTGGCTCGAGCGGCTAGCCTAGCGGACGCTCCGTCTGCGGCGCACCAACCGCCTGTCCCCCGCATAAGGAACCGACATGCTTGAACTCTCCTCCGTCGCAGAGGCGGTACGCGATTGCGCGCCGTCCGCGACTGAGGCGCCGGGGCGAGGGCTACGCGTTTTATTCGCAAGCTATCGCGCACATCCCCATGTGGGCGGGCAAGGCGTGTACGCCTTTGAAATCACGCGCGCATTGAGCGATTTGGGCTGTCGGGTGGATGTCATCGCAGGACCGCCCTACCCCGATTGCGATCCGCGCGTTCGGCTCATCAAATTGCCTTCCCTCGACCTATTCGCTAAAGACAACGCTTTCGCGGCGTTCCGCCCCGCGATGTTGTCGCGCTGGCCGGACCTGGCGGAATGGGCGCTGCACAACACCGGGGCGTTTGGCGAGCCTTACGCTTTTGGGCGACGCTTGTCGCGATGGTTGAAGACGCGGGCGGACCGCTATGACGTTGTTCACGACAACCAAGGGCTATACCGGCCCTTGGCGCAATGGGCGAAACGTGCCGACGGTCCGGCGCCCCTGGCGACCTTGCATCACCCCATCACCATCGACCTAAAGCTCGCGCTCGAATGCGCCGAACGTCGCTTGGACCGTTTGGTCCTTCGCCGCTGGCACGGCTTCGTCGCCACCCAAGCGAAAGTCGCCCGCGCCCTGCCCGCGATCCTCACCGTGTCGCAGGCCTCGAAGTCCGCGCTTGTTCGCGATTTCGGGGTCGATGCGAGCAAAATCCATGTCTCGCCGAATGGCGTCGATCACGAAGCCTTTCGCCCCCGTCCCGACCATGACATCGACCCAGACCTACTCGTGGCGACGGCGAGCTCGGACCTGCCGCTCAAAGGGCTTCCGACACTGATCGCCGCCTTCGCAAAAGTCGCCGCGGAAAGGCCCGCCACGCGGCTGACGGTTATCGGCCGCCTCCGCGACGGTCCCGTCGCTGACGCGTTGCAGCGCAGCGGCGTGGCGGAGCAGGTGACGTTCAAGAGCGGTCTCGACCGGGAGGCGCTCGCGACGCTTTACGCCAGCGCCGCCTTGGTGGTGTCGCCCTCATTGTTCGAAGGTTTCGGCTTCCCCGCCGCTGAGGCGATGGCCTGCGGGGCGGCGGTGGTGGCGACGAATGGCGGCGCTTTGCCCGAAGTGGTGGGGGACGCCGGCGTGATCACGCCCGCGGGGGACGCCGATGCGCTGGCCGCCGCCGTGTTGGGGCTTATCGATGACGAACCGCGGCGCAAGTCTTTGGGCGCAGCGGCTCGCGCCCGCGCCCTCACCCAGTTCTCATGGCGCGCCCATGCGAGTGCCTCGCTTGACCTCTATCGTCAGCTGAGCGCGCGATGCTGACGGTGAAGCTTGACCGTTTGGCGTTGTCGCCAGGCGACCGCGTGCTCGATTTGGGGTGCGGGCGGGGACGACATTTGCACGCTCTGGCGAGCAAAGACGGGCTCTCCGCCATCGGCCTGGACCTCGACTTCACCGATGTTCAAGCCACGCGCGACGCCTTCGCCTGGGCGCCGGACGCGCGCGGCTGGGGCGTGATGCAGGGGGATGCGTTGCGTCTGCCATTCGCGAACGACACCTTCGACGCGGTGGTGTGTTCGGAGGTTCTTGAGCACTTGCCGGACTATGAGGCCGCGGTGGCGGAAGTCGCGCGCGTGCTCAAACCCGCAGGCGTCTTTGCGGTGTCGGTCCCTCGCGCCTGGCCTGAGGCGATTTGCTGGCGGCTGTCGGAAGACTATCGCAACGAGCCCGGCGGTCATGTTCGGATTTTCAAAGCAAACGCGCTGGCGAAAACCGTTGAGGCCGGCGGGTTCCGAGAGACCGGACGCCGCCACCACGAACACGGACTGCACAGCCCTTACTGGTGGCTCAAATGCGCGCTGTGGCGGCGACGCGACGACCACCCGGTCATCCGCGCCTATCAACGTTTCTTGGAGTGGGACATTCTGAAAAAGCCCCTTTTCACCCGCGCGCTGGCCGCCCTCGCCGACCCCGTCTTGGGCAAGAGCGTGGTGATGTACTTCACCCGCGACGGAGCCCGCGCATGAGCCTGGATCCCGGTCCGCTCGTCGCACGCATTCTTGAGCTTCAAGACGAAGACGGCGCCATCGCTTGGGTGGAGGGCGGCCTCTTCGATCCCTGGAACCACTGCGAGGCGGCGATGGGCCTGATGGCCGCCGGCGAAATCCGCGCCGCCCGTCACGCCATGGAGTATTTACGGGAAACCCAGCGCGCCGACGGTTCCTGGCTCGCTGATATGGGCTGCGCCGTCCCGATGGATGCGGCCAACGAACGCCTTCTCGTCGACGACCCGCCCCAAGTCGTGGACACGAATTTCATCGCATACCCCGCGGTCGCGGCCTGGCGGCTCTATCTGGCCACCCAACGCGCTGAGGACTTGGCGCGATTTTCGCCGATGGCGGAGCAGGCGCTTGATTTCGTCATCAGCCTGCAGCGCGATGACGGCGCCATCCCCTGGCGTGGGGCGGATTCGGGGGAGAACGCCGACGCCATAGACGCCCTAATCGCCGGGGGAGCGTCGATTTACAAGAGCCTCGAGACCGGGGCCCGCTTGCTGGCTGTGCAGGGTCGAAACCCCAACCGCTTTCTCGACGCGCGCGCCCGGCTCGGCGAGGCGCTGCGGGAGCGGCCGAACGCCTTCGCCGCCAAGTCCCGCTATGCGATGGATTGGTATTATCCCGCCCTTGCGAGCGTGCTGCCGCGCGCGGCGGGACGTCGGAGGCTCGCCCAAGGGTGGCGCGCTTTCGTGCACCCGGTGTGGGGCTGTCGCTGCGTGGACGACGAACCTTGGGCGACGGCGGCGGAGACCGCCGAACTCGCGCTGGCCTGTCTCCGTCTCGGCGCCCGACGCGCCGCGGACGGGCTCATTGCAGCGCTGGGCCATGCCCAGACGGAAAACGGCGCGCTATGGATGGGCCGGCAATTCGTGCTCGACCGCTATTGGCCCATGGAACGCCCCTCTTGGACCGCGGGCGCGGCGCTTCTTGCGCTCGACGCTCAGCGCGGTCGGGATGCAGGAGCCCGGCTGTTTCTCGACGATTTGCCAGAACGCGAGCGCGTGCGGGCTTAGCCCAAACGCCGCAACCATCGCAGCGCGCCCAGATTTCCCGCTGGGACAAACAGGCCCGAGGCGAGGGCGAGACGATAAACTTCATAAGGCGGACGTCCCCCTTGGGCGGGGTTAGGAAAGACATCGTGAACCGCCAGCACGCCGCCTGGCGCGATATGGCCGGCCCAGGCGCGCCAATCGTCAAGCGCGGTTTTCAACGCGTGTCCGCCGTCGAGAAACAGAAAGCCGACCGGCGCGCGCCAATCCCGGCCGATCGCAGCCGACCGCCCGACCATCGCAACGACAGTGTCCTCGAGCCCCCCTGCCCGCACCGCGCGCCGGAAGGCGAACAGCGTCTCCACCGCCCCGGCGTCTGCGTCCCAAAGCTCAGGGTCATGCCAGGCCTCGCCGGGCTGGTGCTCCTCTGAACCGCGATGATGGTCGATGCTGTAGAGGCGAACGCCGGCCTGGCGCGCCGCCGCGCCCAGATAGAGGGCGGAACGCCCGCAATAGGCCCCGATCTCGACCAGCGCGCCCAGCGACGCCGCTTTCAGCGCCAAGCGCGCCAGCGCTTCGCCCTCCTCTACGGTGAGGAAGCCTTTGACCGATTGCGGGTCCAAGCTCAGCGCGACGGGTCCGCTCAGCCCACCTCTGAACTTCGCTGAGGACGGCGCGCGCTCAAATCATCAGCGCGCACGCTCATCAACGCGATCTCGGAGGACACCAAGTCCAGCGCGTCATTCAAGGCGGACCGGTCGGCGTCGCTTAACGCCGGGCCCGCTTCGGCGATCGCCTCAGCGAACATGGACTGGGCGCCCCGCGCACGTTGGATTGCGCGCTCTACCTCGCGCATGTCCTCATCGATGGTGTCCGAATTCAGGTCTGCATCCGCGACCACGCGCGCCGCCGCGGCGTTCACCGCCGCAACGCTGTCCGCAAGCGTGCCAATATCGGACTGCAAGGCGACGGCCAGCGCCTCGCCCTCATGCTCGGCGAGGTAGGTTTGCGCCGCATTGGGACGCGCGTCCTCCGCAGCCTCGCCGCGGCCATGAAGCAGCAGCGACAAAGTGCGCCGCGCCGTCGTCGCCGCGTCCGCGCCATCCGACCAACCGCGGCTCTCGCAAAGCGCGATCAAGGCTGTGGCCTCAGCGCGGAGTTGTTGTTGAGACGCTGTCGCTTGGGCGGCGACCTCAGCCTCGGCGTTATGGGCGACTTCGCCCATGCGAACCGTCGCGCATCCCGACGCGTAGAAGGCCGTGCACGCCAAAGCCGCCGCTACTATTCTTGCGTTCATCACCACCGCTCTTCCCCGGTCCCGCCCCTTGGCCATTAACGTAGCGCGTCGCTTCAGCGCCCGCCAGAGTTCCTCTTCAGCCGGCGGCCTTCGCTCACAGGACCTCTCCCATGGACGCCTTGGACACCCCGCGCGATCTCTACCCCGAGATCGAACCGTTCATGACGGGACGGTTTCGGGTCGACGATCGCCATGAGCTCTATGTTGAGCAATGCGGGCGCCGCGACGGGCCCGCCATCGTGGTGCTGCATGGGGGGCCAGGGGGCGCGTGCTCGCCGGCGATGCGGCGTTTCTTCAATCCAGAGCATTGGCGGGTGGTCTTGTTCGATCAGCGCGGCTGCGGACGGTCGCGTCCGCAAGGGTCGCTCATCGACAACACCACGCCTCACTTGGTCGCCGATTTGGAGACGCTGCGGGAAAACCTCGAGATCGACCGATGGGCGCTGTTCGGCGGCTCTTGGGGCTCCACTCTTGCGGTGGCCTACGCTCAAGCCCATCGCTCGCGCGTTTCCGGCGCCATCGTTCGGGGCGTGTTTCTTCTCACCCCTGAAGAGCTCGACTGGTTTTACGGCGGCGGCGCGGGCGCGCTTCTGCCCGAGGCATGGGCTGCGTTTCTTAGCCAACTCGACGACGACGAGCGGGATGCGCCCTTGCCCGCTTACTACGCGCGGCTAACCGGCGAGGACAAACGCGTTCGCGCCCGCGCAGCACGCGCCTGGACGCGCTGGGAGACCGCAGCGCTCTGCGCGGGGCGGTCGAGCCGGCTGGTTCCGCGCGAACCTGACGCCGGCGCTCTCGACACCCTTGCGCGCATCGAGTGCCACTATTTTCACCATGGCGGGTTTCTACCGCACCCCCACGCCCTATTGGAGAAGGCCGGCGCGCTTTCAGGATTGCCTGGCGCGATCATCCAAGGGCGCCTAGATTTCATCACGCCGCCACGCGCGGCTTGGCGATTGTCCCAGGCCTGGCCCGAGGCGCATTTCTCCGTGATGGACCAAGCCGGACACGCAGCCTCCGAGCCGGCGGTGATCGACGCGCTGGTGCGCGCGACCGACCGGCTGGCCAGGATCCTGGTTTAACCGCCGAAACCGAGCGCCGAGGCGGCCGACGCCACCAAGGCCGGCGGGTTGGTGATCAAAAGCCAGAGGCTGGATGCGAGGATCACCGCAGTGCCGATCGGCGCCACCCACCGGATGAGGACGTGCCAGAAGGTGAACATCCCGTCTGTCGTCTGGGTGAGCTCGGCGCGGAAAATCTCTTTGCGCACCGCCCAACCGGCGAACAAAGCGATGAGCAGGCCGCCCAGCGGCAAGAAGAGCTTCTCGGTCAACTGGTCAAAGAAATCGAACACGTTCAGGTCCAGCGCATTCGCCACGCCAATGAGGAAACACACCCCGCCCAACGCGATGGCGACCGGCACCCGCTTTCCGGGGAACCGCTCTTCGGCGCGGGAAACAGAAACCTCGAGCAAGGAAATCGACGAGGTGATCGCCGCGAAAAACGCGAGCGTGAAGAAAATCCCCGCCAGCGCGACAGCCAGAATGCTCGGCAATTGGGAAAACGCCGCCGGCAGCGTGACGAAGAACAAGCCCGGTCCGCCATTCGGGCTCATGCCGAAACCGAACACGATAGGGAAGATCGCGAAGCCCGCGATCAACGCCACCAGCGTATCCGACCCCGCCACGATCCGAGCGTTGCCCGTGATCTGTTCGTCTTTGTTCAAATAAGCCCCGTAGGTGATCATGAGACCCACCCCGACACCCACCGAGAAGAACGCCTGGCCCAAGGCGCTCGACAGAATCGGGAGGAAATTCATGATGTTGAAGCGCGTTTCCGCGCCCTCCGGCGCGCCGCAGGCGTTCGCTGCGCCCTCTATGCTGGGCGCGTCGAACAGCACGCATGGTTGGGGCTGGAAGAGATAGCTCACCGCCGCGCCGAAATTGCCCGCAAAGGCGTTGAACAGCACCACGCCGAGCAACATCACGAAGAACGCCGGCATGAGGATTTTCACCGCCGTCTCAATGCCGCCCTGCACGCCTCGCGCGACGATGAAGGTGGTGATCGCCATGAACACCAGATGCGCGCCGACGACCAACGGACCGTTCGATATCGTCGCGCCGAAATCTTCGCCCAGGAGTTCGGCGTACATGTCGGTGCTGGAGGCGGTTGCGGGGTTCAGGCCGGAACCGCCGCCGGCGGCGAGCAACGCCTCATAGGAGGACCGGATCTCTTCGGGCGAGAGGCCGGCGAACTGCCCCGAAAACGCTTTGAAAATGTAGATCAGCACCCATCCCGCCACGACGGAATAGAACGACAGGATCAGAAAAGCGCCGATCGCGCCGACCCATCCCAAAAGGCCCCAGTGCCGGGAGACGCCGGCTTCGCGCGCGACCGCCGCGGTGGAGCCCATCGCCGACATGCCCCCGCGTCGCCCGATGGCGTATTCCGAAACCAGGACAGGGAAGGCCACAAGGAGAATGCATAACAAATAGACGATGACGAAAATCGCCCCGCCGTTTTCGCCCGCCGTGTAGGGGAAGCGCCAAAAATTGCCCAGGCCCACCGATGAACCGATAGCCGCCATCAAAAACCCGAACCGGGACGACCAATGTTCGTGCACGCTGGGCGACGGCGTCATGGCTTTTCTCCCCTTGCTCAAATAGGCCGGCGAACAGTGGCGGAGCCCAGGCTAAGGGTCAACGCCGCCGCTAAGGGTCGGGAAAGCATGGACATGCGAGGCTGAGGCCCAGATGACCGCAGTCCTCACAGAGGCGACCGCCATGTCGACCCCTCGCGCAACGACCGACCGCCCAGCGCCCAGCGGCGGAACCGGCTTTCAGCAGGCTGAAACCACGGCGTTGATTGACGCCGTCCCCGTCGTTGACGTTGAGACCTTGGGTCCGCTGGTCGACCTTGTGGGGGCGGACCGGATGCGTCATGCGGCAGGGAAGTTTTGGGCGGAGTGTGATGAGCTTATCGCTGCGATCCGGGACGCCGCGACGCCCAAGGACCGGCGGACGGCCGCTCACACGCTCAAAGGGGCGGCGGCGACGATAGGCGCTGCACGCTTAGCCGCGCTCGGCCAGGCGCTTGAAGGCGAAAACATTGCGCTCTCCGCAGCGCTTACGCGTTTTCCCGATATCGTCGCGCAGAGCCGCGCCGGGCTTGATGGGTTTTTCGACGCTGCGCAATAACGCGCGGCGCCGCGCTAAGGCATCCGCCCGCCGCGGGAGAGCGTGACGTCGCGATTAACGTGAACGCTCAAGACCAGGCCAAAGCCCGCCATCACCGCCAGCATCACTGAGCCTCCATAAGAAACCAGCGGCAAGGGCACGCCGACGACCGGCGCCAGACCCATGACCATGGCGGTGTTGATGATGGCGTAAAACGCGAACGTCGCACACACGCCGAGCGCGGCGAGCCGCCCGAATTGACTGTTCGCGCTCATCGCGATTGAGGTCCCGACAGCCAACACCAAGAAGATGAGCGCCAACACGCCGGCGCCGCCGAAAAACCCGAATTCCTCGCCGATCACGGTGAAAATGAAGTCGGTGTGTTTTTCGGGCAGGAAGTCGAGCTGGGTCTGGGTGCCTTCGCCGAAACCCTTGCCGCGCAACCCGCCTGAGCCGATAGCGATTTGAGACTGCAGCGTGTGGTAGCCCGCGCCCATCGGATCGGAGTCGGGGTCCAAGAAGGAAAGGATGCGCGTGCGCTGATAGGGTCTGAGCCCATAGACATAGAGCGCCAAAAGGCCGAGCGTGCCGAAGATCGCGCCCAACAGAATGTGCTGCCACCGCAGCCCGGAGAGAAAGACGATCACCACGCCCGTGGCGCCCAAGAGCAGCGCCGTGCCCAAATCAGGCTGACGAACAATCAGCAGAGCCGGCGCCGCGATCATGGCTAAGGCCGGCAGATGCGCCACCGGCAGCGGCGCGCGCACGAGGTGATAGGGCGTCTCGTGATAGAACCGCGCCAGAGCCAGCACCACGGCGAGCTTCATGATTTCGGAGGGCTGCAAATTGACCGGTCCGAGCGCGATCCACCGGGTGGCGCCCATATTGGTCTCGCCATACAGCTCCACGCCCACCAAGAGCGCCAGCGCGCCGAGATAGGCGGGATAGGCCGCGAGCATCCAAAGCCTCAACGGCACGAAGGCGAGCGACGTCATGAGAGAAAACGCGGCGGCGAACCGGACGGCGTGGTTGGCCGCCCATGGCTGCCACGACATGTCGCCCACCGAATAAAGCGTCGCCACCCCCACTGCGGCGAGAGCGCAAATCAACAGCACGAGCAGCCAACCGCGCGGCCCCATCACGAAGAACTTTCCGCGGGAGCTAGGCTCTTCGGTGTCGTAGGTGGTCAGAATGGAAGCCATCACGCGTCCCCCGACCGCGCGCGTTCCGCGGCGAAATTAGGATCGAGGAGCAACATTTCGCGCAAGATATCTCGGGCGGGCGGCGCCGCCGCGGCGCTGCCGCTCCCGCCATGCTCAACGATCAGCGCAATGGCGTAGCGCGGGCGCTCCACCGGGGCGAAGGCGACGAACAAGCCATGATCGCGCCGACGCCATGGCAAGTCCTCATTGCGGATCACGCCGGTGGCGCGCTCTTCTTCGGTGATGCGTCGCACCTGGCTCGTGCCGGTCTTGCCCGCCATGAGAACCCCGTCGATGTCGAGCCCATGTTGGTCCAACCGGTAGAACGCCGTGCCGCCCCATTCGTGGCAAACCGCCGTCATGGCGTCGACCATGAGCGCGAGATGTTCGGGGTCCGCAAGCGGTCCGTCTTCGGGCATGGCCAATGGCTCGAAAGGCGCATCCCCAAGCATGACGCGCGGCTGGACGGGGCGTCCGCCATTGGCGATGCGCGCGGTCATGATCGCAAGCTGCAAAGGCGAGGCCAGCAAGAACCCTTGGCCGATGCCCGTGATGAGCGTTTCGCCCTGGGCCCAAGCCTCGCCGAAACGCGCGCGTTTCCACGCCTCAGTCGGCACGACGCCGGCCCGCGCGCCGGGCGTTTCCAAGTCATAGCGCTCGCCCAGTCCGAAACGGCGCGCCTCCTCAGCGATCGCTTCGACGCCGATGCGCCTGGCGATCTCATAGAAATAGACGTCGCACGAACGCTTGATGGCGTCGCGCATGTCCATGCCGCCATGACCTTCTCGGCGCCAGCAGTGAAACCGCCGATCGCCAAGCGGCATGGAACCGTTGCAATAGACCCGCTCGTCCGGGCTGACGCCCGCCCGCAACGCGGCCAGCGCCGTCACCATTTTGAAGGTCGACCCCGGCGGATACAGCCCCGTCAGAGGCTTGTTGAAGAGCGGCGCCCGTTCGTCATTCACAAGCGCCTGATAGGCGCGTTGGTGGATGCCTGCGGTGAACAGATTGGGGTCGAACCCAGGAGCGGAGACCAGGCACATGATTTCGCCCGTTTCCACGTCCAGTCCGACCGCCGCGGCGCTTTCTCCGCGCAGGCGGTTCTGCGCGTAAGTCTGCACGCGCGCATCCAAGGTGAGGCGGATGTCCTCGCCCGGCACGGTGGGTCGGTCGAGCGAAACCTCGCGGACCACCCGGCCATACGCGTCCATCTCCACTCGCATTTCGCCCCAATCGCCCTGCAGACGCTCGTCTTGGGTCAGCTCGACGCCGGCGCGGCCGATGCGAAAATCCGGATGTTGGACAATGCGCGCAAGCGCGGCGCGGGCCTGGGAATCGGGCGCGACGTCCAGGCGTTCGTCTACGTGCTCCTGATTGGGTTTGGACACATACCCGACCACATGGGCGAAGGCCTCTGAGTCTCGGCGCGGGGCCCCTAACCGATCTGCGACGCCATAGACGCGGGTCTCCCCGGCCTTGGCGGTCACGCCGGGAAGATCGGGCCGCAAAGCGTTGATCCGCGCGAAGGATCCCCAATCCAGGTTCTCCGCGATCATCAATTGCCGATGCTGTGGGGCGAGCCTGACCCGACGAAGCACCGCATCAAAACGGGCGGGCTCGATCAGGCCGTCGGGTGAGAGCAATCGCAAAATGCGCTCAATCGCAACGGGTATGTCCCCGCCCAGACGCTCGGGCACCACGATGAGCTGGTAGTTGTCCTCATTGCCGGCGATCTCGACGCCAAAGCGGTCGAGGATGCGCCCGCGACTGGGCGCTTGGGGCAAATGGTTGAATTGATTGTCGTCTGACAGCGTTTGGAATTGCTCGGACTGAACGACCTGCAACTGATAGAGCCGCGTCGCCAAGCCGCCGAACGTCCCAGCCCCCGCAACGCCGAGCACGATGGTGCGGCGGGTGAAGCTCTGCTTGCGCGGATCGCGTTTGGGGTCGCGGAGGAAAAAGCTCATGGCGCGGCGACCTCATGGGCGGCGACGCGTTCAAATCCGCCGAGCAAACGCGCGATGAACGGCCCCACCGCGACCGTTGCGACGGCCTGCCAGAACAAAGCGCTGATGCTGGGCCGGAAGCCGAGCCCCGCCCAAGCGGTGAACCAAGACGCCGCGGCGGCGATGAATGTCGCGACGCCAAAGCCGATCCACACCGCCGCTCGGCTTTGCCCGGCGAGCGCTTCACGCTGCAACGCCCCTGCGCCATAGGCGACGAGACAGGCGAGCGCAAACGGTCCCAAGGGGCCGCCGCCGACGAAATCTTGAAACAGGCCGAGGGCGAATGCGGCGACGCTGGCTTGAACGCTGGGCTGCAGGGCTCCCCACATGTAAGCGGGGACGAGAATGATCCACGGCATCGGCGCGTCGATGGGGCCGACCCGCGCCTGGGCCGTCCAGATGATCACGCCGATTACGCCGATCAAGAGCCCGCCCGCCAGATTGAGCCCGGGCGACGGGCGCACCGCCATCCTCACCCGTCATTCTCCCCTGCGCTGGCCACGCGTGCTCCGCCGGCTTCCTCCTGCGGGGCGTCGCCGTCCTCTCCTTCCGCGACCGCAGGCTCTTCCTCAGGCGGCGGAGGATAGTTGAAGCGCACCACACGCACCTGATCGACGGGCGCATCAGCGGAGTAAAGCCTCACCCGCCAAACCCCGGAGTCGTCATTATAGGCGACGCCGACGGCAAGACCGCGGGGCAATTGCCCGGCGTCTCCGGACGTCGCGATGCGATCGCCCTCGCGCAGCCCGTGGCCGCGCGGCAGAAACTCCAAGAGCGGGTTGTCGGTGTTGTCGCCCACCAAAATCGCGCGGGTGTCGTTGCGGTCGGCGAGCACGGGGATCCGGCTGTCGGGATCGGTGAGCATCAAGATGCGGGCGGACCGGGCGCCGGCGGACACCACCCGACCGACGAGACCGCGCTCAGACATCGCAGCTTGGCCGCGGCGCACGCCCTGGTCGCGACCGGCGTTCAGCAAGCGAGACCGCACGAAGGGGCCCGCGGTTTCCGCGACCACGCGCGCCACGACGGCCTCCGCGTCCGGATCGGGCAGAGCGTTCAACAGACGCTCATAGCGTTGCATCTTATCGCTCATGGCGAGGGCGAGATCGCGCCAATCGCGGAGGATTTCGTTCTCCCGCCGCAGGCGCTCGTTTTCGGCGTGCACCCGGAAATGGCTTGAAACGCCGTCGCCCAGACGACGCAAGGCGGAGAACGGGGCGCCGGCGACGTTTTGGGCTGGGGCGAGATTGTCGTCCACGACCCCTCGTCCGGCGTCCACCCAGGCCGCGTCACGCGTGAAGACGGTCAGACCGATTGCAGCCAGCGCCAGAAACACGACCGCCATCCGGGCGAAGGGCCCGCCTAACCGAATTGGCGCTCGGCCTTTGCGGCGCCGATCAACCATGGTTGGGGCTCCCGCCTCCTGTTAAACGGCTGCGGTGAGGAGATTGCGCATAGCGTGCAAATTCTCCAACGCGCGGCCTGATCCCAATACCACGCAAGACAAGGGGTCATCCGCAATCGTCACAGGAAGACCGGTCCGCTCGCGCAGCTCAGCGTCGAGGTTACGCAGCAGAGCGCCGCCGCCGGTCAGCACGATGCCCTTGTCGACGATATCCGCGGCAAGCTCGGGGGGCGTGGCCTCCAGCGCGACTTTGACCGCGTCGACGATTTGCTCGACCGGTTCGGATAAGGCTTCAGCCACCATCGCTTCGGTGACCCGGATTTCGCGCGGCACCCCGCGCATGAGATCCCGGCCCTTCACGTCCATGGACAGGCCCTCGCCGTTGGCGGGCTGAGCCGCGGTGCCGATTTCGGTCTTGATGCGCTCGGCCGAGGTTTCGCCAAGGAGCAAATTCGAGGTCCGGCGCAGATAGTTGATGATGGCCTCGTCCATCTTGTCCCCGCCCACGCGAACTGAGCGGGAGTAAACGATGCCGCCGAGCGACAAGACGGCCACCTCGGTGGTGCCGCCGCCGATGTCCACCACCATCGACCCGGAGGCTTCGTGGATCGGGAGGCCCGCGCCGATCGCCGCGGCCATCGGTTCTTCGATCAGAAACACTTTTCGCGCGCCCGCGGCTAGCGCGCTTTCGTGGATCGCGCGCCGCTCCACCGCGGTGGCGCCGGAGGGAACGCACACCACGATCTGCGGGTTCACGAACGACCGACGATTGTGCACCTTTTGAATGAAGTGCTTGATCATCTCTTCAGCGACTTCGAAGTCGGCGATCACGCCGTCGCGCATGGGGCGGATGGCTTCCATATGCCCCGGCGTCTTGCCGAGCATGCGTTTGGCGTCCTCGCCGACCGCCTTGACCACCTTTCGGCCGTTCTCCAGCGCGAAGGCGACCACGGAAGGCTCGTTCAACACCACGCCGCGCCCTTTGACGTAAACGAGCGTGTTCGCCGTACCGAGGTCGATGGCCATATCGGCCGACATCATTCCTAAAAGGCTGGCAAGCATGGCGACGCGGTCCTTCTCAGACGCCCGTACAGGGTAGGCGATCGGCGCGACTCGCCTGGCAAGACATACGCCCTTCTTGCGACGGAGGCAGGGCGAATGCAAGCAGGCGAAGCGCCTGGGTTTGGCGGGAAAGTCTCGTCATTGCGAGGATTCGCGCCTGCGTAACATATGCCGCGCGTAAAGCATCACGCCCAACCAAAGCGCGGCCACCGCGATCAGAGCGGCGGCCACACGCCAGTCGCCGCCTGTGATGAGCTCCACCAGCCCCGACCCGGCGAACGCCACGAACGCGGTTTTCGGAATCACCCCCACCCCGGTGCCCGCCAGGAAGGACAAAAAACGCATATGGGACACGCCGGCGGCCACATTCACGACGATGAAGGGCGCGGAGGGCACGATGCGAACCAACATCGCGGCGAAAAATCCGTTCCGGCCGACGAATTGCGACAGCCGGTTCGCCGTCTCCCCGCCATAGCGCTTCAACATGTCCGCGCCGAAGGACCGGCCAAGCCAAAAATTCACGCTGGCCGACACCAGCGTTGCGATCCAGGCGTAAGCAAAGCCGCGGCTGGGCCCGAACGCCACGACCGCCGCGGCGATGAGCACGAATTGCGGGGCGCCGATGAATGCGGCGAGAACGAACACCAAGATTGTGGCGGGCAGCCCCCACGGGCTGTCGGCGTTCTCTTGCAGCCATATGATAAGCGGGGCGTCGTCCTCGTCGAAAACTGCGGTCGTTTTTCCAAGCACGAACACCAAAGCGACCCCGGCGAACAACGCAATGGAGACCGCGATCGCGCGAATGGCGCGGGCGTCGAGATTGTTCAAAAACCGAAGAAACGCGTTCATGCACAAGCCTGTCGCGGGGAAACCCGCCCTATAGCGGCTCGCCCTGAGTTCCGCCACATCCTGCCTCAGAACCCCTTTCGGTTCCTTTGACGCAGAACGGCGACCTCGATCCAAAAATCGCAGCTCTCAGGAAAGGCAAACCACGCTCGGGGTTCGCTGCTTAGAAGATAAGCGCCAAGTGGTCGGCGGGGCCGCCAATGATCAATCCCAGCCTGAAAAACACATGCGGGGCGAACGCCGCCCCGAAAATTGGACCCCAAAGAGACCGCGATTGGTGCGATGATGGAGGTCAGCGACGCGATGCCGATAGGGCCGGCGCCACGTCCATCATAACGGGTATGGCGGGGAAGCGAGTAGCGAGGAACGTCGTGTTCCCGGCGAGCTCGTCTTCAGACTTCTCCAGCTCGATGTCAGCCCTTTAACTTCTCCGCCAGCGCCTTTGCCGGGGTTTCGATGGGATGCTCTTTTTGGGCGGCGCGGCGTTTGAGGAAATCGGGCTTGCCGGCGCGGGCTTCGGCCATCCAGGCGCGAGCGAAATCGCCGGATTGAATGTCGGCCAAGGCCGTGCGCATGGCGGCTTTGGCCTCCTCGCCGATGACGCTGGGGCCGGTGCGATAGGCGCCGAACTCCGCGGTGTCGGAAATGGCCTCATACATGGACGCGATTCCGCGATCGTGAATAAGGTCGGCGATGAGCTTCACCTCTTTGAGCACGTCGTAATAGGCCATATGCGGGGAGACCCCGCCCTCTTCGACCAAAATGGTCCAGGCCGCGCGGATGAGCTCGATCAAGCCGCCGCACAGCACCGTCTGTTCGCCATAAAGGTCGGCGACGCATTCCTCGGCGAAGCTCGTCTGCATGATCCCCACACGCCCCCCGCCAATGGCGGCGGCGTAGGAGAGCACCAGATCGAAGGCGCGTCCGCTTGCGTCCTGATGGGCCGCGACGATGCAAGCGAGCCCTGAACCGGCTTCGAAATTCGCCCGCAGGGTTCGGCCCGGGCCTTTCGGCGCGCACAGCAAGACGTCCACCCCGTTCGGCGGGCTGACATAGCCGAAATGCACAGCAAAGCCATGGGCGAACATCAACGCATCACCGGGTCGCAAATGCGGCGCGATATCGCGTTCATAGATGTCCGGCTGGGCCTCATCCGGCGCGAGCAACATCACCACGTCCGCCCATTCCGTCGCCGCCGCGGTGGGCAAAGCCCGGATCCCGTCGCGTTCGGCTTGGGCGCCTTTGTCGGAGCCCTCACGCACGCCCGCCGCCACCTCGACGCCTCGGTCCTTCAGATTAAGCGCGTGCGCGCGACCCTGATTGCCGTAGCCGATAATCGCGACAGTCCGCTCGCGAATGAGGGAAAGGTCGCAGTCTTCCTCCCGCCAAACACGAAAACTCATGACGTCGCAACGCTAGCGGCGGGGCGGACGGGCGGAGGGTTCATCGGGGCGTCTCCTTGCGGTTGACCGAAGCGTCGCCGGAGGGGCGAGAGGCGCCCACCCAAATCGCCGCGGCGGCGGGGACATCATCTGGGACAGCGCGGCGCCAGTCCCTCATTTGATTGCGGAACCACGTGCGCTGCCGCTTGGCGTAGCGCCGGCTTTCAAGCGCGATCCGAGCGGCGGTTTCGTCTGCGGAGGCATCGCCGTCGAGCATGGCTTGAACAGCTGCAACGCCGATCGCTTTCATCGCCGGAAGGTCGGGATCAAGTCCCCGGGCGAGCAGCGTGCGAACCTCCTCCGCCGCTTGGGACGTCAGCATGCGCCGCGCACGCGCCGCAATGCGCGCGTCCAGCGTCGCGACGTCGCGCTCCAGAACAAGGCCTCGCCAGGCGCCCGGACGAAGCGGGGGGTCCGAGGAGGCGGCGCGCCACGCCGTCATCGTCCGGTCCGTGCCCCAGCACACCTCGAGAAGTCGCGTCAGTCGCTGCCGATCGAGCCCCAATATCTGGCGCGTCGCGTCCGGATCGGCGCTCTCCGCCGCCGCACGCAGCCCTCTCACGCCCTCAGCTTCGAAAAGCGCCGCCACCTTCGCGCGCGCCTCCGAGCTGGGCTGAGGAATGGGAGACAGCCCTTCGGTCAACGCCTTGAAGTAGAGCCCCGTGCCGCCGACGAATATGACCGGACGGTCCTGCGCGCGCGCCGCGTCCAGCTCGGCGCAAGCGGCGGCGAGCCATCGGGCGGTGGAATAGCGTTCCGCCGCATCGATGCACCCGTAAAGCCGATGCGGCGCGCGGGCCACGTCCTCACCGCCCGGACGGGCGGTCAGGATAAGGAGGTCTGCGTAAACCTGCATGGAGTCAGCATTGATAACGCACGCACCGGTCTGCTCGGCGAGGGCGAGCGCCAACGCGCTCTTGCCTGAAGCGGTGGGACCGGCGATGAGAAGCGCCGTTTCAGTCATCGTCGCGTTATAGCCTGAACCGAGCCCAAGGCAGCCCTCCGCCTTCTTCGCCCTCGCCAACCCATGAGGCGCCGCGTGCCCATCACCGTCATCATCTGTGCGGCCCGCGCGTCCGGTTTGTGGAAAGACACGATTGGGCCGGCGGCGGCGGCGTTCTCAACCATGACCTTATCCGGATCCGACACACTGGCGTCGCCGGACGATGCGATGGCGGCCATGGCGTACCACTTTACCGACGGCGACGCGGGCGCGGCTTTACGGGACATGCTCAGCGTGGCGTTCGCCAATAAGCCGGTGGACTGGTGCGTCCGCACCGCACCCTTCTCGACCCCGCGGCTTCTTGTTTGCGACATGGATTCAACCGTCATCAATTGCGAGTGCATTGATGAAATCGCCGACCTGGCGGGCTTGAAGCCGCAAGTCTCAGCGATCACCGAAGCGGCGATGCGCGGCGACCTCGATTTCGAGACGTCGCTGCGCGAACGGGTCGCGCTTCTGGCCGGCGTTCGGCTGGCGCAGCTTGAGACGGTTTGGCGCGACCGCGTCCGCCTCAATCCCGGGGCGCGGAGCCTCGTGCAAACGGTTAAGCGACACGGCGCGACAACGGCGCTGGTTTCCGGCGGTTTCACCTATTTTACAGAACGGGTGGCCGAAGCGGCCGGCTTCGACCGCCACCAGGCCAACACGCTGTTGGACAAAGACGGGGTGTTGACGGGAAAAGCGGCCGAGCCGCTGTTGGGCCGGGCCGCCAAACGCGAAGCCTTAGAGCAACGCCGCGCCGCCATCGGCGCGACGCGCGATGAGGTGGTGGTCATTGGGGATGGGGCGAACGACCTGGACATGATGGACGCGGCGGGGCTCGCCATAGCCTATCGGGCGAAACCCGCGGTCCAAGCGCGCGCGCACGGCCGCATCGCCTCAGGCGATCTGCGAGCGGCGCTTCATTTCGCCGGCCTGCCTCCGCCTTTCGAACCCGATGTCTGACTGCGAAGCGGTCACCCGCCGAATGGACGGATCGAGCTGAAGATCAACTCTCCATCCCGATTGATGAGGACAAGCACCGGCAAGCCGTCTTGGGCGGCGACGCGCGCGCGCTCCGCAGCCTGGTTGGGGTCGCTGACCGCCTCCCAGCTCACTTCTTCGATGACGTCGCCGGCGCGAACTTTACCGGCGGCGTCGCTGTCGGGGTCCACATAGGTGATGACGACGCCCGCCGCGCCGGAATCAATCCGGTAGCGGCGAATTAGGGTTTCGGTGAGCGGCGCGACCGTGACGCCCAGCACGGTCGGCACGGCTTGGGCGTCCGCCGGGGGCTCGGGAAGCTCGCCCGTATTCACGCCGAAGCCCTCTTCTTCGAGCCGTTCAATGGTGATTTCGACCGCGAAGCGCTGGCGCTGCCGCAAAAACTCCACCGTCACCGTTTCACCCACCGGCGCCTCGGCGGCGAGGCGGGTGAGTTGTCGGTCATTGTCGATATCCCGACCGTCAAAGCTGAGAATCAAATCGCCTGGGCGCAGACCCGCGCGTTCGGCGGGACTGTCGGCGGTGACGCTGGAAACGAGCGCGCCGCGCGGGCTGTCCAGCGCATAGCTCTCTGCAATCGCCGCGGTGACTTCTTGGATGCGCACGCCCAACCAACCGCGACGGGTTTCGCCATAGGCCAAAAGCTGGTCGACCACGGTGGTGGCGAGGTTTGACGGGATCGAAAAGCCGATGCCGACCGACCCGCCGGACGGCGACAGGATGGCGGAGTTCACGCCGATGACGTCGCCGCGCAGGTTGAACAGCGGGCCGCCGGAATTGCCCTGATTGATCGCCGCGTCGGTTTGGATGAAATCGTCATATTGACCGGACTGGATGTCGCGGTTGCGCGCGGAAACCACGCCCACGGACACCGAATTGCCCAACCCGAACGGGTTGCCGATGGCCACGACCCAATCGCCGACCCGCGCGCCGTCGGAATCGCCGAAGCGGACGAAAGGCAGCAGCTGACTATGGCTCACGCGCAAAACGGCGAGGTCTGTCGCAGGGTCTCGCCCCACCAGCTCGGCGTTGAGCGTCAGGCCGTCGGCGAAGGCGATTTCTATCTCGTCGGCGTTTTCGATGACGTGGTTGTTGGTGACGATCACGCCTTGGGGGTCGATGACGAAGCCTGAGCCGAGCGAGGAGGTCGAGCGCGACGGCCCGTGGAGATACTCGTTGAAGCGTTCCAAGGGGGAGCCGGGCGGGAAAGGCGGCAAGCCTCCGCCGACGCTTTCGCGCGTTCGAATATTCACCACGGCCGGGGAAAGCCGCTCGACAAGTTCGGCGAACCCGTCGCTCGGCGCCTGGGCGGCGGCCGGGACGGTCAAGGGCGCGGCGAGTATCGCCACGGAAGCGAGCGCCAGTAAGACGCGCCGGACAGCGAACATGGATACGCGCTCCCAAAACGGCGTGCGAGCGGAGGCTCGCGCGGGGTAGGGCTTGGCCCGCTAGCTGAGCCGCTGGGCGCGGCTGAATCAAGGCGGTTGCGCGGCGCCGAGGCGCCGCGCTGTTTCAAACCCTAACGCCGACCGTCATTTGAGGGCGCAGCCTCTCCCGACTGATCCACAAAAAAGCGGAAGAACTCGCTTTCATTGGGCGACAAGATCACCGTCGCCGGCGTGGTCGGCGGCAATTCCGCCGCCTCAGCGTCGCTGATGTCGCCCTGCACGCACTGGGTTTGATCCCCCAGCGCGCACATATAGGCCTGCATCGAACGATAGAAGTCGAAGAACTCTTCGTCTTGGCCGAAGGCTTCGGCGTAGATGCGGTTGCGCTGGCCGTCGCCTTCACCGCGCAGTTTCAGCCCGCGCTCTTGCCCGGTCGCCCGGATGACGGTGGCTTCACGATCGGCTTCGGCGACGATGATCGTCGCGCGTTCGCGACCTTCCGCTCGAATGCGCTCCGCATCCTGACGCCGCTGGGTCGCCATCCGCCGAAACACCCCGACGGCGTTCTCGCTGGGCAAGTCCGCCCTGCGAATTCTGACGTCGATGATTTCGATGCCGAGCGCTTCAGATTGCTCCAAGTCGTCGAGTTGAGCCTCTTCCGGCGTCGCGGCGTCAGGGGCCGCTTCCGCCTCCACCAGAGGCTCGACAGGCTCTCCGTTCGCGGCCGCATTGGCCCGCTCACGAATGCGATCCATCAGTTCGCCACGGTTGCGGGAGACGATATTGGAGATCGACTGGCCGCCCAGCACGCCGCGCAGTTCGTTCTGCATGATGCCTTCCAACCGCGCCTCGACGCCGGCGACGTCACGCACCGCGGTGTAGAACAGCTCCGGCTCCGTAATCCGATACCGTATGACCGCATCGACCGCGAGCCGTTCCTGACCCGCGGCGAAGAGCAATTGGGTCGGGACGACATAGCTGAGATTACGACGGTCGAGATATTCGACTTGATCGACGAAAGGAATGCGGAAGAAGAGACCCGGATCGGGCTCCTCCAACGTCCAGGGATTCCGCTCAGCGATCGGCTCGCCAAATCGCAGCACGACGGCCTGTTGGGTGACGGTTACGACATAGATCGCCTGCCAGAGAGCCAGCGCCGCTACGCCCGCCAAAACCAGGAAGAGTACTCGCAACATGTTTTATTCTCCCTGCGCCGGCCGCGGACGCGTCAATTCATCAAGCGGTAGATAAGGCACCACGCCCTCTCCGGCAGCGCCGTCCAGGAGAACCATGTTGGATCGACCAAACACGCTTTGCATGGTCTCCAGATACATGCGCCGCCGCGTCACGAAGGGCGCCACGTCATATTGTTCGAAGATCTGCGTGAAGCGGCTCGCTTCACCGCGCGCTTGCGCAATCACGCGGTCGCGATAGGCGATGGCGTCCTGTTCGATCCGCGCCGCAGCGGCCCGCGCCTCGGGCAGCACCCGGTTACGGTGCCGGTTCGCCTCGTTCACCGAAGCTTCGCTGTCTTGCCGCGCCGTCACGACATCGCGAAACGCGCCCGCGACATAAACGGGAGGACCGGCGTCAGCGATAAGAACCTGAGAAATCAGGATGCCGGCGCCATACTCATCGAGGATTTCTTGGATACGGGTCTGGGCCTCGACGGCCACGGCATCACGCTCGTCGGTGATGATCGGTTCAAGCTGGCGGCCGCCGACCACCTCGCGCATGGCGCTTTGAGCGACATTCCGCAACGCGTCTTCGGGGTTCGCGACATTGAAAAGGTAGGCTTCAATGTCGCGAATGCGCCAGCGTACGGAAAAGTCGAGATCTACGATGTTCTCGTCGCCGGTGAGCATCATGCTCTCATCCAGCTGGATTTGTTGAGAAAGCCTCTCCGCGCTCGCCGGATCGACATTGGCGAAGTCGATCTCCTGTCCCCGCGGCGGGACGCTGATATTGATGACGTTTTGGCGGCGGACCGGCGCGCGCAAAACCGTCTCAACCGGATCAGGAAACTTGAAGTGCAGACCCGGCGTGACGCGCCTTTCGACTTCACCGAAGCGCAAGACGATGGCCTCTTCCTCGGCTTGGACGATGTAGTACCAAGCGCCCGGCCAGGCGGCCCACACCAAAAGCGCAACGGCGAAGATTAGGAAAATCGCGCCGCCGCCGCCGCGTCCGCCGCGACCGCCGCGGCTGCCGAACACGCCGCCCATGCGCCCCTGCAAATTCCGGATCATGTCTTCGAGATCCGGCGGAGGCCGATTATCGCCGCCGCGCTGGGGACCGCCGCGCGGCGGTTGGCCCCATGGTCCTTGTCCGCCGCCTGACTGATCGTTCCAGGGCATGCGCGTTCACCTCCACCAATCGCTCACTCATCGCCGCCCCTTGAATCGATGCAGGGCGAGCCGACTATGTGGGTCTGCCATCAAAAGCATCAAGAAGGGTTAAGCCGATGCCGCAAGCTGAAATCGAGCGCGTACGCGCCGCCTTGGCCTCGGTGGAGGACCCCGTTACCGGTCGCGACATCGTGTCTCTGGGCTGGGTCCGCGGACTGGTGGCGCGCGACGGCAAGGTCGGTTTCGTCATCGAAGCGCCCCAGCGAGACCCTTCAGGGCTGGAGCCGATCCGCGCGGCCGCCGAACAGGCCGCTCGAGCCGTCCCGGGCGTGGCTTCGGTGACCGCGGTGTTGACCGCCGAGACACCTGCTGGAGCGCCCCCGAAAGAACCGCCCCCCGCCCCGGGGGTGACCCGCGTGCGAAAAGGCCAGCCCAGCGCTCCCCCGCCGGCGCGCGCCGAAGCCGCGCCCCAGCGCCTAGAGCTTCCTGGCGTATCCCGGATCATCGCAGTGGCGAGCGGCAAGGGCGGGGTCGGCAAATCCACCATCGCAGTCAATCTCGCCTGCGCGCTCGCCAAGCGCGGCCTGGCGGCCGGTCTGCTCGACGCCGACATTTACGGTCCCTCCGCGCCGATAATGACGGGGCTGCAGGACGGCGCGCCGGAAACCGGCAAGCATGGAAAGCTGGAGCCGCTGCGCGCCCATGGCGTGAAAGTCATGTCCATCGGCTTTGTCGTCGACACCGACGCGCCGATGATTTGGCGCGGTCCGATCGTGACCAGCGCGCTGATGCAGATGCTCAATGACGTCGCTTGGGCCCCGCTGGACGTGCTCGTGGTGGACATGCCGCCGGGCACCGGGGATGTGCAGCTGACGCTGGCCCAGCGGGCGCCTCTGTCGGGCGCTGTGATCGTGTCCACCCCGCAAAAGGTGGCGCTGGCGGACGTGCGTCGTGGGGTGGAGATGTTTCGCCGCACCCATGTGCCCATCCTCGGCGTGATCGAAAACATGTCCGGCCTGGGGGGAGCGCCCTCGGCCTTTGGGGCGGGGGGCGCGCGCGACGCCGCCGCAGCGCTTGACGCGCCGTTTTTGGGCGCGCTGCCGCTGGACCCGGCCTTGACCGCGATGAGCGATGAGGGCCGACCGCCGGCGGCTTGCGCGCCTGACAGCGCGATCGCGCATCAGTTCGACGCCATCGCTCAACAGATCGCCGCCGCCTTGGAAACCGACCCCAGAAGGCCCGCGCCGAAGATCGCGTTCAGCTGACGCATCGTGGGATCCTGACCAACGGTTCCCAGCCCTTCGCGCAACGATTAATTCAAACGCAAACTCATCCCGCTTACAGTGCGCATTGAGACGCTCTCTCCCGGAGCGAACAAGCGTAGGCGCGGAGGCGCGAGGCACGTGGCGAAGACGCAGGGCGAAATCTGGCCGATGGATCGGTTCGGGCGCGCGCGAAACGCGGCTGACAAATCGCGGCTGACCCCATTGGCGCGCCGTGTGTCGCGCGCGATCGCGGAAGCCTATCGCACGAGATTAGGCGACGATATTCACAGCGTTTACCTCACAGGTCCCGCCGCCCGCGGCCGTCCCGGCGCGATCGAGGCCATCGGCGTGATGCGCATGACCGCCGCGCCGATCGGCGGGAGAAGCTGGTTGGAGGAGACCGCCGGCGCGATCCGGGCGCGATGGCCGGCCGCCGGACGGCCCGAATTGGCCTTGCTGGCGTGGCGAGAGCTGTTCCCCGAGGCTGACGCGTTCTCCCCCGAGCGGTTTCGAATCGCAGTGAATTCCCTGTGTTTGTCAGGCCGAGACCTTAGTCGCCGGCTCGCCCCGCAACGTCTTTCGGTGGCGGCGGCAAATGCGTGGATCGTCGGCGCCCGCGAGCGCATCACCTCGTCGAGCGACCGGGTCGGGCTTGAAGCGCGCGAAGACGACGTGCGCCGGGAGAGCCGCGCGCTAGGACGCTTGCTCTTGGCCACCGGCTTTGCGTTGGTGATGCCCCATGAGGGCGTCTACACCGAAGATCCCGACCTGCAGCGGGACTTCATCGCGCTGAACTTCCCCGAGCGCAGCGACGACGTGGCCCGCGCCTATGATTTGATGACGGCGCCGTCGGACCAACCCGCCGACGTGTTGAGCCTGCTCGACGGCTGCGGGCGGTGGCTCTTGGCGGAGTGCGACAAATGGCTCGACCGCCACAACCCCCATCGCGTGGCCGCACTCCCCGCCTAGTCTTCTTTCTCAGCCCTCGACGCTAGGCTTGCGATCAAGCACGCGCCGCACGAAGCCATGCGCGTGCCGTACGTCCGCGGGATGCGCGACGCGCTCGATTTCGACCCAATTCGTGTCCTCAAACGCGGGAAACCGCGCGTCGCCCTGCGCATCGACATCGACTTCGCTAAGATAAAGCCGGTCGGCGCTGGGCAGCGCGCGGGCGTAGAGCGCCGCGCCGCCAATGACCATCACCTCTTCAGCACCATCAGCCGCGGCGATTTCATAGGCCCGGGTCAGCATGGCGTCGAAGTCGGCGAAAACCAGCGCGCCAGGCGCGGCGTAATCAGGCTGGCGGCTGAGCACGAGATTGGCGCGCCCCGGCAGGGGCCGCTTGGGCAAGCTCTCCCACGTCTTGCGGCCCATGCAGAGCGGCTTGCCCATCGTGACGCGCTTGAAAAACGCCAGGTCATCGGGAAGGCGCCACGGCAAATCGCCATCGCGACCGATGACCCCGGTGCGGTCCCGCGCGACGATAAGCGCAAGGCGCGGTTTTCGGTCCATCGCGCTCAGACCGCCACCGGCGCTTTGATGGCGGGATGAGGGTCGTAGCCGGCGATCTCGATATCCTCAAAACCGAACGCAAACAGATCGGTCACGGCGGGGTTCAGCTCGAGACGCGGCCGCGGGCGAGGTTCGCGAGAAAGCTGCTCTCGCGCTTGGTCGAGATGGTTCTCGTAGAGATGGGCGTCGCCAAAGGTGTGAACGAACGTCCCCGCCGTAAGACCCGTCGCCTGCGCGATCATGTGGGTAAGCAAGGCGTAGCTCGCGATGTTGAAGGGCACGCCAAGAAACATGTCCGCCGATCGCTGGTAGAGCTGGCAGTGCAGCCGGCCGTCCAGCACCGCGAACTGGAACAAACAGTGACACGGCGGCAGCGCCATGTCGGGAATGTCTGCGGGGTTCCAGGCTGAGACCACCAACCGACGGCTTTCGGGATTCCGCCGGATCTCCTCTACGACCCACGCGATCTGGTCGACGGACCGGCCGTCCGGCGCGGCCCAAGAGCGCCATTGTTTGCCGTAGACGGGACCGAGCTCTCCGGTCGCATCCGCCCACTCATCCCAAATGCTCACCCCGCGCTCTTGCAGCCAGCGCACATTGGTGTCGCCGCGGAGAAACCAAAGCAGTTCGAGGATAACCGATTTCAGATGCACCCGTTTGGTCGTCACCAGCGGAAAGCCCTCGCTGAGATCAAACCGCAGCTGCCGGCCGAACACCGAGCGTGATCCCACCCCTGTCCGGTCCGCGCGCGGGACGCCGTTCTCCAAAACGTCGCGTAGGAGGTCGAGATAGAGGCGCATGACGAACACTCCGAACAAAGAGAGTTAAGCGCGCGACCGTTGCGCTGATTCGACGCCCGGCCGAGGCGGGGATAACGTACCACGTCGCGACTGGGGGGCCTGGGGATGAAGCTCATGAAGGCGGTATTGGGCGCAGTGATCCTGTTCGTCGCGCTGGCTGCGACCGGGTTCTTCTTAATCGCGCCAGGCATTGTGGAATCTCAGCAAAATCAAGTGGTGCGCAACGCTCCGCCGCGGGCGGACGCAGCCGCCCAGCGCCTGCACGATGCTTTGTTCATCGCAGACTTGCACGCCGATACGATGTTGTGGGGGCGCTCGGCCGCCCGTCGTTCAACCCGCGGCCATGTGGACTTGCCGCGTCTGCGGGAGGGGAACGTCGGGCTGCAGGTGTTTTCCGCGGTCACCCTGTCTCCTTCGGGGCTGAACTACGCCAACAACACCGCGGAAAACGACGACCTCGTGCTGTTGAGCTTCGCTCAGCGCTGGCCGCGCGAAACCTGGACCAGCCCCTATGCCCGGGCGCTGCATCAGGCGTCCCGTCTGGCGCAGCTTGCGGCCTCGGAAAGCGATTTCATGATGGTGCGCAGCCAAGAGGATTTGGCGCTTTTATTGTCCCGACGCGCGGCGGGCGAACGCGCCATGGGCGGCATGCTGGCGATCGAGGGCCTTCACGCCATTGAAGGCGACCTGGATAACCTTGAGGGGCTCTATCAGGCGGGCTACCGGATGATGGGGCTGCAGCATTTCTTCGACAATCTTTTGGGCGGCTCGCTGCACGGGGTGAACCGGGGCGGGTTGACCGATTTCGGCCGCCAGGTCGTGCGCGCGATGGAGGAGCGCGCGATCATCGTCGATCTCGCCCATGCCTCGCCCAATGTGGTGGACGATGTCTTGGACATGGCGACGCGGCCCGTGGTGGTCTCCCACACCGGGTTTCGCGGCCATTGCCAAACGCTTCGCAACATCCCCGACAGCTATATGGAGCGCATCGCTGAGGGCGGCGGTCTGATCGGCGTGGGCTTTTGGAACGCGGCGGCGTGCGACATCTCCCCCGCCGGCGTGGCCTCCGCCATCGCTTATGGCGTTCGGCTGGTGGGCGCGGAGCATGTGGCGTTGGGCTCCGACTTCGACGGGGCGGTGACGACGGCCTTTGACGCTTCAGAACTCGCCGCGTTGACTGACGCGCTACAGGCTGAAGGCCTGAGCGAGCGAGAAATCCGGTTAGTGATGGGGGAAAACATCCAGCGGTTCCTCGCCGAAAACCTGCCGCGAGGCTGACCTCGTGAGTGACGCCGAGCGCCTTTGCGCAAACTGCGGAGCCACGCTCACGGGGCCGTTTTGCTCAGTCTGCGGTCAATCCGAAGACGATATTCGTCGTCCGATTTGGTCGCTTGTTCAGGACGTCCTGGGTCGCGTGCTGGATTGGGACGGAAAGTTTCTGTTCACGCTCAGGCGGCTCTACACGCGGCCGGGCCGGGTCGCCCGGGACTATGTCGATGGAAAGCGCGCCTCCTACACACCGCCAATCCGCCTCTATGTACTCATCAGCCTAGCGTTTTTCCTCTTCGTCGCAGCGCTCGACATTCGGGTGGTGGCGCTGGAATACACAATTGGTCCCGACGCCCCGCCGGGCGAAGGCTTTGGGAACTTGATCATATCGGGGTTCCGCAGCGGAGAGCCGCCGCCGCCCTACCCTCTCAGTGACGAGTTCCGCGCCCGCTTACTCGAACAAATGGCGACGGATGGCGACTTGCTCACCCGGGCGATCGGGCCGGCTTTCGTGACTGCGCTTGATGATCCAGCCGGGTTCGAAGTCGCGGCCTCGCGCGGCGCCGCGCGCGCCTTACTGGCGATAATCGCCGTTTTCGTGCTGATGAACATGGTGCTCCATCCCAAGCGCCGGTTGATTGAGCACATTGTCTATTCGCTTTATCTGCACGCTTCTTTTTTGCCCGTGCAAGCGCTCATGATCGTCTCCACCATTCTTCTGGGTTGGAATGAGACGCTTGGGGAATGGGCGCTCGTGATCACGCTCGCGCCTTTGATATTCGGCTTCGCCGTTCAGGATCGCGGCTTCTATGGAAGCTCCTGGTTAGGGCTTCTGTGGCGCATCCCCTTGCTCACCAGCGGATACGTCTTCGCCATCGGCGCGCTGTGGGTGGTTTTGGGTCTCCTCGTGCTTCTGTGACCGCTCACCTTTCGTTCAGGGCCGGTCGGGCTTATATGTGAGTCGTTCGCTTTGCGGACTATGGCGGTAAACGCGCGTGGAATAACCGGACCGGACCCGGGGGCGGTACCCGGCGGCTCCACCAAATCTCCCGGCGTTGCGGGAGCTTGGGGCCGAAATAGGATCGACGGACGGGTAAAGACGTTTGCTTCCGCTCGGACGGGCCCCGTTAAAAGCCCGCTAGCAATAGTTGCCAACGACAACTTTGCTGAAGGTCGTGAGCTCCTCGCTGCGTAATGCAGCAGAGCTTGACCGCTCTTAAGCCCTAGGCTCTTAGCACGCCTAGGCGGGGCTCGGGGGCGCCTGGCAACAGAAGCCCCCACTTCCCTTTTTCCCTGTTCCCCCGCTTACGCGGCAAACCGCTCAAGCAGAACCACGTCGCTCTGGTCGTACCGGGCCCGGGCGTATTGTCGGTAATCAAGCTTTGCAGCGAGCCGCATGGACCGGTCATTGCCCACGCTCACCATGCAGACGGTGCGCGCGACCCCGCGAGCGGCAATCCATCGATGCACGGCGGCGAGCGCCTCCAGCGCCAAGCCGCGGCCCTGCGCCCAACGCGCAAGCGCCCATCCCGCCTCCGGTGCGGCGCCCAAGTCCGGGCTCAGCGCGCGCTTGAACTCCCCAAAGCCGACCTCGCCGGCGAAATGACCGTTCTCTTTGTCCTCAAGGGCCCAATAGCCGTAGCCGACGACGACCCAATGCCCCACCGTCGCCAATAAGCGGCGCCAACAGGTCTCCACGGGCGAGAGGTCGGGCGGCATGGCGTGGTGTTCCCGAAACTCCGCGCGCAGAGCGATGAAGGCGTCGAGATCCTCTATACGCGGGGCGCGAAGGATGAGCCTCTCGGTTTCCAAAACGGGGATCAGGCCCTGTGCGTCCACCGCGGTCTCCTTGCTGGGCCATGACATGGTCGTCATTGAGGGTCTCTCAGAGCATAGCCTCCGCCCTCCGGGTCGTCGCTAGGGGGACAGCGACGGGGCGCGAAGAGCGCGAGTTGCCCGGTCAGGATTTGGGCGGGCGCGCTGATGGGCGCATTCACCGGCGCGCCGGCCCGGACGAGCAAGCGCGCCGTCCACACATTGCATGTCTGCAACGCATGATACGACCGGGGCGAACGAAAATAGAGGCTCCGTCCGGGCCATTGGCCCGGGCCAACCACCACCGGCGCGCCCGTCGCGTCCCGCGCGATTTCCGCCTCAAGGTCCTGGGCGAGCTGCGCAAAGCCGCTGTGAGAAAGCGCGATATCGACCGTGTCCGCCCGGATCGCCTCGTCCGGGCGGCGATTGAGCGCGATCACATGCAAGACGCTAGGGCTGGGCGGGATCGCCGCATCAACGGCGCGCCTCACCCCGGGACCTTGCCGATAAAACGTCTCATCGCCCCACCCAATCGCGAACCACCGCGCAGACGGGAACGCAGCGCGCAGCGGGCCGGCGAGCGGAAACGCCTCAGCGGGCATGTAAAGGGTCGTGTGAAAACCGTTCGACGCGACGGTCGCCAGACGGCAATCGCCGGGGCTGGGCGGGGGCGCGAGCGCGCGGGGATTGGCGGCCGCGGCGATCAGCGCCAAAGCCGCACACGTCAAAACGATGCGTCTGAGCGTCCGCGGCATTCCGATCCCTCGCTGCGCGGCCTTGGCCGCCGGGCCGATTGACTAAGCGGCTCTCGCGTCTACCCTGGCGACGGTGTTCGCAGGAGCTTCGTAACGTCCGTGTCGGCTGATTTGATGGGATATCGAGAAATGACGCAGCGCGCCATGCGCGGCGTCGTTCGCGAGGCGCTTGGGCGGGTGGCCGAAGAAGGCGGGCTGCCAGGGGCGCATCATTTTCTCATCACCTTCCGCACCCAGGCGCCCGGCGTCGACCTTGACCCCGCGCTCACCCAGCAACACCCCGAACGCATGGCCATCGTCTTGGAGCACCAGTTCTGGGACCTGACAGTCGAGGAAGACGCGTTCGAAGTGACGCTTAAGTTCGGCGGCGTGCCGAAATATCTCCGGGTGCCTTTCGCCTCGCTCTTAGAGTTCGCGGACCCTGCGGCGAAGTTCCTTTTGCGCTTCGATGCGCCGCCGGATGACGAGCCCGCCGAGGCTGAAGAAGCCTCCGCCGCGCCCGCAGAGCCCGGTTCGGGCGAAGTCGTCAGCTTGGACGCGTTTCGCAAAAAGCCGACCTAACCAAGAGCCGGCCGCTCACGGGTGCGCCGCCATTCGCACCCAAAGCCGGGCGCGCTCTCCCGCGGCGCGTTCCACCAGCAGCCTGCTCACCTGGCTATCGTCCCGAAACACCCTGCCCTTGATCGAATCGAGAACGGCTTTGGCGACGTTATCCACGTCCATCACAGGGGCCGCCGGGGTGGTTTCAATGCCGATTTCGACGCTGAACTCCCCGGTATAGGCGGGGCGGAGCCAGCGGGCTTCTTTGCGAAAAAACCCGTCCGCCTCGCGCTTCAACGCCCGAGTTTGCGTTGTGAGGCCTTCAATGCGCAGCCACACGGCGTCTTGCACCTGAGCGATGCGAATCCGTCCGCGCCCCTGCCACGCCAAGGTCAAGCCGGACTCTGTGATGGAATCGGACCAAAGTGGGAACATAGGCCTTGCGCCGCAAAAAAGTTTGTGTAGTGTTCCAGTCACGTTCTATTCGGAGACACAGTCATGGCACGGATGATGGACACCGTCACGCTCGCTGTCAGCTGCTCGCATTGCGGCGGATCGCAAATCGAACTGGAAACCCCGGGCTGCGACGAAAGCCTGGCGAGCTGCGGAACCTGCGGGTTGGAGCTTGGGATCTGGGCGGAAGTCAAAGAACAAGCGCGTGCGGCGATGTTCGATGCGATGCGCGATGATTTTCGCGAGCTTCTCGCCGCTTCCTCCCGACCGCCTCCACTGGCTCTCGCCGGGATGGAGCCGCGCGCCTCGGCCTAGGCGCGCACCCATGCTACACGGCGCGGCGAAGCCAATCGCCGTATGAGGGTCCCGCATGATTGACGCCGCCGCCACGCGCCGTGAAACCGACAGTTTTGGCGAACTGGAAGTGCCCGCCGACCGATATTGGGGGGCGCAGACCGCGCGCTCGCTGATGAATTTTCCTATCGGCGAGGAACGGTTGCCCAGCCCGCTTATTCGCGGGCTTGGCGTGGTGAAACGCGCAGCCGCTTTGTCCAATGGCGAATTGGGCGCGTTGGAGCCGCATTTGGCCGAAGCGATCGCGGAGGCGGCGGGGGAAGTGGTCGAAGGCCGCCGCGACGCGGAATTTCCGCTTTCGGTTTGGCAGACCGGGTCGGGCACCCAGTCGAACATGAACGCCAATGAGGTGATCGCCAATTTGGCGATTGAACGGCTGGGGGGAACGGTCGGGTCGAAAGACCCCGTCCATCCCAATGACCACGTCAATCGCAGCCAGTCCTCCAACGACGTCTTCCCCACCGCGATGCATGTCGCGACCGCGGAAGAAATCGTGCGCCGCTTGATACCGGCGCTCGAGCATTTGCACGCCGCGCTCGCCGCCAAGGCCGAAGCCTTTGACGCGATCATCAAAATTGGCCGCACGCATTTGCAAGACGCCACCCCGCTGACCCTTGGTCAGGAATTTTCTGGCTACGCCGCACAGCTCAGCCTGGGCGTTCGACGCGTGCGCGAGGGGCTCGAACATCTATGGCCCCTGGCGCAGGGCGGAACGGCGGTGGGAACCGGGCTCAACGCCCCGGTCGGTTTCGCCGAAACCTTCGCGCGCCACGCCGCGGACATCACCGGTCTCCCCTTTGTGACGGCGCCGAACAAATTCGAGGCGCTCGCCGCCCATGACGGGGTGGTCTACGCTCATGCCGCCGTGGCCACCGTCGCCGGCTCGCTGTTTAAGATCGCCAATGACATTCGCCTGATGGGATCAGGCCCGCGCTCGGGACTGGGCGAAATTTCGCTGCCTGCGAACGAGCCGGGCTCCTCGATCATGCCGGGCAAGGTCAATCCCACCCAAGCCGAGGCGCTCACCATGGTTTGCGCGAAAGTGCATGGGAACCACGCCGCGATCGGTTTCGCCGGCAGCCAAGGCCATTTCGAGCTGAACGTCTTCAAGCCCATGATGGCGCACACGATCCTGCAATCCATCCGGCTGGTGTCCGATGCGGCGGTCAGCTTCGCGGATCGCTGCGTCACGGGCATTGAGGCGAATGAGGGGCGGATCGCCGAGTTGGTCGATCGCTCCTTAATGCTCGTGACCGCGCTCGCCCCCATCATCGGCTATGACAACGCCACCGCAGTCGCCAAAAAGGCGCATGCCGAGGGCACGACGTTGCGCGAAGCCGCGCTCGCGCTCGGGGTCGTCAGCGCTGAGGCGTTTGACCGGGTCGTACGGCCGGAATTGATGATCGCGCCTCGCTGAGGTCCGTTTCCGCGCAGCCACGCCACCCCTGACGACGCCGCCCGCAGGGGCGGCGTCTCTTGCCCTGTTGCTGCGTATGCCGCCAAGCGACGCGGATGACCCCGCGCCTCAGGGCGCGCGGTCCTGCGTCATGGCCGGGGCCCGGCCGACACAGGCCTGCCCCTCTCCCTCCTCGCACGCCCGCGTCCCGTTTCCTCCTCGCAGCGCGCCGGCCCGCGGCTTGCATGTCCCGTCATGGATCAAGCCCTCGCGGGACGCGGGGGGACGCACGCAAGCAGGAGACGGGGATGCGAACTTTTGCTGCGGCCGCCGGAGCGGCCGTAATGATCGCCGGCGCGGCGAACGCGCAGGCGACGGGTGCGAACCGCGAACGGGGCTTTTCGGTTGAGGCCTATCTCGGCCTGAATGAAACCACCCTGGATGAGCAGGTGTTTCTCGCCGGCGCCCCGGCGGACGCGACCTCCATCGAACTCACCGCAGAGGCCTTCGGCGCGGCGGCCATGTATCGGGTCGCCCTGCCTTGGAATTTGGTCGGCGGGCTGGGGGGCTTCATCGAAGGCCAATCCGCTGAGACGACCCTGTTCGATACGACCCAAACCGTTGATACGGCCGGCGGACCCGTGGAACAGCGTGTCGCGGAGAGCGTCGATCTCGGCCTCGGCTATGGCGCGCGCGGCTTGATCGGCTACGCCTTTGAAGAAACCCCGGTGATGATTTACGTCACGGGCGGCTGGGGCCGGCTGGACTTCACCAAGTTGCGCACCGACGGCCTTACCACTCAGGCGTTCGAAGATACGTTTTCTTACTACGAAATCGGTGCTGGCGTGGAATATGACTTCGCGCCCGGCGCCTCAATCGTAGGAGAGGCGGTGCACCGCGAGTATGAAGACTTCACCGTCCCTTACGCTGTCCCGGGCGATTTCGCTGAGTATTCCGGCGATGCGCTGTCGCTTCGGATCGGCGTGCGCTACGTCTTCGGCGGCTAAGCCGTCGTGCTGGGAGGAACGCACGTGATGAGCGGACACTTGGTCAAGCGCTCCTTGGCGATCGCCGGCCATAAAACCAGTTTGGCGCTCGAGCCCGAATTCTGGAGCGCTCTTGAGGCTGAAGCGCGGGCGGCGGGCAAGCCGATCGCCCGCCTGGTGGCGGAGATCGATTCTCGCCGCGAAGATTCCGCGCCTGGCCGCTCTCTGGCCAGCGCGGTGCGCGTTTGGATCTTGACCCGGCTGCGTCGCGCCTCAGCATGAGGCCATGTCCTCCGCTCGCTCGTCGCTTTTGGCATTCGGGGGCCGACGCGCGCGCGCTCTGACGCGGTTGGCGCGCCGGCGGCTGGCCCGCGCTCCTAGGATGTTGCGGGGCTTCCAAAGCCGGCTCAGCGGCGATGTGGGGATGTGGATCGGCGGGCTCATTGTGGGCGTCGTCGTGGGCTACGCCGCTCTGGCGTTTATTCTCGCCATCCAAGGTTTTCAGTCCCTGTTTTATGGCGGCGGCGCATCGGTGGGGGACTTCCCCGGCCATGTGGCGAGCTTGCCCTATTGGCGCGCGTGGATGACGCCGATTGTGGCCGGCTGCGTTGTGTCGGCGTTTTTGTGGTTTGGCGCGCGCCGGGGATGGCTGCCCGAGACCCGCGGTTTCGGCGTCGCCGACGTCATTGAAGCCAGAGCCGTCCATGGCGGTCGCTCGCCGCTTGCGCCGGCGGTCTATTCCTCATTGGCCGCCGCGGCCTCGCTGGGCGGGGGCGCGTCAGCCGGCCGCGAAGGACCCGCCGTACATCTGGGCGGCGCAATCGCCGTGGCGATGGGGCGATGGGCGCGGCTGGGGGCGCGGGAGACCCGTATCATTCTGGCCTGCGGCGCGGGTGCGGCGGTGGCGGCCTCTTTCAATGCGCCGATCGCGGGGGCGGTGTTCGCCTTTGAGGTCGTGCTGGGACATTATGCGCCGCGCGCCATCGCGCCGGTGGCCATCTCATCCACGGCCGCCGCGCTTGTTTCGCGGTTCCATCTGGGCGACCAGCCTGCGTTCTTTCTTGAGAACGTCGTGGAAGTGTCGATGTCGTTCGTCGACCTGCCGGGCGCTGCGCTTCTTGGCGCTGTTTGCGCGCTTGTGGCCGTGGCGTTCATGCGCGCCATCCTGATTGCCGGGGCGCGCTTCCGCGAAACGGCGGACGCCATCGGGCTTCCGCTCTGGGCGCTACCGAGCTTGGGCGGGGTGTTGCTTGGCGCATTCGCGGTTCAAGAACCGCTCGCGCTCGGGGTCGGCTATGAAGCGACGGCCGGAGCGCTTAAGGGCGCCTATGGGCTCTGGGCCTTGTTGGCGCTTGTGGGGTTGAAGCTTCTGGCGACGGCGCTGAGCATCGGCTGCCGTTTCCCCGGCGGGGTGTTTTCGCCGAGTTTGTTGTTGGGCGCGGCTCTGGGCGCAGCGTTCGGCCTCGCCCTGGGTCAGCTCAGCGACGCGCCCTTCGCGCCAGCAAGCTTTTATGCGCTGGTGGGCATGGGCGCGCTCAGCGGCGCGGTGCTCGCTGCGCCCTTGTCGACGACGCTGATCGCCTTCGAGCTTACGCAAAGCTACGACACCGCGGTGGCGGTGTTGGTCGCGGTGTCGCTTGCGACCGTCATCGTGCAACGCATCCTCGGCGCTGGGTTTTTCCAGCTTCAAATCGAGGCTCATGGCTACACCCTGCGCGAGGGGCCCCAGCGGGTGATCCTGCAAACGGTGCGGGTGAAGGACTTCATGACCCCAATCGACGCTGCTGGCGGGGAACGCCCTCCCGAGGGGCCGTCGCTTTATGAGACCGACACGCTGGGGAAGGCCCTGGCTCTGTTAGAAAAGGAAGGTCTGGACTCCGCGCTGGTGCGCGCGCGCGGCGCTGACGAGCCCGTTGTGGGGTATGTCCGGCGCGCCGATGCTCTGATCGCCTACAATCGACGGCTCGTGGACGCCCATGAGGAGCGATCGCGCTGAGCGCCTCGACGCGCTAGGCTGGGGGTCGCCCTAGTCCTCATTGGGAGCCGAGCCATGCGCGAACGCGTCAGCACCTATAAAGGCCGCAGCGTCGAAATCACCTATGATCGGGATCGTTGCATCCACGCCGCGGAATGCACCCGCGGCTCCGCAGCGCTGTTCGACGTGGCCAACGACCCTTGGTGCTCGCCCGACGCCGTTGAGACGGACGTCGCGATGAAAGTCGTCGCGCGGTGTCCCTCCGGCGCGTTGACGGCGCGTCTGCTCGAAGGCGACGGTTCGTCCCACATCCCGCTCGACGGGGAAAACGTGGTGCAGGTGAACCCCGACGGACCGCTTTACGTCTTCGGCGCTGTCGTCGTCGCCGAGGCTGACGCGGTTTCCCGCACCGCGCTGTGCCGATGCGGGGCCTCCAAGACCAAGCCCTATTGTGACGGATCCCACGTGAAAGCGGGTTTCAAGGACGCAGGCCCCATCGATGCGGACCCTGGCGACGTCGCGCTGGCCTCTGGACCGCTCACATTCACTCTGATCGCCGACGGACCCTTGATTGCGGAGGGACCGCTGACCTTGCGCGCCGCCAGCGGGCGGGACGCCATGCGCGGCCGCCGCGTCGCGCTGTGCCGGTGCGGCGCCTCTCAGAACAAACCCTTCTGCGACGGCTCGCACACCGCCGCGGGGTTCAAGGCCGACGGCGTTTAAAAGCCCCGTAGGGGCGCGAACAAACGGCGTCGTTCTTGCGTGCTGAGCGGCGACCGTCGGGAGCGCCGCCTTGGGACTTGCGGAAACCGTTTATGTCTGGGCGTGCCGCGTCATAACGGGGCTCGCGGGCGCAGCGACGCTGTACGCCGTCTGGATGCTGCACGCCACGACCTTCGCGCCCGAGCGCTTGTTCATGGCGGAGGCCTATTTCGGGCTGACCTTTGCTGCGAACGTCTTCGCCGTCGCCTTCCCTGGGGCGCTTGCGGTGGCCCTGGTCGCGCGGATATTGGCTGAGTTTCCCATCCCGCATGTCTCCGACATGGAAGATGTGAGCGAGGAAGCCAGCGCGGATTGACGCGCCGCGCTCTGGGTTGTGTGGTTGGGAGCCATGAGCCGGCCGCCGCCCCTGTTCTGGGTTTTCCTAATCTCGCTGCGAGGCGGGTTGTTTTGGCTCATCCTCGGCGCTGCAGGCGGGGCGGGCTACGCCGCATTGGCTTTAGGCGCTGAGATTGCGGGCGAGAACCGCGCGCTCACCCCCTGGCTCGTCGCACTCGCAGCCTTCGTGATGCTCGAACGGCTGACATTCGCGGCCGCGGCGCGGTTACGGGATTGGCGTGCGGAGCGCGGCCGGGACGCCCCCGATGGCTGGTGGCGTCACCCCAATGTCATCGCGGAGGTCGGACGCTGGCGCGGCGACCGCCGAAAGCCTGCGAAGGCGGCGCGAGAGGGCAAACCGAAACCGCGCGTGGCCGCCAAGCCTCCCGCTGCGCCGGCGAGCGACGAACCGGGCGCGCGGACGACGCGATCCGAACGAACCGCGAAACCGCCCCAACCGCCGCCAAAGCGCAAAGCGCCACAGCCCCGGCGCGACCTCGACGCCGTGCGGACCTCCGACGACATCATCCGCTTGCCCGATAACCCAGAGCTGCGCGTCGACCGGTGGCGCGATACCGACTGAGACCATGCAATCCGACACCCTCATGCTCTCCCGCCGACTGGCGTCGGTCCTAGGCCCGATAGCCATCGTCGTCGGCCTGTCTGAGATGGCGAACATGGAGATTTGGCGCGAGAACGATCCCCGTCTGACATATCTCAACGGCATGATGCTGTTCGCGGCCGGCCTCGCCATTCTACGCTTCCACCGACGCCTCCGCCCTTTCTGGGCGGGCGCGGTGACGGCGACCGCCGTGCTTCTGGCCGCAGGCGGCGCGTTCCGCCTGTTCTTTCCCGGCGCGCCGCAAGCCGCCGACGCCGCGGCGTACGCCGCGGCCGGCGCGCTATGCGTTCTGGGGCTGACGATGACCGCCGGGGCGGCGTTATCCCGCGCGCCGCCGCAAGGCTGAGACCGCGCGCCGCTCGGCCCCGCGCCGGCTCAGCGGCGAGGTTCCCCACAAAGGGTGGCGACCGGCCTCGACCAGCGCCGTATCGTACGTGCTATGTTCCGTTCACTTGCGATTCCCATAAGAGGCCGACGCGCGCCCATGACCGCGGCAAAGCCGAAAATCTCTGACCTCGCCCGCGCGCAAGCGCCGACGCCGTATCTCGACGGGTTGAACCCTGAGCAGCGTGACGCTGCGGAGACACTGGAGGGGCCGCTTCTGGTGCTCGCCGGCGCGGGCACGGGCAAGACGCGCGTGCTCACCGCGCGGCTCGCCCATATCCTCTCGACCGGGAAGGCGTGGCCCTCCCAGATTTTGGCGGTCACGTTCACCAATAAGGCCGCGCGCGAAATGCGCGAGCGCGTGGCGCAGCTTGTCGGCCCGCAGGCCGACGACCTGCGCTGGTTGGGCACGTTTCACTCGGTGTCCGCGCAGATTCTGCGCCGTCACGCAGAGCTGGTCGGGCTCACGCCCAGCTTCACCATCCTCGATACCGATGACCAGCTGCGCCTCATCAAACAAATCCTTCAAGCCGAAGGCGTCGACGAAAAACGTTGGACGCCGCGCCATCTCGCCGGTCTCATCGATCGCTGGAAAAACCGCGCCTGGCGTCCTGACGACGTGCCGGACGGCGAGAGCTGGGCTTTTGGCGACGGCAAGGGCGCAGGGCTCTATCGGATTTATCAGGACAGACTGGCCACGCTGAACGCGGTGGACTTCGGCGACTTGCTGCTGCACACCCTGTCGGTATTTCGCGACCATACGGACGTACTCTCCGAATACCACGGAAAATTCAAGTACCTCCTTGTCGATGAGTATCAGGACACGAATGTCGCCCAGTATCTCTGGCTGCGCCTCCTGGCGCAGGCGTCGCATAATTTGTGCGTCGTCGGCGACGACGACCAGTCGATCTATGGCTGGCGCGGCGCGGAAGTCGACAACATCCTACGCTTTGAAAAAGACTTCCCCGGCGCAAAAGTCGTGCGCCTGGAGCGCAACTACCGCTCCACCCAGCCGATCCTCGCCGCCGCATCAGGCCTGATCGCGGCCAATAAGGGTCGGCTCGGCAAGACGCTGTGGACCGACGCCCAGGGCGGAGAGAAGGTCCAGGTCCGCGGCGTGTGGGACGGCGATGAGGAAGCCCGTGCGGTCGCATCAGAGATTGAGGCGTGGACCGCGGCCGGCCGTCACCGGAAAGACTGCGCTGTGCTGGTGCGCGCGGCCTGGCAAATGCGCGCCTTTGAAGAGCGCTTTCTGCAATGCGCCATCCCCCACCGGGTCGTCGGCGGACCGCGCTTTTTCGAGCGCCAGGAAATCCGCGACGCCCACGCCTATCTGCGTCTTGTGCGCTCCATCGACGATGACTTGGCGTTCGAACGCGTGGTCAACACGCCCAAACGCGGGGTCGGCGACACCAGCGTGCGCAAAATCGCCGCCGCCGCTCGCTCGGGCCGCACCTCGCTCGCCCGCGCCGCCCAGCTTCTGGTCGAAACCGACGAAATCCGGGGCCCGGGCCGCTCGGCCCTTCGGCGGTTCCTCGCCGACATCGAACGCTGGCGGGGCCAAGCCGACGCCATGCGCCATGACGAACTCGCCGCCATAATCCTAGACGAAAGCGGCTACACCGCGATGTGGCGGGAAGACAAGAGCCCCCAAGCACAAACGCGGCTCGACAACTTGAAAGAACTCGTCCGCTCCATGGGAGATTACGGCACGCTGGAGGCTTACCTCGAACATGTCGCCTTGGTGAGCGAGCTTGAGGGCGAGGACACTGACGACGAAGTCTGGCTTATGACCCTGCATGCCGCGAAGGGGCTGGAGTTTCCGCAGGTCTTCCTGCCCGGCTGGGAGGAAACGGTGTTTCCTTCCCAGCGCGCGCTTGATGAAAGCGGCGCGGCGGGGCTCGAAGAGGAGCGCCGGCTGGCCTATGTGGGCCTGACGCGCGCCCGAGAGCGGGCGGTCATTTACTTCGCCGCTAATCGCCAGGTCTTCGGTCGATGGCAATCGGTCTTGCCGTCGCGCTTTGTCGACGAGCTCCCGCCCGAGGTTGTCGAGGCTCGTTCGGAGACGGGCTATGAAACGCCTGAGCCGACTTCAGCTTTCGGCGTGGGCGAAGCGGGCGACGGCTTCCGCTCCACTTATGAAAGCCCCGGTTGGCGGCGGATGCAGAAGGCGCGCGCGTCCGGCGCCCGGACCCCGCCGGTGATCGAAGGCGACGGCCGCGTGATCGCCACCGCCGGCGAGCCCGCGCGGTTCGGCGTTGGGGCGCGGGTGTTCCATCAGAAGTTCGGCTATGGAAACGTCCTGCACGCCGAAGGCAACAAGCTCGAGGTGGACTTCGACAAAGCCGGCCGCAAAAAGGTTCTCGACAGCTTTCTCGAGGACGCCTGACGTCATCGGCTTCGCCCGCGGTATGGCGTGACGCCAAGGCGCGCGAGGACCTGCAGACGGCGCCCTTTGCCAGACTTCCGATTGCATTGCTGCGATGGTGTTGCAATTATCGCGGGCTGAGCCCGCATTTTCCAAATTTGTAGAGTTCCTGGCCGCCCATGATCCCGCTTAATCTTTGGAAGCTCGAGGCGGTGGGCCCGCGCGAGCTGTTGGACCACGCCGCCGATCTCATCAGCGAGTTGGATCCGCCCGCGGCCCTGGCGGTGTCGTTGTTCGACCACGACGCCAAAAATCGGCGCCTAGAGCTGTTGTTCGACGGCATGCCGGACGTTTCTGAGGTGCGCGCCGCCGTGGCGCTCGACGACCGGCGGGTGGAGATCGCCTTTGGGCCCATCCCTGAGGAGGACTGGCTCGCCATGTCCTTCAAGAGCTTCCCCGCTGTGGAGGCCGGCCGATTTCGGCTCCATGGCTCTCACGACCGACCGCGCAAGGGCGGTGTGGTCAACCTGCTTATCGATGCGGGGGAAGCGTTCGGCACAGGGCATCACGGCACCACCAAGGGCTGCCTTCTGGCGCTGTCCGACCTATTGAAGCGTTTTCGGCCGCGCACGGTGCTGGATGTGGGAACCGGGACGGGCGCGCTGGCGGTGGCGGCGGCCAAAACGGCGCGCGCCGAGGCGCTTGCTTGCGATATCGATGAAGACGCCGTGCGCACCGCGGCGGACAATGTGCGGGACAACGCCGTCAACGCGCAGGTCGACGTGATTGAGGCCGACGGATTGCGGGACGCGCGCATCCGCGGCCGTCGCTTTGATTTGATTTTCGCCAATATTTTGGCGGGGCCGCTGGTTGAGCTGGCGCCCGATATCGCCGGAGCGGCGGCCCCAGGCGGACACGTCATCCTGTCCGGCCTGATGGCGCATCAAGAACGGGGCGTCGCCCCGGCCTATGTATCGCGCGGGCTCATGCGTCAACGCCGCCTCATCCTCGAAGGATGGGCGACGCTGGTGTTTCGCAAGCCGTGAGAGCGGCTTAGATCGCGCGGTTGGCGCGGCGCACAGCGCGCTCGCGACGTTTCATGAGCACGCGGGCGCGCGGCGCAGCCACGTCGTTCACCGGCGCGACGCCGTCATTCGCGCCCATGCCCGTGATGACCGCATCGACGCGCGCGGTCACGCCTTGCGCTTCGAGATACGCAGCGGGATCGACGGAGCTCACGCGGTCTTCAGCGCGGGCGGCGGCGTTGGCTTCCAGAGCAGCAAGCGTCATTGGGAGGCACCTTTTTTGTTGTTAGCGGTTAAAGACGACCGAACAGATTTGTTATGATTGCGATATGTGCTGAAACGATCTTATCGGGAATAGTCAGAACGTCAGGACAGATATGCGCAAACGCCGTGATCCAAGGCATGACACCCCAATATTGCCGTATTCCGGCCGCGCGCGTACCGTCTTGAGCCATGTTCCAGAGCTTTGACGTCAAGGGCGGGCCCAAGGTCGGTCGCCGCAACCTGCCCAAACTCCGCGCCGCGCTCGCCAAGGCCGGGCTCGACGGGTTCCTCATCCCCCATGAGGACGAATACCAAAACGAGTATCTGCCTGAGGCGAACGAGCGGCTGGCTTGGGCGACCGGGTTCACCGGCTCGGCGGGCGCAGCGCTGATACTCGCCGATGTCGCGGTGTTATTCGTCGACGGTCGCTACACCGTGCAAGGCGGCGCGCAAACCGACGAAACCCTTTTTGAGGTTTGCGATTTGGTTTCGGAGGGGCCGGCGAAGTGGATCGCCGCCAACGCCTCGGAAGGCCTTCGCATCGGCTATGATCCCAAGCTGCATAGCCCCGCCTCGGTTCGCCCCTTGGCCGAAGCCGCGGCGAAAGCGGGTGCGGTGTTGGTCGCCGTCACCGAAAATCCGGTCGACATCGCTTGGAAAGACCGCCCGGCTCAGCCGCTGGCCGAAATCGTCGTGCATCCCGACACATTCGCCGGCGAGCCGCACGCCGAAAAACGCGAACGGCTCAGCGGCTCCTTGGCGCAGCAGGGCTTGGACGCCGCGGTTCTGACCGCGCCTGCGTCCTTGGCCTGGCTGTTCAATATTCGCGGCGGCGACGTCGCCCACACGCCGCTGCCGCTGGGCGCGGCGATCCTCCGCAAAGACGCCTCCGCGGCGTTGTTCGTCCACCCCGACAAAGTGACCGCCGCGGTGCGCGCCCATCTGGGCAATCAGATTTCGATCCGTCCGGAATCGGAGTTCGCGCAAGGCTTGGCCGCGCTATCGGACCAACGCGTTTTGGTGGATCCGGCGCAAAGCTCAGCATGGGTGTTCTCAGCGTTGGGCGACGCAAACGCGACGGTGCATCGGGGCGAGGATCCCTGCTCCCTCCCGCGGGCGTGCAAAAACGCGGTTGAACTTGAGGGCGCCCGCGAAGCCCATCGCCGCGACGGCGCCGTGCTGACGATGTTCCTCCACTGGCTTGCGACCGAAGGCCAATCGGGAACGATGGATGAGATCGTCGCCGCGACAAAGCTGGAGGAACTCCGGCGCACGCTGCCTGAACTGAGAGATTTGAGCTTTGAGTCCATCTCTGCGGCGGGACCGAACAGCGCGCTGCCGCATTATCGGGTTTCGACGGCCTCAAACCGAAAACTCAAGCGGGGCTCGCTCTATCTCATCGATTCCGGCGGCCAGTACCCCGATGGGACGACGGACGTCACCCGGACCGTGGCGATCGGGCGGCCGAAACCAGAGATGCGCGACCGCTACACGCTGGTTCTCAAAGGCCATATCGCGCTTTCCGTCATCCGATTCCCAGAAGGCACGGCGGGCGCGCATCTGGACGCTTTGGCCCGGGCGGCGTTGTGGAACGCCGGGCTGGATTACGATCATGGCACCGGGCACGGCGTGGGCAGTTATTTGGGCGTGCATGAAGGCCCCCAGCGCATCGCCCGCGCGCTCTCTCCTACGCCGCTTATGCCCGGCATGATCGTTTCCAACGAGCCGGGCTACTACAAACCTGGCGGATACGGCATCCGGATCGAGAACCTCCAAGCCGTCGCCCCGCCGAGCGAAATCGAAGGCGGCGACCGAAAGATGCTCGGTTTTGAAACGCTGACTTTGGCGCCGTTGGAGCGCGGCCTGATCCAAAAACGGCTGCTCACCAAGGACGAGCGGGATTGGGTGAACCGTTACCACGCACGGGTTTGGGACGAGATCGGTCCCCGGGTCGGCGGCGAAGCGAAAACCTGGCTTGAAGCCCAATGCGCTCCTTTATGACGCTGCGGTTTCTTCGGCCTTGTCGGCTTCGTCGCCGCGTCCGCCCCGGTCCCGTCGCTGGCTCAAAGGCGTCTCCGCCTCGTCCCAGCTGAGCTTCAGGATATTCACCAACACCAAGCTCGACACCGAGCGCATATGGAACACCAACGCGCCGCCAAAGGCGTTGCTCGGCTCATAGGACAGGATGTTCCAGTCAAACGACTCTGCGAGGTCTAACAGAGCGCCCTTCATAACGTTGTCGAGCACCACGAACATGGCCTGACGCAGGCTGGACCAGGTCGCCTCGCTCGCGTCCACGCCGATGAAGAGGTTCACCCCGGGGATGGAGGCGAGCATCACCACGCCCACATAGGCGGTGACGAACGCTCCGTACATCAACAACAACCGCCGTTTCCGCGCCGTCGAGTACTTTGTCCGCTCGCCCGAAAAGATCCGGAACGACACTCGGATGAGGAAGTATGTCAGCACGATCGGCGCAAGAACGAGCAGGGCCAGCAGTCCGAAAAACAAGACGCGCCCGAGCAGTTCCGCATCCCACACCGTCGTTGCGTAAACCGCGACCGCGACCGTGCAAAGGCTGGCCGCGCCCACAAGCGCAGCGCCTGCGGTCATGAGCGACAGGTTGATCGCCGTCATCCACAAAAAGCGCAAAAAGCGCGGCACGTAGCGCGTCATGGCCTGCAATCCCGCTCTTCCCCTCAGGCCCAAAGGTTTGACGCCTGCGGACCCCATTGTGAAGGGCCAGGATTAATCCGACGCAGCGACGGCGCCCACGCCCGTCCGGGCGGAAACCGCCGGCGGACGGGAACGGCTGCGTCTCACGGCGTCGCTGCGCTGGGGCGGCCCAAATTACAGCCCGCGCACCGCGAGGATGTCGCAAGGGGGATGTCGCAAGAAATGCCGAGCCACGCCGCCCAGAAGCGCGCTTGCCGGTCCAAGCCGGCCCAACGCGCCAAGCGCGAGAAGATTGGGTTTAAGCCGGTCCGCGGCGTCGCTCAGGACGGCGATCGGGTCGCCTTCCTCGATGTCCATCGTCACCAATGCCGCCGCGCTCGGATTCAGCGCCGCCCGCAAAGCGTCGGCCGTTTCTTCAAGCTCTGCCCGGTGACGGGCGGCGACGTCGCGGCGGGTGTCCTCGCCCAACAACCCAGGGAACGGCGTTTGATAAGCGTGGCTGAGCGTGATCGCGGCTTCGGGCGCGACCAAATGAGCGACCTCGAGCGCCCGCCGGGCCGGCGCGGAAAAGTCCGTCGCGGCCAAGACCTTCCGATAAGGACCGTCCGCGGCGCTTTTCACCACAAGAACCGGGGCCGATCCCAGGCGCAAGCTGCGCTCGATCGTAGAGCCGATCAGCGCGCTGGCGGCGGTTTCGTTGCGATGGAGGCCAAGCACCAAGAGGTCCACGTTCGACCGCTCAACCACCTCTAAGATGCTGCGCGCCCCCGAGCCTGCGACGATTTCAATGACGCAGCGCTCATCCAACGCGGGCGCGATACGGGCGAGAGACGCCCCGATCTCCGCCTGCGCTTGGCGCGTGGCGGCGTCTCGCACCCGGTCGGGAGCTTCTTCGTCGACCACATGCACGATGCTCAGCGCGCAGCCGGTTTGGTCTGCAAGCTGGGTGGCGCGCGCCAACGCACGGTCAGACCGTGCGGACAAATCGGTGGCCAGAAGAATACGAGAGAGGGATGCGGTCACGCGCCATGCTCCTACAATTTGGGATGTTGTAGGACTATCAGCGCTGTTCGGGCCCCGATCAATGTCGATTTGGTCGATTACGCACAAATCTCGAAAATGGCGGAAGCCATCCCGCCGATGCGTTAAGCCGTGTTCGTGCGCTCCGCTCCCCTACCGCCCGACAAGCGCGAACCACTCGTCTTCGGTCAGCGTTGCGACGCCGGCCTCTTGGGCCTTTTTAAGTTTTGAACCCGCCCCTGGACCGGCCACCAGATAGTCCGTCTTCGCCGACACCGAACCGGCGACCTTCGCGCCGAGGCGTTGGGCCATGGCTTTCGCCTCGTCCCGGGTCAAGCGCTCAAGCGTTCCGGTGAACACCACCGTTTTGCCGGCGACCGGGCTGTCCCCGGCTGTCGCATCGGCGTCCTTCACCGTGACCTCGGCGAGCAAGCGTTCCAAAACGCCGAGATTGTGCGCTTCGGCGAAAAACGCGGCCAAAGCATCCGCGGCGGTCTCGCCGACGCCGTCAATCGCGAGAAAGGCGGCGCGCTCGTCTTCGTCTCCCTCGGCGAGTTTGCCAGCCGCCTCTGCAAACGCTGTCCAGCTCCCATAGGCCCGCGCCAACAAATCCGCGGTCCCTTCCCCCACATGCCGGACGCCAAGCGCATTCAAAAAGCGGGTCAGCGGGATCGCACGGCGCGCTTCAATGGCGGCGAAGAGGTTCTGGACGGACTTCGGTCCCCACCCTTCACGCTCCTCCAATTTCAGCGCGTCATTGCGAGCGGCGAGCGCATAAATCTCCGCTGGTTCCTTGACGGTCCCATCATCGTAGAAAGCGCGGATCTGCTTTTCGCCCAGGCCGTCGATATCGACCGCTTTGCGCGACACGAAATGCACCAAGTGCTCAACGCGTTGGTACGGACAAGCGAACTCGCCCGAGCAGCGCTGCACCGCGCTGTCGACGCCGCCTGCGGTCTTCTCACGCATCACCGGCGTCTTCAGCGGACAGGGACACTGGCGAGGAAACGCAAATGGCGCGCCCCGTCCGTCACGGTCCGCATCGAGCACGGCGACCACCTGCGGGATCACGTCGCCGGCCCGCTGCACCACCACCCGGTCCCCGGCGCGGAGGTCGGCCCCGCCAAAGACGGGCTCTCCCTTGCGGCCGCGGCCCGCGACATAGTCCTCGTTGTGAAGCGTGGCGTTGGAGACCACGACCCCGCCCACCGTGACGGGGGATAGCTTCGCCACTGGGGTCAACGCGCCGGTGCGCCCGACCTGAATCTCTATGGCTTCAAGGGTGGTTTGCGCCTGTTCGGGGGGGAATTTCCGGGCGATCGCCCAGCGCGGCGCGCGGGAGATGAAGCCGAGCCGTTCCTGCCAGTCCAGCCGATTGATTTTGAATACGACCCCGTCGATGTCGTAACCGAGATCGGCGCGCCGGGCCTCAAGGCTGCGATGGGCCTCCGCCAAGTCGGCGATCTCTGCGGCGAGCGCGGTCTTGCCGTCCCCGACGTCGCGCTCAAGAACCTGAGCGTGGCGGAGGGAGAAGTCGTCATTTGTGACGAACCCCCAACGCGCCAGGGCCGCGACCGCTTCCCTTTGGGAGTCTGCAAACGGGGCGCTCGCGGCCCCCCACGCATAGGCGAAGAATTTCAGCGGCCGGCCGGCCGTGACGGTCGGATCGATTTGGCGCAAGGACCCAGCCGCGGCGTTGCGCGGATTTTTGTATTCCGGCAGCCCAGCCTCAGCCTGCCGCGCGTTCATCGCCGCAAAGTCTTCGTGGCGCAGATAAATCTCACCACGGATTTCGATGCTCTCGGGCCACCCCTCTCCGGCCAAATGCTTGGGGATATCCGCGATGGTTCGCGCGTTTGCGGTGACGTCCTCGCCCTCCCGGCCATCGCCCCGGGTCGCCGCCCGGAGAAGCACGCCGCCCTGATACAGGAGCGAGAGCGACAGCCCGTCAATCTTGGGCTCAGCCGTCACCGCGACGACTTCCCCTGCGCCAAGGTTCAAAAACCGGCGCACCCGGTCGATGAAGTCCGCCAGATCCTCATCATCAAAGGCGTTGTCGAGCGAGAGCATCGGCGCGCCGTGACGCGCTTTGGCGAACCCATCGGCTGGAGCCGCGCCCACCCGCTCGGCGGGGCTGTCCGCGCGTTTCAACTGCGGGAAGCGCTGCTCGATCGCGGCGTTGCGCGCGCGCAGCGCGTCATAGGCGGCGTCTGAGATCGCCGGCGCATCGTCTTGAAAATACGCTCGGTCGTGGCGCGCAATTTCCTTGGCGAGGCGGGCGAGCTCGACAGCCGCCTCCTCCTCGCTCAGGGCTTCGACATCTTTCAACGCCGCTTTCGCCATCACCCCCGCGCGATGCTCCGACGCGACGACGGCCTAGAACAAGCGGCCGACCGTGCGGCCCCACCAGGAACGGCGCTGTTGCTCCGGCTCTTGCGCTTCACCCGTTGCGGCGACGACCACGCCTTCGCGGGACAACAGATTGTAGCTGTCGGAGTACCAGTTCGAGCCGGGATAGTTGTAGCCGAGCACCGAGGCGACCTGACGGGCCTCCTCCAAAATTCCGATCGAGACGTAAGCCTCGACAAGCCGGTGCATCGCTTCGGGCACATGGCTGGTGGTTTGGTATTCATCCACGACGCGACGGAACCGATTGATCGCCGCGAGATGGTGGCCGCGGCGCAGATACCAGCGGCCGATATCCATTTCTTTGCCCGCGAGGTGATCGCGGGTCAGGTCGATTTTGAGCCGCGCGTCCCGCGCATATTCGCTGTTGGGATAGCGGCGCACGACTTGTTCAAGCGCAGCGAGCGCCTGTTGGGTGATGCGCTGGTCCCGGCCGACGTCGAGAATTTGTTCGTAGTAGCTGATGGCGACCAGATAGTAGGCGTACGCCGTGGTCTGCCCGCTGGGGTACAGCGCGATATAGCGCTCCGACGCTTGGATCGCGCCGTCATAGTCCCCGCGCTCATACGCGGCGAAGGCGGCCATCATGATCGCGCGGCGCGCCCATTCGGAATAGGGATGCTGGCGCTCGACCTCGTCGAAAAGCTGTTGCGCTTCGCGGAAGCGCTGGCGTTCGATTTGATCGTACGCCTCGTTGTAGATCACTTCTGCGGGGCGTTCGACGTAAGCGAGCTGTTGGTCGCGTCGGTTCGCGCAACCCGTGGCCACAGCGGCGGCCGTCGCCAGCAAAATCGCGATGCGCAGCTTGTTCGCCGCCATGAGAAACACCCCGTCGCTTCGTGTCTGAATCGTGTGTCGTCCTCGCTTCTAGACCATTGCGGAGCCGGGATGAAGCGTGAGGCGCCGCATTGTCTGGGCGTTTTGCTCTGAGCTTCACTCCCACGCGTTGAAAGCCAGCCCCGCAGGCATATAGTCACACCAACCGCGATATACGCACACTGTCGCCGTTACGCGACACAACGTCGAGGGAAGATCGACGATGGATCAGTTGAGCTTTTCAGGCGGCCGTCTCGCTGTGGTCGTCGACCAGCATGTCGGAGAACGGATTCGCCAACGCCGCACTCTTTTGGGATTCACCCAAGAGCAATTGGCCGAAGCGCTGCAGATTTCTTATCAGCAGATCCAGAAATATGAGACCGGAGCCAATCGCGTGAGCGCAGGCCGCCTCTATCAAATCGCGCGGCGCTTGGATGTGGACGTGTCTCATTTCTTTAGCGGCTTGGATGCCCTTGGCCATTCCGAAGAAGCCCCACGGCAGGGCTCGTCGAGCCGGGCGGTCATCGACTTGGTGCGCCACTTCCAACAAATCGACGACCAGGGCGTGCGCGCCGCTGTGCTGAGTCTGGTGAAAAACCTGAGCAGCGCCGGCCGCGAAGAGGCGCGTTCGACAGAAGACGCCAATGGTCAAGCCGCCGACGCAGGGCGAGACTGACCGCTCGCCCTCTTCAAAAGCCGATTAAGGGATTTTAGGCCTGAGCCGCCGCTGCGGCGATGTCCGGCCGCGCATCGGCCAGGACGTCGTTGGCGGGCGTCTCAAACGACGTCATCGTCTCAATGCGCCAGGCGTCCCGGCGCGCAAGCAACGCCCGCAAAACGCGGTGGTTCATGTCGTGCCCGCCGCGCTCAGTGACAAGGCGACCGATCATCCAAGCCCCCGCGACAGCCAAATCGCCCAGCGCGTCGAGCGCCTTATGCCGAGCGAACTCGTCCGCAAACCGAAGGCCCTCGGCGTTCATCACCGCGTCGTCGCGAATGACCACGGCGTTCTCTAACGAACCGCCCAGCGCAAGGCCGCGCTTGCGAAGCGCTTCGACTTCGTCATGGAAGCCGAATGTCCGGGCCGGCGCGACGTCCTCCAAGAAAAACTTGGGATTCGGCGCGAAGCGAACCCGCTGGCGGCCAATGACGCTCGCCGGATAATCGATCGTCACGTCGATCTCATAGCGCCCGCACGGCTCGAGGCGCGCGCGCTTGCCCTCATGGAAGACTTCCACAGGCTTGAGCACGCGCAGCGCGCGGCGCGGCGCGCCAAGATTGCGCAAGCCCGCCTCGGCGATGAGGCGCGCGAACGGCGCTGAGCTGCCGTCCATAGCGGGGGGTTCGGGTCCGTCGATTTCAATCACGGCGTTGTCGACGCCCATGCCCACCAGCGCGGCGAGCACATGCTCCGACGTCTGCACTTGGGCGCCGGCGGCGTTGCCCAACGTGGTCGCCAACCGGGTGTCCTGCACGGCGTCGGAATTGACCAGGATGAGATTGTCCTCGGCGGGAAGATCCACGCGCCGGAAGGCGAACCCTGCGTTCGCCCCCGCGGGTTTGATCGCGATCGTCGAAGGTCGCCCGCTATGGAGCCCCTGTCCCGCGCAGCGCACAGTCCGCGCTAAAGTTCTCTGTTGCGTCACCCGCACACCCCGCCCGCTCGCCCAGCTGTTTTCCCCACGGGCGTTATCTCGGAGGTATCAGCGCAATTGCGGCGCAGCAAATAACCTTGTGTTGCCGATTGTAACCCGCAGCGTAACAAAGTCCGCGGCGACACGGTCGGGTTCAGCCGGCTTGGCGACGTAGAAAGGCGGGAATCTCAAGCTCTGCCTCGTCTAAGCCGCCATCGCCCGCGTCGCGCCTCGTGTCTTCCGTCGGGCCGAAGCCTGGGTCGTCTTTAACTGCGGAAGCGTCATCCTTCGCCCCGCGCCGACGTCCGAAAAACGCAAACCCGCCGCCGGCGCGTTCGCTCGCCTCCGATGCGCCTAGCCGCGGGGGGGCGGTCTCGCGATCCGGTTCGGCGGCGTCGGCGGTCTCGGCGTAAGCCGGCGCGCGCGCGGCGCCGTCGGCTTCCCCGCTGTTGAGACCCTCGGCTAATCCCGTCGCCAGGACCGAAACCCGCACCTGGCCGTCAAGCGCCTGGTCGAAGGCCGAACCGATGATGACGGTGGCCTCCTCATCGACTTCGGCGCGGATTTCATTGGTCGCCTCCTCAACATCGAAGAGGGTGAGGTCGGCGCCGCCGGTGATGTTGATAAGCACGCCGCGCGCCCCGCGAAGGCTCGCATTGTCCAAGAGCGGATTGGAGATCGCAGCGTGGGCGGCGTCGCAGGCGCGATTGTCCCCAGCGGCCTCGCCCGCCCCCATCATCGCCGAGCCCATCTCTTCCATAATCGTGCGCACGTCGGCGAAATCGAGATTGATGAGGCCAGGGCGGGTGATGAGATCGGTAACGCTCCGCACGCCCGCATGCAGCACTTCGTCAGCGATGGCGAAGGCTTCGGTGAGCGGGGTGCTGGGACTGATGACGCGGAACAAGTTTTGGTTCGGCACGACGATGAGCGTGTCGACCGTCTCGGCGAGGCGGTCCAGACCCTCAACAGCAATCGCCGAGCGCCGATCGCCTTCGTAGGAAAACGGCATGGTCACGACGCCCACGCACAGGACGCCCATCTCCCGCGCCGCCTGCGCGATGATGGGCGCGCCGCCGGTGCCCGTTCCCCCGCCCATCCCGGCGGTGACAAACACCATGTGAGCGCCTTCCAGCCGGGCGCGGATTTCGTCGAGGGAGTCCTCTGTCGCGCGCGCGCCGATCTCGGGGCGGGCGCCCGCGCCCAGGCCTTCGGTGATCCGTGGCCCGAGTTGGATCCTGTCATGCGCGCGCGCGTTGACGAGCGCCTGCGCATCGGTGTTGGCGACGACGAAATGGACGCCCTCAAGGTCAGACGCGATCATATTGTTGACCGCGTTGCCTCCAGCCCCGCCGACGCCGAACACCACGATACGCGGCCGCAATTCCCGGACTGCGTTTAAGGTCGTGACCGTCGCCATGTGGTTCTCCTCGTCCGCGCAGCCCCCTCGCGCAAAGACTCTCGTTTAGACCGCAAGGGTCCAGCGACAGCGTTAATGGCGCGTTAAGACAGCCGCCAAGCCGAGAGGGACGCGATCAAGCGGGCGAACGGCGCTCGGTTAGAAGCACTCGCGCAGCCAGTCGCGCGCGCGGGCGAGCATCATGCCATTCCCCGGCGGCCGTATCCGGCGCTGGGTCGCTTGAGGCGCGCGGGGCGGACCATGGACCGCCTCCCGCGGCGTTTCGAGCGTATGGCGCAAAAGGCCTGTCGCGGCGGCGAGCTGAGGGTCAAGGATCTCTCCGTCAGGTCCTTCGACCCGCCGGGGCGCGGCGACGCGCACGCGCCTCTCGAGAATGTTGCGGGCCAACAACGCCGCGCCGTCAAGCAAGGCGCCGCCGCCGGTCAGGACCACTCGCTGCCCTGCGGAGGCGAAGGCGTCGACGGCTTTCAGCCGGTCCCGCAGCGCTTCAAACGTCTCCTCAACGCGGGGCCGGATGATGCCGGCGAGCGCGGAGCGTCGCACCCGGGAGACTTCGTCTTCCTGGCCGAGTTGGGGACACGGGATGAGCGGATCAGGGTCTTCAGGCCCCACGAATATCGCCCCCTCGGCGCGCTTCAAGCGTTCTGCGGCGGCAAGCGGGGTCGAAAGACCCCGCGCGATGTCTTGAGACACGTAGCCTGCGCCGATGGGAACGACTTCCACATGCGCAAGCGCGCCATCCGTAAACGTCGCCGCCGCGGTGACCCCGGCGCCCATGTCGATGACGGTCGCGCCCAGCGCCATTTCGTCGGGCGACAGCACCGAAAGCCCGGAAGCGTACGGCGCGGCGACGACAGCGCGGATGTCGAGCTGGGCGGCTTCGATGCAGAGCGTGAGATTGCGCACCGGTCCGTGCCGGGCGGAGACGATGAGAACCTCCACGCCCAGCATCGCGCCGAACATGCCGCGAGGGTCGCGCACGCCGGCATGCTCATCGATGGTCCAGCACAAGGGAATGGCGTGCAACACCACGCGGTCGGGCTCATCGAAGGAGCGGACCGCCGCGTCGAGCGCGCGGCGCAGGTCCCGGTCGCTGACCGGTCGCTCGACCGAAACGCTGGTCTCTGCGGCGACCAGCCGGCCGCACAATCCGCCGCCGGAAAACGCCACCGACACCCGGCTCACCGCCGCGCCGGCCATGCGTTCGGCTTCCTCCACCGCCGCGCGAATAGCGGTTTCGGTGGGACGCAGATCCACAACCCCGCCCGCACGCACCCCTTCGCTCTCCGCGGAACCGCAGCCGACGACCTGAAGGGTCTCGCCGCGCTCGGCGCGGGCGATCAGGCAGGTGATTTTCGAAGAGCCGACATCAAGCGCGGCGAGGACGCCGGGACGCTGCGCCACACCGGCGCCGGAACGGTTGGTGCCGAACACGTCCGTCTTCCTCCTTAAGCGCCGCGGCCGCGCGGCTGGGCGGGGCGCGCCCGGACCATCAAATCGCCATTGCGCAGATCAAGCGCTTCGAACGGCCAATCCAGAATGCGTTCCTGGTCTTGCAGCGACTGCAGACGCTCCAACCCCGCCGCCGTGCGGGCGGGCAACAAGACTTCCGCGCCGTCATCAAGAAGCATCGACCAGCGCCGCGCGCTCACCCGGCGGAAGCCGGCCGCGCGGTCGGCAAGTTCGGGGAACCGCGATAGTGCGACGGCGAGCGCGGGCGCAGCCGCAGGCGCGCCGCCGCCCTCCACGACGATGAGCCCGGCGTGGTCGCCAGGGCGAGCGCCTGTGATGGGTGCGCCTGTGTCGTCAAGAACTTGCAGGCGACGGCCCGCGCCTCCCCGCCACAGCGCAAGCGGCTCGCGTTCTTCAACGATGACCACGATGCGGTTGGGCAAGAGCCGCAAAACGGAGGTGTGGCGCACCCAAGGCAGCGCGGCGATGCTCTCCTGGGCGGCATGGGGGTCGAAATGGAAAATGAGTTCGCCGTCTTCCACCATCAATCGGCGGCGGATTTCGGCGAGATCGGTGCGCGCGGCGCCGCGGATATCGACATGTTCGAGCACAAACCCCGAGGCCGCCAGGCGGTTTTCGCTGAATTGGCGCGCCGCCGCGGTCATGTCTCCCAACACCCCGGCCATCCAAGCCGCGACGATGACCATGGCGGACAATGTCGCGATCAGCAGAAACCCTGCGCGAGCGGGGCTGCGATAGCGGGTCTCTCGCACGCGTGCGGCCATCCAGGCGCGCGCGGCGGTCGCGGCCTGCGGGCGCGGATGCGGCGGCGCGTGCGGCGGCGCGTCGGTCTCCTCGCGCACACGTCGGGCGGCTTTGCGCGGGCCCTTTCGAGGGCGTTGATGGCGGGTCACCTTGGACAAGAGGCGTCCTCTGTTATCCACGCGACAAGATCGTCGAACGGCATCCCGGCATGTCCGGCCTGTTCCGGCGCCAGGGACGTTTCCGTCATGCCGGGTTGGGTATTAACTTCAAGTAACGCCAAACGATCTTCGGCGGGATCGTAGCGAAAATCCGCCCGCGTCATGCCGCGGCACCCCAACGCCTCATGCGCTTTAAGCGCAGCGTCAAAGCAGCGCCGCTCCAATTCAGTGCTCACCTCTGCGGGCAGAATGTGCCGTGAGCCGCCCGCGGCGTATTTCGCGTCATAGTCATAAAACGCGGCGTCGGTGACGATCTCGGTCACCGCAAGCGGACGGTCGTGCAACACCGTGACGGTCAGTTCCCGCCCTGGAATGAACTCCTCGACCAACAGCGCGTCGCCAAGCGTCCAGTCCTTCCCCGCCAGAACTTCGGGCGGCCGATTGTCGCCCTCCCGAACAATAAATACGCCCACGCTCGACCCTTGCGCGTTCGGCTTCACCACGTAAGGCGGGTCCATAGGATGGGCGGCGAGATCAGCACGCGGAACGATCGCGCCTCGCGGCGTGTCCAAACCGGCCTGAGCGAAAAAGACCTTGGCCATGGTCTTGTCCATGGCTAGCGCTGAAGCGAGCACGCCTGAATGGGTGTAGGGCCGCTGGAAATACTCCAACACCCCCTGAACCCGACCGTCCTCGCCCCATTCCCCATGCAAGGCGTTGAAAACGACGTCGGGGTCCGCTGCGTGCAGCTGGGCGAGAAGGTGGGGCTCAGGGTCGACCTCGATGGCGTCGTAGCCTTTGCGGACCAGCGCTTGGGCGCAGGCGCGGCCGCTGACAAGCGACACTTCGCGCTCAGGGGAAAACCCGCCGAGAAGGACGGCGACGCGTTTGGACATAGCGGAACCCTTGGGAGATCGATGCGAAAGGCCGCGCAGACTGCCGCGCGGCTGCGCGGACGCGCAAGGTCTTCGCCGGGCTCGGCTCCTGGCCGCTCTCCTAGAGGCGCCAGAGAAGGCCGCGCGCTATGGCGAACAACAAGAACACGCCGCTCGCCGCCCCGCCCAGCGCCGGCCAATCCCCGGCGGGCAAGCCAAGCACGGTGACGCCGCGCTGGAGTTCTGCGAGTTCCAAGTAACGGGTCGGCTGAGGTTGGCGGATAAAGCCGAGCGCGGGCGCGAGAAAACCGCCCATGCCGGTCAAGAAGGAAAGCCCCGCTCCCCATAGGAGAACGCGTCCCACCACGCTCCGCAGACGCCTGAGAAAACCGAGCAGGACCAGGAGCAGGCCTAAGCCGGCCGTCGCTGCGGCGAGCAGGTACAGGCGATCGAGCTCCCGCTGAACATAGAACGTGTCGTGAAGCGCGGCGGGGGGCGCACCCTCAAGCGCGGCGTGCACCGGCGTTTCAATCCAGCCGCGTTCCACGGCGAGCACCCCAAGCGCGCCCAAACCGCCGGCGAGCACGAGCCAAGCGCCAGGATTGAACGCGACGACCAAAACCAAGCGCAACAGAAACCGGCCCATCTCACCCCGCGATCAGCGTGATCCAATTTTGGTGCGCCCACCCCCAATTGCACGGTCCGACATAGGCGCGCGGTTCAGAAATCGGCGAACCCAGTCCGCAATCTTGGTCGGGGTTCCCTTCTTCGGGAAACGCCACCCCGACCCAGTCGCCGATCCGCGCGCACAAAACGACCAAATTCCGCTCATATAAAGCGGAGATCTGCGGATAGTCGGTTCCCGGGCCTGAGCGCACGGCGAGAAAGCCGTCGCCTTGCGGGTTGAGGCCGCGCACCTCGCCGACCGCGCCGCAGGCGTCGTAGTCAGGCTCTCCCCCGACGATCATGGGCACGGGTTTCGGCGCGGCGTCTTGGGCGCCTGCAATCGTCGTCGCAGCGAGCGCTGCGAGAACTCCGGCGAGCCAATGTCGCATCTCTTCCCCCCTCTTCTGTTTTGGATTTGGCTCAACTTCAGCGCGCTGATGCGGCGGAAATCCGGCGAAAATGGGCGCGCTTGACATGTGGCCGCCGGACGCTCCGATATCACCCCTAAGGCGTCTCGTCCTTCTATGTCGGCGGCGTTCCGGCCGCCCGAAGAACCAACGTCCTTAAGCAGAGGGGTCTAAAGACCCCTCTGCTTTCCTCAAAGTACGAGGGGCGAGACGCCGACTTATGACCGCAGAACCGCAACCGCCGGAAACCCAGCAGCCCCCGTCGGCTTTTGGCGAGAAACGATTGGAGACGGCGAAAGACGTCGCGCGTCTTTTGGGAACCAACGCCCGCCACCTCGCCCGCGTCCTCTACGAGTTTCCCGACGACCGCCGCTACGTTCGGTTTGAGATCCCAAAGCGCACGGGCGGGCTTCGCCAGATCGCCTCGCCCATCGGCGCTCTTCGGTATTGGCAGTATGAGCTCTTGCGCTCTCTCGAGCCCGCGCTTGAGGTGCACCCAAACGCTCATGGGTTCCTTCCCGGACGCTCGATCGTATCCAACGCCGCCCCGCATGCGGGCGCGAAATGGGTGTTGAACGTCGACCTGGCGGACTTCTTCCCGAGCATCAATTTCGGCCGCATACGCGGGCTTTTCATGGCGCGGCCGTTCCATTGCGGCGAAAGCGCCGCCACGGTGCTCGCCCAGATCTGCACGTTCGAAAACGGCCTGCCGCAAGGCGCCCCCACCTCGCCGGTGCTTTCAAACTACATCGCCTCCGCGCTGGACCGGCGACTTAGGCGGCTGGCGACCAAACATAAGCTCGAATACACCCGCTACGCCGACGACATCACCTTCTCCAGCCGCGCGGGCGTGTTCCCGATTGCGGTCGCCATACGCGCCCATGAGGGCGGGGCGGCCTACGCCGTCGAACCCGGCGAGGGCCTGGTTCGCGCGATCGGCGCGAGCGGCTTTGAGATCAATCCCAAGAAGGTGCGGCTGCAAGGCCGCGGGGTGCGCCAATCGGTGACGGGACTGACGGTGAACGTCCGCCCCACTGTCGACCGCAAGCGCCTGCGTCGGCTGCGCGCGATGATCCACTCTTGGTCGACCCACGGGCTTGAAGCCGCGGCGGCGCGCCATTTCGCCCGCAGGCCCGGGGCGGGCGAGGATCCAGGCTGGGCGTTCCGCAATCGCGTTTACGGCCATCTTTCTTTTCTGGGGATGGCGCGCGGCAGGGACGACGCGACCTATCTGAAGTTTTGCGCGGACCTTCTGAAAGCCGATCCCAATCCGCCGCCGTTTCTCCGCCGATTGGTCTTTCGCGGCGATGACTATGAGGTGTTCCTCAACCATGGCAGCGAAGACAAAGAGGCGATCGCTCGGCCCATTTATCTCGCCTGCGAACGCCTAGGCCTCAAAGCGTTTTTGGACGCCACGGGGCTGGTGCTTGGTGACGAGTACACCGACAAGATCCAAGTGGCGTTGCAGGCCGCGCCCGTGTTTCTGGCCGTCATCTCCCCGCGGTCGCTTGAAAAACACTACGCCCGCAAAGAAATCGACGCCGCGCTCGTCCGCGAGGACCGCAAGCTCGCCACGATCATTCCGCTTCTGGTGGACAAGCCTGACCTCACCGTCCTGCCGTTCCTCGATAATCGCCACGCGCTGTTTTGGGACGGGGACGCCGATAAAGTGGCGCGCGCGCTCTACCGCGCCGTCCGCGGCGAGGACCCGCCGCTTTACGCCGACCATCCGGCGCCGCCGCTTCCTGGCGTGACCGCAGCTGTTCCCGTCGCGCCGACCTCGGTCCCGCAGACGCCAGAGACGCCCACGGACCCAGACGAACCGCCCGACCCTCCGCCTTCGGGCGGCTTGTTGGGCGGGCTCTTCAAAAAGAAACGGTGATGCTGACGGGCTGGGCGCGAGCGCGCCTGGCGCCCGCGCGGTTGCGCGATTGGCGCGGGCCTCAGCACCCTAGCCGGACGTTTTACCGCCAGGACATGGCATGGATCCGGGGCGAACCGTGACGCCTAAGCGCTTAGACGCGCGGCTTCCTCCGGCGTCACGCCAAGGCGCTTGATCTCCCAGTGGAGGTCGACCCCGGAGGTCTCACGCACCCGCCGGCGGACTTCCTCCCCCAGCGCCTCCAAATCCGCGGCCGTCGCGTCGCCGGCGTTGATCATGAAATTGCAGTGCTTATCCGACATTTGCGCTCCGCCTACGCGCAACCCGCGCCCGCCCGCCGCATCGATGAGCGCCCAGGCGCGCCGCTGGTCCGGCGTTCCGGGCGGGTCGGGGTTCTTGAACGTGGAGCCGCCGGTTTTTTCCCGAATGGGTTGGCTTTCCTCCCGCTTCGCCCTGATCGCGTCGATGCGGGCGTGGATGGCCGCGGGCTGGTCGGCCCGACCTTCGAAGGTCGCCTCCACAAAAATCCAATCGGCTGGCGCAAGTGAGGTCCGATAGCTATGGCCGAGATCGGCGGGGGCGGCGACGAAGATCCGGCCCGACCGATCGACCGCACGGGCGCTGGCGAGCGCGTCCTTGGTCTCCGCGCCGTAACAGCCTGCGTTCATGCGCACCGCGCCGCCGATCGCGCCAGGCACGCCTGACAAAAACTCCAATCCAGCCACCCCGGCGTCAGCCGCACTGAGCGCGACTTTCTTATCGAGCGCGGCGGCGCCGGCTTTCACCAAGCCGCCGTCAATGGCGATGCGGCCGAAGCTCGGTCCCAGACGGAGCACCACCCCGGGCACGCCGCCGTCGCGCACGATGACGTTGGACGCCGCCCCAAGCGTGGTCACAGGCACGCTGGGGTCCGTAGCAGCCAGAAATTCGCACAAGGCTTCGAGGTCATCAGGAATGAACAGCGCTTGCGCCGGGCCGCCGACCCGAAACCAGGTGAACGGCGCAAGGCTCGCGTTCTCAATCAGCTTGCCGCGCGTCGGACCGAGCCGATCCGCGAGCGACGGGTAAGCGGTTGCGATGACGGTCATGGGTCGCACCCTAGCGCATGTCGGCTGCAGGCGAAGCGCCCAGCGCGCCCCTATGGCGCCCAATCCACGGGTCGGCGGCGTCATCGTTCTGTCACAGAAATGAAACGGGCGTGTTGCAGACAGGTGATACCCGCCCCTCTTCAGATGACTGCGCGCGCTGGGACCGCGCCTGGAGGGGTGACCATGAAATCCACATTGAAAACAAACGTGTCGCTGGCGGCGCTGACCGGCGCGTTGGCTCTCGGGGGCGCGGCGAGCGCGGGCGACTTGTCCGGCCGGGTGTCGTCCCTGGAATTGGCCTCCTCGCTTGAAGGGGCGGTGGTGCGCGTGCAGGAGCTCGGCCGCGAAACCAGCACCGATCGCGAAGGCCGCTACCGCTTCACCGATTTGCCGGCCGGCGACTACACCGTGGTCGTCAGCTATTTGGGCGCCGGCTCCGAAACCGGTTCGGCGAGCGTGCCCGCCGTCGGCGAAGCCTCTCTCGATTTCACGGTGGGCTCGGTGGAGCAAATCGTCGTCACCGGTCAGCGCGGCCAACTGTTTGACGCGCTGAACCAGCGTCGCGCGGCCACCAATCTCATCGACGTCATCTCCTCCGACGCCATCGGTCAGTTCCCCGACCAGAACGTGTCTGAAGCCGCCCGCCGCGTGGCCGGCGTGTCGGTCGAGAACGACCAAGGCGAAGGCCGCTTCATCGTCATTCGCGGCCTCGACCCGAACCTCAACGCCTCCAACATCAACGGCGTCCGCATCCCCGCCCCGGAAAACGACATCCGGGCCGTCGCCCTCGATGTGATCGACTCCGAGGTGCTCGAAGGCATCATCGTCACCCGCTCGCTGACGCCGGACCAAGACGGCGACGCCATCGGCGGCACCATCGACATCCGCACCACCTCCGCCTTCGACCGCGACGGCTTCTTCCTCTCCGCCAACGCCGCGGGTTCGTATAACGAAGCCAGCGACCGCATCGGTCCGCGGGTGGGCGTACGCGCGTCCAACGTCTTCATGGATGGGCGGCTGGGCCTCGCCGGCGCGCTCTCCTATCGCGAGCGCACCTTCGCCACCGAAAACGTCGAAGCCGAAAACTGGAACATTGAGAACGGCGAGCTGTGGCCCGACGACCTGGAGCTGCGCGACTATCTGGTTACGCGCACGCGGCTCAACGCCTCGTTCAACGCCGACTTCCGCCCGAACGCGAACCACGACCTCTACTTCCGCACGCTGTTCAGCGAGTTCGAAGACCAGGAATATCGTCGCCGCGCCGTCTTCGACTTCAGCGACGCCGACATCGTTTCAGCGGCTGACGGCGTTGTGACGTTCTCCGGCGGACCGAACCCGGACCCCGACGAAGATCCGTTCGTCATCGGCGTGGAGCGCGACTCTAAAGATCGCCTTGAGACCCAGACGATCTGGTCAATCCAAACCGGCGGCGAAAGCCGGTTCGGTCCCTGGACGGCCAACTATCTCGCTGCGTATTCCCATGCCGAGGAAGACGAGCCGAACTCGATCGACACGGTGGATTTCGTCGCCGACTTCGAAGACCTCGAGCGCCTTGGCCTCAACACCTCCAACGCCACCCGCCCGCTTCTGGTGCGCGACGTCGCCAGCGTGATCGGCCTTGACGACCCGGAAAACTTCGAACTCGACGAGTGGACGTTCATCGACGGCATCACCGAAGATGAAGAGTTCACCCTCCGCGGCGACTTGCGCCGGGACTTCTTCTTTGACGGGTACGAGACCTTCGTCCAAGGCGGCTTCTCTTATCGCGACCGCGAAAAGTTCTACACGGTCGACGAATTCGTGTTCGCTGGCGACGGTCGCTCGTTGACCGGGTTCCAAGACGCCGACATCGACTATCCGCTCGACGTCTACGGACCGTTCGTGTCCGCGTCGCTGGTGCGCCAGTTCTTCAACGCCAATCGCCCAGCGATCGAAGCTGAAATCGAAGGCGAAGACACCATCGTCGCCTCAACCGCCAGCGACTACGAAGCCGACGAGACCATCACCGCCGGCTATATCATGGGCGGGTTCGACTCCGACCGTTGGTCCGTGATCGCCGGCGTTCGGATCGAGGACACCGACTTCACCGCGCGCACTGACCAGGTGTTCATCGGCGGAGACGAAAACACCTTCACCGTCGGCGACCTGACCTTCGACACCGAGGTTTCGCTTCTTCCGGTCACGCTTGAGGAGGACTACACCGACGTCTTGCCCAGCGTGAACGTTCGCTACGAATTGGCCGACGACCTGTTCTTGCGTGGCGCTTACTACCGGGCCATCGCGCGTCCGACCTTCGAACAAATCGTGCCGCGCGCGGAGTTTGAAGACGACGAAGGCGAAGGCGGCAACCCCGACCTCGAACGCCAGCAGGCCGACAACTTCGACCTCGGCGTCGAGTGGTACTTGGGCGAAGGCGGCATCTTGTCCGCGGGCCTGTTCTACAAAGACATCGAGGACTTCATCGCCCCCGTCGCTCTTGAGGACGTCGACTTCCAAGGCATCGCGTTCAGCGAACTTGAGACGTTTATCAATCTCGACGACAGCGACCTGTTCGGTCTCGAGCTGAACTATCAGCAAGCGCTGACCATGCTGCCTGCGCCGTGGGACGACATCATCGTCGGCGCGAACGTCACCTTCTTGGACGGCACGAGCACCCTGGCCGACGGTCGGGAAATCGACCTTCCGAAGCTGTCCGACATGCTCGCCAACCTGGTGCTCGGCTACCAGAACGAGTTCCTCGATCTGCGCCTGTCCTATGCGTATCGCAGCGAGTATCTTGATGAGATCGGCGGCGATGAAGAAACCGATCGTTACGTTGATGAGAACGGCCAACTGGACTTCACCGCCCGCTGGGACGTGAACGACAATTGGCGTTTGTTCACGGAGATCTCCAACATCACCGACGAACCGTTCTTGGCTTACGCCAATGTGGGCGGCCGCCGCGCTCTGCTGCAGTATGAAGAGTACGGCACCACCTACACCTTCGGCTTGCGCTACAACTACTAAGCGCCGCTGAAATCGGGGGTCGGCGCGCCCTGCGCCGACCCCATTTTCTTTCAAGCGAATTTTGAGACCCCATCATGCCCCTGCGCCTCGCCCTCCCCGCTCTCGCCGCCGCTGCGCTCACCGGCTGCGCGAGCCTGACCGACCCGGTCCCCACCGCAACCGTCACCCCGGCGCGAGAGACCGTTCGCGTCGCCGGTTCGGGTGATGCAGCCGACGATCCCGCGCTCTGGGTCGCGCCCGACCCGGCCCAATCGCTTATTCTGGGGACGGACAAAACCGCAGGGCTTTACGTCTTCGAACTCTCCGGCGATGTGCGCCAGTTCCTGCCCGCGGGGCGGCTGAACAATGTCGACGTCCGGGACGGCTTCCCCTTTGAGGGCCGCGCCGTGCCGCTGGTTGCGGCGACAAACCGGACGACCCGCACGCTCGATCTTTTCGTCATCGATCCCGAAACCCGGGAAGTCAGCGCCCCGCCCGGAGGCTCGTTCCCGCTCGATTTCGAAGAACCCTACGGCGTTTGCCTCTACGCCGCGCCGGACGGGACGTTCCACGTCGGCGCAGGCGACAAAGAAGGCGCCTTCGTACAATTCGAAGTCGCTCACGACGAAAACGGCTTCACCGCAATCGAACGCCGCCGGCTGGATCTCGGCTCCATCACCGAGGGCTGCGTCTTTGACGACCGCACCGGCGATTTGTTCATCGGCGAAGAGAATGTTGGGATTTGGCGCTATCCCGCCGACCCGGCCGCCGGAGACGCGCGCGTCAGCGTCGCCGAAGTCAACGGCCGGGAATTCGTCGCCGATATCGAAGGACTGACGATTTATCCCCAAGGCGAAGACGGCGGCTATCTCATCGCCTCGGTGCAAGGCGATAACGCCTACGCCTTTTTCCGTCTGCCCCAGGCGGACTATGTCGGACGCATTCGCGCGCTGGACAATGGGGAGGCCGGCATCGATGGGACGACCGAAACCGATGGGATCCATGTGAGCAACGCCGCCCTGCCCGGCTTTCCCGCCGGCGTGCTCATCGTGCAGGACGATGTCGATGATGAAGGCGGCCAGAACTTCAAGCTCATCGATTGGGCGGACATCGCCGCGGCGCTCGGCTTGGAGTAAGCGCCTCCGCGCTTGCGGGCTGGGCCGGCGCAAAAGCGGCGCGCGCCGGCTCTGACTTACCCCAATCCGACCGGGCGGTCTGGCGAAACGCCACGCGTCCCCTTACGCTGCGGCCCAGCATCGCTGAGCTGCGCTGACCGAGCGCGCGCTTTCGCCCTCTTCGCTTTGTCGACCTGTGCGCCGCAGCATCGCGGCCAGGCGCGGCGGGGGCGTTCAACGGGGAGAGGGAAACCGTGTCGCACCGCGTTCAGATCGCCGGCCTCGACGTCGCCGAAGTTCTTGCGAAGTTTATCGCCGAGGAAGCCCTGCCAGGCCTCGGCGTCGATCCTGACCGCTTTTGGGGCGGCTTCGCCCAACTTTTGAGCGACTTCGCGCCGCGCAACCGGGCGCTCCTGGACGTGCGCGAAGACTTGCAAACGCAAATCGACGCCTGGCACGTCGCCCGACGCGGCAAGCCGATCGACCCGGCCGAGTACCGCGCTTTTCTTGAGAGCATCGGCTATCTCTTGCCTGAGGGGCCGGCTTTTCACATTGATACCGAGAATGTCGACGAAGAGATCGCGCACATTCCTGGACCGCAGCTCGTGGTGCCGGTGATGAACGCGCGCTACGCCCTGAACGCGGCCAACGCGCGCTGGGGCAGTCTCTATGACGCGCTTTATGGCTCCGACGTCATTCCTGAAACCGACGGGGCGGAGCGCGCGGGCGGATACAACCCTGTCCGCGGCGCGAAAGTCATCGCCTTTGCGCGCTCGGTCTTGGACGAGGCGGCGGCTTTGAAAGACGGCTCCCACGCCGATGCGGTCGCCTATCAGGTCGCCGACGGCCGCCTCGAAATCAGGTTGCGTTCCGGCGCAGTCACCGGGCTTGACGACGCGACCCAGTACGTAGGCCGCCGCGACGGGCCTGATGGGCTTGCTGCGGTGCTGTTGCGCAAGCACGGCCTGCATTTGGAAATCCAAATCGATCCTAAGCACCCCATCGGCGCAGTCGACCCCGCCGGGGTGTCCGACCTGCTGCTCGAGGCCGCCATCACCACCATCATGGATGCGGAGGATTCCGTCGCTGCAGTCGATGCTGAGGACAAAACGGCCGTCTACCGCAATTGGCTGGGCCTGATGAAAGGCGATTTGGCGGAAACCTTCATGAAGGGCGGCGAGGCGGTCGCCAGGCGGTTGAACGAAGACCGGGCCTATATCGGCGCGGATGGGGAAGCCCTCTCCCTCCCCGGGCGCAGCCTCATGCTCATCCGCAATGTCGGGCATCTCATGACCACTGACGCCATCCGGCTGCCCAGCGGCGAAGAGGCTCCGGAAGGTCTGATGGATGCGATGGTCACAACGCTCATCGCGATGCACGACCTGCGCAGCACCGGCGACCTGCAAAACAGCCGCACCGGTTCGGTCTATGTCGTTAAGCCGAAGATGCACGGCCCCGACGAAGTCGCTTTCGCTGAGGAGACCTTCGCACGCGTCGAGGAGGTGCTCGGCCTGCCTGCGAACACCGTCAAGATTGGCATCATGGATGAAGAGCGCCGCACCACGGTGAACCTGCGCGCCTGCATTCGGGCGGCGAAATCGCGGGTGATCTTCATCAACACGGGCTTTTTGGACCGCACTGGCGATGAGATCCACACCTCCATGGAGGCCGGCGCCATGGTGCGTAAGAACGCCATGAAAGCCACCGCTTGGATCAAGGCCTATGAGGACGCCAATGTGGACGCGGGCCTCGCCTGCGGCTTGGCGGGCCGGGCCCAGATCGGCAAAGGCATGTGGGCGGCGCCGGATCGCATGGCCGCAATGCTGGAAGAAAAGATCGCCCATCCCCAGGCCGGCGCGAATACCGCTTGGGCCCCCTCGCCCACCGCGGCCACGCTTCATGCGCTGCACTATCACACCGTGGACGTGCGGGCGCGTCAGCAAGAACTCGCCAAGCGCCCCCGCGCGTCGCTTGACGATATTCTCACCCCGCCGCTTGCGGCCAATCCGAAATGGTCCGCTGAAGACATCCGCGAGGAGTTGGAGAACAACGCCCAGGGCATTCTGGGCTATGTGGTGCGCTGGGTGGAGCAAGGGGTGGGCTGCTCGAAAGTCCCCGATATCAACGACATCGGCTTAATGGAGGACCGCGCCACCTTGCGGATTTCCAGCCAACACATCGCCAACTGGCTGCATCACGAAATCTGCAACGCCGAGCAGGTCCGCGCGGTGATGGAGAAAATGGCCGCGGTGGTGGACGCCCAAAACGCCGGCGATCCGAACTACCGCCCCATGTCCCCCGATTTCGACGGTTCGGTCGCTTTCCAAACCGCCCTCGACCTTGTGTTCAAAGGCCGCGAGCAACCCTCCGGCTACACCGAGCCCCTCCTCCACGCCCGCCGCCGCGCGTTCAAACAGGCCCGCGAGACCGCTGGGGCGTGAGTGAGCGATAGGCGGGGCGGCCTCGTCCCAGGCCCCGCTGTTTGCGGCGCGTTACTGGCCCTGGCCGAGGGAGAAGCCGAGCTCTCCGTCAAAGGTGTAGAGGTTTTCGGTCTTGATGAACGCGACGCCCGCCTCCGCCATGGCCGAGAGGAGCCCGGCGACGGCCTTTCCATCAGGCTCGCCGCTCTGTTCCGCCATAAACCGACAGCGCCAATGGTCGGTGCAGAATGTTTCCGGCAGCCCTTCCGGCCAAACCTTGACGCCGCGATTGGTGAGCATCAGCAGCTCGAACGGCGCGCCATGCGCAGCCGCCTTGAGTTCCTCGGCAAGGGCGGAAGGCGTCGCCCGAGACGAGACGAACACATCGACGCCGACGAGCTTTTTGTCGGCGTCCGGCCGCGGCGCGGTCTCGGTCAAAATCGGCGGTTGGCCGCCTTTGAAAGATGCGGCGGGCAGTATTTTCGGGCGATCGCCGAGACGCGCGATGACTTCGTCGGCGAAGGCTTGGGTGCCGACGCGCGCCTGCGAGGCGCCCTCCCGGAAGATGTCCGCGGTATGAACGCCGTCCTCCAAGGTCTTTAGCCACGCATTGCGAATCCGTTCGGCCGCCTCGGTCTGGCTGAGATGGACCAGCATCATCACCCCGGCCATAAGGAGCCCCGAGGGGTTGGCCATGTCTTGGCCGGCGATGTCCGGGGCGGAGCCGTGAATCGCCTCAAACATCGCGCAATGGGCGCCGATATTCGCCGAGGGGCCAAGCCCCACCGAGCCCGAAATCTCAGCCGCGATATCGGAGATGATGTCGCCATACAGATTGGTGGTGACGATGACGTCGAAGCGCTCAGGTCGGTTGGCGAGCCGCGCCGCGCCGATATCGATGATCCAATGATCGTTCTCGATCTCAGGATATTCGGGAGCGATTTCGTCGAAGACCTTATGAAAGAGGCCATCCGTCAGCTTCATAATATTGTCTTTGGAGAAACAGCTGACTTTCTTGCGGTTGTTGGCGCGGGCGTATTCGAACGCATAGCGGATAATCCGCTCCGTGCCCGGACGGGAAACGAGCTTCAGGCACTGATAGACCTCTTCGGTCTGGCGGTGCTCGATGCCGGCGTAGAGATCCTCTTCGTTCTCGCGGACGACCACCACATCCATCTCGGGGTGATTGCTGACGACGAAGGGCGCGAAGGAGGTGCAGGGTCGCAAGTTGGCGAACAAGCCCAGCGACTTCCGCATGGTGACGTTGAGGCTCTTAAAACCGCCGCCCTGGGGCGTCGTGATCGGCGCTTTGAAGAACACCCGTGTGCGGCGGAGGCTGTCCCACACGTCCGGCGTCACCCCGGACGAATGCCCCGCTTTGTAGACCCGCTCGCCAATCTCAATGGTCTCGAAGTCGAGCTTTGCACCCCCGGCCTCGAGCACTTTCACCGCCGCCGTCATAATCTCAGGCCCGATCCCGTCGCCATAGGCGATCGTGACCGGCGCTGCGCCTCCGGCGTACTCAACGGCGTTAAGGCTGGAAGAGGCGTCAGCCCCGGTGGTGGCGTTCATTACATCTGCTCTGAGCTGAGCCCCTGAGCGCTCTCAGGGGAAATGGGAGATTTGCCGAGTGACAGCGGACTGTGCGGCGCTCTTCCGCTGAGCGGCTGAAAGGCGTTGATAGCATGGCGGAGCCGCAGGGGAACCGGATGATGCGCTTGCGAGCCGTCGCTTGACAACGCCTCCCCAGACTGTCGATTGAACCTGTTTTGGAGAAGGACGTGGATATGACCAGATTTCTCGCCCTCGCGTTAATCGGCGCCGCAGCGGCCTGCGCGCCCAGTCAGAGGGCGGCTTCTCCTGCGGTTGCGCCCACAACGCCCCACCGCGCGGCGGATGCGACGGCCGAGATCATCAATGTCCGCGGCGAAACCATAGGCTCGGCGCTTTTCTATCAGGGGACGGAAGGCGTCGTGATCCGGCTCGCCGTCAACGGCTTAACCCCGGGCGTGCACGGGATGCATTTTCACGCTGCGGGCACATGCGAAGACGCCGCGGACGGATTTCAGGCCACGGGCGGGCATATCATGCCGCTTGGCAGACCCCATGGGTTCATGCACCCCGAAGGCCCCCATGCGGGCAATCTGCCGAACCTGATCGTGCATTCCGACGGCACGGCCGTGGTCGAGCTCTATTCCAGCCTCGTACAGGTTTCTGACGGCGAGGCCGCTCTCCTGGATGACGACGGATCCACGCTGATTATCCATGAGAACGAAGACGATCATCTCACGCAGCCCATCGGCGGGGCCGGCGGCAGGATCGCGTGCGGCGTCGTACAATCGAATTGATCCGCCCAACACGCTGTTTCGGCGAGCTTCGCGGCTGAACGTCTGGTGCGTTCGGGGCCGGCTTTCGCGCGTGAGCGACTAAAGTGTCAAACGCCTGTGACAAAGCGCTGCTACCTGTCGTTTCAACACAGAAGTCAGAGGAGCTCCGCGGATGTCTATTCGTCTCGCCAGCGGCGCGATCGTTGTTCCGGCGGCGCTTGTGTTGTCGTCCTGCGCCCATGACAGGGCGGCGCCCGAGCCGAGCCCGGAAGCCGGCGCGCGCAATGTGATTTTGATGGTCTCCGACGGCATCGGGTTCAATGGTTGGCTCGCCGTCGACTATTACCAAGGCCTCGCAGGAACTCAGTCCTACCAAGCGGCGCGCCCGGACGGCACGGTCCCCGTCGTCTTCGGCCTCGCCCATGACGCCCTTAATCTGGTGGACGCTGAGGGGATGTTGCTGCCGAGCGGCGCCGATCTGAGCCTGGCCGCCGGCGCCGTTGAACAGGGCTACGACCCGACCACCCGTTGGAACCGCTTCGAAAACGCCTTCCGCAACGACTACGCGCCTGTCAGCCAGCGCTACACCTCTTACACGGACAGCGCGGCGGCCGGCACGGCGCTGATGGCGGGCCGGAAAACCGCCAATGGCCGCATCAATATGGACTGGCGGGGCGAAGAGCGCTTTCGAACCATCGCCGAGATTGCGATGGATCAAGGCCGAGCGGCGGGTTCGGTCGCCTCGGTGATGGTGTCGCACGCCACCCCCGCCGCCGTGATCGCGCACAACGTCTCGCGCAACAACTATGTCGACATTTTCAATGAGATGGCGGCGAGCGATCTCGACGTGATCATGGGCGCGGGCCATCCGCTCTACGACCATAGCGGCGCCGCCATAGAGCCAGAAACGGACGAGGCCTATCAGTTCGTCGGCGGCGCGGAGACGCTGAGCGCGCTGACGAGCGAAGCCGGGCTGAACGGGTTCACTTTCATCGACGCCCGCGAGGACTTCGAGGCGCTGGCCTCGGGCGAGGCCATTCCGGATCGGGTCGTCGGCATCGTGCGCTCGGGCTCCACCCTGCAGGCCCTTCGCGAGGACCTTCCCGCGGCGGACACGCCGTCGGGCATGGCTTTCAATGCGGGCGTCCCGAACCTGGCGACGATGACCGTCGGCGCACTGAACGTCTTGGACCAGAACGAAAACGGCTTCTTTCTCATGGCCGAAGGCGGCGCCGTCGACTGGATGGGTCACGCCAACAACATGCCGCGCTTCATCGAGGAGCAGATCGCCTTCAACGCCGCCGTTGACGCCGTCATCGCATGGGTTGAGGAGAATTCGAGCTGGGACGAAACCTTGCTCATCATCACCTCGGATCACGAATGCGGCGGGATCTGGGGCGAAGGCTCTTGGACCAACAGCCAAGGCGGTCCGGTCGCCGCCGACAGAAGCGATGAAGCGCTCCAATCCGCGCGGTTCGACCCGAGGGAAGACACGTTCAACGCATTTCTCGCCGTGCAGGATCGCGGCGCGGGCGTGATGCCCGGCTATCAGTGGGCCTCGCCGAACCACACCAACGAACTCGTGCCCTTATGGGCGATCGGCCATGGCGCTGAACGCTTCGCTCAGTTCGCCCGCACCGATCTCACCGCAGCGGAGCTGTGGGGCGAACCTTACGGATGGGACGGCGCTTTCGTGGACAACACGGCGGTGTTCCACGTCATGAACGAGGTCCTTGCGGCGGGCGCACAGGCTCGGCGCTAACGCTGCTTTTGAGAGCGCGAAAGGCCCGCTCACGTCTTGGACAGGGCTCGAGCCAGCGCCTCAACAGCCGCGTGACGGCCCTCGAACACATATTCCGGCTGAAACACCGCAACGGGACGTTCCGTCCGTTTTTGCAGATCTGCGGCCGCATCCAGCGCTTGTTTGGTCGGCAGATACAGAGCCGCCTCTCCCCCCGGCTCAATGTGGGCGAGAGGGGCGCCATAGGTCTCCTCAAGATGTGACGAAAGCGCCTTGGCGTCGGCGGGCGCGGCGAAGCGGACGAAGCGCTTGTCGCTCCGCGACGCCGACACCCGCGCGATGAGACGCTCAAGCGCTGCGAAGTCCGCCTCTCGCCACGTGGCGTTTAAAGACGCTGCGGCGTACACGGAGCTTTCAAGCAATTTGGGGCGTATCGCCTTTAGCTGGTTGGCGCGAAGCGTGGCCCCCGTGCTGGTGATATCAACGATGATGTCAGCCTCGCCATTGGCCGGAGCCGCTTCGGTTGCACCGGCGCTGTTGGCGATGGTGAAATCGTTGAGGCCAAGCTCGGCGAATTTCCGACGGGTCACGTTGATGTACTTGGTCGCAACGCGGGGCGAGCGCTTCAGTTTCGCGCGGATGCCCTCGAAGACCTCCGGAAGATCCGCCATCGTCGCAACGTCGATCCAAGCCGTTGGCACGGCGACGATGAGGTCAGCGCGACCAAAGTCGAACGCCTCCAAGAACAGGATCGAATCCTCGACCTGTCCATGCTCATAGATCAAGTCCTTGCCGGTAATACCGCAATGAAGCTCGCCGCTATGCAGCCGCTTTGCGATTTCGTTCGGAGGCAAAAGGCTTACGCGTACGTCCGCCATCCCGTCTATGCGCGCCGAATAGCTCCGGGATCCCCCGGTCTTCACCGCGGCGTCGACATTGGCGAAGAGGTCGAGCGTGGGCTGATGAATGCGTCCCTTAGACGGAATGCCGAGTTCAAGCATGGTGTGAGAACACCGCTAAGCGATCCGGCCGCAACATGGCGCCAAGCGCCGGGGCGGCGATATCCCCGCCGGATAATCGGGCCAGTAGATTGTCATATCGGCCGCCCCCGCCGATGAACACGTCCTCGCCCGCGTGAAACTCGAATACGATGCCGTCGTAATAGGACAGACCGCGTCCAAGCCCCGCATCGAAACGCGCCGACGTCACGTCAACGCCGCGCGCCGCAATGCGCTCGACCAGCGACCGCCAGCGTTCAAGACGCGATGTTACGTCAACGCCGATGCTGGCGGCGACTGTGTGAACGTCCTCAAGCGCCTGGTCTATCGGCCCTTCGATGTCTGCGATTTGCTGAAGACCGCGCGCCTGTTTCTCGGTGAGACCAAGGTCAGCCTCCTCCGCTTTGGCGATCATGCGCGCTGCAATGTCTTCTTTTGTCCGCCCCCCGATGACGGTGACGTCGGCCAGCGCGATGATCTCCTGCACTGCGGCGGCGCAGACGTCCGGGGAGGCTTTGGAAAGCGCGGTGAACAACGCAGAGGGCTCACGGGCGTCCAACCGCGCCGCCTCCACCTCGCGCTGAAACACGGCCTTGGTCGCATAACTCCGCTTTAGCGCAGACTTCCGTTGGGGATGCAGGGGCAACGCATCGACCAAATCGCAAACAAGCCGCACATCGCCGAACACGATCTTGAAGCTCTCGACCTTGGAGTCGAAAACCGCTTGAACCGCTGCGCTGACCAACGCGACTTCGTTTTCGAGCGACGCCTGGTCCTCGTCAAAGACCTCAAAGCCCACTTGCCGGCTCACCGCGGCGCCCTGCATCGCGTCTTGGTCGCCGCGGAACACCAGGTCATCGTAAAAATAACGCCCAAGAGGCCGCTCTTCGCGCGCAAGTTCGAGCGCTAATGCAAGGGTGTAGTCCGGTCTAAGGCAGTAGCCGTCGCCATTGTTCCCTTGGTCATAGTCGATAATGCGCGCTCGATAGAGCTCTCCCAAAAAATCAAGATAGGGCCGCATCGGCTGGATATCTGGGGTTTGAATGCGTTTGCCGCCTAACGCGCTGAAACAGCCGCGCACCACGCCCGCGCAGTAATCCACCAAGTCTGGGTCGGGCCCGGATATCATGACAATTGCTCGATGAGCGCCGCCGCCACCGGTCCTAATTCCTCGACCGACGCCTCAAATTGGCCGGGTCTCTCTTCCCGCCAGGCTTGATTGTCGGAGACATGCGCCGCCGCTTTGGCGCCTTCCCGCAAATTCTTGAGCGTCACGACGCCTTTGGCTTTCTCATCTTCCCCATAGAGGACGGCCAGCGGCGCATTCCGCCGGTCGGCATATTTCATCTGCGCCTTTATTCCAGCCTCGCCGAGATAAACCTCCGCGCTGACGCCGCTGTTGCGAAGTTGCGCGGCGAGCCCGAAATAGTCGTCCATCTGCGTTTTATCGAACACAATCACGATCACGGGACCGATCGCTTCAGCGTCCAGCGGCCGGCCCAGCGTCTCCAGGGCGGCGACCAACCGGCTGACGCCGATGGAGAAACCGGTCGCCGGCACAGCTTCGCCTCGGAAACGCGCCACGAGATCGTCATAGCGGCCGCCGCCGCCGACCGAGCCGAGCGTGACCGCCGATCCCCCCTTCGAGGCCATCTGCAAATGCGCCTCGAATACGGGCCCGGTGTAGTAGTCCAGGCCGCGCACGATGGCGGGATCGAACGCGGCGCGGGTGGTGTCGAAGGCGCATCGGTCCAGCACCGCATCGATGGCACGGAGTTCTTCAAGTCCGGCGCGCCCCTCGGACGTCCCGCCGAGTATCGCCTCGAGCGCGACGACCGTGTCTCCGCGATCGCCCTTGCCCGCCTGCAAGAAAGTGATGACGGCGTCGATCGCCTCAGGGGTCAGGCCTGCGCCGGGCGTGAAGTCGCCGGATTCGTCTTTGCGCCCTTGCCCCAAAAGCTCGGTCACCCCCTCCATCCCCAAGCGGTCGAGTTTGTCTATCGCCCGCAGCACCGCCAGTTTCGCGTTGGAAAGGTCTGTTTTCGACCGCTCCGACACCGTGTCCAAGAGCCCGTTAAGCGCGCGCCGCGTATTGATTTTGACGCAGTACTCGCCCCGGGAGACGCCGATCTCCTCCAGCGCCTCAGCGGCGATCATGATGATTTCAGCGTCCGCAGCAGGGCCCGGCGCCCCAACCGAATCCGCATCGCATTGCGTGAACTGGCGAAATCGACCGGGCCCGGGCTTCTCGTTCCGCCACACCGAGCCGACTTGCCAGCGCCGGAACGGTTTGGGCAGTCCCTGCCAGTTCTCCGCGACGAACCGCGCCAGGGGGGCGGTGAGGTCGTAACGGAGCGACATCCATTGCTCGTCGTCGTCTTGCAGCGAGAAAACGCCGGCGTTGGGACGGTCTTGGTCCGGCAAATGTTTTCCCAAGGCGTCAGAGAACTCGAGCGCCGGCGTGTCTAAGCGACGAAAACCCCAACGATCATATACTTTTGCGACGGATTGAATCAGCCGCTCTTCGGCGAAAACTTGACTGTCCAAACGATCTTGGAGTCCACGCGGTTTACGCGCAGCAAGGAGTTCATCCACGAAAAATTTCCCGTCAACTCTGAGCGATAACCAACTCGCCAGCCCGCCGCGTGAATATCGCATCGCACCTACGGCGCCAAGCGAGCTAGGCCCGCCGCCTGGGCGCACCGAACGCCCCCGCCGAACGGAGCTAAGCTCTAAGCAGCCCGTCAGAAGACCACGTCCGCGCCGCCTGAGGAAAAATCCTTCGCGACCCGACGGCCGTCCGCGTCATAGGCGTAGGCCACGTCCAGGCCCGCGGCCTGGG
>CAZABJ010000003.1:0-106215 GCA_964483375.1 uncultured Caulobacterales bacterium
CCGGGTGCCTGATCGACGTCATGGTGGCCGGCTCGCTGAATTGGTCCGGCGGCTACGTATGGGCCTGTAAAAACTATGACGGCGACGTCCAGTCCGATACCGTCGCCCAGGGGTTCGGATCGCTGGGCATGATGACGTCGGTGTTGATGTCGCCCGACGGCAAGACCGTTGAGGCGGAAGCCGCCCATGGGACGGTCACCCGGCACTATCGCGCCCATCAACGCGGGGAGGCGACGTCGACGAACTCCATCGCTTCGATCTTCGCGTGGACGAATGCGCTGCGGCATCGCGGTCGGCAGGACGACACCCCCGAAGTGGTCCGTTTCGCCGAACGCTTGGAAGAGACCGTCATCGAAACCGTCGAATCCGGGCAGATGACCAAAGACCTCGCATTGCTGGTCGGCGACCAACAGAGCTGGCTGACCACGGAGGGCTTCTTGGACGCTGTCGCCTCCCGGTTTGCGAGCGCCATGGCGGCGGCGTAACGCCGGGCTGGCATGGCTCGGCGCTGGGGGGCCGCGCTCGCCTTGGCGAGCGCCGCCATTTTGACAAACGCGCAAAACGCGGGCTTCGCGGTGATACGCGAGCCTGCTCGGGCGCTATCTCGCGCGGGACGCCCGCGGGTCGCGGCCATGAGCGGCTCCTGGCGCGGGGAGTACTCTTATGACGCCGCAGGCTTGCCGCCCGTCCCGTTCAATGCGGAGCTGATCGACGTCGATGGTCGGGTGGAGGGGCGCAGCGATGAGCCCAACACTTTCGGCGCCCCCGGCGCGGACCGTCTGTTCGCCACGCTGGAAGGCTCCCGCTCGGGACATACCGTCCGGTTCGTCAAGACATATGATGGTTCCGGCGGGCAGACCCACGCCATCGCCTATGAGGGCCGACTGAGCGCGGACGGCCTGCGCATCGAGGGGCGTTGGCGCATCAACTTCATGGCCGGGGCGTTCTTCATGGAGCGTGAACCGCCCGCCGTCGCGGAAACCGCAGAGCCCCGCGCCGCCGAAGCCGAAGGCTGACCCGTCGCCGGTGAGGCGCGGCGCCTGCGGAACGCCCTATGCCGCCGTTTCCGCCGCAGCCGCCGCGACCGCTTTTCGGATCGCCGCCACAGCCTCTTCCGCGCGGCCGCCATCCGGTCCGCCGGCTTGCGCCATGTCCGGACGCCCCCCGCCCCCGCCGCCGCCGACGGCTTCGGCGCCAACGCGCACCAAAGCTCGGGCGTCGAAGCGCGCCGTCAGATCCTTCGTCACGCCGACCGCCAGCGCCGCCTTGCCCTCGCTCACGCCGACAAAGGCGACGACCCCTGAGACGATTTGGTCTTTGCCCTGATCCACAAGCGCGCGCAGGTCTTTGCCGCCGACGCCCTCTGCGACGCGCGCAATGAGCTTCACCCCGGCGACGACTTCCGGGCCCGCCGCTGCGGCCCTGCCATCCCCGCCGCCCAGCGCCAGCCGCTTCTTGGCCTCGGCGAGCGCGCGCTCCAGCGTCCTTCGCTCCTCAAGCAAGGATTTTAGGCGCGCGGGCGCTTCGGCGACCGGCGTTTTGAGCGCATCAGCCACCGACCGAGCGATGGCGAGCTGATCGTCAAGCCAGGCCTTCGCAGCAGCGCCGGTCATCGCTTCGATCCGACGGACGCCTGCGGCCACGGCGCCTTCCGCCACAACTTTAAACAGCCCGATATCACCGGCGCGCACGACATGGGTGCCCCCACACAACTCCACCGAGTAGGGTTTTGAGGCGCGTCCGGGATCCTTGCCTAAACTGAGAACACGCACTGTCTCGCCGTATTTTTCGCCAAACAACGCGAGCGCGCCCGCTGCGACGGCGTCGTCGGGGCTCATTTCGGCGGTCTTGGCCGCAGCATTCTGCCGAATGACCTCATTCACCTCTGCTTCGATGGCGGCGAGTTCGGCCTCGCTCACCGCTTGGCCATGCGCGAAATCGAAGCGCAACCGGTCCGGCCCCACATAGGAGCCCTTTTGGGCCACATGCGGTCCCAGCGTTCGCCGGAGCGCAGCGTGCAACAAGTGGGTCGCGGAGTGGTTGGCCTTCGTCGCCTCCCGCCGCGCGGCGTCGACCTTTAACGTCGCTTCAGCGCCGACGCGGATCGCGCCTTTTTCAATGCGTGAAAGGTGCGCGAACACCTTGTCGGCGCGCTTGCGCACGTCGCGCACTGTGACCGCCGCCGCACCCGGAAAAGCGATCGCCCCGGCATCGCCCACTTGACCGCCGCCTTCGGCGTAAAACGGGGTTTGATCGAAGACGAGTTCGACCTCGTCTCCGGCCTGGGCCTCCTCCAGCCGCTCGCCATCCCTCACGATCAGCAGGAGTTCGGCCTTGGCTTGGGTCTTATTGTACCCAAGAAACGCCGTTTCAGGCGTCTCAGCCGCCAGCCCGACCCAATCGGCGTCGGTTCCCGACGCGCCGGAGCCCCGCCAGCTTTCGCGCGCGGTTTGCTTTTGCTGCGCCATAAGCGCATCGAAGCCCGCCGCGTCGACCCCGATGCCCCGCGCCCGCAGCGCGTCTTCGGTCAGATCGGGAGGGAAGCCATAGGTGTCATAAAGCTTGAACGCCATCTCGCCTGAGAGCGTATCCCCCGAGCCCAGCCCCGCCGTGGCCTCGTCAAGCAGCGTCAGCCCCCGCGACAGGGTGCGCCGGAAGGCTTCTTCCTCCTGACGCAGCGTCTCCTTCACAGCGGCTTCAGCGCGGGCGAGCTCGGGATAGGCCTCGCCCATCTCAGCGACAAGCGTGGGCGCGAGCTGGTGCATTAAGGGATCGCGGGCGCCCAACAGATGCGCGTGCCGCATCGCGCGCCGCATGATCCGCCGAAGCACATAGCCGCGCCCCTCATTTGACGGGCTCACCCCATCTGCGATGAGAAAGCCTGAGGCCCGGAGATGGTCGGCGATGACGCGGTGGCTCGCCGCCGCTTCCGCATCGCCGGGCGCTCCCACGATGTCGGCTGAGGCGCGCATGAGGGTTTGGAACAAGTCGACGTCGTAGTTGGAATGGACGCCTTGGAGCACTGCGGCGATGCGCTCCAGCCCCATGCCCGTGTCGATGGACGGTTTGGGGAGATCGGAGCGCCGCCCGCCTTCATGCTGCTCATACTGCATGAAAACGAGGTTCCAAATCTCCACGAACCGATCGCCGTCTTCGTCCGGCGAGCCTGGCGGTCCGCCGGCGATTTCCGGACCATGGTCGTAGAAAATCTCCGAGCATGGCCCGCATGGCCCGGTGTCGCCCATCGACCAAAAATTGTCCGACGTCGCGATGCGGATGATGCGGTCATCGCTAAGACCGGCGATTTTCTTCCAAAGCGCATGCGCCTCATCATCTTCGGAATAGACGGTCACCACCAATCGGTCGGTCGGCAGGGCGAACTCCTTGGCCACCAACTCCCAGGCGAGCGAAATCGCACGCTCTTTGAAGTAGTCGCCGAAGGAGAAATTCCCCAACATCTCAAAGAAGGTGTGGTGCCGGGCGGTATAACCGACATTGTCCAAATCATTGTGCTTACCGCCTGCACGCACGCACTTTTGCGAGCTCGTCGCACGCGGGCTCGCCGGCGGCTCCACGCCGGTAAAGGCGTTCTTGAAGGGCACCATGCCGGCGTTGACGAACAGCAATGTCGGATCGTCGGGTACGAGCGGCGCGGACGGCGTCACCGCATGGTCGCGGTCGCCAAAATACTCAAGAAACGTGGTGCGAATATCGCGCAGGCTGGGCATGGGACGCTCATCTCGACGGATCAGACTCGTAACAGAACCCGATATAAAGACGCTCGCCGTCGCGCGCCAATCCAACGCGCGCCATCAGGCGGGCGGCGCCGGCCTCAAACGCCGCCGCCTTCCCGCTTTTCGAAGGTCAACTTGCGGCTTCCTCCGCCGCGCCCTCACCGCCGAAATCAATGAGTTCTTCAGCGATAAGACCGGCGTTCGCCCGCACCGCAGCCTCAATGGCGTTGGCGATATCGGGATGAGCGAGCAGGAATTGCCGCGCATTCTCCCGGCCCTGACCGATGCGTTCGGTCTCAAAGGAGTACCAAGCTCCGGATTTTTCAACCACGCCGGCGGTCACGCCCAAGTCCAGGAGCTCCCCCGTTTTCGACACCCCTTCGCCGTAGAGGATGTCGAACTCCACTTCCCGGAAAGGCGGGGCGACCTTGTTCTTAACGACCTTAACGCGCGTCTGGTTGCCGATCACTTCATCGCGCCGCTTCACTTGGCCGATGCGACGAATGTCCAACCGCACGGACGCGTAGAACTTCAGCGCATTCCCGCCCGTCGTGGTCTCCGGGCTGCCGAACATCACGCCGATCTTCATGCGGATTTGGTTGATGAAAATGACGAGCGTGCGCGACTTTGAGATTGAACCGGTGAGCTTCCGCAAGGCTTGGCTCATCAGCCGCGCCTGAAGGCCCGGCAAGCTGTCGCCCATCTCGCCTTCAAGCTCCGCACGCGGGGTGAGCGCGGCGACCGAATCGATCACCAAGATGTCGAGCGCGCCCGAGCGCACCAAGGTGTCCGCGATTTCGAGCGCTTGCTCGCCTGTGTCGGGCTGGGAGACCAACAGCTCGCCCACATCCACCCCAAGCTTGGCGGCGTAGACCGGATCGAGCGCATGCTCGGCGTCGACAAAGGCGCACACCCCGCCAAGCTTCTGAGCTTCAGCGACGCAATGCAGCGCGAGCGTGGTCTTGCCCGAGGACTCGGGGCCGAAAATCTCAACGATGCGCCCGCGCGGCAGCCCGCCGACCCCCAGCGCGATGTCGAGGCCGAGCGAGCCCGTCGGGATGGTCTCGATGTCGAGGCCCTGGTTTTCCCCGAGCTTCATCACCGAGCCTTTGCCGAAGGCTTTGTCGATTTGCGCGAGCGCGGATTCGAGCGCGCGCTGTTTGTCGTCGTCGTCTTTGCCCACGACCCTCAACGCCGGTTGCGACATGTTCCGCCTCCTTAGACCACGGCTCGCGCGATTCGCGAACACGCAAGGAAGGTACACAATTTGTTCTCGTGAACAAAGGGGGATTTTTCGGCGGACATTGCGGCGAGCCGTCCCCAGCCCGCCGCCTGCGCCCCCGCTTTGGCTTAATCGGCGTTGATTTCCGATTTCATCAACGCCGCCAGAGCCTCAACCTTGAAGGGCTTGGAGAGGAAGGAGACGTTCGGCTCCCCCGCCAAGAGATCGGCCAAATCCTCGCGCGCGAAGCCCGACATCAACACCACAGGTATGTCGCCCAAGAGCGGCCGCGCGGCTTTAAGCAGGGTCGGCCCGTCCATGCCGGGCATCGAGACGTCGGACAACAGCAAATCGATGCTATCGGCTTCGCGCTCGAGGATTTCGAGCGCCTCCTCGCCGTTGCAGCTCTCCACGACCTCATAGCCGCGCCGCTTGAGCGTCATGACCGACGCTCGGCGCGCCGCATCATCATCTTCAACCAAGAGAATGCGGCCGACCCCGGACAAATCGACGGGTTTGCGCGCAACGGGCTGGCGCTGCTTCGTCGCCGCTTCTCGCTCCTCTGCGGTGGCGGCGTAGCCTGGCAAATAGAGCTGGAACGTCGTGCCCGCCCCGACCTGCGAGACCACATGCACATAGCCGCCCGACTGCTTGACGATGCCGAACACGGTGGAAAGCCCCAACCCCGTGCCCTTGCCGGGATCTTTGGTGGTGAAAAAGGGCTCAAAAATCCGCGCGCGCGTCGCTTCGTCCATGCCCCGGCCGGTGTCGGCCACTTCAATGACGGCGAAATCCACCTCAGCGACGTCGGGCATGCCGAGTTCGCGGACTTCTTCTGCGGAGGCGGTGCGGGTGGAGATGGTCAGCTCCCCGCCCTCCGGGGCCATGGCGTCACGGGCGTTGTTCGCCAGGTTGATCACCGCCTGCATCAGCTGGCCGCGGTCGACTTTGACAAGCGGCAAATCGCGACCGTGCTGGACGTTGGCGCGAACCGACGAGCCGACCAAGGAGCGCACGGTGATGAAGTAGTCGGAAATGGCCTCGGCCAGGTCGGTGACTTCGGGTTGGATGGTCTGCTGCCGTGAAAACGCCAGCAACGAGCGTGCGAGCCCCGCCCCGTTCGAGACGCTCGCCGAAATCTCGTTGAGGAAGGGGAAGGCCGGGTCGCCCACCGGATGACGCTCAAGCAGCAAGTCCGTATTCAAGTTAATGGCCAAAAGGATGTTGTTCATATTATGGGCGATCTCAGCGGCCAGCTTGCCGATCGCCTCCATCTTTTGGCTTTGTAAGAACTGTCGCCGGTAAGAACGCTCATTGGTGATTTCGATCACATAGGCGGTCCGCCGCCCGCCGCGTTCAGACGCGAAAAAGACCCGCGCGAACCGCTCTTCGCCTTTTCGCGCCGCCGCAGCGCCGGCGAGCGGAAGCTCGATGGCCGCTTCCGACCCGTTCTCGGCGTTTTCAAACGCCTCGCGCGTGGCGTCGTCGCTCAAATCGAACAACTCCGCGAAACGCGTTTGGTTCGGGGTCGAACCGGTCATGTCGATGAGCGCGGAATTGGCGTCTCGAATGAGCGCCGCGACGGGGTCGACCCCGTCCAACCGCGCCACGCCGAAGGGCGCGCGGGCGAACATTTCGTCCATCGTCGCCGCGGCGTCGCCGAGGATGGGTTCCGCCAGCGCCTGGGCGACCCCCACTGGAGCGCCCAGCCCGCCGCGGTCGAAAACCACCGAGCGGGAGGCCGGTTTTCCGCCCTCCGCCGGCGTCGGCCACGTGGTGACGATGCTGGCGTTGGAGGTGATGCCGTCGCGGCACGTCATTTCGACATTGACGCGAACCGGCCCGCCGCCGGGTCGCCGTCCACGGCCCAACACCGCAGCGGCTTGCTCGGGCACGAAGTCCTTGACCTTCATGCCGGTGACGTCGCCCGGCGCGCCGAGCCAGTCCTTGAGGGTCTGGTTCATATGCAGGATCGCGCCGTCCGGAGCGGCGGAGAAAAACCCGATTGGGGCGTCGTTCAAGAGCGCATCAGCGCTCAGCGGCGCCACCTCGGCTTCATCCCCGCCGATTTCGCGCACCCGCCAGAGAGACTCCCCGCCTGGCAAGGGCGCAATCTCAATGTCATAGCCCCGCGACGCCCCATCTTCGAGCGGCTGAGCGAGCAGGATCTCCCGCCCCGCTTCGCCCCGTCGCGCGACGCGGGAGAGCCGGAACACCGCCGATGACACGCCCGGATGGGCGCCGAGCACACGGTCTAGACTAGGCGGACCGCCGCTCATCGCGCTCACCCCCGCCCTGGCGGCGATCGCGCGATACGCGGCGTTCGCCCGTTTGGGAGAGCCCGAACGGTCCATAATCAGGGCCGGATCCGGCAACGCCTCGAAGGCGGAGGCGGCCACCGCATGGTCGCGCAGCATGATTTCGCCGGTGTCCGACGGGGGGCTCAGCCAGCGTTGCGCAGCGTCGCCCGCGGCCAAAGCGTAAAGCAGCAGCAAGCCCGCCGCAGCGATGCCCGACAACAGAATGAGCCCGCTCGGCCCCGCGGCCTGGGGCGCCAATGCGGCGATGGCGGCGGCGACGAACGCCACCGCTGCGGCCGCCCAAAACAGATACCGCCGCATGCGCGCGGTACGCGCGGCGGCGGCTCCGTTCGGCTGAGCCTGAGTTTCCGCGGCTGGTGCGGTCACATGGTCGGTCATGCCGGGACTCCTGTACTTGTCGGCGCGGACGCCGCGACGAATCGGGCCGTCACTGCAAGTCTACGATGTCGCGCGCCGCGACGCCCCGTGGCGACGCGCGAGCGACAAGACATAGCCGATGATCTTGGCCACTGCGGCGTAATGTTCACGGGGAATCGGCCGGTCGAGCTCCGCGGTCGCGAACAATGCACGCGCCGTAGGCGGATCTTCATAGATCGGAACATCATTTTCCTTGGCGACTTGGCGGATTCTCAGCGCAAGCGCATCGGCGCCCTTGGCCACGCAAATCGGCGCGGCCGTCTCCCCCTGCACATATTTCAGCGCGACCGCGTAGTGGGTCGGGTTGGTGATGACGACCGCCGCGTCGGGGACCGCGGCCAGCATGCGCCGGCGGGACTTTTCTTGACGAATTTGGCGCAGACGCGCCTTCACCTGCGGATCGCCGTCAGCTTGTTTGTGTTCGTCCTTGATATCGCGCCGGCTCATCCGCTGACGCTTCATCCATGACGCCTTCCCCGCCACATAGTCGACAGCGGCGACGACCAAATAAGCCGCCAGCGTCGCCAGCAGCAAAACCACCACCACATCGCGGGTGAACGGAAGCAGCGCGGCCAAATCCATAGCCACGAGCCCCCCCAGTTCATCCCGACGCGGCCACACGGCGAGAAATCCCGCTGCGCCGACAATGCCGAGCTTGGCGAGGCCTTTGAGAAAATTCGATGCGCCTTGGGGCCCGAGCATCCGCTTCACCCCCGCTATGGGGTCGAGCTTTGAAAGCTTCGGCTTCATCTTTTCAGCGGACACCACGAAACCGGTCTGGCTCAAATGCCCGATCACCGACGCAATCACCAAAACCGCGATCGGCGCGGCGAGCGCCAAGGCCGTGATCCTCACCGTGTCGAAGAAGACGCTGCGTCCCGCGTCCGTCGCGACTTCAGTTTGAGCCGCATAGGCGAAGTAGCCTGAGAGTGAAGCGGAGAGGCTTGCGGCCATGGGGCCGCTTAAGCCCGCCACCACCACGGCGCCGGCGGCCAGCAAAAAGAACCCTGACACTTCAACGCTTTTTGGGACGTCGCCCTTCTTGCGGGCGTCGTCCAAGCGTTTCTGTGTTGGTTCTTCTGTCTTTTCGCTTTCATCTTGGCCTTCGGCCATGGGTCACACGAACTCCATGGCGAAGGCTTCAAGCGCGTCCATCCAAATCAGAAGACCGCCGCCGAAACAGATGAGAAACACGCCCAAGCCGGCCAAGACCATGGCCGGCTGGGCGGCGAAGAAAATCTGAGCTTGAGGCATCATTTTCGACAACACCCCGACCCCGGCGTAAAACACCAAGCCAAAGACGATCAGCGGCGCGGTCATCTGCAGTCCGATGGCGAAGGCGCGCGCCATCACGTCGAGGCTCAACTGGGCGAAATCTCCAACAGGAGGCAGCCCGCCCGGCGGAAGCAACGCATAGCTCCCGCGCAGTCCCGCCAAAAACACGTGATGCAAATCGGTGGCGAAAATCAGCGCCACAGCGGCCATGCTCAGGAACCCGCCGAACAAAGCCCCCGACTGACCCATCGCCGGGTCGAAGCCTTGCGCCATAGCCAGACCGGTTTGCATGCCCGCCACTTGGCCTGCGATGGAGACGGCGACCAGAAACATCCGGATGAGCGCGCCCAACGCCAAACCGATCACCACCTCTGCGGCGACCGCGCCGGCGAGCGCTGCGGGGGCGTCGGGCATCGGAGGCAGCAAGGAGGCGACGCCCGGCCCCACCGCAAGGGACAACAACAGCGCGAACGCCAGGCGGATGCGCGGCGAAGGACCAGGCTCGGCGAACCCCGGCACTAGCATGATGAAGGCGCCGGTGCGGGCGAAGACGAGCCCTGCGGCGTAGACCGCGGCGATGAGACCGTCCATGCCGCGCCCTTCCCGCCTATATCCCGGCGATGCGTTCGAAAATGCGGCTCGCCAGGCCCGAAAGCGCCGCCCCCATCAGAGGCATCGTGAGCAGGAGGACCACGAAAATCGCAACGATTTTCGGCACGAAGACGAGCGTCATCTCCTGCACTTGGGTGAGCGCCTGCAAAAGCGCGATGGCTATGCCCACCACCAGCGCCACGATAAGCGCCGGCGCACACGCCTGCAGCGTCACGATGATGGCCTCACGCCCGATATCAAGCACTTCCGCGCCGTTCATTAGGACCTTCTCACGCGACGAGAGCAGACGGACCAGTCAGCGTCCGAGTGCGGAGCGTCGGGCATTATGGTTAAGCGCCCGTTGCCGCCCGCCGCGCTGCGTGGAAAACAAAGCGTCGTCGGCCGAAATCTCAGGCGGCCCGATCACGCCCTAGGTCGCAGAGCGGATTGCACGGTGAAGAACTGCGACTCCGTAACGGGGAGATAACCGAATCGACCCCATAAGTCGGGTTGCCGAAACTGCGGAGGCCGCCCTTGAGCGCCGTACTCGCCGGACTGGCCAGCGCCCTTGTCGCATGGGGCCTCGGCCTCATCGCATGGAGCCTCGCCCCAAGGCGCGTGGACGGCTGGACGGTGTGCGACTTCGGCCCCCCCGCTAAAGCGCTGTCTATCTCATTGCTGGCCGCGGCCGCCTTCGCCGGCGGCGCAGGCGCATTCGCCGAAGGATGGGCGCGCATCGCGGCGTGGTGCGCCGCCGGGGCCGCGGCTTTCGTGGGCCTTCACCTGTTTTGGCACGCGTTTTTCTATCGCTGCCGTTGGGACATTGACGGGGTCCGCGCCTACGGCCCGCCTTTCCCCAGCCGGGTCATCGCCTGGGACGACATCGCTCGTGCAGGCTGGTCTCCGATCGCTCAGCGCTTTTGGATCGCAGACGCGGAGGGGCGCAAAGTATGGTGGTCGCCCATGATGCGCGGATGGCAGCCCTTGTGGCGCGCGGTTGAGCGCCGGCTGACGCCGGCCGACGCCGCCGCTCCTGAGAGGAACCCGACGGCGCCGACGTCACACGCTCAGCGGCCTGGATAGTCGCTGGGGCGATACGACCCCTCAAACGCGGTTCCGAAGAACAGCGTGTTGAGGAACAACCGCGCCGTCCCATGCCAATAGCCGCGGAAAAACGGCTCGTCGGCGAACAGGATGACCGACCCCGCGCCGGAGCGTTGCGCCGCCAGAGAGCCCAAGCCCGCCAATCGCTCCAAATTTGGTTCCGAGACGAAACCCGACGCCAGCAGGTCAGCGGGATCCTCCGCATACCGAAGCACCGTTGCGAACGGATCGTCGGTCGGCTCGAACGCATTGCGCCCGGAGCGATGCACGAACACGTCCCGGTCGGCATAGCCGAAGCCTAGGGGATGGGTGTTGTCTAACTCGGCGGCGAAGATCACGCCGCCGATCACCGCTTCGGCGTCGTGGTCGGGTTTATCGGCGTAGATGACGCGTTCGGGCGCGGCGGCCGTTTCGTCCTCAAGGGAGACTTCCGCAGCGGCGTCTGCGTCTGAAACCCCCAACATCGTGACGCTGGCGAGTTGTTCGCGCACCGCCCACTCCGCCCCCGACCGCGTGGCCACGAACACCCCGCCGGCTGCGATCCAGGTCCTCAGGTCATCAGCGAACCCTTCCGCCAAGGGTCCGTAGGATCCGGCTGGAAAGATGAGGTGGGTGACGCCCTCCAAGGCAGACGCGTCCAGCTCGGACACGGACTCCATCCGCACCGGGATATGCATTTCGTGGTCGAGCAAGAACCAAATGGCGCCGGCGTCATACGGGTTCACGCCGTCATCCACGGCCAAAAGCACCGAAGGCGCCTCGAGGTCCTCAACCATGAACGAGCCCAAGTCCGGACCGGTGCGGGTCGTCGCGCTGGTGACGGCGTGGATGCGCAGGCCGTCCTCATCAGCGGCTTGGCGCATCAAGCCATGGATAGCCTCAGCCGAAAGCTCCTGGCCGCGAACGAGAACCGACACCGCGCCGCGCGCGACGTCCGCTTCGCCTCTGGTGGTCTCGACCAGTGCAGGTTCGGGAAGCATTTGCGCCCGCAAACCGGCTTCGAGGAAGCGGTTGAGGGCGCGCGGCGCAAAGTGCTGGCCCCAGTCGAAGACATAGGCGTATGGCGCGATATCAGGCGCCGGCGCGGCCAATTCCGGGATGACGCTCGAGGCGCCTCGCAAACGCGCGTCCGCAGCCCGGCCCTCCAACAAGGCGCTCGACAGACCGAAGGCGTGCGGCAGCGTCCAGCCCGAAACATCGTAGAATTGAACGAAATCGCCCGGCGGGATCCGCGTCTCGAAGATCCCGTCAACCAGTGCGCCGCGCGGCTGACCGACAGGCACGTAATACGCTTCCCCCGCGGTGAAGCTTTGCTCGCCCACGACCACGTCGCGCGCCAGGCTATAGACGTCGATCCCGTGCAAATCGAGGAGCTCAAGGAACCGAATGACGCGCGCCTGGTCCTCGCTTGCGAACACATAGGCGCGCGCAGGGGCGTCCCGCACGGCTCGGTCGAAAAACTGTCGCTGATAGGCGCGCAGCGTGTCGGCGTTTTCGACGGTTGAGCGCACCAGGGCGTAGAGCGCGGTGAACTGCTCCGCGGTCGCCTCGGCGAACGTCTCCTCGCCCTGAACGTTGTCCATGGTCGAGCCCCGGGTCGACGATTGCTCGAACAGGAATGGAATGGCTCCCATGTAGGACTGATAGGACGAGCCGTAGCCGATGTAGTAATCGTCGAAGAACTCCGCGGTCACATAGGCGCGCCCTTCGGCGTCCATCTGCCGCCGCACCATCTCGCCGACTTGAAGCGTCAGGTCGAACAGCTCTTCAGGCAAAAGCGGATTGACCCCCTCTTCGGGGCCCGGGCTGATAAAGTACGTCGCGTTGTGGCCCATCTCATGGATGTCGGCGACGACATTGGGCAGCCAGCGCTGGGCTTGTTCGATGCCGGCGCGCGATTCGGGATGCGCCGCCGGCAACCATTGGCGGTTCAAGTCGAACCAATAGTGGTTCATGCGCGCGCTGGGCCAGGGTTGGTCGAACATGCGGTGACGCGGGTCGGAAACGGTGCGCTGGGCGCGGTTCTGATTCACCCACGCCGCCATGCGCGCGGCGCCGTCGGGATTAAGGGTGATCGCCATCACCACCACGCTCTGGTCCAACACCCGCATGGTCTCGGCGTCTTGGGCGGCGGCGAGATGATAAAGCATCGGCGCGGCCACCATGTAGGAAGACGGCTCCGAGCCATGCACCCCGAATATGATCTGGGTGACCACCGGCTCGTCATTGAGATCCAACCGAGAGGTGACGTCGGCGATGGCGCGGCGGGTTTGGAGAATCTGGTCGACCCGCGCGTGGTTCGCCGGCGAGGTGGCGACGACCTCGACAATGGGCCGACCCTGGTGGGAGCGCCCGATGTCTTGGATGCTTAAGCGATCCGATGAGGCGGCGACCGCACGGGCATAGGCGACGAGGAGTTCGTAGGGCCAAACCGTCTCGCCGGCGTCGTAGCCTGAGAAGCTCTGCGGGGTGGGAATGGCGGGGTCGTAAGCGGGCGCGCCGCCGGAGAGCTCCGCGATCAAGGCGAGCGTCTCGTCTTGGCGCGGCTGCCCGTCTTGGGCCTGCGCGACCACGCCGAAGCCCGCCGCCGCAATCCATGCGACGACCAATCTGATTGCGAGCATACCGCCGCCCCCTTCACTCATGGAGAACCCGTTGAGCGAAGAGACTAGAACCCCGACCCCGGCGGAGCCAACCCGCGATCGCCAGGATCGCGAGCGTCGCCCTCTAAATCGGCATGCGCATGATTTCCTGGTAGGCCGAAATCACCTGATCGCGCACCGCGATCACGCTTTCCATCGTCACCTCTGCAGCCGCGACCGCGGTGGTGACGTCCACCAAGTCCGCTTGGCCGTAAGCGGCCTGGGCGGTGAGGGATTCCGCGCGCGCGAGGCTCGTATGGGCGTCGGCCACCGCATCGCGCACCATGCCGGCGAATTCGGTTCCCGACTGCGCCGCGGGCGAGGCCGAGGCGGGAGCGGGTTGGGCGGCCGCGCCGTAAGCGCGCGCGGCGGCGAGAGCGTCAAAAGACATCCGTCATCCCCTTAACGTCTAAGCAGATCCAGGGTCCGCGCGGCCATCGAACGGGCTTGGTCGATGACGTTCAAATTGGCTTCGTAGGCGCGCTGCGCGGCCCGCATGTCCATCATCTCAATCAGCGTCGAGACATTGGGGTACATCACATAGCCCTCCGCATCCGCAGCGGGATGTCCAGGCTCATAGCGCTGGGTGAAGGCCGACCGATCCAACGCCACATCGGCCATGCGCACACGCTCAACGCCCATCGCCCGGTCAAGCTCGGCTTCGAACACGGGGATTTGCCGACGATAGGGGTCCTCCCCGGGCGCTTGGCCGGTGGAGCTGGCGTTGGCCACGTTCTCGGCGATGATCCGCATGCGGGCGGCTTGGGCGCGCATGCCCGCCGCGGCGACCTCGATGGTCGGATTGGTCATGCCCTCTCCCCCTTATCGGCCAGGCGCGCGCGCGGCCATGCGCAAGAAACTGAGGCTCTTTTGATAGAGCGAAATGGCGGCCTCATAGTTCATCCGGGCTTCTGAGGCGCGCGCCATCTGCTCCTCAAGCACCACCGCATTGCCGTCCAGCGTGGTTTCGCTGTCGGGCGAGGCGGTCGCGTCAAACCGGGCCGCGCGCGAGGGCGCGCTGGCGATGTGTCCGGCATGGGTAGCGCCCAGCCGTACGCCCGCGGCGGGGCGGCTCAAAGCCGAGGCCACGTCCCCGCCGGCGATGTCGCGAGGCACGAAGCCAGGCGTGTCGGCGTTGGCGATGTTCACCGCCAAGGTGTCGGACCGCGCGACATGGTAACCAAGCGCGCCGCGCAAACGCGACAAAAGCGGTATCGAGTGCAGGTCCACGCGTCCGGGCTCCTGATCTGTCAGCTTAGGATGGCGATTTGACGCCAATTCGTCGCGGCGTGAGGAGACGCGGCGACCGGGCGAAAACTGCCGCGGTTTCGCGGCGCCCGTTCAGTCATCGGCAAATATTGCCCAAGACAGTAAAAACGCCCTTAAGATCGCCGGGCGCTATCGAGGAAACGTCCTGAATCCTCGCAGGGTTATGCTTAACGCGATATTAGAATGAACCCTGGCTTACTCGGCAAGACTTGCCGGGAGCCCTTACATGGATTTCGTTGATTTCGGCCGTTACGCCGGCGGACTTTTGGTCACGCTGGGGCTGTTGGCCATCGCGTTGGTGGCGCTGCGCCGTTTCGGACCAGGCATGCAGCTGGGCGCGCCAAGCGCTCCGAACCGGCGCGTCACTCTGGTTGAAAACCGCATGGTCGATGCGAAACGCCGGATCATCGTGGCGCGCTTCGCCGGTCACGATCACCTGATCCTATTGGGCGCCGCCAGCGAGCAGCTCATCGCAAGCGCGCAAGCCGCGGATCCTGACGACACGGGAGCGGCCTGAACCGATGTCCCGCTGGTATTTGATCCTTCTCACGGGGTTCTTGGTCGTCCTTTTCGGCCTAGAGGCGGCCTCGGCGCAGAGTTTCACCCTGGATCTGGGCGGGGAGGACGCTGAGGCCGGCGCGCTCACCGAACGCGTGCTGCAGCTCATCATCCTCATCACCATCCTGTCGTTGGCGCCGTCCATCCTTGTGATGGCGACGTCCTTCGTGCGCATCGTGGTGGTGTTGTCGCTGCTGCGCACCGCGCTGGGCACCCAACAAAGCCCGCCCAACGCCGTCATCATTTCGCTGTCTCTGTTCTTAACGGCGTTCGTGATGGCGCCGGTGTTCGAGGCCTCCTACGCCCGCGGCGTGGAACCGCTCCTGAACGGAGAAATCGAGACCGCCGAGGCGTTCCAGCTGGGGTCCGCGCCCTTCAAGTCCTTTATGCTCGCCCATACCCGGGACGCGGATCTTGAGCTGTTTCTCGGCCTCTCCAACTTGCCAACGCCCGAAACGCCAGAGGCCACCCCGCTGCGGGTCGTCGCGCCGGCCTTCATGATCTCAGAGCTCAGACGCGCCTTTGAGATCGGGTTTTTGATTTTCATCCCCTTCCTCGTCATCGACCTCATCGTCGCCTCCATCCTGATGTCCATGGGCATGATGATGCTGCCGCCGGTGGTCATCTCCTTGCCGTTCAAGCTCATCTTTTTCGTTCTGGTGGATGGGTGGCGGCTGTTGGCCGGCAGCCTGGTCGAGAGCTTCGCCCACGGACTGCCGCCGCCTTAGTGTCCCGGTCATGTGCTTGCCAACGGCTCGCCGGCGCGTTCTCATCGCGCCCGCGAGGGACGCTCGGGAGGACGAGCGATGTTGCGAGTGATCACGATCGCCGCGTTGGGGCTGGGCGTCGGCGCGCCGGCTTCAGCCGGGGACGAGGAAATTGACGAAGACACCTGCACGCTAAATGGAACGCCGCTCTATGGCGAAGTGCAGGTGGTCGAAAGCTTCCCCGACTTTGAGGTCCAAATCGTGGAAAGTTTCCCAGACCTTCAAGTCAAAACCGTAGAGAGTTTCCCCGACGATTGCGGGGAGTGGGAATTTGTGGAGAGCTTCCCGGATTTCACCATCGCATTCGTAGACAGTTTTCCAGACTTCACAATAGAGTTCGTCGAGAGCTTTCCTGGCGTAAACTGACGCAGAGGGCGCATGATGAGCGTACGCGAAGAAACCATCGGTGCGGTCCGGCTGATCACGATCGACCGTCCTGAGGTTCGCAACGCCGTGGACCCTGCGACCGCGGCGGCGTTGCATGAAGCCTTCGCCGCCGCGGAAGCCGATGAGGCCGTGGCGGCGCGCGTGCTCACCGGCGCGGGCGGGCATTTTTGCGCGGGCGCGGATCTCAACGCGGTGTCCGCGGAAACCTGGTCATATGACCCTGAAGGCGCGGACGGTCCGCTCGGCCCGACGCGCGCGACCTTCGAAAAGCCCACCATCGCGGCGGTGGAGGGCTACGCCGTCGCCGGCGGTTTGGAGCTCGCTTTGATGTGCGACATGCGCGTGGCGAGCGACACCGCCGTGTTCGGCGTGTTCTGCCGGCGCTGGGGCGTGCCGTTGGTCGACGGGGGAACGGTGCGCTTGCCGCGGCTCATCGGACAATCCCGCGCGCTCGACATGATCCTCACCGGACGCGGGGTCCTTGCGGAGGAAGCCTATGCGTGGGGGCTCGCCAATCGCCGCGCCCCAGCCGGCGGGGCGCGCGATGCAGCGATCGCGCTCGCCGAAGAGCTCGCCGCCCTGCCTCAAGCCTGTTTGCGCAATGACCGCGCGTCGGCGCTCGCGCAATGGTCTTTGTCGCCTGAAGATGCGTTGCGTTTTGAGGCGCGGATCGGTTTGAACTCATTGCTCTCCGGAGCGGCCGAAGGCGCAGCCCGTTTCGTCGCCGGCGCAGGACGCGGCGGGGTCAAAGCTGAGGAGAGTTGAACATGCGTTTGATCCTCACGACCGCGCTCGCCGCCCTCGCTGCAGCCTGCGCCAGCGCGCCGGAGCCTCCGCCGCCCGCCGCCGTCGCAGAGACCCTCGACCCCCGAGCGGCTGTGCTTGACGCCTTTTACGCCGCCTTCAACGCCCATGACGCCGAAGCCATGGCCGCGCTGTGCTCGCCCGACGTGACCTGGGGCTTCATCGATGGGATCGACGCCATCGCCGAGGCGACCGATGGGGAACAACTCGCGACGCAAATGGCGGCCTATTTCGCCTCGACCCCGGGCGTGCGCAGCGACGTCGAAGCCATACGCCCCGAAGCGGATCGTGTGATCGTCAGCGAGCGCGTTTACTGGCGACCGGATCCCGACGGCCCCGAGCGCACCCAAGCTGCGGACGCGGAATACCGGTTCGAAAACGGCCTGATCGCGGAGGTGTGGTACTTGCCGCCGACGCCTTAGCCGGCCGCACTCACCCTTCCCCAGCTTGCTCTTCGGGCGACAGCGGCGCCGTCGCGGCGCGCCGCGCGCGGAAATCGGCGAGAAAGGCGTCCAGCGTATCGACCGCGGCGACCCGCCGCGCAAGGTCCCGCAGACGCGCGCCCTCCGCATCCCCGTCCGCTTGGGCGACGATCCGCCACGATGCGGCGTGTTCGCTGTCGAGCATGCGCGCGCCATAGCGCGCCTCCAGCCGGGACAACGCTTCGGTTTCGCCCGCAAGCGAGGACGCGATGGCGGCGCGCAAGACCGTATCGGCGTCATGGGGCGCAAGCGGAGCGTCAGACCGCCAGGCCTCGCCCAAGGCCGCCTCCAAGAGCCGCGCGGCCTCCGCCCAATCCCGAAGCGCCCAAGCGAAATCCGCGCTCAGTCTGCGCGCTTCAGACGAGCGATCGGTCGCCAGCAGCTCAAGGGCGTGCTCATAGCGGTCAAGCTCCGCCAAGGCGCGCGCCTCCAACAAGCGACGCTCGGCGTTTAAGGCGCTGGGCAGACGCGCCACGCGGGTGGCGCGAATGGCGTTTAGGGCCTGTTCGGGGCGTCGATCCATCAGGTAGATGGCCGCCAGATCTGCGGCGACAGAGGCGCGCGCGTTCCCGCGCAAGCGATGGTCGACCTGGTGTTGCAGCAGCTCCGCGGCCTGGGCGAGCAGATCGAAATCCGCCAAGCGATCGGCCAACCGACGGATCATGCGATCGCCATCCGCGCCCACCGGCGTGAGATCAGCGAACTCGTACCACAGCGCCAAGGCTTCCACCGGGTCCAGCGCGTCCGCGCCGTCCTCCAAGTACAGCTCCCGGAAAATCCCGGCCATGTCGCCGCCAATCTGGCGCGCGATGGGGTCGTCCGGGTACCGCGCGACGATCGAGCGCATCATCGAAAGCCCTGTCCGATAGGCGCCGGCCTCGGCATATAGACTCCCCAAGGTGCGAGCGACCTGCATTTCAGAGGCGTCGCCGCGCCAGCGCAGCCGGAGCGCTTCAAGCTCGCTGACGGCTTCTGCGGCGGTGATGTCGCCGAGTTCTTGAGCCAGGGCGATCGCAGCGAGGCGCGCTCGAGATTCGATCGGCTCATGGCCCGCGTCTGCGACGACAATCGCAGCGTCCCGGGCGGCTTCGGTCTCGCCTCGAGCGGCCAACAGGCGCGCATGCAAAAGATCCAATTCAAGCGCCACCGCCTGCGGCGCGCCCAAAGCGCGACCGCGGTCGATCATTCGCCCCGCTTCCGCGAGATCGCCCAGCTCGATGGCCGCCGCCGCGCCGGCGGCGTAGAACCGCGCCCGCCAGTCCGGCCGGTAGAAAATCAACGCCTCACGACCATGCTCGAATTGACGTCGCGCCTCGCGCCAGTCCTGCCCGTGCGCCGCGATCAAAGCCCGCCAGAGCGACGCGGCGGGGTCATCCCCCAAGGACGGCGCGGCGAAGTCTTCGCTCGCTTCGCTTACGCGACCCATCATGTAACGCGCCGCCCCGCGCAGCGCGCGCACCCGCGCGTCGTTCGCAAGCGCTGGGTCCTCGCGCAGCAGCTCCCGCACCGCCCCCAACGTCTCTGCGGCCAGCTCATGGCCAAGCAGATGCCGGGCGAGCACCAGCAAATCCTCCGCTGGCGCATCCGACGTCGCAGCGATCCGAGCGAGCTCGTCATGGCGGGTCGCGAACGCCGCTGCGGGACCGCTCCAGGTCTGGAAATCGATCAATCCGGGCGTGGCCGCGGCGGCCGCCGCGCCGCGCGCGCCGGTCAATCCCGCCCCTTGACGCGACAAGGTCAGCCCCTCAGGCCGCGTCACCAAAACGCCGCCCTCTTCACGCCGGGCCGCAACCCCGTCCGCGCGCGGCGCAAAGGCGACGCCATGGGCGGTCGGCAACGCTTCGACTTCCAAAAACCGGCCGCCGGTCAGCACGCTTTGAGCGGGACCGGATGCGGTGGCGACGAGGAGCACGTCGCCCGCTTCAGGGTCGGCCACCATGCGCACCCCGCCCGCCCCGGACAAGGGCGCGAACAGGGAGGCCGGTTCGCTCGCAGGGGCGCGCCTTTCGATGGCGATAACCGCGCTGGGCGGGGAGATGGCTTCGCCCAAGACGAAGGTCCAGCGAGCGCCGTCCGGGCGCGCTTCAAGCTGGACTTCAGGGCGGGTGCGAATGCGCGCGGCCGCGTATCCTGAGCCAGACAGCGCCTCGGCGCCGCGCACCAGCCGCCCGGCGCCTCGCCGCAGTTCGGCCAAATCGAGTTCGACCTCCGCATCGAAGACGATCCACCAGGCGTCGCCGCGCCGGAACGCAGCCGCGGCGACCTCGGCGTCAAACGCAAAGGAGACATGGGCGTCCCGCCCCACCGGCGTCACTTCGGCCCCGATTGCGCCGAGGATCGGCGCGCGACGCGGCTCTGGCGGCGGGATCGTCTGAACAGGCTCGACGGTTGCAGGGACGTCGGCGGCCGCGGCGTCCTCAGCATCGGCGACGGGGACGTCCTCGGTTTGGCGCGGGCTATCGCGCTCAACGGGGGCGTCGGCATCGGGCGGCAGGGCGTCAGCCTCAGGCGGACGTGGCGTAATGACCGGGTGGGCGTCCACGCGCGTCTCGGCCGGCGCATCTGCGTCCGTGTCGACCGCAATGGCGGGTTCCCCATCGCGCTCGGCATAGCCTGGCGGGACCACAGGCGCGGCGACGGGTTCAAGCGCGGCGAGCGCTTCGGCCAGCGCTTGGGTGGCGTCGGGGGTGACATCGACCACGATCCGATCGCCATCGCGCCAATGGCGGGTTTCGTATCCGGGCCAAAGGCCCAGCGCGACGATCAACCGGCCTTCTTCGTGACGGGCTTCGGCCGTGTCCACCCCGTCTGGGGGGTCGATGCGCAAGCGCGCAAGGTCGGGCGCGGCGTCCCTGTCGAAGCGGATTTCCGCGCCGAAGTCGCTTTCGGCGACCTCATAACCAACCGGCTCGGTCCAATCGAAGGCGATGCGCGCATAGTCGGACGCTTCCGCGACGCGCACCATCAAGGGCAGGCGCAAGGGCGGGGGTTCCGGCGTTGCGGCTATGGCTTCGGCGCGCCGACGCGCTTCTTCTTCGGCGGCTGCGGCCGCGGCGGCTTGGGGCGACACGATCGGCGCCGGGTCGGCGCTTCGCTCAGGGTCGATGAAATCGACCGCGATGAGATGGTCAGATGCGGTCACTTGGAGACGGACGTCCCGACGCAACGCCAAGCGCAGCGCGCCCCCATCCCCATCCATTCGGGCGAGTGCGACGACCCCGCCTAGCGCTCCGGGCAAGGAAGCGGGCTCGCCGGAAACCGGCCGGGCGAACCGTACGACCGCAACACCATGCGCTATCTCCGCATCCGCGCCGATGCGGTTGGGTTGGGTGTCGGTCGGATAGAGGATCGTCAGACGCGCATAGCCCTCATGCGTCTCGGCCTGAAAGTCGACCGGCTCAGCCGCCCACGCGGGCGCGCACGCCCAAAAAGCGAGACTGAGACAGACCGAAGAGACAAGACGGGCAAGGGTCACAGGGGCCGCGGCTCCGCAAAGCGTCGGAGGAACCGGGGCAGGATACCGGCACGGTCGTTTATCTCGCGTTAGCCGCGTTCGGCGAAACGCACGCCGCCGCCCGCGATCTTATTCCTCAACCCCAAGCGCCTCAGCGAGGCGCGTTTCCGCCTCCCTGACGCGCTCCTGGCTGGTGGCCAACAACATCGTCACCCGCACGGCGTCCGCCGCGCCCATGGCGGCGAGAAGCGGAGCGAGCTTGGTTTCATCCATCCGAGAGGTGACGGCGAACAGAATGTCGTCGTCAAGATTTGCGAGAATGGGCGCGGCCGCACGCGGCTCCATGCGCTCGTAAAGCGCGACAAGTCGCGACATATCCTGTTCTTCCACGCTGTCGAGTTCGCTCAACAGCCCCTCGATTTCATCGCGAATGCCGCGCAGCTCCGCTACGCGTTCCTCCACGCGGGACTCTGCGGCCTCCAGCAAGCTCGCCTGCGTGGCCAACTCCGCTTCGCGCGTTTCGATTGCCCGACGGCGTTCGGACAATTGGCGCAGTACGCGGATTTCCGCATGGGTCAGCCCCGCCCGGTCGGCGATCGTGACGGCGTCGCACCGTTCCGCCGCCGGGGCGACGCTCGGCGGCGTGGAGACGACGGGCGCAGGCTCAGCCGGGTCGGCCGCATGGTCGCGCTCGGCGTCATTGTCTCCTTCGGATTCCGCAGGCGAGGCGTAAGCCGGGGTCTCCAACATCACAAAGCGCACCGCGTCGTCGGTGAGGCGCAGAGCTTTGAGCGCGGCGAGACCGCCGGCCGCGACCGCGACGAGCGCGAAGGTGCGCACCATGTGGTTGGAGCTCATCGATTGGTCCTCACGGCTTGCAGTAGTTCGCGCGCGCGCGGGGTCGCCGCGGCGTGGGCGGGGTCGGAGTTTGCGCGCGCTGAGGCGTTTGCGGGTTGGGCGGCGCGCGGCGGACGCGCCCCAGGCTCCACCATGCGCTCAAGCTCATCGGCCAACATCGCGGCGCGGCGAACGCGCGCCTCCAGGTCGGCGCCGGCTTCGTCGGAGGCCGCGCGCAACGCCGCAATGCTGGCTTGGGCGCGTGCGGACGCCTCTGCGAGCTGCGTCACCGCCGCCGCCATGCCGTCGGTCCCAGCCCGCAGCGCCGTGAGCTTGCGGTCGATCCGCCAGGCCAAAACCGCGGCCAGGAACAACACCAAGACCACCAGGCCTTCGAACATCAAGCCCGCCATACTCATTGCTGGAACCTCGCCAATGCGTGCTTTGCGCCCGGCGCAAGCGGCTGCTCGAGCCGCACCGCCACAGTGCGGCTGATCCGGCCCATCCGCCCGCGGGACAGCGAAATCGGCCCGCATTTGAGCTCGACTTGGCTTTGAGGCGTTGCGTTCAACAAAATCGTATCGCCGACCTTTAACGACATGATCCGGTCCAAGGGCATGTCGAGTTCGTCAAGAACGGCTTGGACCTCCATGCCGGTGGTCCAAAGTTCGGTCGCAAGGTGGCTTTCCCAGATATTGTCTCGGCCGAACTTCTCGCCCATGAACTGCTGGAGCAGCGTCTTTCGGATGGGCTCGAGCGTGGCGTAAGGCAACAACAGCTCGATGCGTCCGCCGCGATCCTCCATGTCGATGCGCAGCTTGACCAGAATGGCGGCGTTCGCCGGGCGAGCGATGGCGGCGAAGCGGGGGTTCGTCTCGACCCGGTCGAGGGTGAAATCGACTTGCGTCAACGGATCAAACGCCGATTTCGCGTCGGTCAACACAACTTCGATCATGCGCTGCACCAGCATGCGTTCGATCGTCGTGTAGGGCCGTCCCTCAATGCGCATGGCCGCGGTTCCGCGCCGTCCGCCCAGCAGCACGTCCACGATGGAATAGATGAGGTTGGAGTCGACCGTGAGCAGGCCGTAATTGTCCAGCTGCTCTGCGCGAAACACCGCCAGGATGGCCGGCAGCGGAATCGAGTTCAGATAGTCGCCGAAGCGGATGGAAGAGATATTGTCGAGCGACACTTCGACGTTGTCTGAGGTGAAATTGCGTAGCGACGTCGTCATCAACCGCACCAGGCGGTCAAAGACGATCTCCAACATCGGCAGTCGCTCATAGGACACCAGAGCGGAGTTGATGATCGCACGAATGCCCGAGCGCTCATTGGGGTCGTCGTCGCCAACGTCGAAGCCGAGCAGGCTGTCGATTTCATCTTGATTGAGAATGCGCTCGGCGCCGGCGGCGGGCGCGGGCGCTTCGCCCTCCCCGCCGACCATCGCTTCCCATTCAGCCGCAAAAGCGTCGCCGTCGGCTTCGTCCCCGCCTCCGGCGGCCGCTTCCCACTCCGCGGCCATCGCATCCTGATCGATTTCGTCTTCGGCCATGGCGCTACTGAATCAACATCTCTTCGATAAGCACCGCGCGCACCTGAGAAGGCGCGACGGCCAGATTGACGCGACGCAGAAGCTCTTGGCGCAGCCGATAGCTGCCTGCGGAGCCGTTGAGGTCGTCCACACGCAGCTCGCGCAAAAAGCCCTGGAAGCGGTCCATCACCCGAGGCATCGCCAATTCGAGCTCATGGACCAAATCTTCGCTGTCCACTTCGAGCGTCAAAGTCAGCTTGAGATAGCTGGGCCGGGAGTCGTCGGTCTGGATATTCACCAGGATGTCCGGCAACTGATAAAAAACGACGTGCTCGGCGGAGAGATGCCCGCCATGGTCCCCGCCATGACCGTCGTCATAGGCGGCGTGTTCGCCATGGTCGGCCCCGTGCGCGTCATGCGTATCGTGACCGTCGTGACCCGCCTCGGCATGCTCGGCGGCGTCAGCGTGAACCTCAGCCGCCTGGCCGCCGCCCATCAAGAGCATCGCTGCGGCCCCGCCCAGCACCAACAGCGCGACAGGCAAGGCGATGAGCAGCACGAGCTTCTTGCCCGGAGTTTTCTTCGGCGCCGCGTCACCGCTGTCGCCGTCTTCGATTTCGTCTTGGGCTTCGTCCGCCATCGGGTCCGCTCCATCCTCAACGCCAAGAGAAAAGCGCAACCGCGGTTAAACTTCGGTGCATCCCGGCAATCTCTTCCCCGCAGCACCGGCAATTCTCGCCGAGCGCCATGGACCGCCAGCAGGACAACACTCGGGAAAACAACGCATTAACCATCGGCGCAAGGCTTGCTTGACCCACGCTCGACAGCCCGACTTTCCGGGCCGAGAGGGTGTGACCGCGTATGGACAACACGCTGATGATCGGGCTTTCGCGCCAAGTCACGCTTCGGCGCGGGGTGGACGTGATCGCGAACAATGTGGCGAACATGTCCACTCATGGGTTTCGCGCCGAGCGTCCGCTCTATACCCCCGAAACCGAACGCCCCGCTCACCATCAACAGGGCCCCAGACCGATCCAATTCGTTGCGGACTGGTCGGTGTTGCGCGACTTCTCGCCTGGCCCCATCGAGCAAACCGGCCGCCCCTTCGACGCGGCGCTTGATGGCCAAGGCTTTTTCGTCGTGCAGGGCGCTGAGGAGCCGCTCTACACGCGCAACGGCCGCTTCAGCTTGGATGAAGAGGGTCGACTGGTGACGTCCACCGGTCGTCCCGTGCTGGCCCAAGGCGGAGGGGAGATCCGTCTCGACCCTGAAGGCCCCGAGCCCGTCATCACGCCCCAAGGCGTCATTTTGGCGGGCGAAGCGGAGGTGGCGCGCCTGGATGTCGTGCATTTCGACGACCTGTCCGCGCTGTCGAAAACCGGCGAAGGCGAATTCCGAACCGACGCCGACCCCGTCCCCGCTGACGCCGTTCGGGTCCGCCAAGGCTTCGTTGAGGGCTCCAACGTCAACGCAATTCTCGAAATCACGCGGCTGATCGAAATGCAGCGCTCCTATGAGGGCGTGACCCGGATGGTGAAGTCCGCTGAAGACTTGCGGAAAAGCACCATCGAAAAGCTTGGCCGGCAATCCTGACCATGATGCGTAACTCGGAGTATTCGCGATGAGATCTTTATCGACCGGCGCGACCGGCATGCTCGCGCAGCAGCTCAATGTCGAGGTGATCTCGAACAACATCGCCAACATGAACACCACCGGCTTCAAGCGCCAGCGCGCCGAGTTTCAGGACCTGTTGTATCAGGACCTGTCCCGCGTCGGCGCCTCAAGCTCGGACGCAGGGACCATCGTGCCTGCAGGCGTTCAGGTCGGGGTCGGGGTTTCCGCCGGCTCGGTCTACCGCATCCATGAGCAGGGCGACCTGACACAGACCGGCAACCGGTTGGATCTGGCGATCAACGGCCAAGGGCTGTTCCGGATCTCCATGCCCGACGGGACCGACGCCTATACCCGCGCCGGCAATTTCGCGCTCAGCGCAAACGGGGAGTTGGTGACGGCGGAGGGGTATCCGGTGGCGCCGGGTATCTCCATTCCCACCGACGCAACCGACATCGCCATCAACAATCAGGGCCAAGTCGAAGTCATCATTGACGGGCAACTGGCCCCAACCGTGGTGGGACAGATCGAGCTGGTTCGTTTCATCAATGAAAGCGGGCTGGAGATGATCGGCGATAATCTCATGCTCGAGACCGCCGCCTCAGGACCTGCGACCCCGGGCGCACCGGGCGACCCGGGTTTCGGGGTTTTGCTGCAGAACTTCGTCGAGACCTCAAACGTCAACGCCGTTCAAGAGATCACGTCGCTCATTCAGGCTCAGCGGGCTTACGAGATGAACTCCAAGGTGATCACGACTTCCGACGAGATGATGTCCACTTCCGCCAATCTCCGCTAGCCCGCCGGAGCGCTGACCCATGGCTTTTGAGTCTAACGATTTCGCCGCCTTGTGCTTTGGCGCGCTCGCCGCGGCGGCGCTGGCGCTGTGTGCGACGCCCCAGGCTTCGGCCCAAAACGCTCATGAGGTTCGGCTGCAAGCCGCCCCCCAGGTGACCGGCGAGGTCATCCTGTTGGGCGACGTCCTGTCAGTTGCGGGTGACGGCGCAGCGGCGATCCTGGCCCGCGCGCCCGCCCCTGGCGGTAGCGTGGCGCTTGAACCGGCGTTCGTCGCTGCGGTCGCCGCGCGCAACGGCGTGGCCTGGGCGAACCCGGAAGGAGCGCCCACGGTGACTGTCGAACGGCTTGGCGCCGAGGTCTCCGCCGACCAGGTCATCGCAGCCATCGAAGCGTGGCTCGCAGGCGCCGAAGGCGGTCGGTGGCGCGTCACGCTTTCAAGCGAGCGCGACTTTTACGCCCCTCTGGGCGAACCCGTCTCCCCCATCGTTCTCGGCCTTGAACGCGCGCCCCGCACGGGTGATTTCGAGGCCGAGATCCGCCTCTCCGCGACGAGCGCGCTAATGCGGATCAACGGTCACGCCGCGCAGGCTCTTGAGACGCCGGTTTTGGCGCGGCCGGTGACGCGCGGCGCCGTTTTGACCTTGGACGACTTAGTCTGGGTCGACCTCCCCGCCCGCGAAACGCCGGCCGACGCCGTCACCGATCCCGCCGACATCATCGGCATGGCCGCCCGACGGTCGCTTCGCTCAGGCCAGCCCCTGCGCAGCTTTGATCTCGTTCGGCCGGCCGCGATTCACCGGGGAGAAAGCGTCATGCTGGTTTATCAGACCGGCGCTCTGCGCTTGACCGCGCGCGGACGGGCCCTCGCCGACGCCGCCGAAGGCGAAGTCGCTCGCGTGGTCAACACCGACTCCAATCGCACGATCGAAGCCGTCGTCATCGGGCCCGGTCTCGTATCCGTTTCGCAAGGATCCCGCTAATGATGCGTCTTTCGGTTTGCTTGCTCGCCGCGGCTGCGCTGAGCGGCTGTGCGGCCCAGCGCGACGCTCTGTCTCGCTTGGGCGCTCCCCCGGAGCTGACGCCGATGCAGAACCCCACCGCGCTTTACGCCGAACAACCCGTCATGATGCCGATGCCCGAACCGCGCGAAGTCCATCGGGCGGCCAACTCGCTTTGGGCGGATGGCTCCCGGACCTTTTTCGGCGACCAGCGGGCGCGGCGCATCGGCGACATCGTCACCGTAGAAGTGTCGATTTCCGACCGGGCCAGCCTGTCGAACTCGACTTCCCGTTCGTCAAGTTCGTCCACGGATGTGGATTTGAACGCCGTGCTGGGGCTGGAGAACATCCCAGGCGCGCTCCTGCCAGGCGGGTTTGATCCGTCAAACCCTCTTGACGTGTCCTCCGCCACCGGGATGTCGGGCGACGGCGACATCGACCGCGCCGAAACCATCCAGCTCACGCTCGCCGCCGTGGTCACGGAAATCCTGCCCAACGGCAATCTCGTCATCGCCGGGCGTCAGGAAGTGCGGATCAATCATGAAATGCGGCAGCTCACCGTCACCGGCATCGTGCGCCCTGAAGACGTGACCGCAGACAATCGCGTCCGACAGACGGACATCGCGGAAGCCAGGATCACCTATGGCGGGCGCGGCGCCTTGTCTGACGTTCAACGTCCGCCGTTCGCGCAAAGGGCCGTTCCGGTGTTGTGGCCCTTCTAAAATCAGTTTCTTGAAATGAATCAAGCCGTTTCAGTGTCTTCAACCGGCTCCTCTCGGACAGTCCGGTGCCGATATTCGCCGCACCAATCCTGCTCTGGATCCGTCAGAGGCCAAACGGCTTTCTGAAAACCTGCGGTTTCCTGCACTTTTTGTGATGCATTTATAGTGCTGAAAGGAGCATGTCTTCGGCAAATTCCATCTTTGCTTGTTTTTTGATAATATATACAGGTTCCGCAACTTTGCCCCATGGGACCTGACATTAAGCTACTCCACACCCACGCTTCGGCTGTTCGCCTCCCGCTGACATTCTCTCACGCATAACGCGATTGAAGCCAAGTTTGAACCGTTGCGCGCGTAGCGCCGACCTTTTTCACTGGAGCGTTTGTGAAAGGCGAGGAGCGTTTCATGCGCCGCGGTCCCGACCGAGTATTCGACGAACTGCTGGTGCTGAACGCCCAAGCGGGCCGGCGCACCGCCTTGGACCGGTTGGCTCAGCGTTGGCTTCCGCGGCTGTTGGCCCATGCGCATCGCAATGCGAGCGATCCCGAACTCGCGCGGGATGCGGTTCAGGACGCCTGGGTGGATATCGTCCGGGGTTTGGATCGGTTATCGGATCCCGCCGCGTTTCCCGCTTGGGCCTATCGCATCGTCTCCCGGCGCTGCGCGGACGCGGGGCGAAAGCGCGCGCGCGCCAGGGTGCTGGCTGAAGCCGCCGCGCAGGACGCCGAAGCGCGGCCGCCCGAACCGGGCCCAGAAGACAGCGTGGACGCGGCGACAGCCCGCGCGGCGTTTCGCGCTTTGCCTGAGGGCCATCGCGCCGTCGCCGCGCTCTTCTATATCGAAGACTTTTCGGTTGCAGAGATCGCCGCCTCGCTCGGCTTGCCCGCCGGGACGGTCAAAACCCGCCTTTTTCATGCGCGCGAAAAGCTCAAGCGCGCCGTACTAGGAGCAACAAATGACCAAACTTGACGACGCCATCCGCGACGCCCTCAGCGATGAGGACCGCGCCTTTCTCGACGAGTTGGAGGTGCAACCCAAAGGCATGTTCGGTGAGATCGCCGCAGGCTTTTCGGGCAGGCTCGGCGGCTGGGCGGTCCTGGTGTGGGTTGAAACCCTGGTGATGGTCGGGGTCGCCGTGATCGGCCTATGGCGGCTGACCCAGGCGGAAACCACGCTGGGCATAGCGCTTTGGAGCCTTTTGGTGGTGTTCGGCATGCTGGCCTCAGCGATGTTGAAGATGTGGTACTGGATGCATTTGAACACCAATGCGGTCATGCGCGAGATGAAGCGCGTCGAGCTTCAGGTCGCGCGGCTGGCCGCTCAAAAGTAAGCGCGTGTTCAGGCTTCGGCTTGCCTGAGTGTCGCCCTGCGGCAACGGTGAAGCCTCCCAACCCTCATGGTTGCGCCCGCGCGCTCGCCACAGCGCGCCGGAGCCCTTACGTGAGGCCCATGTCGCAATCTCCCGTTTCGCCCCCGCAGGCGGACGCCCTGAGCGCATCGCGCTCCGGCGCGCCCGGCTTCGCCGAGTTCGTCGCCCTGATCGCCTGTCTCATGGCGCTCAATGCGGTCGCCATCGACATGATGCTGCCCGCATTGGGGCTCATCGGCGAAGCGTACAACGTCGCGCAGGCGAACGACGCGCAACTGGTGATCGTGGTCTATATGGCCGCCTTCGGCCCGGGTCAGCTGCTCTACGGCCCGATTTCAGACGCGTTCGGCCGCCGCCCCACGCTCTTGGCTGCACTCGGGATCTATGTACTCGGCGGAATTTTGTCCGTTACCGCATCAGACTTTTCGGTTCTTCTCGCCGCGCGGGCGCTACAGGGGCTGGGAGCGGCCGCAACCCGCGTGGTGACCGTTTCAGTCGTTCGCGATCGGTTCAAAGGCCGGGCGATGGCGCGGGTCATGTCGTTGGTGATGATGGTGTTCATGCTCGCCCCGTTGACTGCGCCCGCTTTCGGGCAGGGCCTGCTCATGATCGCGTCATGGAAATGGATCTTCGTCGTCTTGCTGGCGATGGGCGTCCTTGCCGGGGTGTGGGCGCTGTTGCGCCTGCCCGAGACCTTGCCGCCGCGTTTGCGCCGCCCGGTCGCGGCGCGGCCCCTGCTCGCCAGCTATCGACGCATCGTGACCACGCCGAGGGCCATCGGTTACATGTTCGCATCGGGTTTCGTGTTCGGCGGTCTGCTGGGGTTTGTCGTCTCCGCGGAACAAATCCTCGGCGACGTTTATACGGTCGGGGCGTACTTCCCCTTGGCGTTCGGCGCCATCGCGGTCGGGTTCATGGCTTCGAGCTTTTTGAACGCGCGCCTGGTCGAGCGTTACGGCATGCGTAGGCTGTCCCACGCCGCGCTGTTGGCGGCCTGCGCCGTCACGCTCATCCACGCCGTCTTTGCGTTGATGGATTTCCAGCCCTTCGCGGTGTTCCTGGCGTTCTCGGCGGCGGGTGCGTTCCTATTGGGCTGGATGGGACCGAATTTCACCGCGATCTCGCTTGAACCGCTGGGCGACATCGCGGGAACGGGCGCCTCGGTGCAAGGCTTCGTGTCAACCACGGTGGGCGTCGCCGCCGCGGCGGTCATCGGCCAAGCCTTCAATGGCACGCCAGCCCCGCTCGCCTATGGTGCGGCGATTTCCTCGCTCATGGCGCTTGCGGTGGTCATCTGGGCGGAAAAAGGCCGTCTTCTCAAACCAGGCGGCGGAGAAGACGCCACGGCCTAAAACTCGTCGACCGTTAGGGTGTCGTCGCCAAGCGCCCCGTCCAACCGCCACCCTGCGCCCGGTCCTTGGGCGAGAGTTTCGCAGAGCCAAGGAACGACCGCCAACAGCGCTTCGTCGAGTTGGTAGGGCGGATTGACCACGACGACGCCCGCCCCCGCTAAGGGCCCCTCCGAACTGATGTCGCGGACCCAAAGGTCGGCCCGCAAAATTTTCTCCGGGGCAAAGTCCCGCTCGCCCAACAGCCACTCCGCCAGCGCCACGTCGAACCGCTCCGCCGCCCATAGGTCCTTGAGCGGCCGCCAGAAAATGAACACGCCGGTTTCCCACCGCGTCAGTCCCTCTTTCGCGGCTTGGGCCAGGAAATACATTTCATCCACATGCTCGAAGGGCGGATCGATGATGGCGACGCCCCGCCGTTGAGGCGGCGGCAGATAGGCCTTCAGGGCCTCATAACCATCGCGAGCCTCCACCCGCACGCGCCCATCCCCGCCATAGCGCGCTTGCAGGGTCGCGGCGTCTTCAGGGTGAAGTTCGCAAAATCTCAGCGCATCGGAGGACCTGGCCAGCCGCGCCGCGATTTCGGGCGAGCCCGGATACGCGGCCGCCCCGCCCTCCGGATTGAGCGCGTGCACGCAGTCGAGATATGGGCGCAGCGCGGCGGCGACATCCTGCGGCGGAGCGGCGTCGAGCAGACGCCCGATCCCGCCGCGCCATTCCGGACTGCGGCGCGCTTCATCAGAGGTCAGATCATAACGCCCGATCCCGGCATGGGTGTCGATGACGCAAAACGGCTTGTCTTTCCGCTTCAGGCTTTCCAAGCACCAAGCGAATGTCAGGTGTTTGAGCACATCGGCGAAATTGCCGGCGTGAAAGGCGTGGCGATAATTCATGACCGTCGCGATACCCCTGCTCGTCGCTGACGTCGAGCAAGATGCGGCTTGCGCGCCGCCGGCGGCGAAGCTCCACTCGCGCTCAGAAACGTCCAAAACGGGAGCAAAACGCCATGCAGCTGGCCCAAGAAGACCAAGTCATCACAGTCGCGCAGGAAGACGGCGTCGCCACGATCACCCTCAACCGCCCCGACAAGATGAACGCCTTCACCTATCAGATGCGCGACGCGCTTCTCGAGGCGCTCGACCAAGCCGATGCGGACGACGCGGTGCGCGCCATCATCCTCACAGGTGCTGGAAAAGCCTTTTGTGCGGGCGCGGATCTGTCGTTGGGCGCGGAAACCTTCGAAATCGCGCGACACGCCCAGGCCGAGGGCGCGCTCGACGCCTCCGATCCGAAATTGCGCGACGCGGGCGGGGAGGTGAACCTGCGCATTTGGGCGGCCAAGAAACCGGTGATCGCAGCAATCAATGGCGCCGCCGTCGGCGTGGGCGCAACTATGATCCTCCCGGCCGACTTTCGCTTGGCGAGCGAGACGGCGCGTTTCGGTTATGTCTTCGCCCGGCGAGGCATCGTCTGGGACGGCGTGGCGAGCTGGTTTCTCCCCCGCATTGTCGGGGTGAACCAAGCGCTTGAGTGGGGTCTTACGGGCCGGGTTTTCACTGCGCGGGAGGCTGAGACCGGCGGGCTGGTGCGTTCGGTGCACGCGCCTGAGGACTTGTTGCCCGCCGCCCGTTCGCTCGCCCGGGAGATCGTTGAGAACTGCGCCCCGGTGTCGGTTTCGCTGATGCGCCAAATGGCGTGGCGGATGCTGACCGAACCCAACCCAATGGTCGCTCACCGTTTGGAGAGCCAGGGTATCGTGCATGCCGGGCTGGGCCCTGATGCGCGTGAGGGCGTTACGGCGTTTTTGGAGAAACGCAAACCCGACTTCGCCTTGCGCCCCTCCGCCGATATGCCGCCCTATCACCCCTGGTGGGAGGACGAAGACTACTGAGCGCCGCCCTGCAGACCGGCGGCGACGGCGTGTTGCGCACGCGCTGCGCCCCAGCGGTCCCGCCCCGCAGACGGCGCCCTCCCGCCATGCGATAAGCAAACCCAACTCCGGGGCCGGCGCGTCGGCGCGGCCGTCATCAAGAGCGTGCGTATACCATGGATTTAGACGTCTATGCGGGACCGCTGAGCCGGTACTATCTAAACGAGTGGGAAACCGCCATTGAGCGGGTGGTGGGCGACAGCGGCGCGTTTCTCTTGGAAGAAAGCGGCGGCGCGCGCCCAAGCCCGGCGCTGATGGCGGAGGTTCAAGCAAGCATTGAGAGCTGGCTTGCGCGGGTCAATGAGGGGCTCGAGCCGGAACTCAGCGAAGACATCGCTTGGAACGACGCCCCTGACGGCCCCTACGCCACGGTCCAGGTGGGGATCGCCAATTACAGCGCGCTCATCGCCTGGTCGGCCTACGCCCGCTACGCCTTTGACCGTCCCTATGACGCGCCGCGCGATCTTAGCGCCGACCCGGCTGTGCAGGCGGCGATGACGACGGCGGTCCCCCCGCGGATCATCACCCAACTCAATTGCGAGATCTGGCTCCCGGGCGACTTCGCGTTCTCTATGGCCGTCCGCGCGCCGGACGGGGATGGCGCCGCGCTGTGCTCAACCGGGGCGCTGCGGGAAGCCTTGAACGAGTTTAATCAAGCAACCTGGCGCGCGAGCCCCGATACGATCCTAGCTTGGGGCGAGCGCGGTCCCCCGCTGGCGGGACGCGTGATCGAGGTTGAGCCGGGACGCTTCGCCCCCGCCGCGCCGCCCGAGGTGATCCCGCCGGTGGACTCGCCGTTCGAGCACTCTGCGCAATACGCATTTTCGGTGATGGCGCAAATCGTCTCCTTCGCCCGGGAGAACGACATGCCGGTGTTCCTGCACGGCGGGGAATGACCCCTCGCCCCGTCCCGGCCTCTTAGCCCCCCTCGAACGACACGAGGGACCGCACCGGCACGTTCATGGCCTCCAAGCGTTGCGCGCCGCCGAGGTCTGGCAGGTCGATGACGACCCCGCAGCCCACCGCCTCCCCGCCCGCCTTTCGGACGAGTTTGACGGCGGCTTCCGCGGTGCCGCCGGTGGCGATGAGATCGTCAATGATCAACACGCGCTCGCCGGCGGCCAGCGCGTCGACATGTATCTCCACGGCGTCAGCGCCATATTCGAGTTCATATGCCTCAATTAGGGTGTCATGCGGGAGCTTTCCCTGCTTGCGGACGGGCGTGAACCCGACCCCTAGGCGATGCGCCACCGCGCCGCCGAGAATGAAGCCGCGCGCCTCCACCCCCGCCACTTTGCTCGCCCCAACGTCGGAAAAGGCGGCGGCGAGCGCGTCGACCGCCGTCCGAAAAGCCGCGGCGTCCCCCATCAATGTGGTGATGTCGCGAAACTGGATTCCCGGTTTGGGATAGTCCGGAATCGTCCGGATTGCCGCTTTCAAGTCCATTGCGCCCCTCATCGCCCCTGCCAGGCTTTCGCACTCCCCAACGGGGGAATCGAGATGCGAGTGAGGTTAACGGTCCGTTACTTGCTCCCCAACGGTTGACCTTAACGCCGTGTTGGGACGTGGGATGGACGCGACGAATTCGCAGACCGCTGCAGCTTTTGCGCCGACTGGACTGCGAGCGCTGGCCGCTGGACGGGCCAAGAGCCTTAAGGAAATCGAGCTGCGAGCGATCATGGCGCGCGCCGAAGCCGACGGCGCGGGAGACGTCGACGTCCTCGCAAGGCGCATTTCAACCCTCGCCCGTCCCGCAATTTTGTCTTTCGTCAATGCCCACGGCTTCAATCTGGCCGCGAACGACGACGAGTTCCGCCGTCGGCTCTTGACCGCCGATTTCCTCCTGCGCGACGGCGTGGGGATGAAAATCGGCATGGCGCTGCACGGCCATGCGCCGGGCGCGAACTTGAACGGCACCGACCTGATTCCCGAAATCCTGCGCCGCACGCGCGGACGCACGGCCGTATTCGGCACCCGACGGCCCTGGCTGTCCTTGGGGGCCGAACGCATCACGGCGATGGGCTGCGACGTCGCATCGGTCATGGACGGGTTCCAAGATGTCAGCGCCTATGTCGAGGCGGCGCGACGCAGCCGCCCGGAGACGATCGTTCTCGCCATGGGCATGCCCAAACAAGAGACGGTCGCCGAGGCCTTGCGCGCCGCGCTCGACTTCCCCTGCCTCATCATCAATGGCGGGGCGATCGTGGACTTCCTCGCCGGCCGGGTTCGACGCGCCCCCGCTCCGGTGCGCCGCGCCGGCATGGAATGGGCCTGGCGATTGGCGCTTGAACCCCAGCGCCTCGCCAAGCGCTACCTACACGGCAACCCCCGGTTCTTGGCTCACGTCGCAAAGCTACGCGTGAGCCGCTGACCATAGAGCCGCCGGCATGCCTTCAGATGGCCTCGCTCCGGTCACCATGGGGTCCGAATTCGAGCGCTAGCATCGCGGCGCGAGGACGCGGCCCGGCCGGGAACGGCGCGGGCGGAAGCATCAGCGAGACGAACGATGATGAACAAAGCGATTTTGCCCGCCGTCGCGGCGCTCGCCCTAACCGCCTGCGACTTCCGCAGCCCGGCGGTCGCATTCAACCCTGAGGCCGGCCAAGAGGATCCCGTCGTGGAAACCGCCGACTGCCCAGCGCTCGACGCCCGCGGTTGGACCGCGGCCGTACGTGGTCCGCTTGACGACCAAGGCCGCGCCCAGCTCGTCCTGTCGGGCGAGGTCGACCTGCCGACGCCGGGCTTCACGCTGACTTTGACCCCTGGACGGGCGGACCGGTCCTCCGTGCCGACCCAAGTCTTCCATCTCGCCGCACAAGCGCCCGATGGCATTGTGAGCCAGGTCGTGACCACCGAAACGGCGTCCTACGAAGGCCTTGCGATCGCCCAACACTTCCGCGCCATCCGCATCCAATGCGGCGACCGCGTGCTGACCGAAATCACCGACATCGCATCGGATTTCGCGCCTTAGCCAAGGAGCCTCACGCCTCGCTGTCGCCCTATTCACGCCGTTAGGTCGCCGCGTTAACGTCGGAAAGCGGACGCCGTGAGGGCGCAGAAGGCAAAGGGGACCCGGCGCTCAGGCGCGGGCGCAGGCTCGTTTCGTGCGTCGGTCTACATCAGCATGACCAAACGACACGCAAAGCTAAGAGCCGTAGCCGCAGCCGGCGCGCTAGCGGCGTTCGGGCTGGCCTCGGCCCACGCCCAACCAGGAGACGAAGGCCGCTTCATGCGCGAAGCGCGCATTGTCGGCGGCGAACCCGCAACCGCAAACGCCTATCCGTGGGCCGCCCATTTCTCGGTACCTGGCTTCCCGACTTGGTGCGGGGGAACGTTGGTTGACGCGCAGTGGGTTTTGTCGGCCGCGCATTGCTGGGACGACGGCGTGCGCCTCGTCCCCGCCAGCGACATCACCGTAACACTCGGCGAACACGACCTGTCGCGCAACGAAGGCCCAGAGCAAACCCGCGGCGTCAGCGAAGTGGTTTTCCACCCCGACTGGAATTCCGGAACGCTCGATTCCGACGTCGCCATGCTGCGGTTGGATCGTCCCGTCACCCTGAACGCCCAGGTCGGCGTCGCTCAGATCGCAGATGCGCCCGCGCCGGGAACCAATCTGGTCGTCATCGGCTGGGGACGGACCGCCGAGGGCGGACGCGGCGCCACCATCCTGCAGGAAGTCACCGTCCCGCGCGTCGCCGATGCGACCTGCAACGCAAACTACGCGGGTCTCGGCGGCATCACAGGCACCATGATCTGTGCGGGCTTCGACATGGGCGCCCGCGACGCCTGCCAAGGCGACAGCGGCGGTCCCCTGATGACCACCGGCGGAGGAACCCGGCGGATCGTGGGCGTCGTCAGCTGGGGCCAAGGCTGCGCGCGTCCGGGACTATATGGCGTTTACGCCAATGCGGGTCTGTTCCGCGGTTGGGTGAACGCGACGATGGCGCGGACGGCCGAACCCACATGGGCCAATATCGCGCACGCCAACAACGTCGTCGCCATGGCCTCCGTCGACGGTCGGCTCTTTGCGGCGACCTCCGACAACCGGCTCTGGGCTCGTGACCCGGTTCTCAGCGACATCAGCTGGACCTATATCGGGCACGCCAACAACGTCACCGCGATGGCGGGCCTGAACGGCCGGCTTTACGCCTCGACCTCGGACAATCGTCTGTGGGTTCGCGACGCAGTTCTGCGCGAAGTCAATTGGACCCATATCGGCCACGCCAACGGCGTTACCGCTATGGCCGCGCTTAATGGCCGGCTTTATGCGGCCACCTCGTCGAACTTTCTCTATGTCCGCGATCCCGTTCATAGCGATATTAATTGGGGCTTTATCGGACACGCCAACAATGTCGTCGCCATGGGCGCGGCGAACGGACGGCTTTACGCGGCCACGTCCGACAATCGCTTCTGGTCTCGCGAGCCGGTGCATAGCGACGTGAATTGGAGCCTGGTGGGTCACGCCAATGGCGTGGTCGGCATGACCGGGCTCGGCGATCGCTTGTTCGCAGCCACCAACAGCAATCGACTGGTGACGATGCGACGCGACTAGCATGGCGCGGCGGCGGCTCGGTCGGGCCGCCGCCCTGCCCTCGCCCTGCCAAGAAAATCAGGCCTCCGCGGCGGCGAGCACGCGCCCGGCCACGGCGTCCAACTTCGCCATCAACGCCGGATCGCGCGCTGCGGGCGGGGTTATGATGGCGGTGTCGAGCGTCCGCTCGATGCCTTGCGGGCTCGCCGTGCGCGGGATTTCGGCGAGCTTTTCGGACAGCGCGATGAGCAGCCTGCGCGCGAGCATCGCGTTTTTCTGAAGATGCTCGATCACCGTGGCGACTTCTACGTTGTCATGTTCGGGGTGCCAGCAATCATAGTCGGTCACCATCGCGACGGTGGCGTAGGGCAGCTCGGCTTCGCGTGCGAGCTTCGCTTCGGGCATGTTCGTCATGCCGATGACGTCGAGCCCCCAGGCTCGGTAGAGTTCGGATTCCGCTTTGGTGGAGAATTGCGGTCCCTCCATCGCCAGATAGGTCCCGCCTTCATGCACCCGCGCGCCGGCGTTCCGCCCCGCGGCCGCCGCCAAACGCCCCAACCGCGCGCAAACCGGATGCGCCATGGAGACATGCGCAACGCAGCCTGTTCCGAAAAAGCTGCTTGGGCGTAGCCGCGTCCGGTCCACGAACTGGTCCACGACCACGAACGTGCCAGGGCTGAGGTCTTGCCTGAACGACCCGCTGGCCGAGAGCGAAAGCACGTCGGTGCAGCCGACGCGCTTTAGCGCGTCGATATTCGCCCGGTAATTGATGTCGCTGGGAGAAATGGCGTGCGCGCGCCCATGGCGGGGCAGGAAAACGAACTCCACCCCTGACAACTTGCCGAACACCAGCGCGTCGGAGGGTTCGCCCCAAGGCGTTTCGATACGGGTTTCGCGGATGTCGCTCAAACCGTCGATCGCATAAAGGCCCGACCCGCCCAGAACGCCGATACGCCAGGCGCTCATGACACAGCGAGCGGGCAGCGTCGCCGCATGGGCGTGCGCGGCACCGGATGTCCGTAGAGCCAGTCCGAACGGATCCAATAGAAGTGGTCGCGGTCCGGCATCTCCAGCGCCCAGGAAACCGGCTCGCCGTCATCGCCGAGCCGCGTCTCGCCTTCATACTGAACCATGAACAAAGGTCGTCCCGAGCGCGACGGCACGCTCAGCACGGGGCTGCGATCGGCGTGATTGTCGCCGCGCTTGCTGGATTGGTAGCGAAAACCGCCCGTCTCATCCTGGGTGATGAGGATTTCCAACGGGGATTGGTCGCAGCGGAAATCGCCGCGATCCTCTTCGGGCACCTCGGCGGGATCCAGCTCCCATTGGCCGGGCAGCGCACGCATGGTCTCTGCGAGCGATAAAGCCTGCGCGTCCGCCTCGCTCGGCGCCGTCGCGGCGGCGCAAATGCCCGCCGCGGAGAACACGATGATCCGCCCCATGAACGCCCTCGCCCCGGTCCCTCATGCGGGACAAGGCCAGCACGCCCCACGTCGAAGGTCAACGCGGGGCGCAGCCCGAACCCTTGAACAGCGGGCTTTAGCTTGTGAGGCAGCGCGACAGACGCGGAGACCGGGCGAGCGTGTTGCTGTCGGAGTTGGCGAAGCGCTCGAATTCCGTCGCTGACACGAAGAACAACGAATTCGTGTCCTGCATGAAGAACAAAAACTGCTCGGGCGAGCCGTCAGCGCGCGTGTCGGTTTCGTCGGTCCACTCGATCAGCATGGTCGGGCCGAGCGGGGTGTCGTTATCTACGTTCAGAATGAGCGCGGTGCGCGGCTCTTGCTCGGAGCCCTGGGTCAGAGCGCCCAGCACGCGGGCGTCGTCCGACACCGCAAGGGCTAAGGCGCGGGCGTCGCAGGTCAATTCGCCAGCGTCGGGCAGCTCGCGGGTGTCGAAGGCCCAAACGCCGTTGATGGCTTGGACGATGTCCAGGGGCTGGGCGGGAATGAGCTGATCCTGGGCGCCGGCGCTCAGCGGCGCGGCGGTGAGGGCCAAGGCGGCGGCCCAAGCGGCGATTCTCATCTATCGATCCTCTTGTCTGTGCGAGCCCTCGCCCGCGCAGAGGATCATCCACGGATTGGGCCAGAAAAAACGACTTCGCCTAGGCGGGGAAAAGCAAATGCAGTTCCGCCGCGCAGGCTGAAAATCGTCCCAAACCCGATCAGTGTTTCACGTTGCGCCAAATCGCCTTGTAGGACAGCCACAACAACACCGCGAAGATCGTGAGGTAAATCAACACGATGAAGCCCATGCGCTTGCGCGCTTCGGTGTGCGGGTCCGAGGCCCAGACGAGAAACTCCGTCACGTCATTGGCCATCTGTTCGACATCCGCCTCGATGCCGGCGTTCGCCGCCGTCTCAGCGTAGGTCAACGAACCGGCTTCATACGCCAAGGTGAGTTGGTCGGCCATGGCGATTTGCCCGCCCGGGAACCACGGATTGTAATACAGCCCGGAGCCCAATTCGACGTCGGCCGGCGCGTCCCGATAGCCCAAGAGAAGCGAGCGGATGTAGTCCGCCCCGTAATGCCGCGCCTTCACGATCACCGACAAATCCGGGGGATTGCCCGCAACAGGCGGGGGCGCGGGGAAGGTGTCAGAAACGCGGCCCGGTCGCTCGACGGGAAGGCCGGAGGCGTCCGGCTCGCCGTCGACAATGAACTCCGCGGCCAAGGCGACCAACACCGGATTGTCGTTCGGGTTGGGGTAGTCGGGATTGTAGAACGGCCCGCCAGGTTCGCCGAGGTTCCGGAACGTCAGAAATTCCATGCCATGACAGCTGGCGCAGACTTGCCGATAGACTTGATAGCCGCGTTGCAGCGCGCCTCGGTCGAAGGTGCCGAACGGCCCTGCGAAGTGCCAGTGATGATGCTCCGGGTCGTACGCGTCGCCGGCCGCGCGGGCGACCGTCGCACTGAGCGCGATGCCCGCGACCGCGGCTAAGGCGAGCGCCGTGCGGCGCAGGGTGAAGAAGCGTGCCATCGTCCAAATCTCCCCGACGCCAGCGTTACTCAGCCGGTTGCGGAATGGGCGTGCCTTGGCCGGAAGACGGCCGGCTCAGCACGGAGTCATTGATTGAGGCCGGCCTTGGCTTCGGCTTTTCGATCAGCCCCAGCACCGGCAGGATCACGATGAAGTAGCCGAAATAGTATGCCGTCAGAATACGCGCCCACAGAACGTAAGCCCCCTCGGCAGGCTGCGCGCCGAGCCAGCCCAGCCCCAAGCACGACACCACAAAGAAGATCAGGAACCAACGCGCGGTCGGGCGATACCGCATGGAGCGGACGCGCGAGAAGTCCAACCATGGCAAGAGGAACAAGATGAAAAGCGACCCGAACATCGCGACCACGCCCAGGAACTCGTTCGGGATCGCCCGCAGGATCGCGTAAAACGGCAACAAGTACCATTCAGGGACGATCTCCGGCGGCGTCACCAGCGGGTTGGCCGGGATGAAATTGTCCGCATGCCCGAGCGCGTCAGGCATGAAGAACACGAAAATCGCGAACAGGATCAAGAACACCACGATCGCGAAACCGTCTTTGACCGTGTAGTAGGGGTGGAACGGCACGGTGTCGGCGGAGGATTTCACGCTCACGCCGGTGGGGTTGTTGTTGCCCGGCACGTGCAGCGCCCAGACGTGCAGCACCACGACGCCGAACATCACGAACGGCAGCAAATAATGCAGCGCAAAGAAGCGGTTCAGCGTGGGATTGTCCACCGAGAACCCGCCCCACAGCCAGTTCGTGACAACGCCCGTCCCCCCGTCAAACGCGGAAAACAGGTTCGTGATCACGGTCGCGCCCCAGAACGACATCTGCCCCCAAGGCAGCACATAGCCCAAGAACGCCGTCGCCATCATCAAGATCAGGATGATCACGCCGAGGATCCACAGCACCTCGCGCGGCGCTTTGTACGAGCCGTAATAGAGCCCTCGCAGGATGTGAATGTAGACGGCGATGAAGAACATCGACGCGCCGACCGCGTGAATGTTCTGGATGAGCCAGCCAAACGGCACTTCCCGCTCAATCCGCTGCACGCTGGCGAAGGCGTGGTCCACATGCGGAACATAGTGCATCGCCAACACGATCCCGGTGACGATTTGAATCACCAGGCACAGCGTCAAGATCCCGCCGAACGTGTACCAGTAGTTCAGGTTTTTCGGCGTGGGGAAATCCACGAAGCTGTCATGGGCCAGCCGCATGATCGGCAGGCGTTCGTCCAACCACCGGGTGAAACCGGTTTGGGGGCGATAGGTGGAAGGTCCGCTCATGGGCGATCAGTCCTTACGCGACGGGTGCGGCGAGTGAGCCGATGCGAATGAGGGTTTCTGAGAGATACTCGTAGTCAGGCACTTCAAGGTTGGACGGCGCAGGACCGCGGCGAATCCGGCCTGAGGTGTCATAGTGGGAGCCGTGGCAGGGGCAGAACCAGCCGCCATAGTCCCCCGCCTCGTCGCCCAACGGCACACATCCCAAATGCGTGCAGCTGGCGATGACGACCAGAAACTCGGGTCTGAGATTGCCCTCCGCGTCGGGGTAGAGCCGTTCCTCGTCGGTTTGGGGATCCTTCAACTCGTCCAGCGACACATCGACAGCGTCATCGATATTGCCCGCCGAACGGTGCCGGACGAACACGGGCTTTCCGCGCCACATCACGGTGATTTCTTCCCCAGACGCGATATCGGCCAAATCCACGTCGTAGGTGGAGAACGCCAAGGTGTCCCGCGCCGGGTTCATCTGCGCGATGAACGGCCAGGCGACCGCGCCTGCGCCCACAGCGGCGAAGGTGCCGGCGGCGATATGGATGAAATCGCGGCGGGTCGGCTCTTCGCCGGCTTCGGTTGTGATCGCGTCCGTCACCGGTCGCCCTCTCCATTATGTTGCGTCATGCCGCAAGCTTCGCCCTCGACAGTGGGTCGGAAGATACGTCAGACGCGTTGAGAACATCTGCGGCGCGACGTCGCAATGTGTCGAAACGCCCGTTAAGCCCCGGGATTTGGTGACATGCGACTCGTTTTCGTTCAACCGGACATTCCGCAAAATCTCGGCGCTGCGATTCGGCTCGCCGCCTGTTTTGAAACCCCGCTCCATGTGGTCGAGCCTTGCGCGTTCCCCTTAACCGACAAAGCTGTTCGGCGCGCGGCGATGGACTACGGCGCCCAAGCGCTCGTCCGCCGAGAGAGCGGCGTAGCGGCGTTTCTTGAGGGACCCGTCCGCGCGGAAGGGCGGCTCGTCCTGTTCACCACGCGCGGCGCTGCGGCGCTATGGGATTTCAGCTTCGCGCCGACGGACTTGTTGGCGTTCGGCAGCGAATCCAACGGCGCGCCGCAAGCGGTGCACGCGGCCGCGGATGCGACCGTGCGCATCCCTATCGCGCCGGCCGCGAGGTCGCTTAATGTCGCCACCGCCGCCGCTATCGCGCTTGGAGAAGCATGCCGCCAGATGCGGGGCCGGGACGACTTGCGACCAACCGTCGCCACAGAAGACGAACAATGAGGGCTGCGCCATGCAGGACATCGCCGCTGTGCCGGCCGAAGAGCTGACCGACCGAAAGCGCCGTTTCGCCGCCTTTGTGAACGATTTGAGGGAACGGCTCTGCGCGCGCTTCGAAGCGCTGGAGGACGCAGCCCGCCCCCCGCTCTACGCCGGACCCGCCGGTCGGTTCGAGCGCCTTCCATGGCGTCGCGGCGATGAGGGGGAGGACTGCGGCGGCGGCGTCGGGGCGCTGATGCGCGGCCGCGTGTTCGAGAAGGCGGGCGTGCATGTCTCTGAGGTGCACGGGACATTCTCCGAGGCGTTCCGCGAACGGGTGCCGGGAACCGAAAGCGATCCGCGCTTTTGGGCGTGCGGGGTGAGCCTGATCGTTCACCCGCGCAACCCCCGCGTGCCCGCCGCGCATATGAACACGCGTTTCATCGTGACCACGAAGGCATGGTTCGGCGGGGGCTCCGACCTCAATCCCATGCTCACCGTCCAACGCGATCGCAGCCACCCCGACGCTCAACGCTTTCATGCCGCGCTCAAGCAGGCCTGCGACGCGCATGACCCCAACCACTACCCGGAATTCTCAGCCTGGGCGGACCGCTACTTTCATCTCCCCCATCGCGATGAACATCGCGGCGTGGGCGGGATATTCTTCGACCGGCTCGGCGGACCGGACTGGGAAGCGGATTTCGCCTTTGCGCGAGCGCAGGCCGAAGCTTTCGCCGCTATCTATCCTGCGCTTGTGGAACGCCGTATGGGCGAAGCGTGGTCCGAAGCCGAGCGCGAAGAGCAACTCATCCGCCGAGGACGCTATGTGGAGTTTAACTTGCTTTACGACCAAGGAACCGTCTTTGGACTGAAGACCGGCGGCAATGTCGAGACGATCCTGTCCTCCATGCCGCCCGCAGCGAAATGGCCATAAAGTCTTATCCACACCCCCGCTCCGCCTGGGTTGACCACGACTTTTAATCCGACCACGGCGCGAATATTCACGCACTGCGTCACGTTTACTCGCGGTTAACCCAAACGCGCGCGCTGTGGCTGGGCGTTTCAAGCTCGGGGGAAGATCATGGCCTTCAAAGTGCGTGACCAAGTGCAGCTGAAAACCGGTGGACCGCTGATGGTCGTCGAAGACGTCGACGGCGAACAGGTGGCGACGTTCTGGTTCGACAAAAACATCCTGCATCGCGATCGGTTCTTGGCCAGCAACTTAACCCTCGCAGGGACCAAAGAACCCGCCCTTGCGTAGTCGACGCGCCGGCGGCCGCGCTCCCATCGCAGCCTAGCTATAAACGCCGTCACGGGTCGCGATCGCCTCGCGTGCGGCGCTTTGGGACGCCGTCGAGCAGCGCAGCGGCGGGGTGTCGCGCGGTCCCCATGCGCCCTTGGCGACGACGCCCATGGCTCGCATGCAAAGTCTCGCCGCGCTGATGCGACGTTTGGCGGCGCGGCTGAGCGCTCAGCTTTATCAAGCCTTCGCGGATCGCTCCGCTTAACCGCTTAACGCTTCGCTTACCCCAATTGAGGAATTGTAGCCGCCCTTTTTCGAAGCGTCGGGAGCGGCGACCCTTGAGCACGCGATCCATCCAGGCCGGCGACGCCGTCCGGACCAAACTGGGCGAGCGTCGGCTCGTCGTCTCTGCTGTTCTGGGGGACATGGCGGACGTGCATTGGTATGAGGGCGCGCGGTTTCGCAGCGCCACCGTCCCGGTGCGGCAATTGACGGCCTGGACGGAGCTCGGGCGCGGCTAAGACGGACCCTGGGTCTCTCTGAGACGACGGAGTTCGGCGAGCAGAGCCTCCCGGCCGTCTTGAAAGCCACGATCCGCCCAGCCGGCCTCAAGGGTCCGCAACAACGCCCCGACATCCGGTCCCGGCGGCACACCGGCGTCAATGAGGTCGCGCCCGGCAAGCGGAAAAACCGGGCGCCGCCAGGATGCGATGAAGTCGGCGAGGGCTGCAAAAGATTGGGCGCGGGCTGCGTCGCCATCCGCTTCCGCCGATGCCGCTGCTTGCAGCGCCCGCTCCGAAACGGCTTGGGGGTCTGCGGCGTAGAGCCTGCGCGCGCGCTCGCCAGGGGAGGCGTCGGCGAGCGCAACCAAATCGGAAACGTCATTCGCCCACGCCCGAAGGCGCGCGCCCTCGGCGTTCGACATCTTGAGCCGCCCGACCAGGGCCTCCACGACGGTGGCGTCGCGCGGGGTCAATGCGCCCAGACGCGTCAGCGGATCCTGCGCGCGCCGACAAAGCGCGGCGAACGCGTCGCCGACCGGTCGCCCAACGCCCTCGGGCAAGACCACCGCCAAGACCCCGGTGTCCGCCATAGCCCTCACGCTGACGCTGGGATCACCGGCGCGCAGGAGCTTTTTGAACTCTTTCCAAACCCGTTCGGCCGACAGACGCGCCATGCCCGGCGCCAAGGCCGCGCACGCCGCCATCCCCGCCTCGTCGACCTCGCCTGCGCCGTACCAAGCAAGGAACCGAAAAAAGCGGAGGATCCGCAGATAATCCTCGCGAATGCGGCTCTCCGCCTCGCCGATGAACCGAATGCGGCCCGCCAAAGCGTCCGGGACGCCGCCTTGGGGGTCGAAGAGCGTTCCGTCGCGATCGGCGTAGATCGCGTTCAGGCGGAAATCGCGCCGTTCGGAATCTTCGCGCCAATTTTCGCTGAACGCGACGGTGGCGTTGCGTCCGTCCGTCGACACGTCTCGTCGCAGGGTGGTGATTTCGAAGGGCTCGCCGTCGACCACGGCGGTGACCGTGCCGTGCTCAATCCCAGTCGGCGCCGCGCGGAGCCCTGCGGCTTTCAACGCGGCGGCAACATCCTGCGGCGGCAGGATGGTCGCGAGATCCACATCATCCACCGGCGCGCCGCGGATGGCGTTTCGCACGCAGCCGCCGACGAACCGGGCGACGGGGCGAACCGAAATCGCGGCCTCCAAGGCGTCAAAGACCGCTTGGACCCGCGCGTCGCCGACCCAGGAATGTTCAGCGGGGTCGAGACGCGCCGTCACCCGCCGGATCCTCTTCCGCCTCGTCGCGCGTGGAACCGCGCCCGTCTTGAAACGTCGGCGCGATCACGCCCCGCTCAATCGCCTCCTCCCGCGTGATCCAGCGCCCCGGAATGCGTTCGCCCTGTTCGAAGCGGGGAGGAATGAAGACCTCCCCGTCATGGCTGGGCGGATCTTGTTGCAGAACATGGTAGGTGAGCCCGCCCACCGTCAGCAGCGCGCCCAAAAAGAACAACATGCGGAATGGCGCCTCGTTCAGCGGCTTCTCGCGTCCGCGCACCAACCGACCGATCAAGCCCTCATAGGCGAGATAGACCATGAAGGGCGCCAAAAGCAGTAAGATTTGAAACAGCAACAGACGCGTCACGCAGCGTCCTCCTTAGGGAACAACCGCGCATGCAACGCCAAGAGCATGCCGGCCGTCGCGCCCCAGATGTAATGGTGTTGATACGGGATGGCGTAGAAGTAGCGGCGCGCGCCGTTCCACTCCCGCCAATGACGCTGGTGGTTCGCCGGATCCATCAGAAAATCGAACGGCGTTTCGAACACGTCGGCCACCTCATTGGGATCGGGGCTCGGCGCAAATGCCGGATCAACGAAGCCGACGAAAGGCCGGATGCGATACCCGGTGACGGTTTCGTAGTCGTCAAACGCGCCCATCAGCTCCACTTGGTCCGGCGCTAAGCCGATTTCCTCATGGGCCTCGCGGAGCGCGGTTTGCGCCAGGCTCCGGTCGCTGGGCTCTTCGCGTCCGCCGGGAAAGCTAATCTGACCTGCATGCTTGGGCAGATGATCCGCGCGACGGGTGAGGATCACCCGCACCCCGTCTTCGCGTTGGACGAGCGGGGTCAGAACCGCAGCGGACGCCAAAGCCCGGTTCGGCCGGACCGCTTCGTTCAAATCATAGTCGCTGAACCGGGGGGCGCCGTCCGCGCCTGCCTGCTCCAACTTGCCGCAAAGGAGCGCCCGTACTTCTTCCGCGGTCACGCCAAATGCCCTCCCGGCTCGGCGAGCGGGAAAAAAACCCCGGCCGACCAAACGCCCAAGACCGGGCCCTCCGCGCTCCGCCGTTCCTCAGCCAGCGCGACGAGGTCGAAATAAGCCGCCCGGGTCAGCGCCGCATCAAGCCGCCCCCGAACGCGGACAAACGGACGGGGCGGCCCGCCGTCTGGATCGTCCTGCATCCAAAGCGGCCGTTCGGCGCTCACTTCGGCGACGTCCCCGACATTCGTGGTGATGAAGACCGCCCGGTCCGCGCCATCGCCGTCAGCGTCGAGCCGGACGCCCAAAAACGGGGCGACCTCCACCGCGACGACGACTTTTTCCGCCGGCGTCACCAAATAGTGCCGACCATCGTCATCTTTCCGCAATATTGTTGAGAACAGTCGCACGAGAGGCTGTCGGTGAATGCGAGAGCCTTGGTACCACCAAGACCCGTCGCGACGGATTTCGAGGCCGATGTCGCCACAATGCGAAGGATCCCAACGCTCAACCGGCGGCAATCCGCCCGCGGCGCCCTCGCGCGCGGCTTTGACTATGGCGTCAAGCCCCGCAGGGGGCTCTAACTGATGCGGCGCAGTATCGCCCATGGACTTTGCGGCCTCCCGCGACCACCCTCCCGCCACAGCGGCGGAACGGCCGTTCAAGACAATGCGTATTCGACAGAGTTAGGAGCCCTCGGCCCATGAGCCTAGCCCCAGACGCGATCGTCGCTGAAGCAGACCAAGCCGCAGCCCGCCTCTCCGACGTGCGCGCCTCCATCGCAAACGCCATTATCGGCCAGGATAACGTGGTGGAGCTCGCTCTCGCCGCGGTGCTCGCCGGCGGCCATGCTTTATTGGTCGGCGCGCCAGGATTGGCGAAGACCAAGCTGGTCCACACCATCTCGGTGGCGCTCGGCCTCGATTCCAAGCGGGTGCAGTTCACCCCCGACCTGATGCCGGCTGACATTCTCGGATCCGAGGTGTTGGAGGAAGGCGCCGACGGTCGGCGCGCATTCCGCTTCGTGCCGGGTCCGGTGTTCTGTCGCCTTTTGATGGCGGATGAAATCAACCGGGCGAGCCCGCGCACCCAATCCGCGCTGCTGCAAGCCATGCAAGAGGGGCATGTGACGGTCGCGGGCGAACGCCACGACTTGCCTGAACCGTTCCATGTGCTCGCGACCCAAAACCCGATCGAGCAGGAAGGCACTTACCCTCTGCCGGAAGCGCAGCTCGACCGTTTCTTGTTCCAAATCGACGTGGAGTACCCCAATCGCGACGAAGAGCGCGCGGTGCTGCTCGCGACAACGGGCGCTGAGGAGACCGACGCCGCTCCGGTTCTCAACGCCGATGAACTGCGCCATGTGCAGCGGCTGGTCCGCCACATGCCCGTCGGCGAGGCCGCGCTCGAGGCCATCCTCGACATTGTGCGCCGCGCCCGGCCGACCGAGAGCGAGCTGCCTGAAATCCGCGAAGGTTTCGCTTGGGGTCCAGGTCCGCGCGCAGGCCAGGCGCTCATGCTGGGCTGTCGCGCGCGGGCGCTGTTGCAAGGCCGGCTGGCCCCCTCGGTCGAGGATGTGGTCGCGCTCGCAGGCCCTGCGCTGAAACACCGGGTGGCGCTTTCCTTCGCGGCGCGCGCGGACGGCCAGACGCCTGACGCGCTGATCGCGAAATGCCTTGAGGGGGTCGCGTGACGGCGAACCGTTTGCGGCATGAAGGCGAGGCGCTCGCCGATCCCCTACCGGCTCTCCTCGCCGAGGCCGAACGCATCGCGGCCTCTGTCGCCCTCGGCGTCCATGGTCGTCGGCGCGCCGGCCCAGGCGAAACGTTTTGGGAGTATCGCCGTCATCGTCGCGAAGACGGCGCGGCGCGCGTGGATTGGCGGCGCTCGGCCCGCGGGGACGCGCTGTTCGTCCGAGAAAACGAGTGGGAGGCGGCGCAAAGCGTCTGGTTTTGGCGCGACGGCGGACCGGGTCTCGACTATCGCTCGCATAAATCGCTCGTCACCAAACGGGACCGCGCCAGCGTCATCGCCATAGCGCTCGCATCGCTCCTCACCCGTGGGGGCGAGCGGGTCGGGGTTTTAGGCGAGACCGACCGGCCTCGCGGCGGCCGCAAAGGCTTTGACGACGCCGCGCGCGCCTTGGTGTCGGGGTCAGGGGCTGTCGAGGCCGTGGCCCCCGGCGCCGCGGCGGCGCACGCCAAGGTCGTTTTGGCGTCTGATTTCTATGAACCGCCTGAGCACTGGCGGGCGCGCATCGCCGCCCTCGCCGCCTCGGGCCTTTCGGGCGCTATGATCCAAGTCATCGATCCGGCCGAAGAGAGTTTCCCGTTCAGCGGTCGGGTGAAGCTCGTCGCGCCCGCCGCGGGGTCGGAGATCCTGGTGGGACGCGCGCAATCGCTTCGCGAAGGCTATCAGCGACGGTTCGCCGCCCATCGCGCCGCGCTGCAAGACATCGCGCGCAGCGTCGGTTGGACCTTCGCACACAGCCGCACCGACCGCCCGGCGAGCGAAGCTTTGTTGGCGGTATACGCCGCCCTGGCGCCGCAACCGAGACGGTGAGGTAAGGAGAGGCCATGCTTTCGCTCGGTCCTATGACGTTGCTGGCTCCGCTCGCGCTGTTGGGGCTGATCGCTCTGCCGGTTCTCTGGCTGGTGCTGCGCGCGACGCCGCCGGTCCCGCGCCGCCGCGTGTTCCCGCCGCTGCGCTTGTTGCTGGGCCTGCCGAGCGAGGAGGAGACCCCTGAGCGCACGCCGTGGTGGCTGATCCTTTTGCGCATGCTGATCGCGACTTTGATCGTGTTGGGGCTGTCCCGCCCGGTGCTGTTCCCGCCCGCCCCGCCGCCGGGCGAGGGGCCGCTGGTGTTGGTCGTCGACGACGGCTGGGCTGCGCGTCCGAACTGGGAGCGGATGGTCGAGAGCGCGGAAGCTCGGCTTGACGCCGCGCGCCAGGACGACCGGCAAGCGGCGCTCGTCTTCACCACGACCCGGCTGGGCGCCGCCGACGACGTAACGCTTCTCGACCCCTCCGACGCCCGGGACGCGCTCACCGCCCGAACGCCGGCCGCGTGGCCCCCCGATCGCGCCGCAACGGCGGCGCGGATTGAGGCGGCGATTGCGGAGGGCGCGCTGCCCGGCGACGCCGCCCCGGTTTGGATCGCCGACGGGCTGGATCACGCAAGCGACGAGGAGGCGTCGGACGCCGCGGTTCTTCAAGAAACCCTTGTACGACTTGGTCCTGGCGAAATCGTCGCGCCCGCAACAAGCCGCGGCGTGATTGGCGTGCGCCGCGTTGAGACCACCGCGGACGGCTTCGCCGTAACCGTGGTGCGCGCCGCCCCAACTGAGGCGCGCGAGGGCGTCGTGACAGCCTTCGACGCGGAGGCGCGACCGCTGACCCGCGCAGGGTTCTTGTTCGAGGAGGGGGAGACGACGGCGCGGGCGGAGGCGCGTTTGCCGCTCGAACTCCGCAACCGCATCGCCCATGTCCGCTTGGAGGCGGGCGGCTCGGCCGGCGGGGCTTATGCGCTTGACGACGGATGGCTGCGACCGCTTATCGGGCTCGCCGCGTCCGCCGCCGATGAAGACATCCAGCCGCTTTTGGCGGATCTGCACTACATCGAGCGCGCGCTGGACAACGCAGCGGAGCTGACGCGCGGGTCGCTGCGAGAGCTGATTGAAGCCGAACCCGGGGCGATCGTGTTGTCGGACGCCGGCCGCATCGTCGGGCCGGACGCGGCGGCTCTGTCGACCTATGTCAATGACGGAGGGCTTTTGATCCGGTTCGCGGGCCCTCGTTTGGAGGAACGCTCCGATGAGTTGGTGCCCACGCCGCTGCGCGAGGGCGGACGGACGGTGGGCGGCGCGTTGGGCTGGGACGAGCCCCTGCGCTTGCGGCCGTTTTCTCCCGACAGCCCCTTTTACGGCCTTGAGATTCCCGAGGACGTCACGGTGAACCGCCAAGTTCTCGCCGAGCCTGTCACCGAATTGGACACCCGCACCTGGGCCCGACTGGAGGATGGCACCCCGCTCGTCACCTCGGCCCGGCGCGGCAGCGGGCGCGTCATCTTGTTTCACGTCACCGCGACGCCGGACTGGTCCAACCTCCCCTTATCCGGCCTGTTTCCTCAAATGATGGCGCGGATTGCGCCCTATGCCGGGGCGGGCTCGCCTGGCGAAGCCGAAACCGAAAGCGCCGCCTGGCGCTTGGAAACGGCGCTCGGCGCAGACGGACGCCTCACCTCGGCCACGGGCGAAGCCCGCATTCCGCCGGACGGCTTTCCCGACGCGCGCGCCGCTGCGGAGACGCCGCCGGGGGTCTATATCCGCTCCGGCGCCGCGCGGGCGCTGAACATTTTGGAAGGGAACGACGTCTTGACCCCGCTGCCCTCGCCTCCGAGCGGATTGGCGCTCGTCACCGACGATGGCCGGACATCCCGTCCCTTGGGCGGCGTGCTGTTAGCCGCCGCCTTGGCGCTCTTTATCGTGGACGCGCTTGCGGCGGGCGCGCTTGCAGGGGCCCTGCCCCGTCTTCGCCGCCGCGGGCTCGCCGCGGCCGCCGCGGGCGGGTTGGCCGTCGTGGTCGCGCTCGGCGTGTTTTCCTCCGCCGCTCACGCACAAACCTCACCCAGCGGCGTCCCCGAAGATGTGTATGCGCTCGAAGCGCTTGCGGAGCTTCGCCTGGCTTACGTGCTTACCGGGGACCGCCGTATCGACGAGATGAGCCACGCCGGGTTGGCGGGGATTTCTTACGAACTGACCCGCCGCACCTCCATCGAGCCCGCCGAGCCGCTGGGCGTTGATGTCGAACGCGACGAAATCGCGCTTCTGCCCATCCTGTTCTGGGTGGTCACCCCCGATACCGTCGCTCCCAGTCCCGAAGCGGCCGCCCGGCTCGACCAATTTCTTCGCACCGGCGGGGTGATCGTGTTCGACACCCGCGATGCGGACGTGGCCGCGCTTCGAGGCGGAGCCCCGCATCCAGGTCTGTTCCGGATCCTCGACGCCATCGACGTGCCGGCGCTTGAGCCCGTGCCGAGCGACCATGTGATGACACGGTCGTTCTATCTGATGCAGGATTTCCCCGGGCGTCTCGGCGTCGCCCCCGTATGGGTGGAAGTGGCCGGGCAGAGTTCATCCCGAGACGGGGTGTCTTCGGTGATCGTGGGCTCAGCGGATTGGGCCGCCGCCTGGGCGCTGGATGAAAACAACCGGCCGCTGGCGGCGATGTCCGGCTCGGGCGACCCCGAGCGTCAGCGCGAGCTCGCCGTGCGGGTCGGCGTCAACCTTCTGATGTATGTGCTCACCGGGAACTATAAGGCCGATCAGGTGCATCTGCCCGCCATTCTCGAACGGTTGGGGCAATAGCGATGTTCGGCTACGCGATCGACTTTGACCCCCTCATCCATGTCTGGGCCCTGCTCGCGCTCGCGTTTTTCGCTGCGCTGTCGGGCTTGTTCGCCTCCCGCCGCGGCCGGGGCTTGCGCACGCTCGCAGTCGCCGCTGTGGCGCTCGCGCTGGCGAACCCCTCTCTCGTCGAAGAAGACCGCGCCGATTTGCCGGATGTGCTTGTCGCGGTGGTGGATGAGAGCCGCAGCATGCGGGTGGGCGAACGCCCCCAAGCCGCCGAGGCCGCTTTGGCGGCTCTGCGCGCGGAGGCCGCCGCCGACCCTGGGCTTGAAATCGTCGAAGTCGCCGCCGGCGATGATCCAGACGGCACATTGCTCTTCGAAGCCTTGGCCCAAGGTTTGGGCGAAGCGCCTCGCGGGCGGCTCGCCGGTGCGATGCTCATCACCGACGGCCGGGTGCATGATGCGCCCGAAAACGCCGAATCCATCGGTCTCGACGCGCCGCTCCACGCCTTGATTGTCGGCGAGCGCGAAGGCGGCGACCGACGGCTTGTGGTCGCCGAAGCGCCGGTGTTCGGCATCGTCAATGACACCGCCGCTTTCACTTTGCGGGTCGAGGATGTCGGCCGAACCCCAGAGCCCGGCGAGGACGCCGAAGTTGTGCTGCGGCTTGACGGAGGCGACCCGCTCGTCGCCCGCGCACGGATCGGCGAAGACACCGAAATCCGACTGCCCATTCGGTTCCGCGGACCCAATGTGGTGGAGATCGAGGTCGCCGAGGGCCCCGAGGAACTGACGCTGGAAAACAACCGCGCCGCGGTGAGCATTTCAGGGGTGCGCGATCGCCTACGGGTGTTGTTGGTCACCGGAGAGCCCCATGCCGGCGCGCGATCCTGGCGCGATTTGCTCAAGTCCGACCCCTCCGTCGACCTGGTGCATTTCGTCATTTTGCGCCCGCCGGACCGCAATGAAGTCTACACCCCGGAAGAAGAACTCTCCCTGATCGGCTTTCCGACCCAAGAACTCTTTGAAGAGCAGCTTGAGAATTTCGATCTGGTGATTTTCGACCGCTATCGGCGACGCGGCGTGATCGACCTTTTGTACCTCGACAACATCGCACGCTACGTTGAGGACGGCGGCGCCTTGTTGATCGCCGCAGGGCCGATGTTCGCCGGCCCCACCAGCCTCTACCGCACCTCGCTTTCCGCGATTTTGCCCGTCCGCCCCACGGCGTCCATCATCGAAGAGGGCTATCAGCCAGGCGTGACCGAGGACGGGCGCGCCCATCCGGTGACGGCGGGCCTGCGAGAGCAAGACGTCAGCGATGACGGCTGGGGCCGTTGGTTCCGGGTCATTGAAGGCTCTGCGGTCTCAGGCCGAACCCTGATGAACGGCCCGCGGGATCTGCCGCTGTTGGTCCTTGACCGACAAGGCGACGGCCGCGTCGCGATGCTCATGTCCGATCACGCGTGGCTCTGGGCGCGCGGGTATGACGGCGGCGGACCGCATGGCGAGCTGTTCCGCCGCTTGGCGCATTGGCTGATGCAAGAACCCGAGTTGGAGGAAGAGCGCCTGAGCGCCACGGTGGTGGACGACGTCATGCAGATCGCGCGCACAACGATGGGCGAGCCGCCCGGCGCGGTAAGCGTCACCACGCCGACGGGAGAAACTGTGGAGGTGGCGCTTACCCCTGCGGGCGACGGGCTTTATGTCGGCGAGACGCCGGCGCGGGAAACCGGGCTTTACAGTCTCAGATCAGAGCGGCTGACGACCACCGCGTCGGCCGGTCCGATAAACCCGCCCGAGCTCGCGGACCTGACGCCCACGCGCGAAATTCTCGCCCCTCTCATCGAAGCGCAAGGCGGCGGGGCGGTCTTCGTGGGCGAAGGCGGCGGGCTCGATTTGCCGTCGTTCCGCCGGGTGCGCCAAGGAGACGACGCGGCAGGGCGGGAATGGCTGGGATTGGCCCGCAATTCCGCCTACGCGGTTGAGTCTCAGGAGCGCCGCCCGCTCGCCCCGGCCTTGCTTGCCGTGGCGATCGCCTTGTCGTTGTTAGGTTTTGCTTGGGCGCGCGAGGGACGCTGATCGAAACCGGGCGCGCGCGTTCAGCAGTCATTAGCCATGCCGCGATATCGTGTCATCCTACGTTTTCGGGGACGCCATGTCGGGCTACGACCTCTCCACATTGCGCTGCCTGCTCGTCGAGGACCATCAGCAGATGCGTCGGCTGCTGCGGGAGTTGTTGCGCGCAATCGGCCTGAGAGACATCGAAGAAGCCGAAGCCGGCGCGGACGCGCTCGAAAAGCTTTCGCTCAACCCCTTCGACATCATCGTCTGCGACTACATGATGGAGCCGATCGACGGGTTGGAGCTGGCGCGTTTTGTCCGCACCGCGCAGGACAGCGAGGATCCCAGAACGCCGATCATCATGGTCACCAGCTACACCTCACGGCGAACGATTTTCGCCGCGCGCGACGCCGGCGTGAACGAAGTCGTCGTGAAACCGATCTCGCCGGCGGACCTGTACACGCGGATTTACGCGATTGTCGAACGCCCTCGAAAGTTCGTTCGCAGTCCCAATTATGTCGGCCCCGACCGTCGCCGGCGGGTATTGGCCGACACCGGCGAACGCCGACGCTGGGACGACGAGGCGGACGCCGACGTTTTTGATTTGGGCGCCTGAATCCACGCCTCGCTAAGGGTGCGAATCGTCGCTACCGTTGCTGGGCGTTTAACTGACCCTTAACGGAGGTCGATATGAGCATCGAGCGTTCCCGAGCGCTGGCGATCCTGGGTCCGGCCTTCATGCTGAGCGGCTGCGTCGCCGCCGCCGCCGCCGGCGCCGCTGTTTCAACGGCCGGCACGGTTATCGAAACCGGCGCTAACGTCGGCGGAGCCGTGGTCGGCGCAGCGGCTGATGCGGTCACCCCGGACAGGGACGACGAGGACTAGCGCGTTCCTCTCGCGGCCGGCTGCGTTTCCCGCCTTACAGCCGCCCTAAAGTCAGCCAAAAGTCCCGCACCTACGCTTTCAGGCTTAACGGGACCCATCCATGTATCGTCTGTTTCTCCTCGCCGCCGGCGCGGCGGCGCTCACTGCCCCTGCAATCGCGCAGGATTTCAACCTGCCCCCGACGTCAGGCGCCATTTCGCTGCGCACCGGCTTCACGCCGGATCCGGTGACGGTTCGTGTCATCGGCGGCGGCGATATCGACGCAGACGCCGCTCTCGAGGCGGCCCGCTGCGCCGGCTTTATTGATGAAGCCCCGACTTTCTCGCTCAACTTCACAGCCGGCCTGCAAGGGTGGCCGCTGATTCTGCGCGCCCAGTCCGAAACCCCGTTCACGCTTCTGGTGAATGACCCGCTGACCAATTGGAGCTGCCGCGGCAGCGAAGACGGCCAGGCCGCGGTGACATATCTGCTGCCGCTTTCAGGGCGCTACGACATTTGGGTCGGCAACGCCGAGAGCGACGAGACGTTCGAAGCCGCGCTGGGAATCAGCGAAATTATCGAAGCCGAACAGGCTGAAGAGTAGGGCCGGACGCGCGCGTCGCTGAAAGCGGAGCCGCAGAATTCGCATATCAAACCGCGGCTCGCCTCGTTCTCGCCTTATCGGTTCGGTTCTTTTCGTGTGTCGTCGTGGTTTTAAACGTGCACGTCATCTCAAGGGAGTAGCAGCCCATGCTTCGTTCGTTCTTGTTTGCTGGGGCAGCCGCCATTGCGCTGTCAGGCGCCGCGGCGGCGCAGAACCCCAACCTGGCCCCCGCCTATGGCTCGGCCAATCTGGTTTCGAATTTCCAGCCGGACCCGCATGTCGTGTATCTGCAGGCGGGCGGCGATCGCGACGCTTCCTCGCTCTCGTCGAACTGCTGGGGAACCATCGCCGACGCGCCGGACTACAACATCACCTGGTCCGCGGTCCCCTCGAATGGTTGGCCGCTCATTTTCGGCGCGCGGTCGGACGCCGACACCACCATTGCGGTGCGCCTTCCTGACGGCTCCTATGTTTGCGACGACGACGGAGGCGGCTACCCGCACCCACGCGTCGAACTCGATAACCCGCAAAGCGGCACCTATAACATTTGGGTCGGCACCTACAGCTCAAGCGCGGGCTACCCGAATGCGGCGCTCTATATCTCGGAAGTCTTCGAGTATGACGGCTTCGATTTGACCCCAAGCGCGGGGCCGAGCGCGCCGGCGTTCCCGACAAACCCGAATACGCCGACCATACCCACCAACCCCTCCACCGGCGGCTTGAACCCGAACGCCAACGGCACGTTCGGTTCGGTGACGCTGGTTACGGGCTTCGCCGACGACCCCCACCGCGCCAGCATCCAATCGGGCGGGCCGATCGACGCTTCGATCGCCGACTCCAGCTGCTGGGGCAATATCTCGTCCGCCCCGACCTATGTGCTGAATTACACCGCGGGCGACTTCTGGCCGCTCATCATCGGCGTCCAGTCCGGCGGAGACACGACCCTATCGGTTCGCACGCCGAGCGGGCGCTGGGTCTGCGACGACGACTCCGGACAAGGCCTGAACCCGCGCATCTCCTTCCCGCCGAACTCCGAATCCGGTCGCTACGCGATTTATGTCGGAACCTACGGCGTCCAGGATAACGTCGCGGGTCAGCTGCTGATCTCCGAGCTCGACGAAATGATCCCGGGCGACGGCATCGATCCGGTTTTCCCGACCAATCCGACTAACCCGACCAACCCGATCACGCCGCCCACCCCGGGGCTGCGTCCGGACATCTCGCTGCCGGCGACCAACGGTACGTTCTCACTCAACGCCGGCTTCGTTCCTGACCCGAACGTGACCACTTTGAGCCCCGGCGGGCCGATCGAAGCGAATTTGGCGCTGCCCGGCACCAACTGCCGCGGCTACATTCCCCAAGCGCCTCACGTCGAGCTGAGCTACACCGCCGGCTCCACCTGGCCGCTCATCATCTCCGCGGGCTCAAGCGTGGATACGACGTTGGCCGTGAACGCGCCGGACGGCACCTGGTACTGCAGCGACGATGACGGCGAGGGCCTGAACCCCAGCCTCACGTTCAACTCGCCGCAGTCTGGCGTTTACGACATCTATGTCGGCTCTTACTGGCAGGGCGACTCCGGCCGGGCGACGCTGCACATCTCTGAAGTCTCTTCGCAATAAGCGAAGACCGGGGCCGCGTTCTGCGAACGCGGCCCCTATTTTTTTTGGGACGCTACGCCCAATGCGCAACACGCTGGCAGCCTTGTTCACCGCCGCCGCCCTCGCAGGACCCGCCTGCGCGGTGCCCGCCGCGGCTCAGGCGGATTTCGCGACCGCCACCGCGGGACCTGTCGATGAGGTTTGGCTTGAAGGCGGTTTCTTGCCCGATCCCTATGCCGTCACGGTGATCGCAGGCGGCGAAACGGACGCAGCCGAAGACCCCTTGCGCGCGGCCGCAGGGTGCCGAGGCTATGTCACCCAACGCCCCACACTGGTGTTGAGTTACGACGCCGGACGCGACCTTCCGCTTATCGTCTCAGCGGGCTCGCGCGACGACACCACGCTCGTCGTCCATGGGCCTGGCGGGGAATGGCGCTGCAACAATGACGGCGGGCGGGGACTGAACCCGAGCATTCGCTGGGAAGAGCCGGCCTCGGGGGTCTATGAGATCTGGGTGGGAACCTATCTCCCCAACCAAGCTCCTGTGGCGACGCTGCATATCTCCGAGATTACAAGCCAATAACCGCGCGCCAGATCTTGACGCGAGGAGCTAGGGGCGCGATCGAACCGGCGACTTGGCGCGTCCGCGCGGCCCGCCGCGCGTCTATGGGAGAGAGACAATGCGTTTTCGCTTGATGACCGCGGCCCTCGCCGTCGGTTTCGCCGCCGCCCCTGCACTGGCGCAAGACGCGACGCTGGCCCCGAGCCATGGCGAGACCTCGCTCGCCGCCGGCTTCACGCCCTCTCCCCATGTCGCGCGCGTTTGGGCCGGCGCCATGGGCGAAATCAACGCCGCGGAAGCGGAGGTTTTGGCCGATGTGGAGCACTGCGCCGGTTTCATCACCGAAGCGCCGAACTTCGTCCTCAACTTTGAACCCGCCGATGCGGCTGGTCCCTTGAGCTTCAGCGTGCGCACTCAGGCCGATCCGACGCTTGTGGTCGCCACCCCGGACGGGGATTGGCTTTGCGCTGACGACATCTTGAACGACGCTGGCGACATTGAAAGTTTTGAGCCCGTGCTCGCAATCGCTGAGGCGAGCGCCGGCCGCTATGCGATTTGGGTCGGCGTTTTTCATCGCCCGGGACAGGCTCCCGCTGATCTGACGATCTGGGACGGGGCCGTGGACCCGGCGTGGATTGAGCGACGCTGATCCGAGCCAGTTCGGACGATCACGTATCTGTGAACGGGCCGCCACAGGTGCGCCATAGGGAACGTGCTATTTTCGCAGGTCTGGGGACTTTAATGGAAGGAAGGCAGCTATGCGCCTCGCCACTGCACTATGCGGCGCCGCCGTTGCGATAGCCCTAGCGGTTCCCGCGCAAGCGTTCCGGCTCGGCTACCAGGCTGATGCGGATGTGACGCTGATCGAACCGATCACGCGCATAAACGTCACGGTCGACCCCGACGCAATAAACGAGACACTCCGCCTTAGTCGCGCGTCCACCCGCAATGAGAGCTATCTGGGACCGAACGACGCCGAAGACCTCGTGGCCGATTTGTATGACGAACTGGTCGAGAATCTCGGTTCACGCGGACTGCTCGACGAGACGGCGGCCGCCGGCGCGACCCTGAACGTGATCATCCTCGACGCTGACCCGAACAATCTGGCCTTCACGGAAGTCGGGCGACACAACTTCCTCGACAACGCCAGCATCGGCCGCGGCGGAGCGGAGTTGGAAGCCACGCTCATCGCATCCGACGGATCAGTGCTGGCCAATTACGGCTTTGACTACTCAGAGCCTGGCTCCATCCGTTTTGAAGTACGGGCGGGAACCTGGACCGAAGCGCGTCGGACCTTCGACCGCTTCGCCCGCCGCCTGGCCGAGGATTTGGCCGAGTAAGGCCCACTGAAATCCGGGCAAAAGACGGGTCGTCGCGCGCGCGGCGGCCCGTTTTTGCTAGGGCAATCCGATAAATTTGTGTGTTTGAAGGCTCAGCCGCCAACGCGGGTGAGCCAAGCAATAGGCCGCCGCTGCACGAGTGTTTTCGTCGCGCGCGGGCCCGTCCATCGGTTGCAGAAGAAAAGCGCCGAAATCGAGCCCTTCAAACGCCTCAGGAAGCGCGCCTGGTTGGGGATAGACGAGCTTGAGTTCGTCGCCGCGCCGGAGTTGCAGCGGCGCCCCGGCTTTGGGACTGACACAAACCCAGTCCAGCCCGTCTGGGGGGAGCATCGTGCCGTTTGTCTCAACTGCGACCGCGAAACCCTGGGCGTGCAAGGCGTCGATCAAAGGCGCATCGAGCTGCAACAGGGGTTCGCCGCCGGTGCAAACCACATAGCGCGCCCCCATTTGGTCGGCCGGCCAGGCGCGTGCGACCGCCTCGGCGAGCGCGTCGGGACGGTCGAACCGGCCCCCGCCAGGTCCATCCACGCCGACAAAATCAGTGTCGCAGAACGAACAAATCGCCGAAGCGCGGTCTTCTTCGCGTCCCGACCACAGATTGCAGCCCGCAAAACGCACGAAAACGGCAGGACGGCCCGCCTGCAGCCCTTCCCCCTGGAGGGTGTAATACAGCTCCTTGACCGCGTAGCTCATCGAGCGGCCTCATTGCGCGCCGCATACGCCGCCCACCCTTCCGCTCGGAGCGTGCAAGCAGGGCATTCCCCGCAACCATAACCCCAGGGGTGACGTTCAGCCCGCACCCCGCGGTAACAGGTGTGCGTTTCCTCCAAAATGAGCGCCACCAGGGACCGCCCGCCCAACTGCTCGGCGAGCGCCCAGGTTTCAGCCTTTGTCAGATGCATCAAGGGGGTCTCAACGGCGAGAGCGGCGTCCAGACCCAAGGACAACGCCTGAGCCATCGCCGAAATCGTCGCCGCCCGGCAATCGGGGTAGCCGGCGAAGTCGGTTTCGCACATGCCGCCCACCAGCGCGCCTAAACCCCGGCGATAGGCGAGGCCGCCCGCCACCGAGAGAAACACCAGATTGCGCCCCGGGACGAAGGTCGTCGGCAACCCATTTGCGGCGAAGGCGATTTCTTGGTCCGCCGTCAGCGCCGAGGTCGCAACCGCGCCATAGCCCGACAGATCGACCAGCGTGTCCGGCCCCAGCCGCTCCGCCCAGGCGGGGTTAAGGTCCGCCAGGCCCGCACGGACGCGCGCCCGTGCGTCGAGCTCGACGGCGTGTCTTTGTCCGTAGGCGAAACCGATGGTCTCAACCCGGGCGAAGCGATCAAGCGCCCAGGCCAAGCATGTCGCGGAATCTTGACCGCCGGAAAACAAAACCAGGGCGGCCTGGGAGTTGAGCGCGAGAGCGTCATTCATCGTCGGCCGGGTTTACCGCTCCGCCCCGCCGCATTCAACGCGCATGTCCGACTTCTCGGCAGCTCCCGTACGCGCTACGCACGGACGCCCGGAACATATTCGCTGCAGGAGAGCCCGCCCATGGCCGACGCGCGCATGATCTACACCACTTGGCCCAACCCGGAGAGCGCCGCGGAGGCTGGCAGAACGCTGGTTGAAGAACGCTTGGCGGCATGCGTGAACGTGCTGCCCGGCGCGTTCACGTTTTCCTGGTGGGAGGGCCAGGTCAACGCCGAGCCTGAGGTGGTGATGTTCGTGAAGACGACGGTCGCGCGAACCCGCAAGCTGCGCGAGCGCTTAATCGAACTCCATCCCTATGAGCTACCCGCCATCGTCGCGATCGAAATCGACAAGGGCGGCTCCCACCCCTCCTATCTCGATTGGATTTCGCAAGAGGCCAAAGGCTAAGCAGCGACCAAGGGGCGGATCTGATCCGCCTTGGAAACGGCGGCCAGCGCGCGCTGGTCGCAGGCCCAATCACCAAATGCTGACGCGACGTTCCGGCGGCAGGTAGAGCGCATCGCCCTCCGCCACGTCGAAAGCCTCATACCAAGCGTCCATATTCCGAACGACGCCGTTCACGCGGAATTCGCTGGGGCTGTGGGGCACGGTCAGCAGGCGCTCGCGGAGCGCATCCTCCCGGTACATGCCGCGCCACACCTGCGCCCAGGCGAGGAAAAAGCGCTGCTCGCCGGTGAAGCCGTCGATGATCGGCGGTTCGCCATGCTGGGCGATATGGCGCTGATAGGCGGCGTAAGCCATCTGCAGCCCGCCCAGATCGCCGATGTTCTCGCCGAGCGTTAGCTCTCCGTTCACCGTCATGCCGTCGATCGGCGCATAGCTGTTGTACTGCGCGATCAGCTCATTTGCGCGCTCGCGAAACCGCGCGTCGGATCCCGCCGTCCACCAGTCTCGGATCAGCCCGCTGGGGTCGAACTGCCGCCCCTGGTCATCAAAACCATGACTGATTTCATGGCCGATCACGCCGCCGATGGCGCCGTAATTCACCGCCGGATCGGCGAGCGGATCAAAGAAAGGCGGCTGCAGGATCGCAGCGGGGAACGTGATTTGGTTCAACAGCGGATTGTAAGAGGCGTTCACCGTTTGGGCGTTGAAGCTCCAAAGCTCCCGATCAACCGGTCCGCCCAAGCGCTCCACCTGCAGATCCCAGGAGAATTCTAGCGACCGCATGGCGTTGCCGATCGGGTCCGTCGGGTCGATGACCAGCGAAGAATAATCGATCCATTGGTCAGGATGACCAATGCGGGGCTCGAACGTATCGAGTTTTGCGAGCGCGGTTGCGCGCGTCTCATCGTCCATCCAGTCCAAGTTTTGCAGACGCTCGGCGAAGGCCGCCCGAAGATTGGCGACCAGCTCCTCCATCATCGCCCGGTGGCCCGCTGGAAAGTGGCGCTCCACATACACCTGGCCCACCGCTTCGCCCATGCGCGCGTTGAGCAGCGAGATACCGCGCTCCCAGCGCGGGGGCGGCTCCAGGGTCCCTCGCAAGGTCCGGCTATAGAAATTGAAGCTCGCTTGATCGAATGCGTCGCCGAGATAGCCGGTGTACGCGTCGATAAGGTGGAACAGCAGATAAGCGCGCCAGGTCTCGACCGGGGTCTCCGTCAAAATCTCACTCGCCTCGGCGATGGCGGTCGTCTGGGCCACGACGATCGTGTCGACGGAGTCCAGTCCCAGCGCCGCGGCGATCAGCGTCCAATCGAAGGCGGGCGACAACGCCTGTAGCTCGTCGCGGCTCATCGGATTGTAGATTTCCGAAATCCGACGCGACCGCGATCGCGTCCAATGGCTCTGTGCGAGACGGGTCTCAAGGTCGACAATCGCGTCGGCCCTCGCGGTCTCTGCGGAAAGCCCTGCGAGTTCGAAAATCTCGACGATGTAGTCGCGATAGGCCGCGCGGAAGCCGACCATCCGCTCGTCATTGCTGAGGTAATAGTCCCGGTCGGGCAGTCCCAGACCGCCTTGGCCGAGAAAGACGGCGTATCGGGTCGTATCGGCGGGGTCGGGAATGACGCCCAACCCGAACGGCGCTTGGTTGTCGAGCGCGGTGAAGGCGCGCTGGAGGTCTTCTGCGGTGGCGATCGCTTGGATTTCGGCGATTCGCCCTGCAAGCGGGGCGATGCCGGCCTCGTTCATGGCTTCTGTGTTCATCCAGGCGGTGAAGAAGTCCCCGACCTGTTGTTCGACCGAGCCTGGACCAGCGTCGTCAGCGGCGGACAGCTCTTCGATAATGGCGCGGACTTGTTGGTCGGAGCGGTCTCGAAGCGCGGTGAAAATTCCGTAGCTGTCTCGGTCGGCGGGGATTTCATAGGCGTCCAACCAGGCGCCGTTGGCGTAGCGGAAAAAATCGTCGCCCGGGTCGACAGACATGTCGAACGCCGTGTCGTCATATCCCCAGCTGCCGGTTTCAGGTCCGCTCACAGCGGGTTCCAGCGCCGCTTCGCCGGTCACGTTGGCGCATGCGATCACAGCGCTGATAGCGATGAGGCCGACGCCGGCCGACAAGAGCTTCCGCATTGCACCCCTCTCCCCTCAGCACGTCGCTGGCTGAGCGCGCCGCTTCATAGGCGCTCGCGATCGTCACGACCGCTCCGGTATCCAGGAGCGATACCTGGCGCGGTTCGAGGAGAAAACCAAGCCGAGCCCATGGCCAGGCAGTGGGGAAATGCGCGGCCCGCGCCTATTCGCGAGCCGCGTATTCCCTGTGGTGCAAGCGGGCCCCGGACCTCTCGGGGGCGTCGAACGTCAGCCGATATCAGCCTTTCGGCGACGGCGTGGCGCTCTCACCGAGAATATCGGACAAGTTTTGCTGCGCCAGTTCGGCGGCTTCGGGATATTCGGTCTGGTTGGCGGCGATGCGATACCACTCGATTGCGGCATTGCGGTCTTGGGTCAGACCACCGCGACCGTAGTCGTAAAACACGCCGATATTGTTGGCGGCCATCATGTCGCCGCGCTCCCAACCAAGCCGGAACAAGCGAAGCGCTTCAACGTCATTGACCGGGAAGTTGACCCCGCCATTGGCGTGCAGATATCCGTGGTTCGTCGGCGCGGTGATGTGGCCGTAACTGGTCGCAGCTTCGTACAACCGGGCCGCGGTGACGAAGTCGCCCGCTTCTTCATAGTCGAACGCCAAGTTGAACAGCGCTTCGCCGTTGTCATAGGCCGCCGCTTGTTCGGCGTTGATTGCAGCCGGTCCGATGTCGGAGAGCCCCGAACCGCCGGAGGCGGGCGCGCCGGGACCTTTCTGTGCAAGTGCCGGGGCGATCGCTGCGGCGCTCAGCGCCAAGCCCGTGAGAAGAATGCGGAATGCGGAATTCATGTCGTCAGCCTCGTTTTGGACGTGTGGGCGAATGCCGAGACTACCGGGGAAAAGGGCGAGCGTGCGGCGAGAGCAAAACTTTTTTTAAAAACGACGCTCTACGGCGATGCGGGCGCGGGTCCCTTGGCCGAACACGCCGGGCGCGATTTCGATGTCTTCGTTGAAGATATTCGATACTTCGGCGGATAACGCCCAGCGACGGTCCCTCGGCTCCCACCTTATGCCGGCCGACACCACGGTTGCGTCCTCCAAGCTCTCAGCGCCGAGAAGATCGCCTGTGCGGCCCGCGGCATGGGTGACCGACACCGAGGCGCGGACATTGGCGGGGTGAAGATAGCTGAATGTCGCCGACACCTCATCACGCGCGGCGAAAGGCAGGGGCGCGCCGTTTTGAAGGCCAGGATCGCGGTTTTCCGTCCAGGTACGGCGCGCCTGTAGGGCGACGGCGACGCGTTCGGAGAGCTGCGCCTCCACGCCCGCGGCCACCGTATCGAGGCGGGCGTCATTCGCCTGATACGCCGCCACGCTTGCTCGTGCGCCCGGCAGCGGCGCGCGGGCGCCGTCGATTTCCTGCCTTTCCGCGTCAACAAAGACGAATGCGCGCTCGCTAAGCTCGGCCTCCAACCGGATCCGCAGGCTCTCAATCACGTCAGCCTCAACGCCGAGCGTCCGGTTCGCCGTCAGTCCCACGCCGCCCAGCGGCGCGAGCGTATCAATCGCGGGGGTCGTCCGATCGCGCTGGTAGGCTGCGCGCAGCCGCCCGAACGGGAGCCTGAGCGCCGCCGCGACCCGCGCGTCGACGACGCTCTCCGTTTCGTCGCTGTCCACGCCCAGCAAGGCGATTTCATTGGTGGTCCTCAAGCGCCTGGGAAAGACCGCCGCCTCCAAGGTCAGCGCGCGGCTCGCCCGCCAGGTGGCGGCGACATGCGCTTCGAGCAGCGTGGATTGGGTGGTTTGGCGAAGCGCGACGCTCTGGGGAGCGATGAAGTCGAACTCAGTGATCGTACCCGCCGGCGGATCGAGCAGAAATCCCGGCCCGATGAAGCGCGGCGCGATCACCGTGATGTCGTTGCGACCGTTATTGACGGCGGCCTCGAACCCGAAGCTCAGCGAAAGCGAGCGCCAGTCGACCGCGCGGCGGGCCTGCAAGGTGAGCAGGTCGGCGTTTCGACGCTCCGAAAACGTCGTGTCCTCGTCGACGATCGCAGTGGCGAGCGCGGCGCCGACAGGGCCGGCGACAGGGCCGCCCGGCGGCGGCTCGACGACCAAAATCGGCGCGGTCGGTTCGCCGAAACCGCTGTCGAACAAGCCTCGCGCCTGAAATCCCCGCGCCGCCTCCAGCCCAAAGCCGTCGGCGAGCGAATAGCTGAACGGGTCAAGCGTCGCGCCGAAAGCGCTGGCGTTGTCAAATGTCAGACGGCTCACCCCGCCGGTCGCGCGCAAGAACCATTGGTCCTCAAGGGTCTCGCGGAACGCATAGCCAAAATCGCCGACCAGCGCGGCGAAGGTCTCCCGATCATCGCCGTCGCCCGCTGCGGTTTCGCCCGGCAGCCCGATATCGCGCCACTCGCCGGTCAACCGCGCCAAGAACCCGTGCCGGCGGTTGCGTTCATGGCCGAAGCGCGCGCTGACCAACGCCGTTTCGGCGTCAGCATTCGCCCTATCCCCGGCGTCGCGCGCATAATCGCCCGCCACCGCCCAAGAACTGGGATGGGTCGCTCGAACAAGGCCAAGAGCGCCCGCCGATACGCTGTAGCGGGGTCCGCCCTCACCCCCCTCCACCGCGCCTCCGATGCGGGCCTCCGCCCGGGGCGCGCGGTAGAACTCCGCGTAGCGCAGGGGAAAAGACACCGCGAGGGGGTCAAGCAGCAGGCCCTGGGTCACGCCTGAGGCGCGGGCGAAGGGCGAGGGATAAACGTTGGATAGAAAGAACGCCGAGTTGGCGTCATAGGGCGAAGCGGCCAAATGGCCGAAATGCTCCCCCCATCCGGGCATGCCGAAATTGGAGTACGCCGCGCCGATATTGATGCGACCCGACAAGGCTGCGGGAAGATCAGCGAAGCCGGCTGCGCGGCTTCGCTCCCGCGCATCCCATGCCTGGCGCGCGTAGCGGATCGTCTCTCCGCCCAAAAACAGGTCTTGGGCCATGACCGATGCGATGAGCGCGGCGTTGGGATCGTTGGGGTCGAGCCTCACTGCGGCTTCGGCGGCTTCATAGCCCGCCTCACGGTCGCCCTCCGCCCACCGCGCGGCGGCGGTGAACGCCATGGAACCCGGGCGCGAAGGATCCGCGGCGAGCGCCGCGCCAGCGAGACGGGACGCCGAACCAGGTTCGCCGTTCTGCAGCGCGCTCACCGCGCTGGCGAAGCGCACTTCAGGATCGGCTGGGTCGAGCGCTTGGGCGTCTGCGAGCAACCGATCGGCCAAATCGGGGCGTTCGCGGGCGCTCTCGACAAGCGCCGCGCCAGCGAGGATGCGAGCGCTGGTCGGGTCGAGCCGTCGGGCGCGCGCGAAGTTTTCCTGCGCTCCCAGCTGGTCGCCGAGCAAACTGCGCAGAGCCCCAAGCCCCGCCCAGTCCCGCGCCGAGCCGGGCGCGACCCGCACCGCCTCAGCGAACGCCGCCTCAGCGCCAAGCGCGTCGCCCTCCGCGGTCAGGAGGGATATCGCCCGCCAGCGATGCGCTAAGGGGTCATTGGGGTCGGCCTCAACCGCAGCCGCCGTAATCGCGCCCAGCGCTTCGTCATTTCCGCTCAGCAGCGCGAGCTGGGCTTGCGCCACGCGGACGCGGGACCAATCCGGGCGCGCCGCAAGCGCCGCCTCAATGGCGCGTTCCGCCGCCTCGTAGCGTCCCGCGCTCGCCTCCAACCATGCCCGCATGAGAGCCGGCTCAGCGCGGTTCGGCGTGGTTGATTCCAGCTGTGAAAGCGCGCGATCGGCGTCTTCGAGGGCGCCGGCCTCAATGGCCAAGCCCACTGTAAGCCATGCGGCGAGGAAACGATCTTCAGGCTCAGCCAAACTCCGGTCGAACACCAAGGCGCGCCGGGCGGCGTCGTACTCTCGACGCTCGGCGAGCAACCGGGCGCGCGTGACGCGTCGCGCCGCGATCTCGGTGAGGTCCCGCGTCGGCGCCAAGGCGTCGAGCGAGGACAGCGCTTGAGACGGACCGCCGGTGCGCAAAGCCTCCGCAAGCGCGGTCTCTCCGAGGCTTAAGGTCGTCGGGACCGGCGCGCCGGTGAGCCATTCCCCCTCCAAGAGCAAGACCCAACGCGGACGGTCACGGGTTTCGATGACGGCTTCGCGCCGGGGCGCCTCGCCGGGACGCGCCGCGGCGACTTCTCCGGCCGTCACCTCCAACGCCCCGAATTCGTTGAAGAACGACACCGAACCGTCGAGCACCGTCAGACGCGTGACGCCGTCCGGGGTCACTTCGAGATACCAATCCGTGCCGCGGATGGCGGCCACGGCGGCGGGGGTTTCGAACTCAATCTCGCGGGAGGGGCTTGTGGCGCGCGACCAAACACGCCCGAAGTCCAAGCGAAACCGGGTCGTTCGGCGTTCGCTTCCCGGATCGCGCACCACCATCCGGCTTTCGGCATGCAGACGGATCTGCGTGCGATCGTCGAAGGCGACGGCCATTCCGCCATAGGGGCCGGTCCGCAAAACGTCGCCGGCCAACAGTCTTTGCGTTTCTTGGACATCAATCCAATCGGAGAGTTCGAGAAGCTGCGCCTCTTCGTCCCCGTTCGCCGCGACGATTTCCGCGAGGGTGTCGGCCGGCCGGAGCACCACCTCTTGGGCCAGCACGGCCGGCGGTACGGCGACTAGGGCCATGAGTGCAAACCCGAGTAAGCTGCGCATCGCGAGCCCGTTCCTGTCCGGCTCCCCCAAGGACGGCGCTGCGCCGCGGCTGGGCCGACGGCGACGCTCAACGAGAGAGGATTGCAGCGTGACCCCTCGTTCCGCCAGTTCATTCGCTCGTCACGCGGCGCCATTGATGCGCCGCGCAAGCCTGGCGGGCGCAGCAACCGCGGCGATTTGGGCGGGGCTTGCGCTCGCCTTTCTGCTCGGCGGGCTTGGTCCGCTTGACCGGTGGGCCTTCGACCGGTTGTCGGCGCTGTATCCGGGGCCCGCGCCGAGCCAAGACGTGGTGATCGTCCGCATCGACGCCTCGAGCTTTCAGAGCGTGGCCCGCCCCTGGCCTTGGCCTCGTGCGCAGCATGCCCGCCTTGTTGAAGCGCTTACAGCAGCGGGGGCGCGTGCGGTGGTGTTTGACGTGGTGTTTGATGCGGCGACCGAAGACGACGCGGCTTTCGCCGACGCCATCGCCGCGCATGGCGGGGTGGTGCTTGCAGCAGAGCGCGCCGTGGAGCTCACGCCCTATGCCCGCGTCGACGTGATTTCCCGTCCTGTCCGCCCGTTGCGGCTGGCCGCTGCGGGGACGGGTTTCGCCAACCTGCCGACTGACCCGGACGGACGCGCGCGGAGATTGCCTCAAGACCCTGATGGCTTGGCGGCGGTGACCGCGCGCCTGCTGGCGCCCGCCGCAAGACCCGCCCTGGAAGGCTGGACCCGCTACCGCGATCCCGCCGTCCCCTTTCGCAGCGCCTCCTACTATCAGGCCCTGACCCCTGAAGAGGCATTGCCCGAAGGGTTCTTTGAAGACGCGGTGGTCTTTGTCGGTCTCGCCTTGGAGGCGAGCCCCGTCGCCCGCGGGGCGGGCGCGGATCGGATTGCGGCGCCGGCGGGGTTTTTCGATAGCCCCTTCATCCCAGGCGTTGAGGCGCATGCCCATGTGTTCGAGACTTTGCGGGCAGGCGACGCGCTTCGTCCCGCTGCGGGAATTTGGGGCGGGACGGCCGCAGCGCTCGCCTTCGCGCTTTCCATTCTCGCCGCGTTGTCCTCGGGACGACGGCCTGGGCTGGGTTTGGCCTTCGGCGCCGCGGGGCTTGCGGGATTGGCGCTCTGGGCGGCGTGGACGTTCCAAGCGGGCGTCGTCACGCCGGTTGCAGGGGCCGCCACAGGCCTGGGTCTCTCTCTGATCGCGAGCGGCTTCGCGGCGCTGCGCCGCGCAAGACAAGACCGCGCAAGGCTCGCCCGCGGCTTCCGGCGGTATGTCGCTCCAGGCGTGTTGTCCCGGGTGCTTTCCGACCCCGCAGCGCCTGCGCTGGGCGGCGCAAGACGGGAAATCACCGCCCTCGTCACCGATCTTGAGGGCTCCACCGGACTGATGGAAAAACTCGCGCCAAACGCCCAGGCCGACCTGCTGCGCGCCTATCTCGACGCAATCGGCGCGACGGTGCTCGCCCATGAAGGGCTGATCGACCAATTCATCGGCGACAGCGTCGTGGCGCTGTTCAACGCGCCGGCGGAACAACCCGACCACGCCGCGCGCGCGCTTGCCTGCGCCCTCGCTATTGACGCTGCGGCGGAGCGCTTTCGGAAGGACGCCGCCCAGCGCGGCCTTCAGGTCGGCGCCACCCGCATCGGCGTTCAGACCGGGATAGCCCTGGTCGGCAATTTCGGCGCGGCGGAGCGGTTTCATTACACCGCCATGGGCGATGTGATGAATGTCGCCTCGCGCTTAGAGAGCGCCGGCAAGGTTCTGGGATGCCGGGTTCTCATCGGCGCCGAAACCGCGGCCCGAGCCGGAGACGCCGGGTTCAGACCCGCCGGATTGCTGCGACTTGCCGGCCGCGCCGAGCCGGTCGAGGCCTTCGCCCCGCGCGAACCCCTCTCCGAGGCTGCCCTCGCAGCCTATCGGCGCGCCTATGCGCATGCGTTGGAAGGGGCGGACGACCAAGCCCGGGCTGAGTTTGACGCGGCGGCGAGGCTCTCCCCCGAGGACGGGTTGACCGCGTTTCATCGCGCGCGCTTTGAACGCGGAGAGATTGGCGTCGAAACGGATTTGCGCGCCGGATGAGCCGCGTCAGTCTTCCTGTGTCGCCAGGTCAATCAGCCTTTCGACGTCAGGAATTCGGATCAGGCCCTTGTCGCCGCGCGCGATCACGCCCGCCTCCTCCCAGCGCCTGAGCTGTTTGTTGACGTTCTCCCGGGCTGCGGCGATCCGTTTGGCGAGTTCGCCTTGAGAATAGGCGCGGCGCAGCACCGCCTCGCCCTCCGGAGGATCGGCCTCGTCCACCCCGGCCAAATCCAGCAGCAGACGTGCGAGCCTCGGTCCGATTTCAAGAAACGACACGCTTTCGATCAAAGCGTTCGCTGCGCGCAGCCGGGCGGATAATTCAGCCAACAGGGTGATCGCAAGGTCGGGGTCGGCGCGCACGGCGCGACTGAACTCCCGGCGTTCGATCACAAACACCTCGCCAAACTCGGCGGCCGTGGCGTTCGCGGATCGCGGCGCCCCGTCCAACAGCGCCATTTCGCCGAACACGCGCCCGGCTTCAAGCGAAGCCAGGATGACTTCCTTGCCCGCCTCATTGACCCGCGTGATCACGATCCGTCCGGACACGACCACATAAAGCCCGTCAGGGTCGTCGCCCTCGGCGAAAACATCCTCCCCGCGCGCCACTTTCCGCAGACGGCCGCGATCGACCAGCGGCGCGACCTGAGCCGGCTCCACCCCGGCGAACAGTCCTTCGCGGGTCAGCAGGGCGACGAGCCGCTCTTGATCCATGCAGACCGTCCGTTGCTAGGGTTCGACAATGCGGTAGCCCGTCCAGCCGGCCGCCCAAACGTCAAAAGCGGTCAACGGAACCGCTGCGAAGGCCTGGTCCTCGTAGATCCCGCCGCGCGCGGCGCCCAACAACACGCCGCGCACTTCTCGCAAGATGTTCAGCATGTAGGCGACGGGGGCCGCCTCCTCGCCGAACGCCGCGCAACTGCCAACCCTTGCGTCCGCGCCGACGGTGTCCTCGAGAGGAAAATCATCCGGTGCGACGACCGCGACCAACCGACGCCGCCCTTCAGGCGGCTGCGCCTCAAACACGCCGGGCACCGCCGCCCCGCCCCCGTCAAGCCGGACGCTCTGTGTGAAGCAACCGTTCGGATACACCTGCACCACGTCGCCGTCCGCTCCGACATCGATCAGGACCAGGCGGCCGGCGACCTCGGAGGCGACTGAAAAACTGAGCCGCTCGCCGACTGCGAGCACGGTTTCGACCGGTTCGGCGTTGGGCGCCACGGACCGCGAAGCCGCGACCGCTCGGGACACCTCCGGGTCGGCGCGGTTGACGGCGGGGCTCAGGTCGGCGAGGAGCGCCTCTGTCAGTTCATTGACCGCCCGAGCCCGCGGCTCGGGCTCAGGCGCGGGATAGTCGAACGCCGGTCCCGCCTCGGGATCCGTCCTGCGATTGCTCATCTCCCCGCTGATGACGGCGTCGATCCAATCGGCGAAGTAGGACGCACGCGCATAGACGCCCGGCGCGTCAGACCTTGCACAACCGCGACCATAGCTGTGAACCCCGATGAGATAGGGGCAACCCGCCATATCAAGCGCGACGAGCGGACCGCCCGAATCCGCCTGGCAGGCTTCCTCTTCCCCCTGGACGTAGCCGGCGCACACATTCTGTTCCGGCGAAAGATCCGGATAGGCCGCACGGCACGACAATTGGTCCGCCAAGGGGGTCATGGATTGGCGCAACACCGGCGAACCGGCGCGAACGAAATCGGACGCGCCGACGGGGTCAGCGCTCGCCAAGGGGAAGCGCGAAAGGGGGCTCGCATCGCCGGTGATCGCCCGCTCGCCGCCGAAACCGACGATAAAGGCTCGGGCGTCTTCGCCTGGATCGGAGGCGGCGGCGCGGGACACCCGCAGCGTGGGGCCATCCCAGGGCTCATCGAGTCGAATAAGCGCGATGTCGCCGGAGGGAACGCCCAACACGCCCAAGGCGTTCAAGTTCGCTCGATATCCGTCGAAGATGATGACGTCTGCGACGCCGCGGAGGCGCTCCGCCGCAGCGTCTTCGCGCAAATCCGAAACCCCGATCGCCACTTCCAGTGGATCGTTCACCCCGATGCGCCACACCACCTCGTCATTCTCAGCCGACCGCGCGGCCAGACTGACGCAGTGCGCCGCGGTCACCACCCATTCCGGCGCGATCACCGCGCCGCCGCAGAAATAGGTGAGCCCCGTGCGAGCGTCGTTGTGCCGCAAGGCCGCGAACCACGGCCAATCCTCGGCGTTTGCGGGGGTGGCGATGGGACTGCTCATCGCCTCGCTCAGCGCAAAGCCGGCGGCCAAGTCAGGACAAAAGCCCGGCGCATCGCGCCCCAGCGCGCCGCCGGAAAAGCCTGCAAGCGCCATCGCCGCGCCGGCGAAGCCGCTCCGCGCCCATCGGCTGAACCATCGCTCCCGCGGTCGAAGAGTCGCCATCCGCATCGCCGGTTAGGCCTGAAACATTCGCAGTGCGCCGCGCGCCGCGGTCGCGGCTGACGGTTTGCAACGATTGACCATAAAGAGCGGCCCTCCAAGCGCGCGATATCCCTCTTCAAAGCGGGTAAACGCGCTTTGCGATGATTTCAGGGCGAGGCTCAGTCCGCCTCCAGCCCGCTCATCGCGCGCATCGCCTCTCTCGCCAACGCGCCATAGCGCTCCGGGGGAAACTCCCGCAGGCTCGATCGTATGCGCACCGCCAAATACGGTCCTTCTCCGCCGACGATCAAATAGACGAAAGACGCCACTTCTTCAGAACCCGGCCGCGTGAAACGAACGAAGCCGATCTGACCGTCCAGCGCGCCGAAGCGGACATCGCGGGTCGCTTGCTCACGCAACGGAAGCCGGCGCTCGATGGGAGCCCGTTCGTCCCGATCCTCGCGATCAAGCCCGACATCGACGACGCCTTCGATCCGATCGCGCGGGCTGATCCATGACCGGGTCGCCATGAGATCGATGATCGCTTCGTCCTCGCCCCGGATATGGACGTAGCGACACCGCCCCGGACGGGCCGAAGCTGCGCCGGAAACCGCGGAAACCTCATCCCGGGTCACCCGGACGCGCAGAAAACCCTCTGCGATCAAATCGGGGCAAACCGCGTCAAAATCGTCGAACGCGACGCTGAGGCCCTCGGCGTCATCGCGCCAACCCGCTTCCAGCGTCGCCTGCCGGCGCGCATAGCCGCGAGCAAGCGCGGGGTTGTCCGCATCCACCGCCAACAACGCGCCCACCTCTAACACCTCGGCGGCCACCGCTTCGGCGTCCAGGACCATCCCCTCGGTCTCGCGCAACGCCCAATCGATCCAGGCGAATGCAAGGTCCCAGGCGCGCTCCCTGCCAGCGGCCTCCGCCGCGGCGGCGAAGGCGCGCGCGCGCGCGCTGGCTGTGGGCTGGGCGTCATAGGCCTCCCGCAGCAGCGCCTCGGCCTCCGCTAACGTGATGTCTTCACGCGCAGCCAGCAACGCGAAGAGCGGGTCGGACTCGCCGGTCTCCTCGGCGACGGCGTCGGGATCGGGAAGAAAGATGACGCCATCGTCCTCAACGGGGTCGGACTGGGCGGGCGCGGGTCCGCCGAGCAATGTCAGCGCTCCGATTGCGAGCACGAAAAGATGTCTCATGGGTCACGCTCCCCGGCGTATCGAGCCATATCTGTGAGGCGAGTATTGATTTTCCCGAGCATGGACGCCACACCCTCGGCGATCGTCACCGTGTGGGGGAAAACAATGTCGCGCTTCAGCCACCGTATGTTTGCTCTCCTCATCGCCGCAGGCGCGGCAGCGGCGTGTTCGCAGAGTGAGGACGCGCCCGACGCCCAAGTCGACGTCAGCGCCTCGGATGTGGAAACAACGCCGGAGCCTGCGGCTACGCCCGAGGTCGCAGCGGAAGACGCCGCGGCGGACCGCGCCGCGGAAATCGCCGCGCACACCGAGGCGATGCGCGAAGACCTCGCCGTTTTGAGAGAGAACATCGAGCCCGACGCGACGTTGCGGATTGACGTCACCGCCCAAGCGGCTTCTCGCCTTGCGCGCCGCTCCCAGCAAATGGCGGTACTGGTGAACACCCCGGAGTTCACCGAAATCGCTGACGCCTTCGAGCATGAAAGCATCTCAGTGGCCGTGCTGCTGCCGCGAAATTACAACGCCATGGAACTCGTGTTGCTTGTCGGCGACTACTTGCCGAAAGCCGAGGCGTTCTTGGCGGACTGGGAAGCGGCCGCCGCCTCCTAACCCCACAACGGCCGCGCAAACGGGGCGGACGCAGGCGCGCCGCCCGCCTGTCGGGTCAGGGCTGGCACGCCGCAATGCCGCCGACCGACAGCACCGTGCTCCACCCGCGTGCGTCGGTCACCCGGAGGTTCGCCGTCCTGACAAGCGCGCCGTTTTCGATCGGTTCGCTCTCGTCAATGGTCAGGCGCGTGGTGACGTCGCCATTCGCGCTGGCGAAGACCTGCACGCCATATTGCTCGCCGTCACGCGAGCCGGTGACTTCCACCCTCCGCAGAGCGACTTCATCGCCGTCGAGCTGAATGGCCGCGGTCTGGCGGCTTGAGTCTGCGAAAAACACGAGCGCCGGATCCGCTGTGCGCGTCCACAGAAACAGGCCGCATTCCCCGCTGTCGAAACCCCGCCGGCTCGCTAACTCGCCGATGCGCGGGCCCTCGCTTGGGTCGCCCACCGGCGCCGCGGAAGGACGGTCCTGCGTCCCGCTCGGCCGGTCGCGCGCGACCGCATCGCCGTCGCCGCCAAAAGGTCCGGGGAGGGGGATCTCCATGCCCGCGCCGCAGGCCGCAAGCACGCCGGCCGCCGCAGCGGCCATGCCCCGTAGGCTTCGTTTCACCGTTCGCCTCACACTGTTCCTCACGACGTCCCTCCCAGCTCATTCGCAGTCCGCGCATACAGGAAGGCGCCCGGCGCGTCCTCCTGAAAACCTAACGCCAAGAGCGCGAGTTGCAGCCGATCGTCCGTGGTCTCGACCCGCGCCTCCACCGAGCCCGATGCGCCGGGTCGCCACAGGGCGCGAACGCGGACCTCAGCGCGATCGTCCGCGCCTTCCAATACCGCAAGAAGATGGTCGTCCTCGCAGGCGATCGGTCCCTCAAGGACCGGTCCTCGCCAGTCCAATTCCTGCGCCGCCCGCTCCAAGGCATTCGAGCGCGCCTCCCCACGAGCCGCTAGGCAGCGCCCCGACCCGTCAAAGCGCATCTCGTCGATGACGACGAACAATTCCCCGCCTCGAGCGGCGATTTCAGGGTCGAGCCTCGTCATGTCAGCCAGGTTTGCGACCAAGGTGGCGTCTTGAAGGCTCCAGCCGCCTCCAAGACCCGCCGTCGCCCTGCCGCGGGCCTGCACGGCGCCCGCCGCGTCCACGTCCATCCGAATGGCGCCCGTGAGCAAGGCCATAGGGTCGACCACCAAATTCACGCGCCCGACGGTCTGCCCTCCAATCGAAAGTCCCTCAATCGCCCCCCGCCAGACCGTGCCCGTCACCGCGGCGTAGCGCACGCCGCGGCCTTCCAAACCAGCGAGGTTAAGCACCACCGACAGGGGCGCGCCGGCGACCGCGACGCCGAGAAAGGCCGCCAAAAAGACCACAACGCGCAGCAGAACCTTCACGACGCCGCGCCCTCCACCAAGACAAGCGTCGCTTGGACGCCGTCGCCGCGGTCGACCCGACGCACCGTCGCCCGACGGATGCGCACCGCACGGTCCGACGCCAATTCGGAGATCCAAGCGTAAAGGGTGGCGGGGTCGACATTGTCGAACCGCACCGTCAGCCCGTCATCGCCGGGCTGCAAGCGCGTTATGGCGAGGCCGCGAGCGGTCGCGCTGGTCATGAGCGAACCGCGCAGGCCCGCGGGGTCTTGAGCGACAGGGTCGGCGAAATCGCGCTGAGCCACAACGAACTCCGCCCCCGCGCGCACTTCCGCCCATGTGTCGGTGGCTTGGCGTAACGCCGCGCGGGCGTCGTCCCGCTCAGCGCGCAGGGGCGTAATGACGAACTGGAAGATCGCCAATAGCAAAACGAGACCGCCCGCGATTAAGAACAGCGAACGCTCGCGTCCCGTCAGACCGCGCCACCAAGCCGCCATCACCGCGCCCTCACCGTCAGTTCGCCCAAGGTCAGCTCGCCTTGACGGCGTGACGCGCCCTCCTCCATCACGCCGCCCCGCGCCTCGATGGCCGCGCGCAGCGCTTCGATAGAGTCATAGGAGGGGTACAAGACCGACAAGGCCAGCTCAGCACGGGCGTCGTCAAAGCGCAGCGCATCCACTTGGACGCTCTCCACATCCGCCACCGCATCCGAAAGCAACGCTGAAAGCTCCAAGAACGCAAGCGCGCCCGACCCTCCAAGCGCGTCCAAGCGTGACCGCATTTGTGCGCGCGGGTTCACCACGCGCGTGATGTCGGGGAACACCGCAGTCAGCTGGGTTGCGGCGAGCTCGTCCGCCTGTCGAATTTGAGCCCGCAAAAACGCCGCCTCCGTGAAGAGAAGCGTGACATAGGCGACAATCGCGACCCCCGCGGCGGCCAGAGCAAACCGCCAGGGCCGCCAATCAAACAGAGCCTCGTCCGCGCTCGCCCCGCCCGCCCGCGCAAGATCGACGCCCAGCCCGGCCTCCAACCCCTCACGGAACATGCGCGCCAATTCCGCATCGACAGGGGCGGGGCGAACGTCAAACGCACCCTCCCCTGCGACGTCGCGGGAAATCAAAGCGTCCGGCCGGTCCGACCAGATGCGGACGCCTTCTATCGGTCGAGCCTCAAGAAACGCGGCCAGGACCTCAGGCGCATGCTCGTCCTCAATGGCGAAGCCTTCTGCGCCCCAGCGCACCAAGACGCGATCGCCGACGTCAAGGATTGTGACGGCCTCTTCGAGCGACGGCAAAGCGGCGTAGTCCGCCGCCGCATGCGTGAGTTTGCCCGCCATGGCGACCGCATCGCGCCGCCAGTCGTCAAGGGTTGCTTTGGTCGTCACCGCGATGGCTCTGAGACCGCCGGGCGCCGGTTTCGGGCCCAGCGCGGCGTAAACCGCATCCATCGGCTGGGCGATGTAGTCTTCCACCGCGAAAGCCGCCGCGGCCTGGGCTTGGGGTTCTGATCGCGCCGGCAGCAAAACGGCGTGCACGCTCACCGCCTCGCCGGGCAGGATGAGCACCACCCTGTCGGCGTCTTGGGCCGCCGCGATGGGCTCGCCCGAAGCAGCCCGCCCGAACTCGACCTTGCCGCCTGCGTCGACTTTGGACCAGGCGAAGCCGCCTTCGGGGTCTTCGCCGGCAAACAGAAACAGGTCGCCCCTCACCCGTCGGCTCCAAACCGTCTGCGCACCACGGCGACAGCGCCGTCTTCGGCCTGGCGCAACAGAGCGCGGCCCTCAACATAGGCGTCCAGGTAATAGACCCTGGCGCGCAATTCGAAAAACTGAGTTTTCACCGAGAGCTGCGCGTCGCGGCCGTCATCCGCTGAGGCGATGCGTGCGATCTGTTCGAGGTCGAAAAACGCCTCAAGGTCGCTCCAACCCATGGGCGGCCGATCGAGAATGACGTCAGCCGCCGCTTCAGGGGAGAGCGCGCCGTCGAAAACCATGCTCAGAAGCGGGCCTTGCTCCGGTGCGAGCGTGTTGACGTTTATCCGGCTGGGCGAGGGCGAAGGGTGGGCGCACAGCCAGGGCCGTACGGCCTGGTAGTCGCTTTCAGTAAGCCCCTGAAGGGCCCGGACTTCCTCGACTTCGGCGAAAGGCCCGCCGGGCGTGCGATAGGGCGGGGTCGCGCGCGCGTAGTCGTCATCCTCCGCTCCCCCGCGCCGGGGCGATAAATCCTCGTCGATCCAATCGGCGGCCAGCGCGGGGAGGCGTTCGGCGAGATCTTGGTCCACCCCCGCTGCGGACAACAGCGTCACGAGACGACCAAGCGGTCCAACGGCGGCGGGCGTATCCCCCTCTTGCCCGCCGGCAAGCAAGCCATTGAGATTGAAACAGTTCGAGGCGTCCGTGATTTGCGCTTCGATGCGTCCGCCGTCGATGGGAAACACCAACATTTCGCTCGCCCAGGGCTCGTTCAACGTGGTGCGGTCGTTGTCGAGCGACCAGCTCTGACGCAGCACTTGCGTGGCCAGCTGTTCGGCCCCCAACAGGTACCAAACCGCTTGGTCGCGCGCTGCGACATTCGCCCCGCGCCGGGTTGCGAACCGGATAGAGTCGAGCACGGCGACTGCGACGGTGCTCATCACCGCCACCAGGAGCAGCACAACCAGCAAGGCCGCGCCCGCGTCGCGCGCATTCGCCCTTGGGGGTCTCACGGCGTGGCCCCCGTCAGAAACAGCTGACGCAGCGGCCCGACGCCTTCGAGCTCCATCGTCAGTTCAACCATCTCGGGCAGTTCGTCCTCGGCGTTTTCGCCCGCCTCCAGCGCATAGGCGGCATACCAGCGCCCTTCGAGGCTGGAAGCGACGTCTACGGACGACACGCCTGACAGCAGCGTCCTTTCAACAAAGGGCGTTTGGCTGTGGGCGTCGACCCGAGCGCCGGACCGTCGAATGAGCGCATCATCGCGCACGAAGTACTCCACATAAGCCACCGACCCGCGCGCTTCGCGTCCGTCGGGGTTTTCCCAGCCCGCGCGGGTGAAGGCCATCATCGGCGCGCCGGGCACGTCCGATCCGATGACCGCCAGATACTCCCGCCGCGCGCCGGTTTCATCCCGTGTGGGACGCAAGACAATCTGCGCCAAGTCCGTTTTGATCACCGCGCGGGCGAGTTCGAGTTGACGCAGACGCGCTTCAGCGGCGTCGAACTGCTCCTTAAATCCCAGCGTGGTCGACAAAATGGCGACGCCAGCGGTGGAGAGCATGGCGATGATCAACAGCGCGATCATCACCTCCAAAAGCGTCACGCCGGCGTCGCGCCCGCTCATCTCACGCCCCGAAACCCGACGAGTTCGGCGGCCACCCGCGCCTCGTCAAGCAAGGTCACGCGCACTTCAATGCGTAAGAGATCAGGGTTGGGCGTCGGCGTCACCGTTCGCGTCCAGCTCCAGATGCGGCCAGCGACCTCTTCCACCCCGGTTTGCACGCCGCGTTCGCCTGCGCTCGGCTCGACCATGGCGACGACGAGCTGGTTTTCCGCAACGATGCGCGCATAGGCCCCGGTCTCAAGCGCATACAGCGCGCGCGCGTTTTCGGTGTTCAAGCGCAACAGCGCCATGGCGGCGAGCGCGAAGACGCCGAGCGCCGTCATCGCTTCAATGAGCGTGAACCCGGCGTCGCTTCGCGGCTTAAGCATCCTCGCCCCACGCTAGAGTGATTTCGCCGACCGCGTCGACCGTCACAACAAACACCCCATCCTCGGTGTCGAGCAGTATCTCAGCCGGCGTCGCCGCGCCGATGGGGTCAAACAACAACGCCGGCGTGTCAGGCCTCAGCTCTTCGGGCATGTCGGCATAGCGCGCCTCGGTGACGGCGCCGCCCTCCAGCGTGATCGCCACGTCCCGCATGCTCGACCAGCTCCGGGTGCGGAACAAACGCTCCCCCGCAAAACCGGTCCATTCCCCGCGCACGCGTCGGAAAAACGCGTAGCCCTCGGCGTCCACCTCAACCCCGACGACGAGCCCGGAAACAAGCGCTTCGTCAGCCGCCGCCCGCAGTCCCGCTGCGAACCCGCGCGCTTCCTCATCGCCCGGCCTGGGCGGAGCGGGCATGGTCACCGCGACCACGCCCGCCGCCAAGCCGATGACGAACAAGGCGGTGAGCATGTCAATCAGAGTGTAGCCCGCATCGGCGCGCCGCGAAGCGGCCCCGGGGCGGTGGAAAGGCGTCACAGGTTCCAGTTGCCCAGATCCGCGTCTAGGCCTTCGCCGCCAACCCGGCCGTCCGCGCCCAGCGAATAGAGGTCGAACGCGCCGTTCTCCCCTGGAATGACATATTGATACGCGTTGCCCCAGGGGTCTTCCGGCAAGCGCCGGACATAGCCGCCTTCGCGGTAACGGTCCGTCCGCGCATGACCGGCGGGGACCGAGACGAGCGCATCAAGGCCCTCCTCGGTGGAGGGGTAGGCCAGCATATCCAAGCGATATTGGTCGAGCGCGCTTTCCAAGCCGCGCACGTCCGCCTCGACCTTGCGCAACATCGCCGTGTCGCGGTTCGGCAAAACGTTCACCAGCACGATCGTCGACAACAAGCCGATGATCAAAATGGTGACCATCACTTCGGTCAGCGTGAAACCGGCGTCTCGCGCGCCGGCGCGCGTCATTAAACGGTGGTTCGTCATCCCAGTATCCTCACCCATCGCCCATGCATCCAAGGCGGTTTCCGCCGCCCCTTATTTCACCCAAGCGCCAGCGCATTCAACCGCAGGATCGGCAGCATGATCGACAACACGATCAGCGCCACCATCGCTCCCATCACGATAATGATCATCGGCTCGAGCAGGTTGAGCGTGACCGCGGTGGAAGTCTCGACTTCGTTGTCCAGATAGTCCGCCCCTCGCTCGAACATCGCCCCCAACTCGCCCGAGCGCTCTCCGCTGGCGGCGAGAAAGGTCAGGAGCGGCGGAAAGGCGTTTGTCGCGCGCATCGCTGAGGACACCCCGCCCCCGCGCCGCACCGCGTCCGCCATATCATCCACCGCCGCCTGCATGACCCGATTGGACAACGTGTTTTTCGCCGCGGCCAGGGAATCGAGCGCAGGAACGCCGGACTGCACCAGCGAGCCGAAGGTGCGCGCAAAACGCGCGGCGCTCGCGGTGCGCACGAACGATCCGATGAGCGGCAGGCGCAAGACCATGGCGTCCACCGGCTTTCTCACGCCGGGAAGAGCGAGCGCGCGGGCGAAAACGAGGACGCCGACCGCGAGCCCAAGCGCCACATAAAGGCCGGACCCCCTCAAAAACGTCGAAATCGCGATGACGATATCGGTGAGCAGCGGCAAGTCCTGCTGCATGGTGTCGAATTGCTCGACCACCCGCGGCACGACAAAAATCATCAACGACGTGATGACGAACACCGCCATCACCGCGAGAACGATCGGATAAATCACCGCAGCCATGATCTTCCGCTGCGTCTGTTGGGACTGCTCAAGCAAGTCCGCCAGCCGCCCCAGCACCGCCCCAAGCTCGCCCGTCGCCTCCCCGGCTGCGGCCATAGCGCGATAAAGCGGCCCAAACGCGCGGGGGCTGTTGGCTAACGCCTCGGAAAACCGAAACCCCTCCGTCACCGCGGAACGCACCTGCAACAGCGTCCGGCGCACCGATTGGCTCGGCGCCTGGCTGGCGATGGCGTTCAACGCCTCTTCGATTGGCGCGCCGGATTGGACGAGCATGGCCAACTGACGGGTCACCAACACGCGGTCGGCGGACGTCATGCCCCCGCCGCGCGTTCGGCCGCCGGCCTTGGCTTCTCCCCCGCCGTCTTTGGCCTCTTTCAGCTCAAGGAGCGTGAGACGTCGTTCTTTGAGTTCCCGGCGCGCGGCGCGGGCGGTGTCGGCGGCGACGACGCCGCGGGTGCGCTTTCCGGAGGCGTCGAGCGCAACATACTCAAAGGCCGCCATCGTCGTCCCCAAGGGCGCGGGCGGACCTGAGAACCTCAGCCGCGGTCGTGCGTCCCGCGACGACATGGCGGGCGCCGTTGGTCAACAGCGTATCCGCTGAGCGGAAGGCGCGCGCGGCGATGTCAGCTTCCCGCGCGTCTTCATGGATGAGGCGTTTAACCTCCTCATCGGCGACCATGAATTCGTAGATGCCCAACCGGCCTTGAAATCCTGCGCCGCCGCAAGCCTCGCAGCCCACGGGGCGGTAGAACACATGCTCGTCGTCGTTAGGCAGACCGAGCGCGGCGAGTTCGCGGGCGTCAGGCGCATAAGGCTCCTTGCAACGATCGCAAAGACGCCGCACCAAGCGTTGCGCGAGAACCCCTGCGAGCGTGGAGGACAGCAAGAACGGTTCGACCCCCATGTCGCGGAGGCGCGTAACGGCGGCGACCGAGGAATTGGTGTGGACGGTGGACAGCACCAAGTGGCCGGTAAGGCTCGCCTGGATCGCGATTTCCGCGGTTTCGACGTCGCGGATTTCCCCCACCATCACGATGTCAGGGTCTTGCCGCAGGATCGCGCGCAAACCGCTGGCGAAGGTCATGCCGACCTTGGCGTTCACCTGGGTCTGCCCGACCCCGTCAAGGCCGTATTCGATGGGGTCTTCGACGGTCAGAATGTTCCGCGTGTCGTCATTCAGCAGGGTGAGCGCGGCGTAAAGCGTGGTCGTCTTGCCCGACCCGGTCGGCCCGGTGACCAGGATGACGCCGTTAGGCTGGGTGAGCGAGACCTTGAACCGCCGAAGCGTCTCGGCGTCCATGCCCAAATCGTCCAGATCCAGCCGCGCGGAATCTTTGTCCAAAAGCCGTAAGACCACCCGCTCCCCAAAGCGGGACGGCAAAGTCGACACCCGAACGTCGATGTTCCGCCCGCCAAAGGACAGCGAGATGCGACCGTCTTGCGGCAGGCGCTTTTCAGCGATGTCGAGCCGCGCCATGACCTTCACGCGCGAAGAGATCAGCGGCGACAGCCGACGCGCATGGGTGAGGACTTCGCGCAAAACGCCGTCCACCCGCAGCCGGATCGCGAGGCGATCCTCATAAGGCTCGATGTGCACGTCGGAGGCTTTCAAGCGGACCGCCTCGGCGATCAGCCCGTTGATGAGGCGAATGATGGGCGCGTCGTCGTCGGTGTCCAGCAAATCCGCGGTGGGCGAGATGCCGTCGAGCAAGCTCTCCAGCGATCCGTCGCCGTCAAGCCCCTCGTCCACGTCGTCCGCGCCAAACCCATCGCCGGCATAAACCTCAGACAGCCGCCGGTCGAAGGCTGAGGCGTCCAATCGCTCGACGATAAACGCCCGACCCAAGGCTCGACGCGCCTCGATCAGACGCAACGGGTCGGCCCCTTCCCGCACCCCCAACCGCGCAGGGTCGCTGTCTTCCAACAGCATCAGACCGTGTTCCCGCGCGAACGCGTAGCTTAATTCCGCCCGGCGTGCGGCCGCCATTCGCCCAACTCCTCGTCCCGCAGGTCAGGCCTTAGCCTTAACGCGGCGAAGAGACGTCGCCCAGCATGTCGCGCACGCGGTCTTCAAAGGAACTCTCCGCGCTCGCCGCCGGGGTCAGAACATCAGTCAGGCTGTCCGCGGTGACCGCGCGAGAGCCGTCGAGATCTTCCACGACCGTGGGGCGCAGGAACACCATCAGGTTGCGGCGCTGACGGGTGACGCCTTCTGAACGGAACAAACGCCCCGCCAGCGGAATGTCGCCTAGAAGCGGAATCTGGCTGTTGTCGACCATATCAATGGTATCGATCAGGCCGCCCAAGACGATGACTTCGCCATTGTCAGCAATGACCGTGGTTTCGATTTCGCGATTGTTCAAGATCAGCTCTTGGAAATCGTCGGAAACCGTGCCGGCGACGCTGGACACCTCTTGCCGCACGTCAAGCATGATGGTGTCGCCATCCGAGATGGTTGCGAACACTTCGAGCTGAACCCCGACGTCGCGACGCTCAATGCCGCGGAAGGTGGAGGAGAAATCGCTCGACAGCGCTTCCCCGGTCGTCAGCGGCACCTCTTGGCCGACATTGATGCGCGCGGGCCGGTTTTCGGTCACGAACACTGACGGCGTGGAAAGAATGTTGGAGTCGGTGTCGTTCTGAACGGCGGTCAAGATGACGCCGAACAAGCCGTCGTCATTCTCCCCGCCAATGCCGAACGTGGCGCCGTTGATGCCCAGCAGCGACGCGATCGCTGCGTCGGCTAAGTTCGCGCCCGTCGTTTCGTCGTCGCCATCCTGAACGGTCAGAGCGCCGGTGAGCGCCAACAGGTTCGGCGCAGAGCGCGAGAAATTGGTCGCCGCGAAAGGAATCGAGCTGTCGTCATCGCCGGCGAGCAGGAACTGAACGCCGAGGTCGCGCGCGACGCCGTCGGAAATCTCCACGATGATCGCTTCAACGCGCACCTGGGAGGGCCGCACGTCGAGCTCGCGCACCACCGACACCATCGCCTCCAGCGTCCGCGGGTCAGAGGCGGTCAGGATGATGGAATTCGTGGCTTCATCGAAGGGGATGGTCAGTTCGCCCTCGGTCGGCGCGCCGCTTTGGCGGGCGACGGCCTCCAAGAGCGGGGCGAGTTCAGCCGCACGCGCATGCTCAAGACGCATCACACGCAGGGTTTCGGTCGGCGCTGAGCCCATGTCGAGGTCGTGGACCAGGGCCCGGGCGCGCGCGATTTCGCCCTCATCGCCGCGGAGCACGACGGAGTTCGAGCTTTCAAGCGCGACGGCGGTGAGTTGTACGGTGGCGCGGCCGTCTCGACCCGGCCCGGACAACGATGAGATCACGTCAGCGACTTCCCGCGCGGAGGCGTTGGTCAGCGCGATGGTGGCCACTTCGGAGTTGTCGCGATCCAGCTCGCCGACAATTTCCCGGATCCGCCCGATATTGCCCGCATAGTCGACGACCACGAGAGTGTTGTTGTCAGAATACGCCGCAACCCGACCTCGGTGGTTCACCAATGGCTCGACAACGCGGGCGGCTTCTGCGGCGTCCGCATAGTTCAAGCGAATGACGTCGGTCACGAATTGGTCGGAGGGTCTGCCTTCCGCGCCGAAGGTCTCGCTTTGGGGGGTGGCGGTCGATTCCGGCACGATCCGGTACGACCCATTGGAGGTCGGCTCCGCGATGTAACCCTGCACGCGCAAGGTTGACCGGAAGACTTCAAAGACCTCTTCACGGGTGAGGCTGTCTTGGGAGGTCACCGTCACGCGGCCGTTCACATCGGGGTGGACGATGAAGGTGTACCCGGTCACCGCCGAGATATCTTCGATGAACGCGTTGATGTCCGCGTCTCGCATATTAATGACATGCGTGTCGCCCGACTGGGCGAAAGCGGGCGACGCGAGGATCGTCGCCATCCCCGCCGCAAGGGCGGCGCGAAGCTTGATCGAGCGAAGGGGCGTCATGGCGATTGCTCCAGCAGGCGAGTGAGGCGGCGGTGAAGGGGCCTCGGACCGTGTAACGACGCGCGGCGAAACGAACCGACGCGGCATTGCTCAGGGGTTGGAATACAAGGCGAAACGTCTTGAGGGAAGCGCCAACAGGGCGATGACGGCGCGGTTTGTCCAAACCGTTGCGCGAACCGAACAGTCCTGCGCCGAGCAGGTGGTCCGAGGTCGTCGCGAGGACCGCTCATTCGACGATAAACCGGACAGTCTGTCCGGCTTCCTCTCGTTCGATGGTGACGGTGATCACGCTTCCGCGCGGGATGCCGGAAAGGGACTGAGTGAGCTGCGTCGCGCCGTCAATATCCTGGCCGTTGATCTGGCGTACCGTATCGCCCGGCTGAAACCCCGCGGCGGCGAAGGCGACGCCGTCTCCGCGCGGATTGACCAGCACGCCCTCGTCCTCAGGTCGCCCAGGCGCAACGCCCGCCAACAAATCCGCCAAGGCGACGCGGGGGATATCTTCCCCGCCTTGCTCGGGCGTGGGCGCCACAGGCGCGCGGCCGGTCGGCGCCGCGCCGGGATCTCGGCTGATGACGCTGAGGCTCTCGCTGCCGAACAACAGGGCCTCTGCAGCGCCGTTGCGCCAAAGGATGACCCGATCCTGCCGGACCTCTCGCAGGGTGACCCCATTGATGATTTCTTCGCCGACGCGATAGACGGCTTGCCGGTTGTCCGGGGTTAGGATGATCGCCGCTCCAACGCCGCCCTCCCGCGCCGCGCGAACGCCGGCGACACGCAGGTTCAACGCGCTGAGCGGAACATCTTCAAGCGGATCCTCGCTCGCAGTCGGGCCTTCCGCTACGGCGGCGCGGCGAAACGGGTTCAAACCGCTCAATGCGGCGCTCGACCGCCCCGCCCCTTCCGCCGCTAAGGTCGGCGGCGTGAGCCGCGCGCTTCCCGGCCCTAAAGCCGCGCCCGGCGCGAATGCCCAGAGAAGCTTTGCGAACACCACGCCAATCAAAGCGATGAGCGCCAGTTCGGCCGCGAACGCAGCCCGCGTCACGACTTTCGGCGTCTCATCATGATATGCGGCGCTGGTCATTCTAGCAGCCCCCCCACCGTGTGAACTGTAGCGTGCGGCGCGCGCAGGAGCGAGGCATTCTTGGCTTTGCCCACCCGGTGATCACCGCTCGGCCTCCTTGGCGAAAACGCGCCACTGCCGCCCTTCCCGCCTTCAACGCCAACGAACGCAGAACACCGCCCCGAAACACGCTGCTTTGGTCGCCCGAACGCACTCATTAGACCGGGCGGCCGACAGGTCGGCGGGCGGGCGCGCTTCGGCCGAATCCCGAAGCTGTCAGAAAGCGACACGGCGAAAGAGCGCCGACGCGGCCAAAAACGCTGCCCACCCGGTCGAAAAAGAAAACGGCGCAACCGACATTCAGTTGCGCCGCTTCTCAGGTTCGCTGTGGAACGAACGCCCGGATTGTCTCACCGGGCGTTCGACCGCCGACTAGCGGCGGAAACGCAGGCTCAGCGTGAAGGTCTGGCCGAGTTCATAGGTGTCGACCGGAACTCGCACATCGCCCTCTTCTTGGAACGCTTCGTAGTCATCGCCCAGCAAGTTGGTCGCCCGGAACCCGAACTCGACATCGCTGTTCATCGCAGTGAACTCACGCGAGTACACGAAGTTCAGCGAGGTCGGCGGCTCTTCGATGACCGCCGGCAACTGACGGCCGTTTTCTTGGGTCCGGATCCGCTCGCTAGCGAAGTTGACCAGGAAGAACGCCCGCGAACGCGCGTCGTAGTTCTCGTAACCCAGTTGCAGGTTGAACAGGTGCTCCGACTGACCGAGCAACTGACGACCGTCGGCGATGATGTCGGACACCAGAGTGCTGGTGTCGAGGTTCGCCAAAATCAGGTCATCGCCGTCGATGTCGCCGTCGCCGTCCTGGTCGATCGTAGTTTCCCGCAAGGTCACATTGGTCGGGCGACGAGCCAAGGTCGTGTCGTCGACCTCGAGCTCACTGTCCGACCAGGTATAGTTCGCGCGAACCACGCCCGTGTAGGGCTGGATCCAACCGACGTTCTCGAACATGTCGCCCATCTCGAAGAGACGTTCGAACTCGACTTCGAAACCGTACAGCGTCGCCGCCGGGGCGTTGATGAACGTGGTTTGCGAGGAGTCGTTACCCCCGACCTGCACGCCATACTCTTCGATCGGGTTTTCGAGATCCTTGTAGAACGCGCCGAACGTGAAGAACTGATCCCGCGCGAAATACCACTCAAACCGCGCATCGTAGTTCGTGATCTCGGTGTCCACGAGGAACGGGTTACCGAAGAAGATCTCATCCGTTTCGGTGTTCACGAACGGAGCAGGCGCCAACTCGCGGAACTGAGGCCGCGTGATGGTGTTGGAGTAGCCCAAGCGGAGCTGCATGTTCTCCGCGAAAGTCCACGTCAACGTGGCCGCCGGCAGGAGGTAGTCCTCATTGATCGGGACCACGACGCTGCCCGTGACGTCATCGACGAACGGGAAGATTTGGACCGCCTCGATGGCGTCTTCGTACCGGACGCCGACCGCCGCGCGCAGGGAGTCGGTGATCTGGGCGTCAACGCCGAGATAGCCTGCGTCGGTTTCCAGGGTCGCCGCATACGCTTCAGGAAATTCCTGGCCGACCGCGGTGTCGTTCAACACCGGCGTCGACGCGCCGGTCGACGAACCGATATTGGCGTCCGAGAAGATCAAGTCGATGCGCTGAACCAGAAGGTTCGGATCGGTGACCGCGCTGTAGCGGTAGATCTGCTGCTCACCGATACGATCGCTCTCGGTGTAGCTGTAACCGCCGATGAGTTCGCCCTCGATACCGCCAAACGCAAATGGCAGCGTTAGGTCGACCGCAAAGTCCGTGGTGTCGTCGCCGACAAAGGAGAACGTCGTCGAGTTCGCCGAGGATTCACCGTCATAGCGGAAGGTGCCGTCGTCGAGCTGGGTGTATTCAGCAAAACGCTGATACGGCGCGTCACGAAGGGCCTCAGAGTACGACCCCCGCCACGCGACTTCCAAGTCGCCCAATGACGGGAAGAAGTGCGTGCCGTTGACCTGCGTGGTCCAGACTTGGTTCTCGAACCACTCGAGGTTCTCTTCGCGGCTGTTGCGATCGAGGTCTTCGATCGTCGGACCGATGATCGTCCGCGCTTCTTTCTCGGTTTGACGCACGCCAAGCGCGGTGAAGCTCAGCTCGTGGTTTTCGAGAATGTCGAAGCCCACCGTGAGCAAGCCATTCAGACCGATTTCATTCTGCGTGGAGAACCGCTCGCGACGACGCAATTCGAACAGACCGTCGGCGTTCGAGCTCGACTGGCCGCGGATACCCCGTCGGGTCTGCCACTCATTCGAGTAACCGCCCGCCGCGATGATGCCGATCGAGAGCGACGGCGAAACGTCGAAGCGCTCGCCCGCGCTGAACGAAATCGAGCCGTCGGCGTCGATATCGTCGGACTGGATCACCCACAAGGAGGCGTCGTTGTTCAGCGACTCGCCGACGGCTTCGCGCTCAGCGCCGCTCAAATCGTTGACCCGGCTGACGCCGCGAATGGCATTGAGTTCCGGCGGTCGGTTCCGCTCGCCGTCGTCAAAGCCCGTCCAATCTTCGTCGCCGCCATCGTACAGAAGGCCGCGGTCGAAGGTCGTCTCGGTGTCGTAACCCGCCGAGAGGCTCAGAGAGAAAAACGGCTCATCCGGCAACAAGCGCGTGCGCAGATCGATCACCGCGCCGCCGAACTCAGCGGAATATTGCGGCGAATAAGTCTTCTGCGCGAGCGCGGATTCCAACACCGAGGTCGGGAACAAGTCGAGCGGCGTGACCCGGCGCAGCGGCGCGGGGCTCGGCAAAGGCGACCCGTTCAGCGTCGCTGAGGAGTAACGCTCGTTCAAGCCGCGCGCGAACACGAAGCCGTCGTCGGAAATCGAGAGACCCGTCACGCGCGCCAGCGCCACCGCGGCGTCCCCGTCGCCCCGTGCGGAGAAGTCGTCCGCATCGACGATAGCGGAGATCTCGGAGGTGTCCCGGCGCTCTTCCGGAATGAAAACGCCGCGAATGGTGATGACTTCCGGCTCTTCCGCCGGCTGGTCAGCGTCCTGCGCGTGGGCCACGTAACCCATCGCCAGCGTCGCGGACAGCGCGCTGGTGATCAGGGCCGTGGTCGCCAAAAGCGCCGACGTCTTCTTGAAGGCAATCCCGGACATAGTCCCCCTCACTCGGTGAGTGTCCCTGGGTCAGGAAACGGTCAAAAAAGAGGACCCCGGCGGGCGGGAAACCCGCCCGCCGGAGCGTCTTTACAGTGCTTACGGAGCGTCCTGGAACGTCCAGCCGCGGTACCACTCGTCAGCCGCGTTCTCGACAGCGCCCACATAGGAAGCGCTGACGAAGAACGGATCGACGGTGGTTGGGTCAACCGCGGTCAGGCCCGTTTCCGACGGCCCCGGAACCACGCCGATCGGCGAGGCCAAGGTGGAGCCGGCATAGAAGCTGTAGCCCGTGAGCGTGTTGGCCGACGTCGTGTCGATGTCCGAGCACTCCGCAAACAACGCCGTCTGGGACGCGGAGTCGCTGTCGCCGCTTTCCAGATCGTCGGTGTTGTCGAGAAGGATCGACCCGAACGCCATGTCCGAGGTGCCCGCCGTGAGCGTGCAGCCCGCAGTCGCCGTTGCGTTGGTGAAGGTCGCCGCGGAGTCGACGTCGATACCGGCGTTGAGCCAGTTGACGACGACGCCGTTCACAAAGCGACCAGCCGTACCGCGACGGACAACCATGCCCGAGGAGTCGCCGTCAGCCGTCAGAGCGCCCGCGCCGATGAACGTGAAGTTCGAGAGCGACGGGTTGGAGCGCGGAAGCGCGTCTTCGTCGCCTTCGAGGTTGTCGGCTTCAATGCCGCGTTCGCCAGCTTGGTCGATGTGGACGATCACGAACTGCGCCGCGCCGACCCAACCATCGGTCCAGTCGAACGAGTCGTCGGAGTTGCCGGTCAGCACGATGTGCGAAGCGTTGACCGTGCCGCCGAAGAACTCGACGCCGTCGTCTTCGTTGTTATGGACTTGGATGAAGTCCACGTCGGTGAGGTCGCCGACGCCCTGGAACGCAATACCGTTCAACTCGTTGGTCGGAGTGACCTCGAAGCCGGCGAACTGCACGCGCGTGTAGAACAGGTTGCCGGAGTCGTCGTCGGTCGTAATGCCGCCGAAGAGACCCGAAGAACCTTCGCCGAGCTTGGTGCAGTCGACGGTGCCGCGGTCAGCCGCCGCACAGGCGTTGATCGGAGCGAAGCCGTTGATGATGAGGCCGCCCCACTCGCCGCGTGCGGTTTCAGCATCGCGACCTGCGGTTTGAGCAACGTCGCCGCGGCTGGTCATGATGACCGGACGCGAGGCGGTGCCGTTGGACTCGATGTCGTTGCCGCGGGCGACCACCAAGTAGTCAGCACCCGTGGAGCCGAACACCGTGACGCCCTGATCGATGCGCAGCGTAACGTCGGAACCAGCCGCCGGGCTGTCTTGACCGACGAACACCGGACCGGACAGTTCGTAGATCAAAGCGTCGCCGCGGACCAACGTCGTGTCGGACAACAGCGTGCCCGAGAGGCGGCAGACCGTCTTGCCGTCGAGCGTCTCGCCGGTCGCGATCGTGTTGGTCGGGCAGGACGGCGCCGGGAACAGACCGAAGGTCCATCCAGCGGCCCAGTTGCTCGACAGCGTTTCGGTCGGAGCGAAGGCGCCGACATAGGTTTCCGCAGCCAACTCCGTGTCGAACGAGTTGGGATCGACGGCGGTGACGGCTTGCTCAGCCGGTCCCGGGAAGAACCCGTCGACCAGCGTGTTCGTGCCTTGAACGATGTTCAAGCACTCGCCGAAGAGCGTGGTCTGGTCGGCGGTGTCCGCCGCGTCGCCGCTTTCGAGGTTGTCGCTGTTGTCGAGGAAGATCGAGCCGAAGGCCAGGTCTTCGTCAGCCGGGTCCAGCGAGCAGCCCACGGTGGCCTGCGCGTTGGTGAAGGTGGCCGCAGAGTCGACGTCGATGCCGGCGTTCAGCCAGTTCGCCACGATGCCGTTGACGAAACGGCCGGCGGTGCCGCGACGGATGACCATGCCCGACGAGTCGGCGTCCGACGCAGTCGGCGAGCCGATGAAGGTGAAGTTGGCCAGCGTCGGGTTGGACCGCGGCGCGGCGTCTTCGTCGCCTTCCAGGTTGTCGGCCTCAACGCCGCGCTCGCCAGCATCGTCGATCACGACGAGGATGTTTTGCGCGGAGCCGACCCAACCGTCCGTCCAGTCGAAGGAGTCATCGGAGTTGCCGGTCAGCACGACGTAGCGCGCGCGCGCGGTGCCGCCGAAGAACTCGATGCCGTCGTCTTCGTTGTTGTGGACTTGGATGAAGTTGACGTCGGTGCCGGTGCCCACGCCCTGCAGCGCGATGCCGTTCAGCTCGTTGGTCGGCGTGACCTCGAAGCCGGCGAACCGGACCTGAACGTAACGCAGCTCACCAGAGTCGTCGGTCGGCTCGATGCCGCCGAAGGAGCCCGAGGAGCCTTCGCCCAGCTTGGTGCAAGCCGCGGTGCCGCGATCAGCGGCTGCGCAGGCGTTGATCGGCGCCAAACCGTTGATGATGAGGCCGCCCCACTCGCCGCGCGCTTGCGAAGAAGCGTCGCGCGGGGGGGTTGCTTCAACGTCGGCGCGGCTGGTCATGATGACCGGCGAGGTCGCGCTGCCGACCGCGTTGATGTCGGCGCCGGTCGAGATGACGAGGTAGTCGCCGCCGGACTGACCGAAGGCGCGCGAACCCGCGCCGAAGGAAATCGTAGCGCCGTTGTCGACGAAGACCGGACCGTCAAGCGCGATCGTCACGCCGGCGGGGATGTCCACGTTCGAGGTGATCGTGCCGGTGAGGCCGCAAACGTCGATGGTGTTGCCGGCGCCCGCGACCGTCTCGGGCAGGCGAACTTCGGCGGAGCCCGTCGGGCAGCCCGCGGCGGGAACGAAGTCCAGCGCGGCCGCAGCCGGCGGCGGCGGCGGGGGCGGCGGCGGCGGCGGCACGGTGATGGTGCCGGGTGAATCGATGTCCGTGTCAGAGCACGCGACGACGGCGAGGCCAGCGGCCCCAGCCAGAAGCAGTCGCTGCCAGTGTTTCACAGCTTTCATAAACCGCCCCCCCTTCGGGACAAATGGGTGGATTGATCCGACGTCTGGCTAGCCGCTTCGCGACTCGTGCAGCCAGACGTGTGGTGGCTAGCACAGGTTCTTAACGGTTTTGCGACAGTCCCCCTTGTTCGCGGGTCGGCCCGTAAGAAGCCGAACACGAACTTGCGCGACAGTCTTCTCGGGCGGAGCGACGGCCCCGCCTTATTCCCCACACACACTCGAAGTTAAGCCAGAGCGGAGAGCCCTGGCGGCGCGCCTGGTCCAGCGGCCTGTCTGTGTGCGCTGTATAGCTGCGGGTTCGCCGAGGCGCACGCTTGACAAAGAACGAATGCTCTCGCCGCCAATCGAAAACTCCATTCCGTTGCGCCAGCGCAACGCTTTTCGTCCGGTCAAACCAGCCCCGCAGCACCCATTAAGTCTTTATACGGATAGCTGACGTTTTGCGCCGTCGGCCCCCCTCGCCAGGCGTTGCCAGCGTCTCGCGCCGGCACTACACCCCGCGTATGGCGGCTCCGGTCCTTAGTTTGCGCGATGTGGCGCTCACCTCGCGCGGCGCGGCGTTGTTCGCGGGCGTGGAGCTGCACGTGTTCGAGCGCGACCGCATTTGCATCGTCGGCCGCAACGGCGCGGGAAAATCGACGCTGATGAAGGTCATCGCAGGGCTGATCGAGCCCGATGAGGGCGAGCGAATCATCGCGCCGGGGGCGACGGTCCGCTACCTCGAGCAAGAGCCTGACTATGCCGCCTTCGAAACGGCCGAAGCCGCCGTTACGGCGGGTCTTGCGCCGGGGGACGATCCGCGTCGCGCCCGCCGTTTGCTTGAAGATCTGGGGCTGACCGGAGAAGAAGACCCCGCCCGCCTTTCCGGCGGCGAACTGCGACGCGTCGCCCTCGCCCGCGCACTTGCGCCCGAGCCCGACGTTCTACTGCTCGATGAACCCACCAACCATTTGGATTTGCCCGCGATCGGCTGGCTCGAAGAGACCCTGGCCCGGTTCCGCGGCGCGCTGGTGGTGGTCAGTCACGACCGCCGCTTCTTAGAGACCGCGTCGAAGCGAACCGTCTGGATCGATCGCGGTACGGCGCGGACGCGCGAATCCGGTTTCGCGGGCTTTGAGGCCTGGCGCGATGAAACTCTCGCCCTTGAGGAACAAGAGCGCCACAAGCTGGAGCGCCGCATCGCAGCGGAGGAAGACTGGATGCGTTACGGCGTGACCGCACGCCGGAAACGCAATCAGAAGCGGGTCCGACGGCTCCAGGCGCTGCGGGAAGAGCGGCGGACCGCGCGGGGTCCGCAGGGCGGGCCGGTCGCTCAAGCGGCCGAGGCGAGCCCGTCGGGAAAGCTGGTCATTGAGGCGGAAAAGATCGCCAAGCGCTTCGACGAACGCGTGGTTGTGGCGGATTTCTCCGTTCGCGTGGCCCGGGGGGATCGCCTTGGGATCATTGGGCCCAACGGGGCGGGCAAAACCACCTTGCTGAAGATGCTCATCGGCGCGCTACCGCCGGATTCGGGCGAAGTGCGGCACGGGACCAAGCTCGAGCTCGTCGCACTCGACCAGCGCCGCGGCCAGCTGGATGACGCGATGACCGTCAAGGACGCCCTGACGGAAGGGGGCGGAGACATGGTTTCGGTCGCCGGGGAGCGCCGTCACGTCGTCGGCTATATGAAGGATTTCCTTTTCGCGCCCGACCAGGCGCGCTCTCCCATAGGCTCTTTGTCCGGCGGCGAGCGCGGACGCCTGGCCCTGGCGATTGCGTTGGCGCGCCCCTCCAACCTCTTGGTCCTGGATGAGCCGACCAATGATCTCGACCTCGAAACGCTCGACCTCCTGCAAGAGGTGTTGAGCGAGTACGCCGGCGCGGTCTTGCTGGTCAGCCACGACCGGGACTTTCTTGATCGCGTCGTGACCTCAGTCCTGGCGCCCGACCCCGACCAACCCGGTCACTGGCTTGAATATGCAGGCGGCTACGCCGATCTGGAGGCCCAGCGCGACGCCGCGCTCTTCCAAGCGCGGGGCCGCGCCTCAGCGCCAAGCGAACCCAAACAGCGGGAAACGGCCGAGCGCGCGGAACGCCGCCAAGCCAAGCTGTCGTTCAAAGACAAGCACGCTTTAGAGACGTTGCCGGGTGAGATAGAGGCGCTCAGCACACGGATTGAAGAGCTGAAGACCAGGCTCGCCGAACCCGAACTCTACGCCCGCGATCGCGAAGCGTTCGACGCCGCCGCAGCGGCCCTGGAGAAAGCGGAAACGACGCGGGCGGAGGCTGAAGAACGCTGGCTTGAACTTGAAATGAAGCGCGAAGACCTCGAAAACGCCGCAAAAGACTGACTGATGGCGCGGACCAAAAGCGCCTGAGCGCGCGGCCCCCGGGCTGACCGCACAGGTTGGAGAGCGTGGCGCATGATTGCTGTGACCGAAACTATCCAAATCAATCCCGACGAAATCGTGGAGAGCTTCATCCGCGCCTCAGGTCCCGGCGGTCAAAACGTCAATAAAGTCGCCAGCGCCGTGCAGCTTCGATTTGACGTGCGGGGCTCAGCCTCCTTGCCGCCCCAAGTGCGAGCGCGGCTTGAGGCGTTAGCCGGGAAAAAGCTGACTAAGGACGGGGTCCTGGTCATCACCGCCAGCGACCATCGCACCCAGGAGCGCAATCGCGCCGAAGCCCGCGCGCGCCTGTTCGCGCTGATCCGGCGGGCCGCCGTGGTTCCGAGAAAGCGCACCGCGACCCGTGTACCCCTCTCTCAAAAGCTCGCACGGCGGGAAAACAAAGTGCGACGCGGCGCCGTCAAGCGCACGCGCGCGCGGCCGGGATTGGAGGACTAAACCGGGCCTAAAAGCGCGGTTGGTTGTCGGCGAATGTGGCGATATGCGCGATGTTGATCGCCAGCCAAACAGCGAAAAACGCGGCGTTCGTCCACACAAAGAGGCGGCGGGCCTTCTCGAAATGGTGGTCGAGCCGCTCAAGAAAATTGTCGTGGATCAGAAACGCCTTCATGCCCTCGAGCTGATAGGCGGGCATGCCGGTCTCAATTTGGTCGCGCGCCAGGTCAAGCCAGCCGAAATGGCGCATCGCCCGAGAGAAGCGACGACGACGACCATCGCTTTCGGTGACTTTGTCGTCCGTCGGACCTTCAGCGGCTAACCGCGCGAAATCATGATCGTTTTCCAGGTCCGTGAACGACTCCGCCATCCGCCGCTTGATGGATTGCACATAGTCGCGGAACTCCCGCCGCTTTCCGGCGATGAGCGTCTTTAATTGCGGATGTCCCGAGAAATCGAGCGCATTCATGATGTCGAGCGTGGGGTGAGGCTCGGTTCCTTCGGCCCGCAATTGCGTGCGGACGCTTTCGAAATCATCCCGCGAAACGCCGGTGTTTCGGCAAAACTCTCGAACGATGCCGGTGCAACGCGCCAGAAAGATCGACCGGTCATTGCTGGCCGCGGAAATAATCTGGTCACGCCACTCTTCGTACCGCATCCGCGCCATCAGATTTTTGCCCACGAACTCCAGGGTTTGGGTTTGGGCGCCATGCGACTGGCGATCATCAAGCGCGCGGGCGAGGTAGAGCCCCATGGCCGCATAGGACAGCGCCACGATCAAAATCTGTGGGAATGACGCGAACGACACGGTGAGACCGAGCGCCGAAATGTCGCTCAGCCCCGCGTCAAGCCGGGCCACCCCCCAGGCGTTCAAGACAATCGACGCCTGCAGCACCATCAGCGCGACCACCACCCAACGCAGAAAAGCGGCCGCTCCGGAGAGCCGAACGCGCAAATCGCGCGACGCGCTGGCGTGCACCGACAAAGCGGCGTTGGCGAAGTCGGCGCGCCAGAACGCTTGCGCGCCGAGCTCTTGCGGCTCATCCATGGCAGGTCGCCCCCTCGGCGAAACTCATTAACGGGAAACTCGCGAGGCGAGAATGCGCATCGTCGGCGGCAGGCTCAAGGGCCGCACGCTTTTCGCCCCCAAGGGACGCGCCACCCGTCCCACCGCAGACCGCACGCGGGAGGCGGTGTTCAACATCTTGGTTCATGCCGACTGGGCTCCTCCCCTTGAGGGCGTACGGGTGATGGACGTGTTTGCAGGGTCCGGCGCCTTTGGCTTTGAAACGCTCTCCCGCGGCGGCGCGTTCGGCCTGTTCATCGAGACCGACGCCGCAGCGCGCGGGGCGATTCGCGCCAACGCCGAGGCGCTAGACTTGCTCGGCGTCGCCAGAGTGCATCGGCGGGACGCGACCAAGCTGGGCGACAAGCCCGCGGGCTTAGGCGCGCCGTTTGACCTCGCCTTTCTCGACCCGCCCTATGGCCATGGGCTCGTGGAACACACGCTGCCCCGCTTAGCGGAAGGCGGATGGCTTGCGCCGCACGCCGTGGTCGCCGCCGAAACGGGCGCTGACGACCCCACCCCGGTCGCTGACGGCTTCACGCTGCTCGACGAGCGGGCCTATGGCGCCGCCAAAGTCGCCTTTCTCCGCCTCAGCGCGCAGGATGACGGCGACGCCTAACGACGCCGCCGCCTCCTGCAGGTGCGCTTAGCCCGCGCCCTCAAGGCCCAGCGTGTCGCGCAAGAACATGGTCACCGCCTCGCTCATAAAGACGCGGTTGGACTGCTTGCGGAAGCCGTGCCCCTCGTCCATCGCCATCAAGAACCAAGGATCGCCGCCGTTCTCGCGGACCGCCGCCAAGATCTGCTCGGCTTCTGAGGCGGGAACCCGCGGGTCGTTGGCGCCCTGAATGATGAACAAGGGTCGGTTGATCCGTTCGACATTGTTGAGCGGCGAGATCGTTTCGAGGAACGCCCGCATTTCGGGATCACGCTCGTCGCCATACTCCACCCGGCGCAAGTCGCGTCGATAACCCATCGTGTTTTCAAGGAAGGTCACGAAGCTCGAAATGCCGACGATGTTCACCCCGCCGGCGAGCCGGTCGCCGTAATTCACCATGGAGGCGAGGACCATGTAGCCGCCGTAAGAGCCGCCATAGACGATCACTCTATCAGCATCCAAGTCGGGCTGCAGCGCGACCCAATCGAGCAACGCGCCGATGTCGCGCACCGAATCTTCCCGCAGCATGCCGTTGTCGAGCGCCACATAGTCTCGACCATAACCAGACGACCCCCGCACGTTCGGCGCGACGACCGCCACGCCCAACTCGTTCACCCAATACTGGATGGTCGAAGAGAACGTCGGACGCTCTTGGGACTCCGGACCGCCATGGATATCGATGATGACGGGGTGCGGGCCTTCGCTGGTGGGACGATAGACAAACGCCGGGATCTGGCGCGGCGCGCCGTCCACTTCGTCAAAGGTGGGATAGCTGATGAGTTCCGGCTCGACGAAGCCGTCAGGGTTCAGACCGCCGACTTCGCTCTCAGTCCATCGGGTCAATGTGCGCTCGGCGACATCGAACGACCAGGCGTCAGCGGCGTTCGCAGCGCCATTGAAAGTGAAGCCCACTTGGTCGCCGTCGGCATTGAAGGTCAGACCGTAAACCACGCCCGCGGGCAGGTCCGGACCGGCGCTCACGTCGCCGCTGGCGAGGTCGACGAGGAAGATTTCCGACAGGCCGCCGGCGTTCGTGGCGTAGACCGCGGTCGCGCCGTCTGCGGAGACGTCAAAGCCCGCCACGTCCCATTCGATCTCGGGCGAGATGAATTCGATCGCGCCATCCGCCACGGCCATGCGGGCCAAGCGCCGGTACTCCCCGCCGCCGTCGGTGACCAGGATCACATGCTCGCCGTCGGGCGTGAACTCGCCGCCGAAATAGGCGTATTCCGCATCCGGATTGATTTCGGTGAGCTCTCCCGACGCCACGTCAAGCACATAGCGCTGGCTGCGCAGGATCGAGACGTATCGCGACAACAAGAGCCGTGAGCCGTCATCGGAGAAGTCCACCGGCGTCATTGCGCCTTCGCCTTCTAGGATGACCTGCAGCGCGACCCCGGCGTCGGGATCGCCGAGAGTCCCTTCCGTCTCGCCCGAAGTCGCAAGCATCACATCCCAATCAGGATCATCAGCGGTGGAGCGATAATAGGCCATCGACAGACCGTCGTCCGACCAAACGCCCGCCCCGTTGCGGGTGCCGGGTTCGGTGATCTGGACCACCTGACCGCTGTCGGCGTCCTGCACGTAGATTTGCCAGAACTCGTCGCCGCCGGCGTCGCGGCCGAAGGCGAACGCCTCCGCGCCGGGATGGGTCGAAGCGCCGCCAATGGGTTCGTCAAAGAAGGTGAGCTGTCGCCGCGCGCCGCCCGGTTCGGCGACATGGTGAATTTGCGTCGTCTCGCCGAAGCGGGTGGAGACCAAGACGCCGCCGTCCCACGCCCAATCGGAAAAGCCGGCGGACCGGGTGCTGCGATATTGGCGCAGCCGCTCTGACACCTCGGCGGGGATCTCCGGAATGCCTTCCATAACGAGATTGCCGCGGGTGACGCGTTCCACGCCCGCTTCCTGCGTCCACCCTGGCGCGGCCGCCAGCACCGCGGCCGCAACGCCCGCGCTGATCCGATACCTCATCGCCTGACCTCCCGTTGGGCGCCTGTCTGCGCCGGTCCTATTTCGGAGGGGACGGTACCCGACAGGCGCGACGCGTCAAATGAACTGCGAAAGAAGGGCCCGACGTCAGGCCGCTTCGATGAGCGCAGGATAGTCCGTGTACCCCTCAGCGCCGCCGCCATAATGCGTTTTGGCATCGCTCTCCGCCAGCTCAGCGCCCGCCCGGAACCGTTCGGGCAAATCGGGATTGGCGATGTAAGGACGCCCGAACGCCACCAGATCCGCGTCGCCCCGCGCGATAGCCGCGTCGGCCTCGGCGGCGCCGTAGCCGCCGTTCATAATCAGAGCGCCTGCAAAGCGCGCCCGAAACTGCCCGCGAACTGTTTCGCCGGCGTCGGTGTCGCCGACCATGCGGTCGTTGGGTCGGATGAGGTGGGCGTAGGCGAGGTTGCGTTGCGCAAACAGGTCGGCGACCGAAGAGTACAGTCCCACGGGATCTTCATCGCCCATGCCGTGATAGGCGGCGCCGGGCGAAAGACGAACGCCCACCCGCTCGGGACCGAAAACCGGGGTCACCGCGTCGAGAATTTCCGCCAAGAAACGCATGCGATTGACGATGGAGCCGCCATAGGCGTCCTCGCGGTGATTGGAGGCGGTTTCTAGGAAAGCGTGCACGAGATAGCCGTTCGCGCCATGGATCTCCACGCCGTCGAAGCCCGCCGCTTTGGCGTTTTCCGCGGCGCGCGCGAAATCGCCGACAACGCCCGCAATTTCATCGGTTCCAAGCGCGCGCGGGGTCTCGAGCGGCACGAAGCCGGGCGCGCCCTCCCCGGCGTCCAGGACGAAGGCTTGGCCGTCAAAACCGATCGCGGACGGCGCGACCGGCGGACCGCCGTCGGGTTGGAAAGAGCGATGGGAGATCCGGCCCACATGCCAAAGCTGGGCGAAGATCCGCCCGCCCGCGGCGTGAACGGCGTCGGTGACCAGTTTCCAGCCCGCGGTTTGCGCGGCGCTGTGGACGCCCGGCGTCCAGGCGTAGCCCTGACCTTGTTGGGACACTTGCGTCGCTTCGGAGACGATGAACGCCGCACTCGCCCGTTGCGCGTAATATTCAGCGTTGAGCGCATGGGGAACATTCCCCGGCTGAGCTGAACGGCAGCGGGTGAGCGGGGCCATCACGACGCGGTGCGGCACGTCGAGGGGACCCAGCGCGAATGGCTGAAACAACGCTTCAAGGCTCATGAAAACGCTCCGATGGGATTTGGGGAGTTGGCCTCGCCCGTCGCCCGAGGAGGTGGGGGTCATGGCCCGGCCCGGCAACCCGTTGCGCGCGGCAACCAAGCGTTTACGCTCGCGACGGTTTCGCCGCGGCGATGGCGGATAAACGCGGTAGTCTCGCTTCGCAAGGAGAGCCTTTATGACGCCTGTTCTTTCCGCCGCGGCTCAGGGCGTGAACGTCGCCGTCGATGCGTTCGCGCGCCGCGCTGACGAGACTCTGGCCGCCGCCAACGCCCGGCCCAACGCCAGCCAAGCCCGCGCAGACGGCCCTGTCGGCGCCGCCCGTCGGACCGATATCGTCACCGGCGTCACTGGCATGATGGAGGCGCAGACGACGCTGAAGGCCAGCGTCGCCGTCGCGACGACGGCTGAGCGCATGTCGGGCACGCTGCTGGACATCAAAGCTTAGGCCGCCGGACATGCTGTCAGGCGTTTCCGCCTTCGGCCCCTCCCCGCTCCAGGTCGCGCGCCAAGCCGCCGATTTGGCTGAGGCGAGCGCAGCCCAAGCGCTTGCGGCGCGGACCGGGCCAGGGGACGCCGGAAAAGGCGCGACGGAACTGGTGAAAGAAAGCCTATCCCAGCTTAGGGCCTCGGCTGCTGCACGGGCGGCTGACCGCGGACCGGGCCAGCTCCTCGATATTCAAGCCTGACCCAACCGCCAAACCTGATCCCGGACAGGTCATTGACATAGGACGCGCTAGGCTGCGAGCCGCGCCCGGATTTCACGCCCGGCTTCGCCGCCATCCCCGACGCAATCGCTGCGCAAGATTGCGAGCATTGCTCGGACATAAGCGCCGGCGACCCGGCGCTCGGCGCCCTCGACCAGCCCCTCTTTGTCGCGCAGTCGCACGATCAGGTCCGAGGCGACGTCGCTGAGCAGGTGAAAGCCGAACAGACCCGCTTGCGCCTTGCAGTCATGCGCCGCGGCGTGCGCATCCGCGTAAGACACCTCGCCGCCGTCCTCCAACGCCTCGAAAATCGTCGCCAAGCTTGAAACGGCGGCTTGACGCCAGTCCGAGAGGAGTTCGGCGAACACCTCGGCCGGCATGCCGACTTCAGCAGGAGCGGCGACATCGGCGTCCGCGCTCGCTTTCACTTGAGCGACCAAGGTTTCAAGATCTTTGCTGGACGTCTCGTCGGTCTGCGCGGCGGGCCCTTGAGGAAGATGGCGGCGGGAGGCGGCGAGCACCCGCGCCATTTCCGTCTGGAGCTCGGCCTGGACGATCGGCTTGGCGGCGTAGCCGTCCATGCCGATGCCGAGCAACCGCTCCCGATCGCCTTCCATGGCGTCGGCGGTGAGCGCGATCACAGGGAGGCTCGCCCATGGCTCGCCCGAGGCCCGGATGCGGCGGATGGTTTCGGGACCATCCATCACCGGCATGTGCACGTCCAACAGCACCAAGTCGAACTCGGCGGCCTCCAGCTTGGAGAGCGCGTCGCGGCCGTCCACGGCTTCGGTGATCGCCATCTCGTTGGGCGTTAGGAAGGCCCGCGCCACTTTTCGATTGATGGCGTTGTCGTCCACCAAGAGCACGCGCAACCCCACGAGATCGCCGCGCGACACCATGGGCTGCGGCGACTCTTCGGCGACGGCGATTTGGTTTTGCGAGACTTTCGCTCGGAAGCTCAGCGTAAAGGTCGAGCCGCGGCCGACAATGCTGTCCAATGCGACGTCCCCGCCCATCATCCGCGCAAGACGGCGCGTGATGGCGAGGCCCAACCCGGTGCCGCCGAACCGCCGCGAGGTGGAGCTGTCGGCCTGGGTGAATTCGGAGAACAAGCGCGACTGGGTCTCGGCGTCGATGCCGATGCCGGTGTCGGTGACCTTGATGATGATCAACCGGGCGTCGTCTTCAAGCAGCGGCTCTGCGCTCACTGCGACGCTAATCGATCCTTGATCGGTGAATTTGACCGCGTTGGAGATCAGGTTCGACAGACACTGCCGCACTCGGACAGGGTCGATCAACGCGGTGCGCGGCAAGGAAGGATCGATCTCCAGCGAGAAGGAGAGCCCTTTATCCGCGACGCGCGTCTCGAACAACTTGCAAACCCGGTCGACGGTTTTCGTCACATCGCTGTCGATCGGCGTGATTTCCATTTTGCCCGCCTCGATTTTCGACAGATCGAGCACGTCGTTGACAATCGCCAGAAGCGTGCGGCTCGATTCCAGGATGGTCTCGACCTGGTCGCTCTGCTCGGTGTCGAGCGTTGTCGCCTCCAGCGCCTGAGCCATGCCGAGAATGCCGTTGAGCGGCGTGCGGATTTCGTGGCTCATATTGGCCAGGAACTGCGACTTGGTCGCGTTCGCGGCATCCGCGGCGTCGCGCTCCACCACCAAGGCGTCGACAAGCTTGGCTTTCTCAAACGCCTCGTTCGCCTCCAACAGCCTTGCGTTCATCGCCGAGAGCCGCTCATTGGCGGCGCGCGCGGCGTTGCGAGAGCGTTGCATGGAGCGATAGTGGAAGAGCAGGAACGCCACCGCCATGACGCTCAAAAAGCCGATCGCCAAAGAACTGTAGACGCCCTGGCGCGCGCGCAACTCCGCGAGGGTGACGTCGCGCTCAAGCTGGCCGGTTTGCAGCCGCTCGATTTCGAGCTGCTGAGTGGCGAAATCGAATTGTGCGCCAAGCAGCGCGACGTTCGCCGCCGCAGCGACGTCTCGGCTCTCGTCGTCCAAGCGTTTTAGGGCGCGCAAATGGGCGAGCGCCATTTCGGTCTCGCCCATTTGGTCATAGAGCGAGACGGCGGTGTCGTGGAAGTCGAGGAAGAGATTGTTCGTGGTCTGAAGGTCCTGCCCGTCAAACGCGCGCTCAAACAACTCCTGGGCTCGAGCCACGTCGCCGCGACCAAAAGCGGTCTGCGCCTTCACGCCCCACAAAAAGCGGATCCAATCCCCAGGGTCGTTCTCGGCCGCATCCGCCAATGCGGCGTCGATGACCGCCTCCGCGGCGTCATAGTCCGACATGGAGTAATGGACCGACGCGATATTGGTCGCGATGCGCACGTTGAGGACAGGACTGTTGAAGGAGGAGGCGATCTCGCGGGCCCGTTCATACAGCCCCAGCGCCTCTTCGAAGCGCTCAAGCTCGCGAAAGGCGTTGGCTTGATTGTTCGCCGCCGCCAGGTCCAAAGCGGGATCGCCTGAATAGCGCTCCCCAGCCAGGCGATAATACTCCAGCACCCGCTCGAATTGGTGCGCCGCGTTGTAAACCGAGCCGATGCCCATGAGCGAGATCGCCGCGCTGCGGTCCTCTCCCAACGCATCGAACACGGCGAAACCGAGTTGGAAGTGCTCCAACGCCGCGCCGTAGTCGTCGTTCGCCGACTGTGCACGCGCCAGCGCCACCAACACGTCGCCGTAAAGCTTGGAAAAGTCCGGTTGGGGCCCGAACCGATCAAGCGCGCGCTGCGCAACGTCCAATGCGGCGGCGTTCGCGTTGGTTCGGGTCAGCGCTTCAGCTTGCAGCCACAGCGCGGTGATGACTTGGGTTTCGCGTTCCGGCGATGCGGGAAGGGCTTCGGCAAGCGTTGCGGCCTCTTCGGCCAGCGCCAGCGCATCGCCGGGCGCGCGCATCATCTGCGCTTTCGCGTCTTCGATCAGGGTCTCGACCGGCGAAAGGGCGACCGCACCCTCTTCCACCGGCGTCTCCGGCGCGGGCTGGGCGGCTCCGGGCGACGCAAAAACGCAAGCCCAGAACGCCGCCCCCACAATGATTCGCGCTAGTTGAGCCATGCCGCCCTCGTTTCACTCGCCCAGAAGCAAACCACACTAGTGTTAAGGTCAGGTTCGTTCCGGGCGAGTGCTCTTGAGGCGCGCCTTAGAACCGTCCGCTGAAGCGGAGGCCAAGGGTTGCGGCGGCTTCACCGGTGGCGTGGGTTGAGCCGGCCAGGTCGCCGCGTGCAAAGGCGCTGAACTGGGCGCGGCCGCTCATGATCGGGGTGGCGTAGAGCGCTTCAGCCACCAGCGGGCGATCCCCGCCCAGCGACCAAGTTTGCTCGACCACGCCGATTTCGCCGGTGTCACGGTCCACGACCTCCACCCCGGCGTAGGTCAGCGATCCGCTCTCCACATGCAGCGGCTGAAGCACGCTGAACCGGGCGGCGTCAAAGTCGCCGAACAGCCCCGTCCGTTGAGTCGAGACTTGGAAGGCGGTGGCGGTGACGCCCCCGTCCGACAGCGACAGCGCGGAGTCTTCGAACTGGGTCGCGGCGGTATGGGCCGCGGTGACCGACGCCGAAAGCGTCAACCGGCCGCGAAGGTCCGCGTCCAGCCCCAAAGTCACGGAGTCCGTGCCGGTACCCCCGCCCAGATTGAACGCGCCGCCGCCCTGGCCGCCCAAATAGCCCGTCTCTTCTTCAAGATGGGTGTAGCTGGCGTTGGCCCGCAGGAAGGGCGTGATCTCATGGGCCACGCCGAACACGGTGGCGAAAGCCTCGTAGTCTGAGACGGTTTCATCGCCTAAGACCAAGCTGAGCGAAGAACGCTCCTGATTGGCCGTCATCCCGATGCTGAGCCGTGTGCGCGCGCCGACATCCATCCCGCCCATCACATAGGCGTCGCCGGAGGCGAAGCCGAGGATGGGATTGACGCCGCCGGTCTCCGGACGGTGGTCGGAGTAAAAGCCGAACGCCCCGCCTTGGGAGAACGCTAACGCCGCCTCGCCGGACCCAAAGCGCAGGTCCACGCCCCGGTCGTCATTGCGCAGCATGAAGCCGGTGTGGAAGGCCAGCTCGTTGTCCTCGCGCAGATCGTAAGGGTCGGGTTGGGACAGCGTGACGGTCAGATCCACCCGCTGGCTTAAGGGCGCGGAGGCCAGGTTCACGCGGTCGCCAAAGGCGAAGCTGCCGCCGCCGCCATTGGCCCAATCCACCATTCGGTCATAGAGATAGCTCTGCGCCCGCTCATTATAGCCCTGATAGGTCAAGTCCTGGCCGTAGAGTGCGTCAGAAAGCGGAATGTTGAAGTCCCGCATCACCCCGTTAAAGGTCTCGAACGCCACGATGTAGTCATTGCTCGCAGCGGCCAGGCTGAGCATCCCTGGGTTCAAAACCAGATTGCGCAGCTGGGTCGAGGAGATTTGAGCGTCCGAGAGGCTTGAACCGAGATTAGAGCTGCTGCCGTTGTGATAGTGAACGTCAAGCGCGTCCCAGTCCAAAGGCGACAGCGCGGCTTCGATGTTCAGGAGGCCATTGCCGTAAACCTCGTCCACGCCTGGCGCGCCGAGGTCGGTCGCGGTGGCGAACAACAGATCGGCCACCACCTCGGGATGCTGCTGCCACCAGGCCCACCGGCCCTGCACCAGCGCCACCGCGCCCGAGACGATCGGCGCGGCGAAAGACGTGCCCGAATAGCGCGTCGTTCCGCCATTTCCGTCCGACGTGAGAATGAGCTCGCCCGGCGCGACCAGGAACCGGTCCATAAGGCGAACGTTGCTTGCACAATTGTTGCTGGTGCAGATGCGCGCCTGACCAGGACGGTTGGAAAACGCCGAAATATTCCCGTTCGGATCCACTGAGCCGACAAATATCAAATTGCTTATGACGTCAGTCTGCGTGGTCATTGTTACGTCTGATGCTTGAGCTACGCCGTCATTTCCGGCGGCAAGCACGATAGAAACGTCGTCAACATTGAACTCGACTTGATTGTGCGAAAACACGTCAGCCATGTCTTGATGAAAAACGAAACCGGGAACGCCCAGCGACATGTTGATGACGCTCGCACCTGCTTGGGTCAGCTCGCGAACGCCGTTTTTGATGTCGTTCCAGCCCGCGGTGCCGGTGTGGTCAAAGGGGTTGTAAAGCGCCACGCTCGCATGCGGGGCGATGCCCATCACGCCGGTCCCGTCATGGGGGTCTACGAGCAAGCTGGCGACCGCCTGGCCGTGGCCGGTGACGTCGTCGGCGTAACCGCCCGTGTAGAACGGCACGGTCCAGCCATTGTTGTTGGTGTTCACCCCGGTGTCCAAGAGACCGATGACGGCGTCGTCGCCCTGACGCAAGTCTTGCGTCAGGATCGGCCGCCAATTGACGGTCGCCATCCAGTGGTCCGCCCGGTCCGCGCCGGAGAAGTTCATCAGGCCGTCATAGAAGTCCATGAAGAACGCGGCGCGGCCCGCCTGGTCGAGGTTCTGAAGGGACGACGGATTGTTCAGGTCGATCCCGTATTGCGCCAAAAGCGGATCGACGAACCCGGCGTCGAAGGTCAGGCCGGTCGCCGACGTCACCGCGCTTCCGAAGACGCCTTCGGCTTGGGCGAACATGGATTGGAGGTCTTGGGCGGTTTGCCAGGGCTGAATATCGCCCCAGGACGCATTCACCTGCCCCCAGAACGGGCCGATATCGCCCCAGAACGGCGCGATGTCGCCCCACAGCGCTTGGTTCGGGCCGGCGAACGGGCTGATGTCGCCCCAGAACGGGTTGATGTCGCCGTAGAAGGGATTGATGTCGCCATAGAAAGGCGAGATGTCGCCCCAGAAAGGAGAGATGTCGCCCCAAAACGGCGAGATGTCGCCGTAGAAGGGGTTGATGTCGCCATAGAAAGGATTGATGTCGCCGTAGAATGGGTTGATGTCCCCCATGAACGGGTGGATGTCGCCCCAGTTCGGCGTCGGCGCCGGGCCATAGGCTTGGGCTGTTCCGCCGGCGCCCAAAGCCGCCAAACAGACCGTGCTCACCCATAGTGACTTCTTCATATGCCGCCCTCCGCGTTGTTTCTCGCGAGGACGATGCGGCGCACGGCGATAAATGCACCCTAAAACAAATGCTTAATTTAGTGTTTCTTTCATCGACGTAAATGAAGCGTTGCGCCGATACTCGAGCGACGCCCCGCAGACCGATCAGGGCTTGCAGGGTCCGCGCCACACCGGTTCCGCGCCCGCTGAGGGTCCTTGACCAGCGTTGCGGCGCAAGCTTGCGCGACGCCCTTGCGCGCGCGCAAGCGGACGTGTAAACGACCGCCTCTTACCTACCCGCGCGCCGGTAGCTCAGCTGGATAGAGCACCAGACTACGAATCTGGGGGTCGGGAGT
>CAZABJ010000004.1:0-58052 GCA_964483375.1 uncultured Caulobacterales bacterium
AGGCGAAGCTGTTTTCGGGCGCGAGCGCGGCTTATGGCGCGGGGCCGAACGAAAATGTGAGCCTCGTCGACGCGGCCATGCCGGGCATGCTCCCGGTCATTAATCGCTATTGCGTCGAGCAAGCGGTTCGCACGGGGTTGGGGCTCAAGGCCCAAATCAATCTGTGGTCGAGGTTCGACCGGAAGAACTATTTCTATCCTGATCTGCCGCAGGGCTATCAGATCTCCCAATACAAAGACCCCATCGTGGGCGAGGGCGAGATCATCGTCGAGTTGGATGACGGGGTGGAGTTCACCGTGGGCGTTGAACGGCTGCACCTCGAGCAGGACGCCGGCAAGTCGATTCACGACCTCGACCAAAAGGCCACCTTCGTCGACCTCAACCGGTCCGGGGTGGCGCTGATGGAGATCGTGTCCCGGCCGCATATCCGCTCCCCCGACGAGGGCGCGGCTTATCTCAAAAAGCTGCGGGCGATCCTGCGCTATCTGGGCGCCTGCGACGGCAATATGGAGCAGGGCTCGATGCGGGCGGACGTGAACGTTTCCATCTGCCGGCCCGGCGCCTATGAGAAATTTCGCGAAAGCGGGGACTTCGGCCATCTCGGCACGCGCTGTGAGATCAAGAATGTGAACTCCATGCGCTTCGTCGCTCAGGTCATCGAAATCGAGGCCCGGCGGCAGATCGAGCTTGTCGAGGGCGGGGGCGTGGTGGAGCAGCAAACCCGCCTTTATGATCCCAACAAGGGCGAGACCCGCGCTTTGCGGTCCAAGGAAGAAGCGCATGACTATCGCTACTTCCCCGACCCCGATCTTCTGCCGCTGGAGCTTGAGGCGGCCTGGGTCGAAGAAATCCGCGCAAGCCTGCCCGAACTGCCCGACGACAAGCGCGCGCGCTTCGTCGCTGAAATGGGCCTGTCGCCCTATGACGCCTCAGTCCTGACCGCGGACAAAGAGCGGGCGGATTTCTTCGAAGAAGTCGCCGAGGGCCGGGACCCGAAACGCGCCGCCAACTGGGTGAGCCAGGAGCTGTTCGGCGCGCTCAATAAAGCGGGCAAGGACCTCGCTGAAACGCCGGTCTCCGCTGCGCGTCTGGGCGAACTGATCGACCTTATCGAGGACGATACGATTTCGGGTCGCATCGCCAAGGACGTGTTCGAGAAAATGTTCGAAACCGGCGACGCCCCGGGCGACATTGTCGAACGCGAGGGCCTCAAGCAGGTGACCGACACCGGCGCGATCGAAGCGATTGTCGACCAAATCATCGCGGACAATCCCAAACAGGTCGAGCAGCTGAAAGAGAAGCCGAAAACCTTCGGCTGGTTCGTCGGCCAGGTGATGAAGGCTTCCGGCGGCAAAGCGAACCCAGCCGCGGTCAACAAAATTCTCAAAGAAAAGTTGGACGTCGCGTGATGGGGCGCGCGCAGGTCATGGCGGCCGGGGTCATCGCGGCGGCGGGACTGGCCGGCGCAGCTTTTGGCGACCCGCCGGACGCCTCAGAGCCCGCCGGCGGCGATCCGCCCCCATGCGCGGTCCATTTGCGGGTTCAGGTCAACGCCGACGGAACCTTTGCGATCGGTCGCCAGGCGCTGACCCGGGCCAGGCTCGCCGACGCCTTCGACGCTTATCGCGCCAAAGGCCAGGAGATCTGCGCCTATCTCGCCGCTGAAGAGGCGGTGCGGTATGAGGAGATGCTGGCGATTTTGGATCTCTTGCGGACCCGTCTCACCCAGCGCGTCGGACTGGTCACCAACCCGCGCTGAGCGGCCCGCGCCGTTGTCGACCATCACAGCGTGCTTAGGGTTCCGGCCGCGTCGCCACAAAGAGCGCCGCGCCCGCCATCGTGACGGTGAGCGCGCCGGCCAGGACAGGCTTGGACCAGAGCAACGCCCAGACCACGAGCGCGCCGGCTGCAATCCCGAGCCCTGCGGCGATCTTCGCCGAACGTCGCACCCGGCCTTCCTCCAAATAATCGCGGACCACCGGGCCCACGCCGGGCCAGGCGAAAATCCGCGCGCGCATGGCGGGGGAGGCGTGTGCGAACAAACTCGCGGCGATAATCCAGAAGATCGTCGTGGGCAGCAACGGAAGCACGACGCCGATAAGGCCGAGACCGAAGAAGAAGAACCCCAATGCCCGCGAGAGCCAACGCGCTGCGGTTCGAGGGAGGCTTGCGGCCTGCGCATGGGCTTTGGCGGCGGTGCTCATGGGCTGGGCCTTGCTCGGCTCCGCGTACGAACAGAGCGGGTCAACCAGACATAGGGCGTTTGTGTAAGCGGGACATCCCTTTTCGCCAAACCCCCAACCGGCGCCGGAGACGGCTGGACAGCGCAGCGGATCGCGTTCGATCCTGCCGCAATAACACGAACAAATCGGAGGGAGACGCGCATGAGAGACGTTCACGAAGGCGGGACGCTTGGGAGCATGATCCTCAACGCCGTCGCGCGTTTCGCAGATCGCGATTGCATAGCCGACGATCATACGCGTTGGACGTATCGCGATTTCGCTGACGTGATCGGTCGCTATCGCGCGGTTTTCCGTGCTCAGGGGCTTGGGCGAGGAGACAGTTTCGCCGTCTTGTCCGGCAATCGCGTCGAGGTGTTGGCCGCATCGATCGCCGGGGTGAGCCTTGGCTTGCGGTATACCCCGCTTCATCCGCTCGCCGCCGAAACCGACCAAGCCTTCGTTTTGGAGGACGGGGAAATCACCGCGCTCATCGCGGACCCCGCCACATTCGGCGATCGCGCGCGACGCATGGCCGACGCCGCCCCGCATTTGCGCGCCTTTTTCAGCTTCGGACCCTGCGAGGACGCCGTCGATCTCCTCGCCGCGGCGTCGGACGCCGCCCCAGAGCCTTTGATCGACGAGGGCGACGCAAGCCAGCTGGCTTATGTGGCGTATACGGGTGGAACCACGGGGCGTTCGAAGGGCGTGATGCATAAGCACCGCCAACTTCTGACCGCCATCGGCCACATGCTGTCGGACTGGGATTGGCCCCAGGACATCCGCTTCTTGGCCTGCACCCCCATCAGCCACGCCGCGGGGGCCGCGCTTTATCCGGTCTTTGCGCGCGGCGGCTTTGTGCGGCTGGCGTCAGGTTTTACGCCGGACCGGTTCTGCGAACTCGTCGAAAGCGAGCGGATCAACGCCACCCTCATGGTTCCGACAATGATCTATGTGCTGCTCGACCATCCTCGCCGGGACGCCCACGACCTTTCGTCGCTGGAAACCATCATCTATGGCGCGGCGCCGATGTCTCCCGCCCGGATGGCCGAGGCGATCGGCGTGTTCGGCCAGGTGTTCGTCCAGCTTTACGGGCTCACCGAGGCGCCCAATGTGGTCACCAGCATGCGCCGGATCGATCACGATCCTCAGGACCTAAAGCGGCTCGCCGCCTGTGGGCTGCCGAGCCTCTTGGTCGACGTGGCGCTGTTCGACCCCGACATGACTCCGGTCGCGGACGGCGAGCCCGGCGAGATTTGCGTTCGCGGCCCCTTGGTTATGGAAGGCTATTGGAAGCGGCCTGAGGAAACCGAGGCGGCCTTCCGGGGCGGTTGGTTCCACACCGGCGACGTCGCGGTGCGGGGCGCGGACGGTTATCTCACCATCGTCGATCGGGCCAAAGACATGATCGTCACCGGCGGCTTCAATGTTTATCCGCGAGAGGTCGAAGACGCCCTGCTGGCTCATGACGCGGTTACGGCGGCCGCGGTGATCGGCGTGCCGCACGAAAAATGGGGCGAGGCCGTGCGCGCCTTTGTGGTGCTGAAAGACGGCGCATCGACGAGCGAGGAGCAACTTATCGCTCATGTTAAGGCCGCTCGCGGCGCGCCATGGGCGCCCAAAGCGGTGGCGTTCGTCGACGCCGTGCCTTTGACAAGCCTCGGCAAAGTCGATCGCAAAGCCCTGCGCAAAGCGTTTTGGGACGACGGCGAACGTCAGGTCGGCTGAACGCCCAGGCAAAGAAAAACGCCGGCGTCCGCAAGGGACGCCGGCGTCAGTCGGTTACGCGAGGTCGAACCGGTCGGCGTTCATGACCTTGGTCCAGGCGGCGACGAAGTCGTTCACGAACTTCTTCAACGCCCCGTCTTGCCCGTAGACCTCCGACAGCGCGCGCAGCTGCGAGTTTGACCCAAACGCCAAATCAACCCGCGACGCGGTCCATTTAACGGCGCCGGTCGCGCGGTCGCGGCCCTCAAAGGCCTGCTTGTCGTCCGAGACGGCGGTCCACTCGACGCCCATGTCGAGCACGTTGAGGAAGAAGTCGTTGGTCAAAACGCCGGGACGCGTTGTGAACACGCCATGTTGCGCGCCGCCGTGATTGGCGCCGAGCGCGCGCATGCCGCCCACAAGAACCGTCATCTCAGGCGCGGTCAGCGTGAGCAGCTGCGCCCGGTCTACGAGCAGCTCCTCCGCGGAGACCGAATAAGAGCCTTTGAGATAGTTCCGGAAGCCGTCTGCGATGGGCTCCAGCACCGAGAAGGAGTCCACGTCGGTTTGCTCTTCCGCTGCGTCCGTCCGGCCCGGCGTGAAAGGCACGGTGATGGCGACACCGGCGTCCTTGGCGGCTTTTTCAACGCCCGCGCAACCGCCCAATACGATCAGATCGGCGAGGGAGACGTGCTTCTTCTTGCCGAATTTCTCATTGGCGTCGCTTTGGATGCCTTCATAGACGGCGAGAACTTTGGCGAGTTTCGCCGGCTCGTTGACCTCCCAGTCCTTTTGCGGCGCAAGCCGGATCCGGGCGCCATTGGCCCCGCCGCGCTTGTCCGAGCCGCGATAGGTGGACGCGGACGCCCAGGCGGTCGTCACAAGGTCGGCCACCGACAGACCGGAAGCCAGGATGGTCTCTTTGAGCTTCGCGACGTCTTTGTCGTTGATAAGCTCATGATCGACCGCCGGCACGGGGTCTTGCCAAATGAGGTCCTCAGCGGGGACTTCCGGTCCGAGATAGCGGACCTTGGGCCCCATATCGCGGTGGGTGAGCTTGAACCACGCGCGTGCGAACGCGTCGGCGAACTCATCGGGGTTTTCGTGGAACCGACGCGAAATCGGCTCGTAGGCCGGGTCCATGCGCAGCGCCATGTCCGCGGTGGTCATGATCGGGGTGACGCGCTTGGCGGGATCATGCGCATCCGGCGCGTGGTCCTTTTCCGCGAGGTCTTTCGGCGTCCACTGCCAAGCGCCGGCGGGGCTCTTGGTCAGTTCCCACTCATAGCCGAACAGCAGGTCGAAATACCCATTGTCCCATTTGGTCGGATTTGCCGTCCAAGGGCCCTCAAGACCGCTGGTGATGGTGTCCCCGGCCTTGCCTGAGCCGTGGCCGCTCTCCCAACCAAAGCCCATCAGCTCAAGTTCCGCGCCTTCAGGCTCGGGGCCGACCAACGCGGCGTCGCCCGCGCCGTGGCACTTGCCGAATGTGTGGCCGCCAGCGGTCAGCGCAACGGTTTCATAGTCGTTCATCGCCATGCGGGCGAAGGTTTCGCGGATGTCACGCGCGGAGGCGAGGGGGTCGGGATTGCCGTCGGGTCCCTGCGGGTTGACGTAGATCAGGCCCATTTGAACCGCGGCGAGGGGGTTTTCGAGATCACGCTCGCCGGAGTATCGGCTGTTGTCTTTCTCGCTGGTGGCGAGCCACTCGGTCTCAGAGCCCCAGTAGATATCCTCTTCGGGCTCCCAGATGTCGGCGCGGCCGCCGCCGAAGCCGAAGGTCTTCCCGCCCATGGACTCAATGGCGCAGTTGCCGGCCAGCACCAGCAAATCCGCCCAGGAGAGCGCGTCGCCGTATTTTTGTTTGACCGGCCACAAGAGCCGGCGGGCTTTGTCGAGATTGGCGTTGTCGGGCCAGCTGTTGAGCGGCGCGAAACGTTGGCTGCCCGCGCCTGCGCCGCCCCGACCGTCGCCGGTGCGGTAGGTGCCCGCGGCGTGCCACGCCATGCGGATGAAGAACGGACCGTAGTGGCCGTAATCCGCCGGCCACCACTCTTTGCTGTCGGTCATCAGGGCGTAGAGGTCCTGCTTGACCGCGTTAAGATCCAACCGCTTGAACGCCTCGGCGTAGTCAAAGCCATCGCCCATGGGCGAGGACAGGGCCGAGTTTTGATGCAGCATTTTCAGATTGAGCTGATTGGGCCACCAGTGGCGGTTGGTCAGCGCGCCGGAACGGGTGTGTCGACCCTCAGCGCCTGACACCGGGCAACCGCCTGCGCGCGCCGCATCCATAACGTCCATCATCTTCTCCCAATTGTCGGCCTATAAATTAGAATGGTTCTAACCTAGGGCGCTCCAGACGTCCATCCGAAGTCGCTCTTTGGCGTCTTCATGGGAGCGGCCCTGTATCGCCCTGACCGCGAGGCGGCGGCGGAACGCTCCCTTTATGGGCGAATTCGCCAGGAGACCGGCCGCGCCCAGGGGCGTCGCCGATCACAGTTTTGTTATCCGCACCCCGGTCAGCGGCGTCCCGCTCCATGCGGGCCTCCGGCGGGCTCGTCGGAGCGGTTACCGAACCGTGACATGGCCTGCAACCGCGAAACTTTTCGGCAATCATCCGTCAACTGAAACTTCATCTCGACGGCGTTCTCTATCGCCCTGAGCGGCGGCGTAGCGAACCCGGGGGGCGCGTAGATGCAGACGGTGAAACGGTGGGGCGCCACCTGGGCGCTTCTTGGGGGCATCGTCTATTTCGCCGCGCATGCTCTGACGGGCGAGCAGGGCGTGCTCGCCTGGGCCCAGACCCGTCATCAGATCGCAGCGCTTGAGGGGGAGTTGGCCGGGCTGGACGTCCGGCGGGCCGAACTCGCCGACCAGGCCTACCGTCTGCGCGAAGCGACGCTGGATTTGGACTATCTTGATGAGCGCGCACGCGCGATGGCGCAGATGGCCCACCCGCGCGACCTTTTGATCCCAGCCGATTCCCTGCCCTCCGAACTCGGCCCGCGCTAGTCCCGGGACGGGCGTAGACCCTCGCTGCGGCCCGCCCTAGGGTGGCGGGCGTTCACAAGAGGGAGCAGCGGCGCGCCCCGTCGCTGGAAGACGGTCATGGCGGCGAGTGGGCAGTCTGAAGCGAGCCCGCGCGAGGGCGGCATCCAAGCCACGCGCGACGAATTGATCCAATATTACGAAGACATGCTGCTCATCCGACGGTTCGAGGAACGGGCCGGTCAGCTCTATGGGATGGGCCTCATTGCGGGGTTCTGTCACCTCTATATCGGCCAGGAGGCCGTGGTGGTCGGCATGCAGGCCGCCATTGAAGAGGGCGATCAAGTCATCACCGGCTATCGCGACCACGGACATATGCTGGCTTGCGGCATGGACCCCAAGGGCGTGATGGCCGAACTCACCGGCCGTATCGGCGGCTACTCCCGCGGCAAGGGCGGCTCGATGCACATGTTCAGCCGCGAGAAAGCGTTTTTCGGCGGCCATGGCATCGTCGGCGCTCAGGTGCCGATTGGCAGCGGCCTCGCTTTCGCCAATCGCTACACGGAGAACGGCCGGGTTTCGGTGACCTATTTCGGCGACGGCGCGGCCAATCAGGGTCAGGTCTATGAGAGCTTCAACATGGCGAAGCTGTGGGATCTGCCTGTGGTGTACGTGATCGAGAACAACCAATACGCCATGGGGACAAGCGTAAAGCGCGCATCGTCGGAAACCCATCTTCACAAGCGTGGGGTTTCGTTCGGCATTCCCGGCGAAGAAGTCGACGGGATGAGCGTGTTGGCTGTGCGCGACGCAGGGCGTCGGGCGGTTTACGACGCCCGCCGCGGGGAAGGCCCGTCAATCCTCGAGATGAAGACCTACCGCTATCGCGGGCATTCCATGTCGGACCCTGCGAAGTATCGAACGCGCGAAGAAGTTCAGGACGTGCGTGAGCATTCCGACCCCATCGAGCGCGCCAAGGGCTGGCTCCTTGAGGCGGATTGGGCGAGCGAAAATGACCTCAAAGATCTAGACAAGCGCGTTAAGGACATCGTGGCGGAAGCCGCGGCGTTCGCACAAGAAAGCCCGGAACCGCCCGAAAGCGATTTGTGGACTGACGTCCTGTTGGAAGGTTGAGGAAATGCGGAATGTTGTCATTATTGTGGCGACATTGAGTTTGAGCCCTTTCTCAGTCGCATTCGCTGAAGATGATGCAGAAGAAGCGGCTTGCGTCCCCCAGACTTATGAACAAGCTCTGAGCTGCCTGGATGCGGTTGTTCCGGAAGACTACCGGCGAACCATCGCGGCGATGACGTATGATGAGTTGATTTCCACGCATCGCGGGCTGGGCCGGTGGGTTCGCAACAACTGGATCTATGGCGGGCGCAGCGGGCTCGGCGCGGCGATGGGTGAGATGGGATTCCAGCATCCTGACGACATGTCCTCCACGCTGATCGACGACTATTGGGCGCGGATGAATGGCTGTACGGTCGATTTGGCCGCCTACGCCGCCTCCTATGACGCCTATTGGGACCAGGTTCGCCGGTCCAATGAGGTCGGCGGAGAGGTGAATGACGCTGAAATCGCGCGTCCGGTCTGCCCTGACGATGAAACCGGTGAGGCTGACGAAGGATGAACCAACCCGCCGCCGCGTTCTTAGAGAGTTGGCACGCCAAACTCGCGGCCGAAGATCTGGAAGGCGCGGCGGCGCTGTTTGCGCCGGACTGCGACATGATCTCGCCTGTCCTATGGAAGGTCCCGCAAGGGGAGGGCTATGCGCCGCATCTAGTGCGGACGTTCTTTTCCTGCGTGGAGAATTTCCGCTACCGCAAAGACTGGGTCGACGACACCGGTCGCGAAATCATCCTCGAATTCGAGGCCGATATCGCGGGTCGCTCGCTTGTCGGCATTGACCGCATTTCACTCGACGCAGAGGGCCGCATCATCAGGTTTGAGGTCATGATCCGGCCGCTCAACGCGCTGATGACCGTGGCTGAGGCGATGCGAGACAAGCTCGCGGGTTAGGCTCTCAGCCGGGGACCGGACAGCCCCGCATTCCCATGGGATCGACGACGGCTCACGTCTAAAGTGCTTCTCAAACCGCCCGTCGGGCGGTGGCCGGACGGAGCGAGCGGCGATGCGGATGACGATGAGATGCGCAGCGATCACGGCGTTTCTTGGCGCTGTGTTGCTGAGCTGGCAGGCAAGCGCCGAAGACGGCCCGTCTGGGGTTTATCGCGGCGTGTATGTCTGTAATCAGGGGCTTACTGGAGCGACCGTCCGCGTTTGCGAGGAAGACGGCGCCGTCCGCATCGGCTTTGAGTTTTACGAGGTGGCGCAAAACCGCGGCGTGCCCTGGGGGCTTTGTTATCTCCGCGGCGATTTTGACGAAGGCGCGCGCGCGATGTCGGCGGTCGCAGCGGGCTGGGGGTCGAAGCCGGGCGAGGATTGGTTGATCGCGCCCTTTAGCGGGGTGTTCGAGGAAGACTATTCAGGCTTTCGCGGTTTTGTGGATGCGGAAGGTTGCGGCGTCATCGTCCTGGAACGCGTCGCCGGCGAAGACGCCGCCGGTCCCAGTTGCGCGCCGCTCTATGGCTGAAGCGACCGCCGGGGGCGTGTATGAACGCCTCGGCTTTACAGGCGTTGCGGGCAATCGACGGGCTTCAGCCGCGGACGGAAGATTTCCACTGGACTGATCCGGCGCGGCATGGCTTCCGTAGTGGTTGGGAGGGGGCGCTGACTCTGAGGGACCAATTCCATGCACGCGCGACTTCTTTCCACCGCCGCCGTCAGCGGCGTCTTTGCACTAGCCGCCGCAACATCTGCGACCGCTCAAGAGTTTGAGCCCTATGTCGCCGGTACGATCGGCGTCGGCATTCTGACCGACAGCGACAATTCCGGCGCTTTCGTCGGCGATTTCACCACCGGCGAGGGCACCACCATTCCCGCCGGCACAGTCCTGCCCGACGGCACCTCGGTTGGTTGGACCACCGAATTCGAAACCGGCCTGGCGCTGTCCGGCGCGATTGGCGTCCGCAGCGGCCCGTTCCGCGGCGAGTTTGAGATCGGCTATCAGTCGAACGACGTCGACACCCACACCGGCGTGGCCGTCGGCGGCGGCGAGATCGGAACCGAAGACGCCGGGGTTCTCATCACCGGCTCGCCGAACCTGAACGTCACCGTCGCCGACCTCGTCGCCGACGGCCAAGGCGACGTGCAAACGCTGTTCTACAGCGTCAACGGCTATTACGACATCCAGCTCGACAGCCCGTTCACGCCGTTTGTCGGTTTGGGCATCGGCGCGGCTGACGTCGACGTTGAATACGCGCCCTCCGCCACGCCGATCGTCGATGACGGCGAGACGGTGTTCTTCTACCAAGTGATGGCTGGCGGTTCGTTCGCCGTGAACGAAAACGTCGAGCTGTTCGGCCTGTATCGCTTCCGCGACGCTGGCGACGTGTCGACCGACGTGTCCCTGTTCAACGCGAATTTGGACGTTGAGATCCAAAGCCACGTGTTCGAAGTGGGCGCCCGCTTCGCGTTCTGACGACGTGATCGATCCGCGCGGCCTGGGCGCCGCGCGGATCGTTTCGTTCAAGCCCCTTTGCCAAGCTCGCGCGCTTCAGCGCATAAAGAAGCTCCACCAGCGTCCTCGCGTCCGGAGGAGCCTCATGGCCACTGAAATCCTGATGCCTGCGCTTTCCCCCACCATGGAGGAAGGCACGCTTGCCAAATGGCTCGTGAAAGAAGGCGACGAGGTGCGCTCCGGCGACATCATCGCCGAAATCGAAACCGACAAAGCGACCATGGAAGTCGAAGCGGTCGATGAGGGGAAAATCCTCAGGCTGCTGGTCGAAGAAGGCTCCGAGGGCGTTAAGGTCAACGCGCCGATCGCCTTGCTCGGAGAAGAGGGCGAGGAGGCCGGCGCAGCGTCGCCCGCACCGCCCGCTTCCGCCCCCGCGCCGCCGCCCCCCGAGCCGCCGCCCCCCGAGCCGCCTCCCTCCGCCGCATACGCCGACGCCCCCGCGGCCGTCGTTCCGCCGGACCCGGACATTCCGGCAGGCGCGCAAATGGTGGAGATAACCGTCCGTGACGCCCTGCGCGATGCGATGGCGGAGGAGATGCGGCGGGACGAAACCGTGTTTCTGATGGGCGAAGAAGTTGCGGAATATCAGGGTGCGTACAAAGTGAGCCGGGGTCTTCTGGACGAGTTCGGACCGCGACGCGTCGTGGACACGCCAATTACCGAACACGGCTTTGCGGGGCTCGGCGTCGGCGCTGCGTTCGGCGGCCTGCGCCCGATCGTCGAGTTCATGACCATGAACTTCGCCATGCAGGCCATCGACCAAATCATCAATTCCGCGGCGAAAACCCTCTATATGTCCGGCGGTCAGATGGGGTGTCCCATCGTTTTCCGCGGGCCCAACGCCGCCGCCGCGCGCGTGGCCGCCCAACACAGCCAAGATTACTCGTCCTGGTACGCCCATGTGCCGGGCCTCAGGGTGCTTGCGCCCTATGACGCCGCCGACGCCAAGGGGCTTTTGAAGGCCGCCATCCGCGACCCCAACCCGGTCGTGTTCCTCGAACATGAGCTCGTCTATGGCGAGACGTTCGAAATCCCCGACGTGGATGATTGGGTGTTGCCCATCGGGCGGGCGAAAATCATGCGGGAAGGCGAGCATGTCACGATCGTGGCGCATTCCCGCATGGTGGGGTTTGCGCTGAAAGCGGCTGACGCTTTGGCTGCAGAGGGGATTTCAGCGGAGGTCATCAACCTGCGTTCGCTCCGCCCGTTGGACACCGACACTGTCGTTCGTTCCGTGATGAAGACCAATCGTCTGGTCTGCGCGGAGGAGGGGTGGCGGATCTGCGGCGTCGGCGCGGAGGTGGCGGCGACCATCGTGACTGAAGCCTTTGATTATCTCGACGCGCCGCCCGCCCGAGTGCATCAGGCTGACGTGCCGCTCCCCTATGCGGCGAACCTCGAAGCGCTTTCACTCCCCAATGAGCAAGACATCCTCGCCGCTGCACGCCAGGTGTTGTACGTCTGACGGCCGCGACGGAAACGCCGCGACGGGATTGGGTCAGCCAGGGAGAGCCGGTTGCGCATCGTCACCATCGGGCTAGCGGCGCCGGCGCTGGTCGCCGCAGCGGGCTGCTCGACAATGAACCCAGGCAATCTCTTTGGATCGCGCGAAGTCGCGCCCACCCCGAGTCCGGTTCGCTCCACAGGTCCGGAATTGGCGGAGTTCTCAGTGCCGGCCGGCGGATTTCGGAGCTTCGCTCTGACCAACCCGGTGGAGCGGGTGTGCGTCGACCCCGACGCCGCGCATGGCTTGTTGGTTTCCTACGAGACTGAGACGTCTGAGACCGCGGCGGCTGAGGCGCGCGTCGCAGTCGACGCCACGCCGGGGGATTGCGTGCCCGTGGGCTTGGCCGAATTCACGTTGGAGAATGTCGGCGTGTCAGACATTCTCATTCAGTTCGTCTATATCCGCTGACCGTTTCTCGACATGACGATTTCCGCCCCGGTCCCCTTGGCGGACCAACTCGAAGCCCTGGCGCTGTGCGGAATCACGCTGCGTCCTCCCGCCGCGCAGGCGGACCTGCTCGCCGCCGCTGAGTTGTTTGAATATGAGGAGGAGCCGTTTGAGCTTCTCCTGGTATCGCTTGGCGCGGAGCAGACCGAGCCGCCCTTTGCGCCGTTGTCTGACGGAATTTGGTATCTCGATTTCGACTGCATCGAAGACAATGGCGACTACGCCGCCATCGCCGCTAGGGTCGCGCTCCTGTCGCGCGGGGATCTCGTCATCGCCAAAGCGTTTGACCTCGTGGATCTCGAAGCCGAAGAAGTGTGGCTGGAGGTCGAGACCGCCGAGGAGAGCCGCCGGTTCGACGCCGCCGCCAACGGGCCCTGGCTTGATCCTGGCGTGTTCGGCTTCCTTGATGACCTTCTGGCGGCTGCGGGGTCCGAGCGACGTCTCATCATCCGTCAGCTTGACGATGCGGACGCCCTCATCGGATGCGCCACGCCTGAGGAGTTCGAGCGGCTCAATCTCGCGACAGAGATGGAGTTTGCGTGGTTGGTTGAGCGCGACTAATCCGAACTTGAAAACGCACGGGTAACCAACTCGGCAAACCTAACCGCAAGACAGTTATGGTCTTGTGACCTCGCACGCCGCGCGCGAGGGAGCCGACTGCCGATGTTCGACTTTCTGTTCAATCCAAACGGCCGGGTCTCCCGCAAAGGGATTTGGACCGGTTACCTGCTGCCCTACATCGCGGCGTCGATTGTCGCCACGCAAGTGGATTTCGCCCTGGCGACGGGCGGGGGCGGCCTCATCAGCGATACGGCGGTCCGCAGCGACGTCCTGCAGATGAAACGAGAGGTCGCTCTCGCGGTGCCTGGCGCAGGCATGTTTTCGCTTTTGCTCAGCCTCTTTTACTTCTGGCCGTCAATCGCGGTGTCGGTGAAACGGTTCCATGACCGCGGCATGACCGGCTGGTGGGTTCTGATTTTCCTTGTCGCGATTGCAGCGGCTTTGGTCGGCACAGTCATGACCTTCTTGGCTGCGGCCGTGGCGAACCCATCCGGTCACGGCGAAGGGTCGATGGCCAGCGTTGTCGTGATGGCGGTGATCACCTTCGGTCTGCTAGGCGCGCAATTCGTCATTCTCTATCTTTTGCCGGGTACGGAGGGCCCTAACCGATATGGCCCCGACCCCCTCGACCGCACCGCGCAGTTTGAACAGAGCGAACAAGAAACCTCTGGCGGTGGCTGGGGCGATGTGGACGCTCACATCAAGCGCAGCGGCCACGAGGCGGCCAGCCCGAAGGTCAAAGCCCCGCGAGCGGGCCGGCCTGTTCCGGCTACGCCGCTTGTCAGCCCGGGGGCAGGGCGGCCCGCCTTTGGGCGTCGTGGGGCGTAGCGCGACGGCGAAAGCGTGATTTTCCTGTCGCACGGACGGAAGGTCACTTGAACTCATGCGCGGCTCGGGGAGGATAGGCGCAAACGCCCCGCCCGAGGTTCCGCCCCATGCCGATTGAAATTCTCATGCCCGCTCTCTCTCCCACCATGGAGGAGGGAACGCTCGCCAAATGGCTTGTGAAAGAAGGCGACGAGGTCCGTTCCGGCGATGTGATCGCCGAAATCGAAACCGACAAGGCCACCATGGAAGTTGAAGCTGTCGATGAGGGCGTCGTGGGGCGAATCCTCGTCGAGGCGGGCGCGGAGGGCGTGAAAGTGAACGCGCCGATCGCCTTGCTCTTGGAAGACGGCGAAGACAAAAGCGCGCTCTCTGACCCGAGCGCCAAGGCGCAAGCAGCGCCACAGGCGGCGTCCCCGCCTCCTGCGTCCGCCTCTCGCGACACCGGCGAGGCGGCCCGCCCCGCGGTCGCGAACGGCGCCGATCGGCGGCGTCCCGCGCAAGGCGACGCCCGCATCAAGGCGTCACCCTTGGCGAAAAGGCTCGCCGCCCAAGCAGGGCTTGATATCGCAACGATCGCCGGGACAGGGCCGCATGGCCGCATTGTCAAGCGCGATATTGAGGCGGCCAAAGCCGCAGGCGGAGCGAACCGGGCGTTGCCCGCGCCGCCGGCCGGACAGCCGGCCCAAACGCCGCCGCAGCAGTCCCTCTCGGTGCCGTCGCCGTCGTCGCCGTCTGTCCGCGACCCCCGCCAAATGGGGATCGAGGAGGGGAGCTACGATCTCGTCAAACTTGACGGCATGCGCAAGACCATCGCCCGGCGCATGACGGAGAGCTTCCGCGACGTGCCGCACTTCCCGTTGACCATCGACGTTTCGCTTGATGCGCTGATGGCCCAACGCAAGCGGTTGAACGAGCGCGTGGCTGAGGACGGGGTCAAGATTTCAGTGAACGACTTTCTCATCCGGGCCTCGGCGCTCGCGCTCAAGAAAGTGCCGGAATCCAACGCGAGCTATTCCCCCGACGGCATCTTGATGCACCACCACGCCGACGTGGCGGTCGCCGTCGCCATTGAAGGCGGTTTGATAACGCCCATCGTCCGCAAAGCCGAGACGAAAGGGCTCGCAGCGATTTCTTTGGAGATGAAAGAACTCGCGGCGCGCGCCCGCGATCGGAAGCTGAAGCCGGAGGAATACTCCGGCGGCACCTTTTCGCTTTCCAACCTCGGCATGTTCGGGATCAAGACGTTCGCGTCCATCCTGAACGAGCCTCACGGCATGATCATGTCGGTGGGTTCTGGCGAGCCGCGCCCGGTGGTCAAAGACGGCGTGCTTGGCGTGTCCACGCTGATGACGGTGACCCTGACCTGCGACCACCGTGTGGTGGACGGCGCAATCGGGGCGTCATTCCTGAAAGTCTTCAAGAACTATGTCGAAGACCCTGAAATGATGCTGATCTAGCTGGCCTGGTCTCTTTCAACCAAACCGCCAAAGACCGCTCCGCCCCAAAATTGTCTTGCTTTAGCGCTGGTCTCGCAACGGCGCGGCTGTGGAAGCCGCGTCGAGCGACCAGTGAGAAAGAACGGGGACCTTCAATGAAAACGAGAACGTGCCTTTTATCCGCCGCCGCCGCCGCGGCGGCGTTGACGCTCAGCGCAGCCCCGGCCGCGGCCTGGGAAGCGGATGGCGTCATCAGCGTGCAAGGCGGCGGCTGTCTGGACGTGCACGCACCTGACATGACCCGCAATGGCGGGCGGGTGCAGATGTGGGCCTGCAACGCTCAACCCCAGCAACGTTGGTCCTTCGACAGCGCTTCGGGAACCTTGCGCAATGAAGGCGGGCTTTGCCTGGACGTGCATGCCCCAGAGCTGGAGACCGAAGGCGGACGCGTTCAGGTCTGGGCGTGCAACGGCCAGCCTCAACAGCGATGGGTCGTAGACCGCGCTCGCGGCAACATCCTCGCCGCATCGGGGCTGTGCCTGGGTTCCCAGCAGGGTCAGCAGGCGAACAACGGAACGCCCGTTCGTATCGGCGCCTGCACCGGCCAACCGCACCAAAACTGGACGTTTCAGCCCGTGTCCGGCGGGGCGCCGAGCGGCGGCTCCCAACCGGATTTGACGCCGATCATCGCAGCGTTCGCCGAGGCGCGGATCGCCGACGGCGTGATGCTGGGCATTGAAATCGACAATTTGGGCGGAGCGACTGCGGCCGGCACCGACAGCGCCGGGACGAGCGGTTGGATGGTCGATATCGTCTTGTCGTCCGACACGACCGTGCCGTCGGGGTTCGTCCCCTACAACGCAAGCTATCGCGAAGACGTTTTGCTGGCCGGCGGACGGATGTCCAACACCCCGAACATCGCCGGCGGAGACCGGTATCGCTTCGGCGCGCCGAGCTATGACAATGGACCTTACTCGTTCCCGGCCGACACCCCGCCGGGCGATTACTATCTGTGTCTGTCGGTCGACCCGGCCAATGTCATCGCTGAGTCCCGCGAAGACAATAACATCGTCTGCCAGGGCATTCGTCTGATTCCGTGATCTGACCAGCGCCGGCTCCGCCTCCTGCGAGGGCCGGCGCGCAAGTCGCCTGACCCTAACAGGGCGAGCGTTCGGCGCTTCCGTCCGGGAGCGCTGGCGCGCGCTGTTCAGCCTTGCATCACCAGCGGCGTGGACGAGGCCGAGACAGCCATGGCGGCTACGATGACGAAAAGACCAAGCGCGATTGAGAGCGATAAGAGACGGGTCATGGCGGCTTCTCCGTTGACCCTGATAAATGAACGCGCCATTCAGGCGCGCGAAGCGCAGGAAAGGGGCGAGGCGAAGAAATTTCGGGGCCGTTTTGGGGCGCCGCACTTGCTCAGTAGAACTTCGCCACCGCGTCAAAAGGCTTCTTTGTGATGTCGGGTACGTCGGCGCCTGGCGCGGCATGACCGGCCACGACGATCATGATGGGCTTCTCATTGGGGCCGCGTCCTAAGAGATCGCGCAAGAACCCCATCGGCGAGGGCGTGTGGGTGAGCGTGGCGAGCCCCGCCTTGTGCAGCGCGGCGAGCAGCATGCCGCACGCGATGCCGGCGCTTTCATGGACATAATAGTGCTTGGTCCGCGCGCCGGTTTCTTCGTCCAGCCCATAGCTCTGCTGAAAACACACCACCAGCCACGGCGCGATCTCCAGAAAGGGCTTGCGCCAATCGGTGCCGAACGGCGCCAGGTCGGCGAGCCATTCCTCACTCGCTCGGCCGCCGTAAAAGGCGCGTTCTTCTTCCTCCGCCGCCTCTCGGATCTGACGCTTCAGCTCAGGATCGCCGACAGCGGCGAAGAACCAGGGTTGTTTGTTGGCGCCGGACGGGGCGGAAGCGGCGGCTCGGATGGCCGCGGCGATCGTCTCTCGCGGCACCGGGTCGGGGGCGAAGTCGCGGATGGTGCGGCGCAGCGCAAGATCGCGGGCGAAAGCCTCGGCCTCCGCCGTCCCGTCCGCATCCGATAGCCGGACGCGGACGGGCGCAGGGATCATGGGCGGCGCGCTCACTCAGCCCGCCGCGCGATTTCTAGTTCTTCCCGCCGAGCTTCAGACAATTCCCGACCGAGGAAGAAGCTGATCGCAACGCGGATCGTAACCAGCGCCCCAACAAAGATGAGCCCTTCAGGCTCGCGCGTGATGACGGTGTGGATGATGTCGGAGGCGATCATGAACTCAAGGCCGACGAGGATATAGACCCCGAGCTGGAGCCGCACGTCGGTGAGGCTGTGCATGCTCCGGCGGATGCCGACCCCGTGGCTCAAGCAGGCCAAAAGGCCGATGAAGGCGATAATGAATCCGAAAAGAATGATCGCCACGCCGATCAGGTCGATCCCGACCGCGACCCATTCCAGCCAATGACCGACCAGCCCCAACAGGCCTTCGGCGTTTGCGATCGCCGTCATGTCTCCGCCATGGGAGGCGGCGGCTGAGGCGGCGTGCGAAGCGTTGGACATCAAATCAACTCCGCGTCGGTGATGACTTCGACCAAGGACGGTCCTTTGTCATGGGCGATGGCTGCGGCGATCGCCTCATCAAGCTCGGCGCGCTCGCGCACCCGATGGCCTTCCGCTCCGCAGGTGCGTGCAAAGCCGGCGAAGTTGGGGTTCACCAAATCGGTCTGCCAAACCGGCCAATGTCCGGCGCGTTGCTCTTTGGAGATTTTTCCGAGCTCGGAATTGTTCATCAGAATGTGCGTGATGTTCATGCCGTATTTGACCGCGGTGGTCAGCTCCATGGCGTATTGGCCGAAGCCGCCGTCGCCGGAGACCGAAATCACCTTGCGGCCATGGAAGGCCTCGATGTCCTGAGTGGCGGCCCAAGCGCCCATGGCGGCAGGGAAGGCGAAGCCGATCGACCCCAGATAGCCGGACATCAACACGCGCTGATTGCCGGTGGGCTCAAAGTAACGCCCGAACGAATAGGTGTTGTTGCCCACGTCCACCGCAATGACCGCATCTTCCGGCGCGTGGCGCGTGAGTGAATCGAACAGCGCTGCGGCGGAAACGCCGCGTCCGAGGTCCTCGGCGATGCGGCTTTGTTTTTCCGCGCGCCAGATTTTCCAGCGCTCGGCCAGTTCCTTGCGCTGGTCCTCCACCTTCAGTCGGCGCGGAAGGTTGTCGCGGAAGATCTCGGCGGTGCGCGCGACCTCTCCCCAGACTGGCACAGTGACGGGGTGGAACTTGCCGAGTTGGCTCTCCTCGAAATCCACCTGGATGATCGGTTTTTTGGGCTCGATTCCGGTGTGGTTGGAGAACGAGGCGCCGAAAGCGAGGATCAGATCGCACTCATTCATGAACCAAGACGCGATCGGCGTGCCGGAGCGTCCTAAGACGCCCGCGGCGAGGGGGTGGCTGTCGCCGATCTGCCCTTTGGCTTTGAAGGTCGTCAGCACCGGGGCTTTCAAGGCCTCAGCGAGCTTGATGATCGCCGGCATGGTGTCGCGGGCGCCGTAACCGACGATGATGATGGGACGTTTGGCGTCGCCGATGCGGTCGAGCGCGTCCTTGACGGCGTCTTCAGGCGGCGCGATGCGCGGGCTGGGGGAGAGCCGGCCCTGCGGGCCCTTCGCGGGTTTGTCGCCGGCGGGCAGGGTCTGCACGTCGTCGGGAAAAATCAGATGCGAAACGTCGCGATGCTGGAGCGCGTTCTTGATCGCCAAGCTCATCAGCTCGGCATGATCGGAGGTGGGCAGCGCTGAGTGGGAAAAACGCGCCACGGACTGAAACGCCGAGGCGAGGTCGATTTCCTGGAACGCGCCGGGACCAAACACCTGGATTTGCACTTGGCCCGTGAGCGCAAGCGCAGGGGCGCGATCAACCTTGGCGTCCCACAACCCCGTCAGCAGGTTCGTCGCGCCGGGTCCGGCGATCGCCAAGCAAGCGGCGGGGCGGCCGGATAGCTTCGCATAGCCTGAGCACGCAAAACTCGCCGCGCCCTCATGGCGGATGCCGTAATAGCGCATCTCCGCGGCTGCGGTGCGTCGGCGGATGGCGTCGGCGAGCCCGAGATTGGAGTGGCCGACCATGCCGAACACGGACTTCACGCCCCATTCCACCATGGTTTCCGCCATCACGTCGGTGACGGTCCGCTCATGGGGCGGTTCGGCCGGCACGCCGACATAAACGCCATCCGCTCGCGCCTCGACAGGGTAGGTGGTTTGGCCGGAATCCTCATGCCCGCCGGGCGGTTTGCCGGTGAGCGGGTCGAAATCCCAGCCGTGCCAGGGGCAACGCAGCCAACATTGGCCCTCAACGCCCTTTTCGATGGAACCTTCGCCCAAGGGACCGCCCTGGTGGGGGCAATGATTGTCCATTGCGGCGTATTGACCCTTAAAATGAACGAGCGCCAAGGAAAGCGACCCGGCCGTGACGGATTTCACCCGTCCTTCGTCAAGCTCGTCGCGCTCCGCGACCTTGCGCCAAACCAAATCCGCATGCTCGTCCGCTTCGCTCATCTTTCGTCCCTCGCCTTGCGAAAGTGCAATGATGCCCCCCTCCTAGCGCAAACGTGCCGGGAGGCGCGATCGCGGGCGATCACAAAACAAGCAGCAAGCCGTCAGGGGGGTCGCGCGTGTTGAAGCGTTCGGCCAAAACAGAGCCGTTGGACCAGGAGAACGTGCGTGAAAAAAGTCGCGATTAAGCAGTGGGATGAACTGAAGGACAGGGAGCCGGCGCATGCGTTTGTGGCCGGGGTGGACTTGGTCGTCGTGCGGTTCGACGACGAGGTGTCGGTGCTATACGGCCGTTGCCTTCACCGCGGCGCTTTGATGTCGGACGGCCATGTGGTCGGCGACGATTTGATTTGCGGCCTGCACAACTGGGATTATCGCGTCGACACCGGGGTTAGCGCTTACAACAACGAAGAGGCGCTGCAGAAGTTCAGCGCCTGGGTGAGCAAGGGCCAAGTGTTCGTCGACCAGGACGAAATCGCGGCCTGGGGCGAAGCCAACCCTCAACCCTTCGACCGCGACGCCTATCTGGGCGACTACCAAGACACGCATGGGGATGAGGCCGAACCCTACAACAAGCTTATCCAGGAATACGCCCGGGATGGTCTGTCCAAGACCGGCCACCACGGCGTCGTCGTGGCTATGGGGGTGCCGCGCCACGAATTGCCTGATTGGGACGACATCCAGATTATCACCGCTCAACTCGACCGGTTTCCGCTCCTGGATGAAGATCCGGTTGAAACCGGCGTCACCATCGGTCCCAACGCCCAGCGCCCGCTGCATCTCGCCATCCCGCTCTTCGTTTCCGACATGAGCTTCGGCGCCTTGTCCGAACCCGCAAAGGTCGCACTCGCTCGCGGTGCGGAGCTCGCCGGTACGGGCATATGCTCCGGGGAAGGCGGCATGCTCGAAGAGGAGCAGTCGGAAAACTCGCGTTACTTCTACGAGCTGGCTTCGGGTCGCTTCGGCTTCACCTGGGACAAGCTCGACCGCGTTCAGGCCTTTCACTTCAAGGGCGGGCAGGGCGCAAAAACGGGCACCGGCGGGCACCTCCCCGGCGACAAAGTCAAAGGCAAAATCGCTGAAACGCGCGGGCTTAGGGAAGGCGAAGCGGCCGTCAGCCCGCCGCGTTTCCCTGACTGGACGGATTGTCTGCAGGTCAAAGACTTCGCAGACGAAGTCCGCGATCGCACCGGCGGCATACCCATCGGCTACAAGCTGTCCGCACAGCACATCGAAAAGGACATCGATGCGGCGCTTTTGGTCGGGGTGGATTACATCATCCTAGACGGCCGCGGCGGGGGCACCGGCGCCGCCCCGCTCGTCTTCCGAGACAACATCTCGGTGCCCACCATTCCAGCGCTCGCGCGCGCACGGGCGCATTTGGACGCTCTGGGCCGCCAGGACGTCACGTTGGTGATCACGGGCGGGTTGCGCAAGCCGGTCGATTTCGTCAAAGCGCTCGCGCTCGGGGCCGATGCGGTTGCGGTTTCGAACGCGGCGATGCAGGCCATCGGCTGCATCGCCATGCGGGCGTGCCACACCAATAACTGCCCGGTTGGCATCGCGACCCAAAAACCGCATTTGGTGTCGCGATTGGTGATCGAGAAATCCGCACACAGACTGAAGAACTTCTTCGACGCATCCGTTGAGCTTATGAAAGTCATGGCGCGGGCGTGCGGGCACAGCCGTTTCAGCGATTTCAACCAGGACGACCTTGTCACCTGGAAACGGGAAATGGCGGATTTGACCGGCGTGGCCTATGGGGGCGTCGCGGGCCGCAGGGAGACTGTTCAGTGACCATCGCAATGGCGGAAATGCTTGTGACGGCCCTTGCCGCATATGCCGGGATAGGGGCGCTTGTCGCGCTGTTCACAGTGACGGCGGGCGCCCGCCGTTTCGACGAGCAAGCCGTCGGCATGCCGATCCAGGCGCGTTTTTTGGTGTTTTGGGGCGCGGCGGGTCTGTGGCCCTATGTGCTGTGGCTCCTTATCCGTGGGCGGAGGGAAGCATGAGAAAAGCGCATCGCGCCGTGCATCCGGTGATGTGGCTCGCTGTCGCCGGGGTTGTGGCGGTGATGATCATAGCGGGGTTGAACGTCCGCCGTGATTTTGACGCGACCAACACGCTCCCCGCTGAAGCCGGCGCGTTTCTCGACGCTCAAGGAGGGGGCTCATGAGCCACGGCTACAAAGCGGTGCAATGGACGCCGTTCAAGAAGATCTTTGACATCTGGCTGCTGATCGGGGTGGCGGCGTTCTTGGTCACCTTCGTGACGGTGACGTTTCTCACCACGCCGGAGGGGGAAAGCTGGTCGGAAATCCAGGTGTTGATGCGCGCGTTCGGCGTCACCGCCTTTGCATTGTTGACCTTCGTGTTGGCCATCGGTCCGCTCGCGCGGCTGTCTCCCCGGTTTAAGCCGATCTTGTACAACCGCCGCCATTTGGGCGTGACGACGTTTCTCCTTGGGCTCATTCACGCCGCGCTGGTGTTCCTTTGGTATTACGGCTTCTCGGAATTAAACGTCTTCGTCGCGTTGTTCGCCAGCAATCCAAATTACGGAAACATCGCTGGGTTCCCATTTGAATCCCTGGGCTTCATCGCCCTGGTGATCCTCTTCCTCATGGCCGCGACCAGCCATGATTTTTGGAACGCCAATCTGGGCCCCAGCCTTTGGAAGGCGCTGCATATGGGCGTCTATGTCGCTTACGCGCTTTTGGTCGCCCATGTGATGCTCGGCGTGGTGCAATATGAGCGGAGCCTGCTTTACCCCGCCTTTGTCGGGGGATCCGCGGCGGTATTGGTTCTCTTGCACTTGCTCACCGGATTTCGCGAAGCCGGCCGGGACCGCAGCGCGGCGTTGGACGGCGATGCGGAGGGCTGGGTCCGGGTCGGCGCAGCGGCCGACATCCCCGACATGCGTGCGGTGATCGTGAGCCTCAAAGCGGGGGACCGCGTGGCGGTGTTCCGCTATGGCGACAAAATCTCCGCCGTCGCCAACGCCTGCCGCCACCAGAACGGACCGCTTGGCGAAGGTCGCATCATAGATGGCTGCATCACCTGTCCCTGGCACGGTTTTCAGTATCGGCCCGAGGACGGCCGCTCCCCGCCGCCCTTCACCGAGAAAATCGCCACCTATCGCACCAAGATCGAGGATGGGGTGGTCTATTTCCATCGCGACGCTTTGGAGCCGGGCACGCCCATCCCGCCTTCGACCACGGGCGCGCTCTCAGCGGAGGCAGCGGAATGAGCGACGACAACATCATCCGGCCCAAGCACGAAGACGGCTTTTTCATCGGCTGGTCTCCGGAGGTCTCGACTGTCGACCGTCGGTTCTTGCTCGCTGCGGCGGCCGGCCTGACCTTAGGCGGCGGCGTGAGCGCAGCCGCGCTTGCGAGCCGACAGCAAGGGCCGGGCGAGGGCTCCTGGAACCAAGGCGAAATTCTTGATTGGGTGGGGATGGTCTCCGCCGACCCCTATCCGTTGATCCGGACTGAAACGGACGGGGAAGTCCGCACAGCCCTGCTTCTGTGCATGACCAAATGCGGCGTGCGTCGTCGCATCACCTCAGCGTCGGATGAACCCACGCGGGTCACCGGCAGCTTGATCCGTCGGGGGCGTCACACCGCCTTGGCGGTCACTGACGGGCTTGATTGGATGGGGCCGGCGGAAAACCCCGCAGCGGTCAATGCGGCCGCGCTCGCCGAACCCCAGCCGGTTTCCCTAGGCGAAGCCACATTCCTTGGCGAAATTCTGGATTCAAAGTGCTGGTTCGGCGCCATGCGTCCGGGCGAGGGGCAGACCCACAAGGCCTGCGCGTCGCTCTGCATCCGGTATGGGGTGCCGCCCGCGCTGTTCGTCCGCGATCAAAGCGGCCGCGAACACGCCTTCATCATGACTGATCCCGATGGCGGCTTCATTCCGCCGGAGGAGGCGTTCTTGTCCTTGGTGGCCGACCCGGTCGAAGTGACGGGCGAACTTGTCGCTTTGGGCGATCTGGTCACCATTCGCCTGGATCCAAGCCAGATCCGCAGGGTATGAGGGTCCGCGCGCCGCTGCAGGGCGCGGCAGCCGTTTGATTGGCCGGTGGACGAACTCACGCCCGAAATCATCGCTCTCAGCACGCTTTGCGGCGTCTTTGGCGGGCTCATCGCCTTCGGCGCCGCGCATGCGCTGCGTGAGATTTTGGCGCGACCGCGTCTTTCGATTGATTTTGAGCGAGCCAAACACGCCCGCGTCTCCGGTCCTATCGCCCGGCCGGGCGCATTGAACGGAGCCTATGCGCCGCAGGCCGTCGTGATCCGCGTGCGTGTCGCGAACCAAGGCAGGAGTGTCGCACGCGACGTGACCTGTTTGGTTCGTGAGGTCATCCGAGCGGACTTGGACCGGGCGCGACATTTCGATGATGAGACCGTCGATTTGCGTTGGTCCCACCGGGAGACCCGCGTTCGCGATCTCGCCCCCGGCGAAGCCCGCTATGTCGATGTTTGCTACACCCAGGAGGACGACGCGTTGTCGGGCGTTAGACTGGCGTCTGATCACGTGCCGGCGCGTTTGGCCGGCATGCTCGCCTCGCCCGGCCGGTTCCATTTCCATCTCAGCGCTTCAGCGCAAAACGCCGCCGCCCGCCGCCGCTCGATCAGCGTCGACTGGGAGGGGCGCTGGTATGATCTCGTGCCATGGTCCCCGCGCCGACGGGTCTTTGACCATTGGCGGCGCACGCCCTGGTCCCGCGAAGCGGTCGCGACCGCCGCCAGCGTTCATGACCAGACGGAGGTCGTCCAAGCGTGATAGGCGGGGCGGCGGACACCCAAGACCTGCCAAACCCCGATGACGTCGCGGCCGCGCGCCTGCGGCTTAAGGACGTGGCGCGCCATACGCCGGTTCTCACTGACGAGCTGTTAGACGCCTGCGTTGGGGCGGACGTCTTTCTCAAGCCTGAATGTCTGCAGCGGACAGGCTCGTTTAAGATCCGCGGCGCGTATAATCGGCTCGCACAGATCCCCCCAGGCGAGCGCAAACGGGGGACAGTCGCGTTTTCATCGGGCAATCACGCCCAAGGCGTCGCGGAGGCCGCCCGGCTTCTCGGCATGCCCGCCACCATCGTCATGCCCCATGATGCGCCCGAAGCCAAAACAGCCGGCGTTCTTCGCAGGGGCGCGCGGTTGGTCGGTTATGACCGCCTGCGGGAATCGCGCGAGGCGATCGCGTCACAAATCGCAGAAGACACCGGCGCGTGGCTGACCCCGTCTTTCGACCACCCTCATATCATCGCCGGCCAAGGCACGGCGGGATGGGAGTTCGCCCAGGACTTGGCCGCCCGCGGCGTGACGCTCGACGTTTTGATCTGTTGCGTGTCGGGCGGCGGGCTCATCGGGGGCGTCGCGCTCGCCTTTGAGGCGTTGAGCCCTGCGACGCGGCTCTACGCCGCCGAACCCGCCGGGTTCGACGACCATCGGCGATCATTGGCCGCCCACGCTCTGCGCAGCAACAAAAACGCAGGCGGCTCCGCCTGTGATGCGCTGCTCGCCCCGCAGCCTGGCGATCTCACTTTCGCGCTCACCCAGGATCGCCTAGCCGGCGGCTTGGTCATCACCGACGCCGAGGCCTTTGCGGCGATGGCGTTCGCCTGGCGGCGGCTGAAGCTGGTGCTGGAGCCAGGCGGGGCGGCCGCGCTCGCCGCGGCGCTCTGCGGGCGGCTGGATCTGCGCGGGGCGCGGGTCGGGGTCGTCCTCACCGGCGGGAACGTAGACGCAGCCACATTCGCCGCGGCGATCAGCCCGCGCGGTTAGGGGTAGCCGCGCGTCAGATCCGTATCGAGCGCGATCTGGATCGAGCCGCCGTTAAGCCGGCTGCGATAGACCTGCAGGTTCTCCATAACCCGTTGAACGTAATCGCGGGTTTCCGAGATCGTGATGCTCTCCACCCAATCGACGACGTCCACATTGGGGTCGCGCGGGTCGCCGAATTGCCGAATCCAGCGGCGGGCGCGGCCCGGTCCGGCGTTGTAGGCGCACGCAATGAGCACGTAGGAGCCGTTGAATTGGTCCATCAGCTCAGCCAAATGCCCAGTGCCGATCCGCATATTGTATTCGGGATCGTCGGTGAGCCAGCTGCGCTGATATCGCTCGCCCATCGCCCGAGCCGTCAGCCGCGCGGTCGCGGGCATCAGCTGCATCAGTCCCCGAGCCCCGGCGTGGCTCACTGCGCGCGGATAGAACTCGCTCTCCTGCCGCATGAGGGCGAGGACGAACGCTTCCTCCGGCGCGCCATAGGGCAGAGGCGGGAGTTCGACGATGGGGTAGAGCGCGTCAGTCGCGATGATCCCCTGGCGCAGTCCCGCTTTGCCGGCGCGCACGCCAATGCCGGGTTGCCCGTATTCCCGTGCGATTTCTGACAACAACGCGATGTCTGTCGGGTCGGTCAGCGAGTCGTCATAGGCGTAGGCGACCTGTCTGAACAAGGTGAGGTCGTCGAGCTCTGACAACATGCGCAGGGCCCGGGGAACGTCGCGGCTTGCGAAAGCGGCGCGCTCAGCCTCGGTGGGCGGAACCGGTTCGGGCAAATCGGCGATACGCAGGCCGACCTCCGTGCCGGCTAACTGACCATAATAGACGTAAGGGAATTCCGCGCCCCGCCGGTAGAATTCCTCGGCTTGCTCGGAAAGCCCCATCGCCGCGGCCGCGCGACCCTGCCAATAAAGCGCCCGGGAGGTCGAAATCGGCGTCGTCACGCCTTGTTCGAGCCGTGCGAAGTGCACCGCAGCGTCGGCCGGTCGGTTCAACTGTCGCAGCGCGAGCCAACCCGCAAGAAACTCGGCGTCTGCAAAATCGACCCCGCGCGTCATGCCGTTGGCCGCCGCCATTTCATATGCAGCTTGATAGTCGCCGCGCGACATGGCGCGGCGAACGTAAATCCGGCGTTCGCGCCACACCCGCGCATTCGCGACGGGAGGGTCGAGATTGGCTGGGATGTCTTGGATGAGCGGCTCGGCGCGGTCGCGCATGCCGGCGCGCCGGCGCCAGACGGCGCGCTCAAACAACAAAGCGGGGTGGTCCTGAAGCGAGCTTGGGACCGCATCCACCGCCGCATCCACCCCGCGCTGGCGGGCGGAAAGACGAATGCGCGCCTCAGACAGCCGTCGATAGCTGTTGGGAAGCAGTCCGAACAATCGGCGCGCCGCGGTGCGTTGGCCGCGCCACAAGAGATAATCCACGCGCGCGATGTGGTCGTCCTGGGTCAGCTGACCGCCATAGGTGTTGCGCACCTCCCGCTGCAGATCGAGCGGCAGAATGTTGTAGCGCCACGCTTCGCGCAGAAGGTCCCGACCTTCCTCGGCGCGGCCCAGCGTGAAGTAAGCCTCGGCAAGCGCGACCCGGCCCGCGCCGCTCACCGGCGGACGCACCTCAAACCACAAAGCGATTTCGCCAGCGGTCATGCCCGCTGCGCGGATGCGCGCCTCGGCCTCCGACTGAATATCCCGAAAGCGCGGCCAGTGCTGCAGCTCCGTAAGAGCGCGGTCGAGATCGGAAAACGACATCCCGGTGTCCGAAGTCGCCCGTCGCCAAAACAGAATCCGCCGCGCGCTGGGATCTGAAATCGCGTCTTCATAAACGCGGACAGCGCTCCACCGCCCGTCCGACGCCGCTTCCAGCCCCTCGCGCAAGCGCTCAAAATCGGCCGGCGAGAGCAATTCGGAGAAATGCGGCGGCTCGGGCTTAAAGCGAAGCTCGGGCGCGTTGGCGTGGGCGGCGACGGCCGTGACCACGGCGAGGATGAGAGCGCTGAAAAAACGCATGGCGACCTTTCTCCGGTCCTAGCGAAGACGCGGGCGAAGGTGGCAGGAGCCCGCGGGCGGCTCAAGCTCGACCTGGCGTCGCGGCTTCTAGGGTCTTACCTTGCACGACTCTATGCAAAGGAACGGCCGATCCACATGTTTCACGGCTCCATCACCGCCCTCGTCACCCCGTTTCGAGACGGCGCCTTCGATGAAAACGCTTTTCGCGCCTTCGTTGAATGGCAAATCGCCTCTGGCGCGCACGGGCTTGTACCATGCGGAACCACGGGGGAGGCGAACACTCTTAGCGCCGCGGAACACGAACGCGTCATCATCGCCTGTGCCGAAACGGCGCGCGGGCGGGCGCCGGTGATCGCAGGCGCGGGCGGCGCGAACACCGCGGCGGTGATCGAACTCGCCCGCACGGCGAAGCGCGCCGGCGCCGACGCCGCTATGGTCGTGGCGCCCTATTACAACAAGCCCAACCAGGAGGGGCTGGAGGCGCATTTCCGCGCCGTCGCCGACGCCGTGGACCTGCCCATCGTTCTCTACAATATCCCCGGCAGAAGCGTGGTCGACGTCTCGATCGAGACGCTGGCGAAGCTCGCAGAGCATCCCAACATCGTCGCGTTGAAGGACGCCACAGGCGACATCGCGCGGGTCAGTCGGCAACGGGCGGCTTTCGGCGCGGCGTTCGCGCAGCTCTCAGGCGAGGATGCATCGGCTTTGGGGTTCAACGCCCATGGCGGGGTCGGCGCGATTTCGGTCACGGCCAATGTGGCGCCCGGCTTGTGCGCGCGGTTCCAGTCGTTGACGCTGAAAGCCTTCGGCGGGCCGGACATTCCTGGATCGGAGGACGTAGCGCGTGAGGACGCCTACGCCGAAGCGCTGCGTCTGCAGGGTCGGCTTCTGAGCCTTCACGATGCGATGTTCGCATCCCCCAGCCCCGGGCCCGCCAAAGCGGGGCTCGCCCATCTGGGCAAAATGAGCGATGCGGTGCGATTGCCGATCACGCCGCCGCCGGCTGCGGTGCGCGCGCAGGTCGTCGCCGCGCTGGAGGCGTTGCAGCCGGTCGATGCGACATGAGCAAGAAGAAACAAGATGTGGCGGGCAAGGTCGTGTCGGAAAACCGTCGCGCGCGTCATGAGTATTTCATTGAAGAAACGGTGGAGGCCGGTCTCGTTTTGACGGGCACCGAGGTGAAAGCGCTGCGGGAAGGGCGCGCCAATATCGCGGAGTCTTATGCGAGCCCCGAGGACGGTGCGATTTACCTTATCAATGCGCATATTCCCGAATACGGCCCCGCCACGCGCTTCAATCACGAACCGCGACGCAAACGGAAGCTTCTGCTGAAAAAGCGCGAGGTCGACAGGCTGTCCGGCGCGGTGCAGCGGGACGGCCGGACCTTGGCGGCGCTGAAGATCTATTTCAACGAGCGCGGCATCGCGAAGCTGGAGCTTGGTCTCGCAACGGGCAAAAAGGCGCACGACAAACGGGACGCCGCCCGAGAGCGGGATTGGAAGCGCGATCAAGCGCGGTTGCTACGGGACCGCGGCTGAGGCGGTTTGCAGATGCGCTCTGATATCGGCGAGCACGGCGTTGAACATGTCGGCCGTGAGCCGTCGCGTGTTCAGATTGTATCGAGAGCAGTGATAGCTATCGAAAAGGGCCACGGCGCGGCCGCCTAAGGCGAGCTCGTGGCGAGCGCCATGGGCGAAGGGCGCCTCGGCGGCGCGCACGCCCAGAGTTGCGCACACCGCGTCATGGGCGATGCGCCCCAGCGCCAGAACGGCGCAAAGGCGCGGCGCGGCGCTCAGTTCGGCCACGAGAAAGGGGCGGCAGGCTTTCGCCTCCCCGCCGGTGGGTTTGTTTTCAGGCGGCACGCAGCGCACGGCGTTGGTGATGCGGCAGTCGATCAGGGACAACCCGTCATCGGCGCGCCGGTCATAGGTCCCTTGCGCAAATCCGTGAGACAGGAGGCTGGGGTAGAGCAGGTCCCCGGCATAGTCCCCGGTGAAGGGGCGGCCGGTTCGGTTCGCCCCCATGCGCCCCGGCGCCAGCCCCACCACAAACAAGCGCGCGTCGAGGGCGCCGAACGCCGGCACCGGCGCATTCCACCAATCAGGCTCTTTGGCGGCGTTTTCTTCGCGATAGGCGACGAGCCGGGGACACAGCGCGCAATCGCGCGCCGGTCCCGCTGCGAGGTCGCTCATAGATTGGCGTCGTCGTCTTCGTAAATGTCTTCGTCATCGTCCCGCATGGGACGGGTGCTGGGATCGCGCCCGATAAGTTTCGCCAAATCGGCGAGGTCGATGAAGGTGTCGGCTTGCCGGCGAAGCTCGTCGGAGACCATTGGGGGGTCGCTTTTGAGCGTGGAGACGACCGTCACCCTCACCCCGCGCCGTTGAACGGCCTCCACCATCTTGCGAAAATCACCGTCGCCGGTGAACAGCACGACATGGTCGAGGTTCAGCGCCGCCTCAAGCACGTCCACCGCCATATCGACGTCCATGTCCCCGCGAATGCGCCGGTGTCCGGAATGGTCGGTGTAGGTGCGCGCGGGCTTGGTGACGACCGCATAGCCGTTGTAGTCGAGCCAATCGACCAGGGGCCGGATGGGCGAGAAGCGATCTTGCTCCTCGATAAGCGCGGTATAATAAGCGGCGCGAATGAGACGGCCGCGTTTACGGAATTCCTCGAGAAGACGCTTGTAATCGATGTCGATGCCGAGGGATTTCGCGGATGAGTAGAAATTTGCGCCGTCGATGAACAATGCGATGCGCTCAGTGGGATAAAAGGTCATTGAAACAGGGGTCCTTGGCCGGTTCGAGCCGCAACCTTTACCGTGCGCCCGCCCGTCCGGGCAATGTGGAAACGGCCCTGATCGCGCTCGGCGCAAACCTTCCGTTTAACGAGCAAAGTCCAGCGCAAACCGTGCGCCGCGCGATGGCCGCCCTGGGACGGTTCGGCGTGGTGCGGGCGTGTTCGGGCCTATGGTCATCGCCGGCTTGGCCCGACCCGCAAGACCCACGCTACGTCAACGCCGCTGCAAGGCTTGAGACGGCTGTGCCGCCTGAGGTTTTGATGCCCGAGCTCCTCGCGCTTGAAAGCGCGTTTGGTCGCCAACGGAGCCTCGCAAACGCCCCGCGCACGCTTGACCTGGATCTCATCGACCATGGCGGCCGGGTTCGCGAGGAAACGCCTGCTTTGCTGCTTCCGCATCCTCGCGCCCATGAGCGCGCCTTCGTCCTGCTTCCGCTGCGTGACGTGGCGCCCCGATGGCGGCATCCAAAGCTGGGGACGGGCCTTCAGGCGTTGTTCGAAACGCTCGGGACGGACGCTTTGGCTGAGGTTGAGCGGCTGGAACCGGGACCCGATCACGCTGGCTGAAACTGGGAGTACGTCGTCGCCTCCGCTGCTGCGAGCCGGTCGCGCCAGGCTATGAGGTCGGCGAAAGCCTCGGCCAATCGGGGATCGAACCAGCATCGTGCGGTCACCGGGCCGAGCGGCGGTTCGGTGCGGGCGATCGGTGCGACGACCTCCAAGACCACCGCCATCGCAATGTCGGCGTAGCTGAAACGTCCCAACAAATAGTCCCCGCCCGCTTGCGCGAGACCCGCGCGCGTCTTCTCAAGGGCTTCGCGCAGGGCTCCCTCTTCGAGCAAATGGGCGTATTTTCGGTCCAGGCGAGAAACCGCGTCGTGCGCGACAAACTGCATTGGGCCTCGCAACGCATTGGGAACAAAGGCCGGCAGCGCCTCTTTGAGTGCGGTCTCATCATTCAAGACACAGCGCACGACGCGTGTGCGGCCCTCCGCGAGCGCGGCTTCGCTTAACGCGTTCCAGGGTTCGATTTGGGCGAAATCCCCCAGCCGCCCGTCGCCTGCGGTTTCATTGGCGAAGTGAGCGATGTCCCAGGACCCCCGCAAGACGTTGCGACCGACAAAGGCCACCGGGACCGACACCGAACCCGTCCACTGACGCAAGCGCATCCGCAAGCCGGGCTCGCTGAGCGTGGGGGTGTACTCTTTATAGACGTAGGGGAGCGCGCACTGCTCCAGCGCCCAGCGCGCCTTCTTGGTCCAGGGCGAAAAGGATTCGCCAACCAACTTCAAATGCGCAGGGTTCGGCATTGGTCCCCCAGAACGGTGATGGTCATGGTCGCTGTTCACTGCCAGTCCGCGCAGTCGCCGCCGTCTTGTTCTCGCCCGGTTGCTGAAAAGACGATGCAGGAATGGCCGGGACTGCCAAACGGGGCCGGCGTGCCCGGCCGCACCACAAAGGTCACCGAACGAGAGCCGGACAGTCCGGCGGGAAAGAGCGAAAACGGACGGGCCACGCCGAAGACACGCTGTCCCGGGGTGGTTTCGGGGAGCCGTTCGAGCACGCCCCGGGCCACATAGTATGCAAGCCCGAAGAAATGCGGCGGCGCTTCATAAGAACCGGCCGCCGCGCCGATGATCTCGGCGGGCGGCACATAAGCCAGCCCGGCTGGCGCGAAGCGCACCGCCTCCGCCCAGGTCGCCGCGTCGAAGCCGGGGAAAGCCGGTGGGCTCTCGAACGCGTCGTCCGTCGCTACGCCGCCTGTAGTGGCGATCGACATCGCCTCATAGGCGGCGATGACCCGGTCGGCGGGTCGGCCGATCTCCTGGCGCAATACGCCTTGGATTTCAGCGACGCCGGCCGCTTGAGCGTCGGTGACGTGGGAAAAGCAAACGCTTGCGTGGAACAGACGAAGCGGGGGCAGAGGAAACGCGCTTGCGACGCCGCCGGCGGGTCGTGCGGGGTCGCCCGCATGGGTGACGACAGCGATTTGCGCAAGTCGCCGCGTGGCGCCGGCCAGTCGCCAAATCACCGACTCATACGACGTCGCGATCAGATAAAGGGGTCGATCGCCCGGCTCGATCACCAAATCGACGACCTGGGTCTCTTCTTCCGGCGTCGACAGATAGGAGGAGGAAATCGCAGCGCCCTCATAGACCGACACCACCAAAATCTCGGCGTCTTGCGGCGCTGTGGCGAGGCTGCAGCGGTTCGGATCGGCCTGGACGATTTGGGAAACCGGTTGCGGCGGTGGAGCGGCTGGCAGAGACGCGCGAACGTCCGGGGCTTGTTCGTCGGTTCCACGCCCCGCGGATCGGGCCGCCAACAAAGCCTGGGCTGCGGCCCGAAACCGCCCGTCCGGGTTGGCGGTCAAATAGGTCCGGAACGCCGCGAACGACCCCTCCGCGGAGGCCCGCTCCCAATCGGACAAGTCCCTGTCGATGGCGGCGAGGTCAAAGACCGGTGCGTCGCACCCGGCGAAACAAAACCGTTCCGGCAGGCCGCTCGCCAGCGTGGGCATCTGCGTCCGCACCCGCCCCGCCGCCACCGCACGTCCCGCGGCCAAAAACGCGGCTTCCGCTTCAACGCCAGGCCGGCGGATTTCGCGAGCGAGCGCCATGGCGTAAGCGCCGTCGTCGGGCGTGGTTTGGTCCTCCATGGTCGACATGGCGATGAGGAGGCCGGAACGTTGAGAATGCGGCTGGAAACCGCGAACGCCGGCTGCACGGGTGAGAGTGTTTCGGCATGCGTCGTAAACGACGAACATAATGCCTGCGCCGGCGGCTTCCAAAGCGTCAACCTGGCGTTCGAAATTGACCCCGCGTTGAGCCGCTTCGACGGCGGTGGCGACAGGCGCGCCTGAGGGGAGCATGAAGTTGCGCCGCTCCCCACGTACGGTGGCAACCGCGCCATGGCCGGCGAAGTAGAAAAACCCCACCGCATCCGGACCCGCCGACGAGAGCGCAATCGCGAAATCCGCGATCGCCGCTTCCATGCCCTCAGCGTCGGCGTCGCGCACGACGGTGACGTCGAAGGCGAGCTCTGCCAGCGCTGCGGCGAGCGCGTCGGCGTCCGCATGCGGGCGGCGCAGCGCGCCTGGCTCTGTGGGGTAGTCCTGATTCGCGAGCAGGAGGGCCAAGCGGGGCCGCTCTTGCGCAAACGTGGGTTGGGCGGAAATCGCGAACAGCGCCAGCAACGCCGCAGTCCAGAGCCGAGCCATAGGCATCTCCGCACTCCCTCGTCGATCCCATGTTAAGAAACTGAACGGAAACTGTGTCGCAAGTGGGACGCCGGGCGGCTGAGAAGCCTGGACGCGGCTTTGTCGGGCGCTCTTGATGCAGCGCAAAACAGGTCCTATCCTATTAGGCCGTATTGAGGAGAGCGCTATGGCCCGGGTCACCGTCGAAGATTGTGTTGAGAAAGTCCCCAACCGCTTCGACTTGGTTTTGTACGCCGCGCATCGCGCCCGCAGCATCTCCGCCGGCGCGCCGCTCACGCTGGAGCGCGACAACGACAAAAACCCCGTCATCGCCCTGCGCGAAATCGCCGATGACATGCTCAAGCCCGATGCGCTTGAAGAGAGCCTGATTTCGGGGCTGCAGCGCGTGGTGCCCAGCGAGGAAGAGACCGAAGAGGCCTCCCGCGAACGTGTCGCGCTGGAAGACAAATCCGGCGACGCCCCGCGCCCGGTCAGCGAAAACGAGATGCTCCGCGCGCTGCAAAGCGACCGCGACGGCGCGGGCGGCGACCGGCTCTAAGCGCTCGTGGACGACGCCCCGCATGTCGGGACCGTCGGCGTCGCGGCACTGCCGCCAGAGCCCCCGGTCCTCACGCCGGACGAGTTGATCGCCCGGGTGAGGTCCTACGACCCTGCGGCGGATGTGGACAAAATCGCCCGGGCTTACGCGTTCGCCCAGGAGATGCATCACGGACAGCGCCGCTATTCCGGCGCGCCGTATTACGAACACCCCGTCACCGTGGCCGGCATCCTGGCGGATCTTCGTCTGGACGTGGATACGGTCGTGACCGCGCTTTTGCACGACACGGTGGAGGACACCCGGGCCTCCTTCGACCAGGTTCGCGAAGAGTTCGGCGAAGACGTCGCCGATTTGGTCGACGGGGTGACCAAACTCGGCCAGGTCAGCCGCGCCCGCGGGGCCATCGTCAATCAAGCCGAGAACCTGCAGAAATTTGTGTTGGCGATCTCGCGTGACAGCCGGGTCTTGTTGGTGAAGTTGGCGGACCGACTGCACAACATGCGCACGCTTGGCTATGTGCCCAAGCCGGAAAAGCGTGAGCGCATCGCGCGCGAAACCATGGACATCTACGCGCCGCTCGCACGCCGCATTGGGGTCCACAGGATTTGCGTGGAACTTGAGGATCTCGCGTTTCGTTACATTAATCCCGCGGCGTACGACTCTGTCCGGAAACGATTGGCCGCGGCGAGCGATCAGCGTGCGGATGCGGTCGCGGAGGTTTCCAGCGCAGCCACTCGGCGTTTGCTTTTGGCCGGCATCGACGCGCGCGTGTTCGGACGTAAGAAGACGGCCTACTCGATTTGGCGAAAGCTTGAGCGGCGCGCCATCGATTTCGACGACCTCGCCGACATCTACGCCTTCCGCGTGATCGTCTCGGACATGGAGGAGTGCTACCAAGCGCTCGGCGTCATTCACCGCACCTGGCGCTCGGTGCCGGAACGGTTCAAGGACTTCATCTCCACCCCCAAGCCAAACAATTATCGCTCCATCCACACCACCGTCATCGGTCCGGACAATTGTCGGGTCGAGATGCAGATCCGCACCGAAGAGATGGATCGGGTCGCCGAGGACGGGGTCGCTGCGCATTGGCGATATAAGGACAAATCCTACGGCTATGACGCGGCCTTGGCCCGGGAGGCGGGCGGGGACCCGCTTGAGCGCATTCGCGCCCTCGTGGAGCTGTTGGAGCATGGCGGGGAGCCTGAGGAGTTTCTCGAGCACGCCAAGCTTGAGATGTTCTCCGACCAGGTGTTCGCCTTCACCCCGCGCGGGGCGCTCATCGCATTGCCGCAAGGCGCGACGGCGCTGGATTTCGCTTACGCCGTCCACACCGCGATCGGGGACACCTGCGTGGGCGCGAAAGTGAACGGACGCCAAGTGCCGTTGCGCCACGTTCTCTCCAATGGCGACGTCGTTGAGATCATTCGCGCGGCGACGCCTGCGCCCATGCCCGGATGGGAGGATATCGCCGTCACCGGTCGGGCGCGTTCCGCCATCCGCCGGCTCATTCGCCGCTCCCAGCGCGACGAGTTCGCCCGCATCGGCAAAGCTGTGGCCGAACACGCCTTCCGCCGCGAGGGGCTCACCATGGCGCGGGCCCAGCTTGACGACGCGGTGGCGCGGCTCGACGTGGAGAGCGAGGAAGACCTGTTCGCCGCCCTCGGCAGCAATCGGTTGACCGGGGCGGACCTGTTGAACGCAGTGTTCCCCGGGCGCACCCGCGAAGACGCCGCAATCGGCGCCGACCGCGCGCTCATTGAGGACGAAACCGCATCCTTGTTCATCCACGGCCAAGGGCTGACCCCGGGGGTGAGCGTTCATTTCGCGGGGTGCTGCTCGCCCATCCCAGGCGATCGCATCATGGGTCTTTTGACGGACGGCAAGGGCGTGGAGGTGCACACCATCGACTGCGATACGCTCGCCTCGGTGGAGAACCAACAGGAGCGCTGGCTGGATCTCGGTTGGAACCTGGAGGCGGGCGCTCGCGCGATTTCCGTGGGCCGCATCCTTGCGACAGTGCAGCACGCCCGCGGGGTGCTGGCTGAGATCGCCACCGCCGTGGGCCGCTCGAACGGCAATATCACCGGGCTGCGCATCATCAATCGGGCGACGGACTTTTTCGACATGTCCTTCGACGTCGAAGTCGTCGACAATCGTCATCTAAGCCAGATCGTCGCCGCCATGCGGGCGTGCCCCAGCGTGGTGAGCGCCGAACGCGCCCGGGGCGCGGACCCCGATGAGGAACGCCCCACATGAGCCCCGTTCGCCTCGGCGTAAACATCGATCACGTCGCAACGGTGCGCAATGCGCGCGGCGGCCCTCATCCCGACCCAGTTCGCGCGGCGAAGCTGGCCATAGCGGCCGGGGCGGACGGGATAACCGCGCATCTGCGCGAAGACCGCCGGCACATCCGCGATGAGGACGTCGCCCGGCTCGAGGCTGAACTCGCCGTCCCGCTCAATCTCGAAATGGCCGCCACAGAAGAGATGCGCGACATCGCGCTGTCGGTCCGGCCGCATGCGGTTTGCCTGGTGCCGGAACGCCGCGAGGAACGCACCACCGAAGGCGGCCTCAACGCCGCGGGCGGGGGAGAGGCGTTGCGCCCGGTCATCCGCGCGCTCGGCGAGGCTGGAATGCGGGTGTCGTTGTTTATCGAACCGGACATGACGCAAATCGACGCCGCCCATGACCTCGGCGCGCCGGTGGTTGAATTTCATACTGGGCGGTATTGCCGCCTTCTCGCTGCGGGCGAGACGGCCGGGGCTGACGCCGAGTTGAGCGCGTTGCGGCGCGCAGCCGCCTACGCTGCGTCGGCCGAAATCGAAGTCCATATGGGCCACGGCCTTGACTTTGAGACAGTTGGGCCGGTGGCGGCGATCCCTCAGCTCCGCGAGGTCAATATCGGCCATTTCCTGATGGGCGAAGCGATGTTCGTCGGTCTTGAGGCGGCGGTGGCGCGCATGCGCGCGGCAATTGCGAAGGCGCGCGCAGCGGTGTCGGCGTGATCCTCGGGATCGGGGTGGATTTGTGCGACATTCGCCGGATCGCGGCGAGCCTCGAGCGGTTCGGCGACCGGTTCACCCACCGCGTCTTTACCGACATTGAACGGGCGAAAGCCGACCGCAGGCGCAAACGCGCCGAAACCTACGCCAAACGCTTCGCCGCAAAAGAAGCCTGCGCCAAAGCGCTGGGCACGGGCGTGCCGCGTCACGGCGTCAGTTGGCGCGACATGGGCGTGGTCAACCTCCCCAGCGGAGCGCCGACCCTGGCGCTTGTCGGCGGGGCGGCCCGGCGTTTGCAAGCGCTGACCCCGCCGGGCATGCGGGCGCGCGTCCATCTGACCATCACAGACGAGCCGCCCCTCGCTCAGGCGATCGTCATCATCACGGCCGAGCCGGATGCGGACATTGGATGAAACGGCGAGAAGGCAGGGCCGAACGTGGCGATGGCCGCAGAGCAAGACGACGCGCCGGGCCGTGCGGAGCCGGGGCTCGGCGACGCGCTCAAGCGTCTTTTGGAGAGCGCGCGGGCGATCCTGTTGGCGTTCGCCCTGGCTTTGTTGCTGCGCGCTTTCGTCTTTGAACCGGTCCATGTGCCCACCACTTCGATGACGCCGACGCTGCTGAGCGGAGACACGTTGCTTGTGGCGAAATGGCCGTATGGCTTCGGCTCAACGTCCGTGCCGTTCCTTGAGTTGCCGTTTTTAGAGGCGCTTGCGCCGCGCGGCGGGCCGAGCCGCGGGGACGTGGTCGTGTTCCGAAACGCGCTTCGCGGCGGGGACCACTTCGTAAAACGGGTCGTCGGCCTTCCTGGAGATACGATCCAGATGCGAGCCGGCGTTTTGCACATCAATGGCGAGGCGGCGCCGCGCGAGCCGGCCGGCGAATATCTCAGCCAAGACGAGACCGGCGCGACCGTCCTTGTGCGGGCGTTTCGCGAGACGCTGCCGAACGGCGTCCGTCACCAGACCCGCCATTATGAGTATATCGCCCAGGAGCCGCCCTGGCGGGCCGCGCGGTCTGACCCCGACGACACCATCATTTTTCAGGTGCCGCCGGGCCATGTCTTTGTCATGGGCGACAACCGCGATGCGTCCGCGGATTCCCGGCAACCCGAACGGGTCGGCTATGTGCCGATCGCCGATATCATCGGGCGCGCCGATTGGGTCGTGGTGTCCGCGACGAGCGGTTTCCGTTGGCGTGATCCGCGAACCTGGCTCAATCTGCGTTGGGGACGGTTCTTCCACGCCGTCCGTTCGACGCGATGAGATGACCAAGTTCGAAGCGCTGCAACACCGAATTGGCTATAGGTTTTCGGACGAAGAACTGCTCGTCCGAGCGCTGACGCACGCCAGTTACGGCGACGGCCGTCGCGACGTGCGCGACAATGAACGGCTCGAGTTCTTGGGCGATCGGGTCTTGGGATTGGTGATCGCGCGCAAGGTTTTCGACAAATTCGAAGCCGCCGAAGAGGGCGGGCTGGCCCCGCGCCTCAACGCCTTGGTGCGAAAAGAAACCTGCGCGCGCGTGGCCCGGGCGGTTGATTTGGGCGGCGCGCTGAGGCTCGCACGGTCCGAAGAGATCGCCGGCGGTCGGGAGAAGGACAAGATTCTCGGCGACGCCTGCGAGGCCTTGATCGCCGCGATTTATCTCGACGGCGGCTTGAAGAAGGCGAGCGCGTTCATCACCCGGTTTTGGAAAGACGAAATCGAAGCCGTCGAGCGCAAACCGAAAGATCCAAAAACGCTGCTTCAAGAATGGGCGCAGGCGCGCCGCCATGGCTTGCCGCGCTATGAGCTCATCGCCCGAAAGGGCCCCGACCATCGACCGCGTTTCGAGGTGAGGGTGAGCGTGGAGGGTTTGCCGCCCGGCGAAGGCCAGGGCGGGTCGCGGCGAGACGCCGAGCGCGCTGCGGCTGAGGCGCTTTTGGCGCGCGAGGGCGTGGATGTCTGAGACACGGGCCGGGTTTGTCGCGGTTGTCGGCGCGCCGAACGCCGGCAAGTCGACGCTGGTGAACCGCTTGGTCGGTCAAAAGGTCTCCATCGTCACCCACAAGGCGCAAACCACGCGCTTTCAGGTGCGCGGGGTGATGGTGCGCGAAGAGATCCAAGTAGTTCTCGTCGACACGCCCGGGGTCTTTTCACCTAAGCGACGGCTCGACCGGGCGATGGTGCGGGCGGCGTGGGCGGGCGTTGCGGATGCAGACGTGGCGCTGCATTTGGTCGACGCCACGTTGAAGCCTGAGGGGGAGGGTCGCGAGCTTCTGCGCGAAGGGCTCGGCGCGGTGAACCGCCCAAAATTGCTCGCGTTGAACAAGATCGATCTGGTCGCCCGTGAAAATTTGCTCGTGCTCACCCAGACCCTGACCGCCGATATCGACTACGACGCGGTGTTCATGATCTCCGCGGCGAATGGCGATGGGGTTGAGGATTTAACCGACGATCTCGCCGGGCGCATGCCGAACGGGCCCTGGCTGTATCCCGAAGATCAGCTGGCGGATTTGCCGATGCGCCTGATGGCGGCGGAAATCACGCGGGAAAAGGTCTTTCTCCGGCTGCATGACGAACTGCCTTACGCCTCGACGGTCGAAACCGAAGAGTGGGAGGAGCGCAAGGATGGCGGGGTCCGCGTCGAGCAAACGCTGTATGTGGCGCGGGAAGGGCACAAACGCATCGCCATCGGGGCGGGCGGGCGAACCATAAAAGCGATCGGGCAAGCCGCCCGGGAGGAGCTCCAAGAGACGCTTGAGCGGCCGGTGCATCTGTTTCTGCACGTTAAGGTGCGCGAGAATTGGATGGACGATCGTCGCCGCTTCGCCGCGCTCGGGCTTGATTTCGGGTCTTAGCGATCAGCGACACTGAACGCCGCGTCGAGGCGTTAGGGACCTTCGCCCGTTCAGCCGAGGATGGGGCCCAAGCCGCCCCGACTTATCGTAGCGGCGATCGCTACTGACCGGTCAGCTCACGCCGCGGCGTCGCCTTCTGCGAGCACCTCGAGGATCGCTGCGCCATAGCGGGAGAGCTTCGCCTGGCCGACGCCGGGAACCTGGGCGAGTTCGGACAGCGCGGCGGGCCGGGCGATCGCGATTTCCCGCAGCGCCTTGTCGTGGAACACCACATAGGGCGGCACGCCTTGATCTGAGGCGGTGTCCTTGCGCCAGGCGCGCAAGCGTTGAAACAAAGCGGCGTCGGCGGCGGTAAGATCGTCATCGCTGGTTTGGGCGCTGCGCCGCTGGGCCCGTTCGGGCCTGTCGGCGGAGGGGCGCGTGCGACGCGCTACGCTGCGTTCGCGCTTAAACACGGCCTTCACCGCGTCATGGTCCCCGCAGGCGAGCGCGGGTCGGCCGCTTTCTCCCGCTTCGGTCAGCAAGCCTTCGAACATCAATTGGTCGATGAGCCCGCGCCAGTCGGCCTCTGACCAGTCCTTGCCGGCGCCATAGCTCTTAAGGTCGACATAGCGGGCGTCGAGATCGTCCTTCGGAGCGCGGCCGCGCAGATGGGATATGATGCGTCCGCGGCCGAACCGCTCGCCCATTTTCGCCACCGCCCACAACGCCATGGAAGCCTCCCGGGTGACGTCCTCGGCTTGGCTCGGCGGGGCGAGGCAGTTGTCGCAAACGCCGCAATCTTCAACATCGGCTTCGCCGAAATGCCGTCGGACCGCGGCGCGACGGCACGTCGCGCCGTCGAGAAACGCAAACAGCTGCATGGCTTTGCGGCGCTGAATGGCGCGGATGTCTTCCCCGGCGCCGCCCTCTTCAATGCGGTGGAGGCTGCGGCGGAGGTCTTCGCCGCCGAACAGCGCCAAGCCTTCGGCGGGCTCCCCGTCACGGCCCGCACGGCCGACTTCTTGCCAATACGCCTCGAGCGATTTCGGCGGATCGGCGTGAACGACGAAACGCACGTCGGGTTTGTCCACGCCCATCCCGAAAGCGACGGTTGCGGCCATCACGAGCCCGTCCTCATTGATGAACCGGCGCTGTCGCGCCGCGCGGACATCGGCCTCGAGCCCCGCATGATAGGCGAGCGCGGGGATACCTGCGCGGTTCAGCGCATCCGCGACGCGCTCGGTCCCAGCACGGGTGGCGGCGTAGACGACGCCCGCCTGATCCGGCCGGGCCATGGCGTATTGCACGACCCTTTCGATCGGGGACTTGCCTTTGCGTTCCGCGGCGAGGGCGAGATTGGGCCGGTCGAAGCTGGCGATGACTTCCGCGGCGTCCCGTAGGTCGAGCTCAGCCCGGATATCCTCCCGGGTGCGGGCGTCCGCGGTGGCGGTGACGGCCATGCGCGGCACGTCAGGGAAGACGGCTTTGAGCCGTGAGAGCGCCCGGTATTCGGGCCGGAAATCATGCCCCCATTGGCTGACGCAATGCGCTTCGTCGATGGCGATGAGAGACAACCGAGCCTCAGCCAGGCGGGACAACACGCCCTCGCTCATCACGCCCTCAGGCGACATGTAGACGAAATCGAGCGCGCCGGAGACGACCCCGTCGAATACGTCGCGACGCTCTTCATACTCCAGCGTGGAATCGAGGCGGGCCGCCTTCACCCCAGCTTGGCGCAGCGCGTCCACCTGGTCGCTCATCAGGGCGATGAGCGGGGAGATGACCAACCCTGCGCCGGGCCGCAAAAGGGCGGGGATTTGATAGCAGACGCTTTTTCCACCGCCCGTGGGCAACACCGCCAACACGTCTTCGCCCGCAAGCGCGGGCTCGACAACGTCGGCCTGGCGGCCGCGAAAATCCCCGTGTCCGAACACCGTGCGGAGGGTGTCGCGAGCCTGGTCCAGCGTTGGAACGTCGAGCGCGTGCATGGCGCTGAACCTCCCCTGCGTCGCCCCATGACGTCCAGTTGAGCCGGCAGTGGATCCACAGTCCCTAAAGACCCCCAGTGCGTTGAGGCGTAAGGTCGACGCATGACCAGATTCTCAAGCGGCGACGGCGGGCGGACCCGCAGCCTGCGCGCCAGGCGCGGGTGAGCCCATGGAATGGCGCGATGCGGCGGTGGTGTTGTCGGTAAGGCCCCATGGCGAAGCGAGCGCGGTGGTCGAGGTGCTCAGCGCGCGGCATGGGCGCTATGCGGGTCTCGTGCGCGGGGCGCGCGGCCGGGCGCTCAGACCCGTGCTGCAGCCGGGAAACCGGGTTGAGGCGAGCTGGCGGGCGCGGCTTTCAGAGCATTTGGGCGCGCTGAGCGTTGACGGCGATGTCTTGCGTGCGGGCGATTTCATTGATGACGCCGCGCGGGTTGACGGGGTGCTGGCGGCATGCGGCGTGGCGCAGCTTTGTCTGCCCGAGCGCGAACCGCATCCGGCCGTCTTTGAGGGGCTCGAAGCGGTGTTGGCGGGCATGGCGGCGACACCCGACTGGCCCGCGCTCTTGGTGAAATGGGAGGCCGGTCTGTTAGCCGATTTAGGCTATGGGCTCGACCTCACCCGTTGCGCGCTGACCGGCGGGTATGACGACCTCACCCATGTGAGCCCCCGTACCGGCCGAGCGGTTGACGGCCATGCGCCTGAGGCCCAGCCCTATCTCGACAAACTCCTCAAGCTGCCGCCCTTTTTGCTCGGGTCCCAAGCTGCGCCGACCCCGACGGATTTGCGTGACGGCTTGGCGCTCACCGGGCATTTTCTGGAGCGGCAAGTTTTGTGGCCCGCCGACCGCCACCTTCCCGACGCGCGGACGCGGTTGGCGGAGCGGTTGGGGGAGGTCGCGGAGGAAGGCTGAGGGCGGTGTCGGCTTCCGCGGGCGCCCGGCGTGGTATAAACTTACCCTCCTTGGGAGGGGCGACCATGTTCAAGTTATTCAGCAAGCGAAAGCAACCCGATGAACGCGCGCCGTTCGAGGATCGCTTGGGCGGCGAAAACTGGCCGCAGGACAAGTGCCTGCTAACGCTGCTTTGTGCCGCCTCGCTGGCGGATGGCGAAGTCAGCACCGAAGAAGAGCTGGAGATCGAGGCGCTGAGCATGCGCACGCACACGCTCAACCCGCTCTATCGGGAGATGCCCTCGCAACTGCAGTCCAATTTGCGTGGCGAGTTGCATCGCCGATTGTCGGGTTCAGAGCACGACGAGCCGAACGGCTTTGACAACACCCTGCGTAGGGCGTGCGCGGGCCTTGCACAACGTGCCGATGTGCGGGAGTCGGCTTATGCGCATGCGCTGGATATCGTGTATGCCGATCGGGAGATGAAACCCGAAGAGCGCGTATTTATCGATACTTTGGGAACGCTTCTTGAGATTGACCCTGTAAAGGGGCGAATGATTCAAGATGTAATGGAAATCAAGAACAGCTTTTGAGCAAGAGACGCCGGGATGAACAATTTTTTCACCGAGAGTATTGCGCCGACAAGCGCGTCGCCTGAGCAGCGCGCTATTATCACGCTGCTTGTTCTCACTATGGAAGCTGACGGCTTTGCCGCTCCCGAAGAGCAGTTCGAGATCAATGTGCTGGGCGTTCGCAGCCATAGCCTGCACCAGCTTGCGGCGGAAGAATTCGAGGCGGAGTGGCGGCGGGCCGGCGCGGCGATGAACAAATACGGCCCCAACGCCGCCGCCGATGAGGCCCTCGCCGCGTTGCGGGAGGATCGGAGGTTTCGCCTAGCGGTCTACGCCCATTGTCTTGACGTGGCGTATGCTGACCGAAATGTTGCGGTGTCTGAACGGGCGTTCTTGCAGCGCCTCGCCGAACGGTTCGACCTGCCCACAACTGAGGCCGGGCGTGTAGCCGAAGTTATGCGGATCAAAAACGACGCCTAACCGCGCCGCCCGTCAGCTGCGCCCATCGGCCACGATATCCCCGCTCTGCGTGGGAAGATGGGTTTCTCGCAGCGTGACGGCTCGGCGTTGATCGAATAGGTTTTGAGCGGCGGGTTTTGTGGGCCGCAGACCGTCAGCGCCCGGAGGCGCGGACGCAAAAGGGCGTGCTTTCCAACCAGGGTGAGGAACAGCCATGAGAGAACTGGTTCTGTTTGCGTCTTTGGGAGCGTCTTTGACCGTCGCCGTCCCCGCCGCGGGCCAGGGCTTGCCCACGCCCGAGAACTGGTTCGCGGAGGACTTGCCCGTTTCTGAAAGCCCGGCCGCGGATGCGGACGCCGCCGCGCCGGGTCGCCTGCTGGAAGCCAGCGTGCGTCTGCCGCCGGGGTTTTCCGACCGCGAGGCTGCTGACTATTGGTCCTATGTCCTCTTCTGGCGCATGGCGGAGGGGCGGCCGGAGCCCGACACGCTGGCCGCCATGTTGAGCGCCTATTACGGCGTGCTGGGCGGGGAGCGGGGGGAGAACGTCGGCGGCGCGCCCGGGGTCATCCTGCGCGATGAACCGGATGGCGGCGTCACGGGGGCGATCGCGCTGACGGATTTCTTGAACGAGCAAGAACCCGTGGCGCTCACGCTTCGCGGCTACTTCTTCGCGTGTGAAAACCGCGAAGGCGAGACAGGCTTCGTCGCCGCCCTGTCCCCACGGCTCCATGTCGACGACGACCCGGTTTGGCTGGCGCTGCGACCCGTGGCGGGCGGGGCGACGTGTTAGCCTAGGAACGCCACGGCGATTTCGCGCAGCGCCGCGCTATAATGACGGCCTCGAATCACCGCCGTCGTTGAAAGCCTGCGCTCATGAGCACCGACCTAATCGATCCGCCGGATCCCGGCCGCATCATCGACGAGCCTGTGGGCGACGCTTTGTCGAGCCGGTATTTGGCTTACGCGTTGTCGACCATCACCTCGCGCGCGCTGCCGGACGTGCGAGACGGGCTGAAGCCGGTGCAACGCCGCATCCTCTATGCGATGCGCGAGCTAAAGCTGAACCCCGACACGGCGTTCAAGAAATGCGCGAAAATCGTGGGCGAGGTGATGGGCAACTATCACCCCCATGGCGACCAGGCGATTTATGACGCGCTCGCGCGGCTCGCCCAGGACTTCGCCCAGCGTTACCCGCTCGTCGACGGCCAGGGGAATTTCGGCAATGTGGACGGGGACCAGCCCGCGGCCATGCGCTACACCGAAGCGCGCCTCTCCGACGCCGCCCAAGCGCTGCTGGTCGGCATCGACCAGGGCGCGGTCGATTTTCGCGAAACCTATGACGGCGCGGATGAAGAACCCGCGGTTTTGCCCGCCGCCTATCCCAATCTGCTCGCCAACGGGTCAACGGGCATCGCGGTGGGCATGGCGACCTCGATCCCGCCGCATAACGCCGCTGAGCTCATCGACGCTGCGCGGCTGTTGATCGAGGAACCCGCCATCGCCCCGGCCAAACTCGTTGACATCGTTCAGGGGCCGGACTTTCCCACGGGCGGCGAACTCGCCGAAGACCGCGCGGCCATCGAGGAGGCCTACGCCACGGGGCGCGGTGCGTTCCGTGTGCGGGCGAAATGGAGCGTCGAGGAACTCAGCCGCGGGCAGTGGCGCGTGGTGGTCACCGAAATTCCGTATCAGGTGCAGAAGTCAAAACTGGTGGAGCGCCTGGCCGAACTCATCGAAACCCGCAAAGCCCCGCTTTTGGGCGATGTCCGGGACGAAAGCGCAGAAGACGTTCGGTTGGTGCTCGAGCCTAAGAGCCGTTCGGTCGAGCCGGGCATGCTCATGGAGTCCCTCTTCCGGCTAAGCGAGCTTGAGACGCGGTTTTCGCTGAACCTCAATGTTCTCGACGAGACCGGCGCACCGCGCGTGATGGGACTGAAAGAGGCGCTGCAGGCCTTTCTCGCCCATCGGCGCGAGGTGCTCGAGCGTCGCTCTCGCCGGCGCCTTGAGAAGATCATCGACCGGCTGGAGGTGCTGGCCGGGTATCTCATCGCTTATCTCAACATCGACGAAGTCATCGCCATCATCCGGGAGGAGGATGAGCCCAAGGCGGTGATGCAGCAGCGCTTCGCTCTCACCGAACGGCAGGTCGAGGCGATCCTCAATATGCGCCTGCGCGCGCTGCGCAAGCTCGAAGAAATCGAGATCCGCAAGGAAGACCAGGCGCTCAAAGCCGAAAAGCGCGAGATCGAATCGCTTCTGGGCGATGTCGCCAAGCAATGGCGACGGGTGAGCGAAGAGCTCGCAGACACCCGCGCCTTGTTCGCGCCTGACACCGACCTTGGCCGTCGACGCACGCAGCTCGGGGCTGCGCCGGCGGCGACGGCTTCGGTGTCCGTCGAAGCGCTCGTCGCCCGTGAGCCGATCACGGTCGTCCTGTCGCACAAGGGGTGGATCCGCGCGCTTAAGGGCCGCGTGGACGACGTGAGCGATCTGAAATTCAAAGATGGCGACGCAGCCGCGTTCGTGGTTCCGGCTGAAACCACCGACCGCGTCGTCTTGTTCGCCTCGGACGGCCGGTTCTTCACGCTGGGTTGCGACAAGCTTCCCGGCGGTCGCGGCCAGGGCGAGCCGATCCGCTTGCATATCGAATTGCCCGACGACCACGCGCCGCTTGCGCTTTTCGTGCGCAAGCCGGGACGGAAGCTGCTCGTCGCCTCTCGAGCGGGGCGCGGCTTTATTGCGCCTGAAGACGAGGTCGAAGCGTCTAAGCGTTCCGGCAAACAGGTGCTCAATCTCGACCCCGCCGAAGAGGCCGCGGCCTGCGTCGAGGCCGTCGGCGACCAAGTGGGCGTCATCGGCGACAACAAGAAGTTGCTCATTTTTCCGCTAGCCGACTTGCCGGAAATGGGTCGGGGGAAGGGCGTGCGGCTGCAAAGCTATCGGGGCGCGGCCCTTGCGGATGTGACCACGTTCGCAGCTGAGGATGGGCTGAGTTGGCTTGATGCGGGCGGTCGTCGGCAAAGCTGCCCGGAGTGGCGGGATTGGCTCGGCAAGCGCGCCCAAGCGGGAAAAACCGCGCCGCGCGGCTTCCCCCGGTCGGGCGTGTTTCGACCGCGGACGGGTTCTTAACGCGTTTGCGGTAGACACAAAGCGCTCCACCGGCTCGACGTGACGCGAGAATGGAGTCATTTTCCGCCATCGCGCAGGGAGTCGTGTGATGAACCTTGTTTGGATCCTTCTCGGCGTCGTCGTCGTCGCCGTTTTCGCCATTATTCTCATCTACAATCGGCTGGTCGCGCTGCGGCAAACCTGCAATCAGGCTTGGGGCGACATCGACGTCCAGCTCAAACAGCGCCACGACTTGGTGCCCAATCTCGTCGAGACGGTGAAGGGCTATGCCAGCCATGAGCGGGAAACCCTCGAGGCGGTGATCCAGGCGCGGAACGCCGCCGTGGATTCCGGCGCGGATTTAAAAGAGCAGGCTCAAGCCGAGAACATGCTCACCGGCGCGCTTCGCCGGTTGTTCGCGCTGGCCGAAGCCTATCCGGATCTCAAGGCCAACCAGAACTTCCTGCAGCTGCAGGCCGAATTGGCGGATCTGGAGAACAAAATCGCCGCCGCCCGCCGGTTCTTCAACAACGCGGTCGCCGAGTACAATACCGCGCAGGAGCAGTTCCCCGCGGTGTTGTTGGCCAACGCCTTCGGGTTCCGACAGCGGGACTTCTTCGAGGTGGCCGCCGCGGATCGCGCGGTTGTGGAGCGTCCTCCCCAAGTGTCCTTCGAGTAGACGCGACGGACGCGGGCCATGGCGGTGCAGGCGGTCGGGCTCCGCACATACATTTGGAACAATAACGCGAAGTCGATCCTTCTCCTGGTGCTGTTCCCGCTTCTGGTGATGGCGGTGGCCTTCGCGCTGATGGTCGTGTTTCAGGCCTATGCCGGGGCGGAGGATGTGGACGTCGGCCTCGCCGCGGCATGGGCGGATATGCCCGCAGCGGCATCCGTGGCGCTGGTGGGGTCGGGCGTCTGGTACGCCGTCGCCGCGCTCGGCCATCAAGGGATGATCGACGCCGCGACAGGCGCCCGGCGCGTTGAGCGCGGCCAGGAGCCGGAACTCTACAATCTCTTGGAGAACCTCTGCATAAGCCGCGGCCTTCCGATGCCGCGTCTACGGATCATCGAAACCGACGCGCGCAACGCGTTTGCAAGCGGCTTGAGCGATGAAACCTACGCCGTCACGGTGACCCGCGGCTTAATGCAGGGGCTTGAAGCCGACGAGCTTGAAGCCGTCTTGGCGCATGAGCTCACCCATATTCGCAATCGGGACGTCCGCTTGCTCGTGGTCGCCGCGGTGTTTGTCGGCGTCATCGGTTTCTTTGCGGAGCTCGCTTTTCGGAACATGTTCCGCGTGAACCTGCCGCGCTCGGACCGTCACCGGCGATCGGGCGGGGGCAATGCGGCGTTGTTGCTGGCGATTGCGATCGGGATACTCGCGGTCGCCTATCTGTTCGCTGTGATCGTCCGATTTGCGCTGTCGCGGCGGCGCGAATACCTCGCTGACGCCGGTGCGGCGGAGTTGACCAAGAACCCTGACGCCATGGCGCGCGCCTTGGAGAAGGTCGCCGGCCGCAGCGACGTGTCGCGCGCGCCGACCGAAGTCCGGGAGATGTTCTTGGAACACAAAGCGTCGGGCTTTGCTGGGATGCTCGCCACCCATCCGCCGATTGAAAAGCGCATCGAGGCGTTGCGCAGCTATGGCGGCGCGCTCGCGCCGACGTGAGCGAATTGCGGCTTGAATGCGGCCGCGCGGCCCCGACTTAAGAGACAACGCACCAAGCAAAGGAGGCGCGCATGTCGACGCAGGCCCCGTTTCAGCTCTATTATTGGCCCACGCCAAACGGCAAAAAGATCACGATCGCACTTGAGGAGCTTGACCTCCCCTATGAGGTCCACCCCGTCAACATTGGCGTAGGCGACCAATTCAAGCCTGATTTTCTCAAGATCAGCCCAAACAACAAGATGCCCGCACTGATCGATCCGGAAGGTCCTGGCGGCGCTCCCATCTCAATCTTCGAATCCGGCGCTATCCTGCAGTATCTGGGTCGGAAAACCGGACGGCTCTATCCGCAGGAGGAGCGCGCGCGCGTCGATGTGGAACAATGGCTGTTCTGGCAAGTGGGCGGGCTGGGCCCGATGGCGGGTCAGACCCATCATTTCCGGAATTACGCGCCGAAAATCGTTTCTGACGACGCGGAGATCGCCTATGGGCGGGAGCGCTACATCAATGAAACCAACCGCCTCTACGGCGTTCTGGACGTGCGGCTCTCCGATGGGCGGGACTATGTCGCCGGCGCCTTCTCCATCGCCGATATCGCGATTTGGCCCTGGGTGCTGCCCGAGAAGCAGGGGCAGACCATAGCCGATTTCCCGCATCTCGCCGCGTGGGTTGAGCGGGTAGGGGAAAGGCCGGCGGTGCGGCGTGGCAATGCGGTGAAAGTCGCAAAGAGCCTCGATATCGCCGGTTCGGACCAAACTTCAAAACTTGCGCGCGACGTGTTGTTTGGTCAAAGGGCCCGGCCCAAGGTTGAAAAGGCGGACTAGAGATTGGGGCCGGCTTGGTGATGGTGCGGTTCCGCATCGTCTCTGGTCCGGCTTAATCCTAGCTTCTGCAGCCAGCGGCGACGGGACGGCTCCCGCCTAAGTCACGCGATTGCGCTCGGCGGGGAGAGCCTCCGCCGGGCCAGTCGGTGAGGCGCGTGGGAACAGCGTGCGCCGCCTGCTGGGTCGCTGAGGCTCTTTCGGGCTGACCCCGTTTGTCGGACGAAGCGTGCGCGCGATCGTGCTGTCCGTGTGCGCCCCCATCGCGTCCTGGGCGGCGGCGGGAGGTGTCGGTGTCGCTCAGAACCCAGACAATGGGCGCAATGACGAAGCCCGCGCCCGCCGCGCTGTCCTGGCGGCCCCGGGGAACGCGGAGGCGTGGCCGGGTTCGACCATTTGTTGGATAAAACGGCGCGACGAATATTTTTGGGTTCTTCTGGATCACTTTAACTTCATCGAAACGACGACCTTTGAATTCTCTTGGGGAAGGCGAGACGGAGATCCCGGCTCGCAGGTGGGGCCGGTCCGGCGCAGGGAACGCCGTCGGCGCAGTTCAAGAGTGAGAGTCGCCGATCATGATCGCTGTTCAGTATGCTGACCGTAGAGCCGATATCGCCCCAGCCGACGCTCAAGAGAGCGGAGATGCGACGGCGGAAGACCTGTATCGCTTGGGACTGTCGTTTTCGACCGGGCAGGGAGCGCCGCTCGACTATGTGCAGGCGCACAAATGGTTCAACCTCGCCGCTATGATGGGGTCGGCGGCTGCGAAGGAATACCGCAAAGAGGTCGCTGAGCACATGGCCTCCTCGGAGATCGCCGCGGCTCAGCGCCTCGCGCGGGAATGGCTGGCCGAACGTCCGAAAGCGGCGTAACCCCCTTCCATCAGCAAACGGAAAAGCGGCGCTGCGGCGCCGTTTTTTGTGCCTGTCTTGCGGGGAAATCGCCGCAGTCGACGCCGCGGCGAGAAAGGCGACGAGAACGGCTAGTTCACATCGCCGTTGAGGTCATAGAAGAACCCGAAATCCACCGGCAGCGCGTCTCGGACATATTGCTGAACGAACAAGTTCACCTCGGCGATGGACGAGCGCGGCACGAACACCACGTCATTGCGCTGAAGCGCGACGGGGTCGGCGTCCGCGCCGCGGCGCAGGCCCGCGCTCACGTCGACCACCCGCAGCATGGCGCCGCCTTGGGGCGCGCGGCGCAGAATGACCACATGACCTGAGGCGGCGGTGTTTCGAAAGCCGCCCGCCATCATAACGCCCTCAAGCGCGCCTGCGCCGGCGGGAAGGTCATAAACGCCCGGTTCGCCCACTTCCCCGCCGACAAAAATCCGCTGCGACCCAAAGCCGATCGCCCGGAGCTCCAAATCGGGATCGCGCAGCTGGGCGGCCAGCGCCGCCTCAAGCGCGCGTTCCGCCTGCCCGACGGTGAGATCGGCGACCATAATCTCGCCCGACAACGGCGGAGAGATCCGACCGTCGGGGGCGACTTCAAGCTCAGCGTCGAGTTCCGGCGCGGTGAGCACGGTGAGCGCGAGCGTGTCGCCGGGATAGATGCGGTAGCTGGGGGCGTCGTCGCTCCAGGCTTGGAAGCGCCCCAGGGGAAAGTCCGGCGTGGAGACCGCGCGCGGACCCAAACACCCTGTGACAGCGCAGCATAAGACCAGAGCCGTGGCGGTCCTCAATGACGATTTCATGAGACTTCGGCTCCCAGGAAAAAATCCGACAAAACGGAGGATATCCCTGAATGCATAAGGAAAATTTAAGCACAACGCTTAAGGTTGACGGGAAGGTCGCGCGGGCGGGGTCCGTGCGCGAAAACGCGGCGGGCGACGAACATGGTTCACGGCGGACAACGCGGCGACGCAAGCGAGGGCGGGGGGTGGTCTCAACTGCCCAACCTCCAGCTTTCCGACTTGGCGCTGATGCTGTGGCGCGAACGCTGGCTTATGGCGGCGGTGGGCGCTGGGGTTCTGGCGATCGGAACCGCTTTCATCGTTTTCAGGCTTGAGACGACGTACGAGGCCGATGCGCGGGTTCTCGTGCTGTTGGACGACAGCTACTCGCCCAACCCGGTCGTCGGCGAACAATCTCGGCAGAGCTTTCAGACCCAAGAAACCGTCCAAGCGGAGATCGCCCTTCTTCAGTCGAACGAACTGAAAAACAGGGTGCTGCGCACGCCGGGGTTTGGTCCGTCGGCGATTTATCCCCGGCTTACGGCGCGCGGGAACGAAAATGCTGCGCGTCTGGAGGGGTTCGCCGCCCGGCTGATGTCGCGCAATTTCTGGACGGTGATTTCGCCGAACTCGCCTGCGATCGACGTCTATTTCCGGCATGAAGATCCGGATATGTCCGCCATGGTGCTCAACCAGATTCTCGACGAGTATCAGGACTTCCGTCGCGAGCAGCTTCTAGACTTCGATGAACGCGGATTGGGCGCGGAGCGGGACGCCGCTGAGGCGCGGCTGTTGGAGCTGAATCGCGAGATCCAAGCGCTGCTGGCGGCGAACGATATCGGCGATTTTGATGGCGAACGCGCCGCAGCGCAGGAACGGGGAACAACGCTCGCAGACGCTCTTCTCGCCGCCCAAGCGGCGCGAGAGGCCGCGGAAAGCCAACTTGGGGCGCTGGCGCGGCGCGCCGAAGAAACCCCTGCGGAAATCACCCTTTATGTGGATGACAGCGCAAGCGAGCGCTTGCAGACTTTGCTGGTTGAGCGTGACGAGTTGTTGTCGCGCTACCTGCCTGAGAGCCGCCCGGTGCAAGCTGTCGAGCGTCGCATCGCGCAGCTTCAAGCATCCCTCCAAGAGGGCGGGGTGGAAGGCGGGCTCACCCGGCGCGGCGTTAATCCCGTGCGTCAGGCGCTCGACACCCAACGGCTGCAGCTTGAGGCTGAGGTGGCGTCCATGCGCCGGCGGGAGGCGGCTCTGACGCGTCAGCTGGATGAGAACCGCGCCCGCCAAATCCGGATCCAGGAGCTCGCCCCGGAATTCGATCGCGTGGCCCGGGAACGCGCCGCTCTGGAATCAACGGTGCGCAGTCTCGCCGAACGCGAGGAGGCGGGCCGAACCAGACAAGCGATCGCCCGCGACGAGAACGACAATGTGCGCATCATTCAACGCGCCATCGCGCCGATCGAAGGGTCGAGCCCCAGACGCTTGGCGTTTGTGGCGTTGGTGTTGCTCGCGGGCTTGTCGGCGTTGGCGGCGGGGTTGTTGCGGGGCGTGCTGAGGAAAGTCGCCCCCACCCGAAGCTCGGCCGCCCGGACGCTCGGCGTGCCCATCCTCGCGGTGATCGATGCTGACGCCGTTGCGGCGCGATGAGGGCGGGGGCGATCAGTCATGACGCATAGCGATTTAAGCCAGCAACTCGGGACACTGACGCAACGGTTTGAAGCCGCAACGACGCCGGGCGGCCGAGGGCGCGTCATCGTCTTCATGTCCGCGCGGGAAGACGGACCCCGCGCGATGGTGGCCCGCGAGTTCGCGCGCCAAGTCGCGCGGACCGCAAAGCGCGGCGTGTGGCTCATCGATCTGGACCTGCACGCCAACACCCATTGTCGGGCGTTTTCTGAGCCGGAGACGGAGCGTCTTTGCGGCGCGCTCGGCGGAGCGTTCGATGCGACCCAAGGCGAGACGCCGTTCTGGAGCGTTCGCGACGCTCAGGACGCGCCGGTCGAGGGAGAGAACCGCTTCGTCACGCTGCGGCAGGTCGGCGCCCAGCGACTTTTCGTGTCTCACTTTAACGGGCGCGCCATGCGCGAGGGCTGGCGGGTGCGGATGCGGGACGCTCCGGACTATTGGCGCGCCGTGCGCCAGGCGGCGGATCTCATCGTGGTTGACGCCCCCGCGCGCGCGCGCTCGGCGGTCGGGCTTACCGTTGCGCCGCGGGCGAACGGGGTTGTCGTCGTCACCGCCGATCACGGCCCGGCGCTTGCTGAGGCGCGCAGGGTGATTGCTGAGATTGAAGGGCGCGGCGCGCGCTGCGAGGGCGCGGTCCTGTTGGGCGGCGTGGGGAGCGCGCGCGGCGAAGCGGCCTAAAGACCAATGCGGCGAGCGGCGACCTACGACCAGCCGGCGCAAACGCGCGGGCCCACAGTGGCGGATGCTGCGGCGTGGGGCGAGCACGCCTTCGTCGTCCTCGCCTTGTTGTTGTTCTCCGGCGCGCTGTTGCCGACCCTGTTCGCCTCGGCGGAACGGCCGGAATCCTCAGCATTTCTCCGAATGCTTTGGCTGCCGGTCTATGCCGGCGCATTGATCGGTTTGGCCGCAAGGCCGCTCCGTTTCTTGTCGGCGGGCTTCCAGGCTTGGCTGCTCGTCATACCGGTGGCGATCGCGTTGGCGTCCGTCATGTGGGCGATCGATCCCGGCATCGCGCTGCGCCGCGCGATTGCGTTGGCGATGACCACGGCTTTCGGGATGTATCTCGCGGTCCGCTACGATTGGCGCGGGCTGGTTCAGATCCTGGCGGTGACTTTCGCCATTCTTGCGGTCGGCAACGCGCTGATTTCCGTCGGGCTCCCGTCGCTCGGCGTGCACCAAGACGTGAACGCCGGCGCTTGGAAGGGCATGTGGTTTGAGAAGAACACGCTCGGTGCGGAAATGGCCCGGGGCGCGCTTATTTTCGCCTGCGCGGCCCTGTACCGCCCCCAGCAGAAGTGGCTCTGGGGCGGTTTGCTGGTCCTTGCGGTCGCCTTGGTGATTTTGTCCCAGTCCAAGACCTCATTGCTGGCCTTGATGCTCGGTTTCGGCACGATGCTGGCCATTGGGACGCTGAGAACGGGCCCGGCCACGGCTTTGATGTTCGGCTATGCGGGGGTGTTGGGCGCGGCGTCGTTTCTCAGTTTCGTCCTGATCGCGCCGGAGGTCTTTTTCGGCCTGATGGGCAAAGACGTCACCCTGACCGGGCGGACCCAGATCTGGACGATTTTGCTAGAGTTTCTCCAGGAGCGCTTTTGGCTCGGATACGGCTATCAGACCTTCTGGGAAGACCCTCTCGGCCCGGCCTTCTACGTTCGCGAGGCCACCCAGTGGAATGTCCCCACCGCCCATAACGGCTGGCTGGAGGTGGCGTTGTCCATCGGCGTGGTCGGCGCGGCGGTCTGCGCGCTGGGGCTGCTCGCGACCCTGGTGTTGGCCTTCATCCGCATCCCCCGCGGCAAAGACGTGTATCTTTGTTTGCCTTGGCTGATGCTGTTTTTGCTGTTCTCGATTTCCGAGAGTTCGATCCTAGAACGCAACAGTCTGACCTGGGTGATCTTCATTGCGCTCGCCACCAAGCTGATGGTGGGCGCGAAGGACGCATTGGAAGCCCCGCCTGCGCCTGGAATGCGGTCGCCCCGCCTGTCGCGACGCGCTGGTCCGTTCCGGTAGCTTCAGCGCGGCTGACGCGCAGCGGCCCGGCCGTAAAAGCGAAACTCAAACATTGGCATCCAGAAGATCTTGCCCAGCCCTTTGACGGCTCGATCAAGCAGGGCGAGGCGCTGGGGCGCGCGGATGATCCACGCGCCTGCCGCGGCAAGTCCGTAGCCGGCCGATTGCGCGAGCCCCACCCCCATCCAAAACGCCACCCCAAGATAATCGGCAGGTTTCGCCGCCGCGCAGGCTTGGCTTGGGCTTTGTCCGTAGGCGAAGCTTCTGCGAAGGATGTAGCGCAACCTCGCGCGAGAGGGCGGAACGACCTCCCAAACGCGCGCGCTCGGCGCCCAACCGAACCGAGCGCCGGCGCGCAAAAGCGGGGCGAACAGATAGTCGTCTTCTCCGCCGATTTCATTGGCGCGCGCATCGAACGGTTCTGGAGGCAAGCCCAGGGCCTGCCTGTCGAGAAGGCAGTTTCCGCATCCGTAAAAATCATCAAGCAGCCGCTCTTCGTCGCCCGCGTCACGGGAGAAGAAGTCGCTGAGAAAGCCTGCGTGCGCATGGTCGGGATCGGGCAGTCGCGCGACGACGCGGCCGAAGACGATGGGGGCGTCGAGCCGCGTGTGGGCGGCTAGCAGCTCGCTCAGCCAATTCGGGTCGGCGATTTCGTCATCGTCGAGAAAGGCGATTTTCGGCGCCCGGGCGACCCTAAGCGCTGCATTGCGGGCGTTGGCCACGCCCGGTTGCGGCTCGCTCAGCCCCGTAAACGGTATCGGCGCTTCCGCCCGCAACATCTCGATGGCGTCGGCGGCGGAATTGTCGGGACAATTGTCGACGACCACCAGCTCGTAAGCGACGTCCGCCATCCCGGTTTGCGCGAAGGCCGAGCGCGCGGCGGTCAGAAGCTGGTCGGGCCGCCGGAATGTCGGGATGACCACGGAGAGCTGCATCACGCCGCCCTCGCCAGAATGTCCCGGGCGGCTTCGCCCATGGTTTTGACCGCTGCGCCTGAGGCCGTCACCGCGTCCACCACGCGATAGAGTTCGCTCGGACGCGCGCCCCATTCGCTTGGGTTTTCGCGCACGTCATGAAGATAGAGCACCAGCCATCCGCCGGTTTTTTGGGCGCGCTCCAACAGTCTCAGCGCCCGCTTTACGCCGAACTCCCCGCCGTCCAGTCCCACGGCGAGCACATAGCCGCAGTCGACGGTTCGCTGATTGAGGCCGGGCGCGACGCTGCGGAGGGTGTCGAAGCGGGGCGTCAAATAGCGCTTGGCCGCAAGTGAGGATTGCCCAAAGGGAAAGGCGAACGAGCGCAACGGCGCGCCATGTCCCATCGCTGCGATCGCTTGAGCGTTGCGCGCCAGTTCGTTTTCAATTTGCGCGGTCGACGCTTCAGCGCAGTCGAGGTGGCTGTAGGTGTGGCATCCGATTTCATGGCCGCGTTCGGCCAGCCCCAGAAGGTCGCTGGGCTCGAACAGCGCGCCGAGATGGTTTTCCTGTCCCGCAAACCCCGCGGCGCAGTAATAGGTTCCGCGAAAGCCCGCGGCTTCGAGGATCGCAGCGCCCTCATCGGCGGCGGATCGGGGAAAGTCGTCGAACGTAATCGACACGGTCGGCCGTTCGCCGCGGATTGGCGCCGGCGTCCGGGCGGCGTAGCGCACCAAGCGGCGCTGGACTTTGCCCAATAGGCCGCCGCCATCGTGGTAAGCGTCACTCATGTGAGGGCTTCTCCATACCAGCTGGCGCGCCACAGCTTCAGCGCCAGCACCCGTGCGGTCATGGGCGTCATGCCGTAGCGATCGCGCGCGAGCGCGGCGAATAGGGGGCGAAGCGCCCGCGCCGCCGGCGCGCGTGAGAGGGCGCGGGCGACTTTGAAGCTGGGCAACGCCTGAGCGAGGTCGGGGTGACGCTCGACGAAACGGCGAAAATTCGGGGCGGACTTCTGGAACTTGGACAAGAGCTTGTCCGGGCTTTCAAGGCCCAGATGGGTCGCGGTGTTGTCCACATGCCGAATGGGGGTCAGCTGGGCTACGCGGGCGGCCCATTCCACGTCCTCCCAGCCCCATCCTGCGAACCCGTCGTCAAACGGCGCGGCTTCGAGAATGTCCCGGCGCACCATTAGGTTGCTCGTGTAGACGAATTTTGCGGGCTGCTCGTCCCTCACCATAGCGGGCGGGCATTCGGAGGAGGCCGAAAACGCCCGGTGCAGCGCAGTCTCGCGAGAGCGCGGGGCGCGATCCACCGAAAAGCCGCCAAAGGCCACGCCGGGGTCTTCGGTTTCGATCAGCGACACCCATCGCGCCAAGAAGTGCGGGCTGTCTGGCAGCATGTCGGCGTCCAGAAACAGGACATGGCGTCCGCGCGCCTCCGCGAAGAGCCTGTTGCGGGCGACGGAGCGTCCGCGATTGACCTGGTCGGACAGGAGCGCAACGGGGCAGGGCGCGTCTTCGACGAGCGCGGCAAGACGCTGCAGCAGCGCGTAGTCGCCTGTTCCATCGTCATACAGAATAATTTCCACCGAGTTCGGATCGGGGCCCCCGCCCAGTTCTTCGCCCAACGCAAGCAAGAGCGGGGCGGGGTCGTCGCCCTTAAACGGGGTCAACACCGACAAGTCGGGCTCGGCGTCAGTGATGCTGGCGCTGCGCCAGCATGCGAGGATGTCGGCATGCACCGTCATGAAGCCTCCGCAGAGCGTAGCTGGCCGCGCAGTTCCGTGAGCCAGGCGCGGCAACCGCCAATGTCGAGCGCGAGGGCGGCGAGGCCGTAAACCGTCGCTCCCGTCCCGGCTTTAAGCAAAAGCTCGACCACTGCGAGGTCGGGGAGGCTGGGCATCAGCCGCACGCCAAGCGCCATAAGGCCGCAGGCGACGAGGGCCTTGCCAAGCGTCAGCCAGGGCAAGGGCAGCGGGAAGAGCCGCCGGCCCCAAACCGCGCACAGCGTGATTCCGACGGCATAGGCCGCAACCGTCGCCCAGACCGCGCCCATAATCCCGTAAAGCGGGATCCACCAGAGATTGAGCCCGACATTCAGCGCTGCGGGCGCCGCCATGGACAGCGCCATCTGGCCTGAGCGGTTCGCCAGCAAGAAGGACTGGTGGATGTAGTATGTCATCACACCGTTGAGAAAGCCCGCAAAGGCGATGGGCGGGATGACCCTGATCGCATCAGCGCGATAGCTTTCCTCAAGCATCACCGT
>CAZABJ010000004.1:58152-92394 GCA_964483375.1 uncultured Caulobacterales bacterium
CGGTCCGCCACCGCGAGGGTTTCTTCGAAGAACAACGACGCCGAAACCGCCCCGCCATAGCCGAACATGACCTTGAGCCGTCCCAAATCCGGGCGTCCCGGTTTGGCGCGGCGCAGCATGGAGGGAAGGTCGACGAGCGCGACGATCAGAGCTGCAACGAAGAGCCCCCCGATCGGTCCCGCGCCCTGAAGGTCCGTGGCGAGGACCAGAGCGACCCCGAGGAGAAAGCCGAACAGGGTTTGAGTGGTCTGCAGCGCTGAAACGCGGGCGACCTCTCGCGCCGCCCGGCGGGCCTCAAGAGAGAGGCGCTGCACCCCGCTGACGACGATGACGCCGAAAGCAAAGCCCAACAGCGCGCCCCAATCGCCCGTCACGCCGGAGGCGTGCGCGATGATGAGCGCGCCGCCGCCAAGCGCTGCAAGCGCTGCGGTGACGGCGGCCGCTGCGGCGAAGGCGGTGGCGAGGTCTTGGGCGACGTCGCCGCGTTCCTCGGCCATGGCGTAGCGCCGCGCCACTGCGGCTTCGAGCCATGTGAAGAACGTCTGATGGATAAGCGCGAGCGCAGAGATCGCGAGCGCGTAGCGGCCGTATTCAGAGGGCTCTAGCAGCCGGGTCAGGATGAACACGCCGCCGAAACCGACAAGCGCGTTGGCGGCGTGAGCCGGCACGTAGCCGAGGAGATGTCTCAGCAACATCACGCCGCTCCTTATACGGAAAAACATCCGTTGTTTACTCGAGTGCGCCTACAGTCGCATGCGAATTCTTGCAGCGAGGTTCAGATCCGCGATGGTGATCGAGATCAAATCGCCCGCCGCCTTGAATGAGGCGGAACGCAAAGCGTGGGCCGCGATCAGGACGGCCTCGCCGGGACTGCGCAGCCCCTATTTCGGTCTCGGTTTCATCGAAGAAGCCGCCGCGGTTCGGCCGCGCGCGCGCGTCGCGGTGATGCGGTGCGAGGCGGGCGAGATCGTAGGGTTCTTGCCCTATCAAGCGGACCCCTTAGGCTTCGCCAGGCCTGTCGCCGGGCCCATGTCCGACGCCAATGGCTTCCTTGTCGCCCCTGAGACCGACGTCGACGTCCATGCCGTGATGCGGGCCGCGCGATTGGGCGTGTTCGCCTTCACCTTCGCTCCGGGGGGCCAACGCGCCTTGGGCCGGTTCGCCCGCCAGCGGTTCGGCGGCCATGTGGTGGATCTAAGCCAGGGCGCGGAGGACTACTTCGCGAAGCGGCGCGCCAAGCATGGCAACATGTTTAAGAACTTGCCGCGCAAGCGGCGGAAGCTTGAGCGGGAGTGGGGCGAGTTGGTCTTTCGGGTCGACGACCGTCGGCCTGAGGCGTTCAAGACCCTCTTGGCGTGGAAAAGCGCGCAATACGCTGCATCGGGACATTTCGACGTATTCAGCGTCACCTGGACGCGGGCCCTGCTTCAGAGGCTTTGGGCCCGCAGCCCCGCCGCGCCGCCCTATGGGATTTTCTCCACCCTCGAAGCGGGCGGACGGCTGGTCGCCGCCCATTTCGGCATGATCGAAGGGGCGGTCTGGCATTACTGGTTCCCCGCCTATGACGTGGAGGCGCAGACCTTCAGCCCGGGGCAGATCCTTTTGTCGTCGATGATCGAAGCCGCCGAGGCGCTCGGGGTGAGCGAGGTGCATCTGGGGGCGGGCGACAACCGATATAAGCGGGAGTTCTCCAGCTATGAGGCGGCGCTGATGTCGGGGGTCGCGCATGCGCCGTCGCCCGCCGCTTTCGGCTGGCGGGCGGCTTCGCTTGCGGCGCGGAGTTGGCGCGGGGCGCCGGTGGGGCGTGTCGCTGAGCTGCCCGGGCGGGCCCTGCGCCGGCTCGACCGGATCGTCGGCTTTCGGGTCGGCTAGCGTTTCCCGCGGCGCGACGGTCAGCGCGTATTTTTGGCGTCGCCCAACAACGCCGGGGCGGTGCGCAGCATGATCCAGAGATCAAACCAAAACGAGGCGCGCTCGATGTAATCGATGTCGAGCGCGATGCGCCGACGCACCTCGTCAGGGGTGTGCACGGGCCCGCGCGAGCCGTTGACCTGCGCCCAGCCCGTCAGCCCCGGTTTCACCCGGTGGCGGTGGGCGTACTGGGCCACAATGCTCGCGGTGGACACATCCCCTGTGCGCATGTCCACCGCGTGCGGCCGGGGTCCGACAAGGGACATTTCGCCTTTGATGACGTTGATGAGCTGAGGCAGCTCATCAAGGCTCGTTTTGCGCAGAATGCCGCCGATGCGCGTCACGCGCGGATCGTTTTTCGTCACTTGTTTGGTGGGCCCGCTATGCACGCGCATGGATCGGAACTTCCACACCTCGATGACCTGATTGTTGAAGCCGTGCCGTGCCTGCTTGAAGATGACCGGGCCGGGGCTGGAGAGCTTAACCGCCAGCGCGCACGCCGCCATGATGGGGGCGAAGGCGATGAGCATCACCGTGCCGATCACCAGGTCCTGGGCGCGCTTGGCCGCGATGCGGCGCTCGTCATAGGGCCGGCCGGAGACGGTGGCGAGCGGCGTGTCTGCGACCTGAGAGAGAAGCGTCGTTTCAGGCTCAAGCTCTTCGAGATCGATCATCAGAGCGACGGCGTTGGGCAGCATGCGGAGCTGCGCGACCACTTCGCTCACCCGCTGAGGCGCGGTGTTCGTGACCGCCACGATGATTTTGTCCACATGCGGAAGGTCTCGCCAGGTGAACAAGTCCTCGATATCGCCCAAGACGGGGACGTCGCCGATCACGTCGGGCGAGCGCGCGCCCCGGTCTTCGAAGACGCCAATGATGTTGACGTCTCTGGTGCGCGCATTGGCTTCGATGAGCCGGCGCGCATTCACCGTGGCGCCGACAATAACGACGTTTTGCGCAAGCCGTCCTGCGCGCGCCCATCGGTTCAACAGCCAAAGCGCGAAGGCGTGGGTGACGGCGAGTGCGGCGGCGGACGCGAACAGCATCGCGCCGAACCCCGCCAGCGTGCGGCTTGCGGTGTCGAACGGCGAGATCGCAATCGCTATCAACACCCCCGCGAGGGCCACCCCCCCTAAGACCTTCAGATGATGCCGCCAAAGCGTTTCTGCGCGAGAGAAGCGATAGCCCCCCAGCGCCCAGACCCCCCAGGCGATGAGAACCCCGCCCGCAATGAAGGGAAAGGCCAGCCGCAAGGGCGTTTCAATGAGGGTGTCAGGGCTTGCGACATGCAGGCAGACCAGACTGATCGCGGCGATCAGCGTCAAGTCGACGAGTTGAAACAGCGTGGCGACAAACGGGCCGTTGATCCGCTTGGCTTGCGGCAGCGCCGCGCCGGAACGAGCGTGTTCGACGTCGTCTTGGCGGTCGGGACGGCGAAACGAGGTGACGATCGCGTCGGCGAGCCTTGGGGAGTTCTTTGCCGTATCTAGGTTCGCCATCGCCCGGTCATTCGCCCCTGTTAAGACTGACTTGTCATAGCGGGCTTAGGAAAATGCCGGGTTAAAGTTGTTTTACGGGGTGCACGAAACTTCGCGTTGAGAGCGAGGAACATGTAGCGCGCGTCAGGGGAGGCGCTTCGCCTTTCGTTTGGTTCGTCGGAGGATTTCAGCGCCTGCGCGCGGCGGGGCGTCCGCCGCTCCGCCGGCGTTTCGCCCTATTGGACAGCCTGGCGACGCCGCGCTATAAGCCCGCTCCCTTGCAAAACAAGGGCCTGGAGAGGTGGCCGAGTGGTCGAAGGCGCTCCCCTGCTAAGGGAGTATACGTTAACGCGTATCGAGGGTTCGAATCCCTTCCTCTCCGCCAGCGGCATTTGGTTCGATTGAAACAAGCGGCTGAGTGTAGCTGAGGGCCTTTTTGGCGGGGTCTGCTTACCAATGGGCGATTGAGCGGCCGCGTTGCGGGCTGGGTTTGGCGTTCTGCGGCTTGTTGGACAGCTCGTCGCCAGCGCGCTTGAAGCGGTTCGACGACGGGTCACCGCTTCCGCCTGCAGTCGAATCCGCGCTCCATGGCGTCGCGTGAGCCCCATCTGACTGAGCGCCCTAGGGGAGCCGACCATGGGTGAGATCAACGCGGTTTGCTCAGGCGGGGGGAAACGCCAGACAGCGCTCTTAGACAGAAGACATCACCGGGAGCCTGCGGTTGGCCGTTGTTCTGGCCGGACAGGGTCAAACGGTGGCGGCTGTGACGTCGTTGAGGATGTCGATCAGGCGTCGGGCGCCGGCGCGCCAGGTGAACCGGGCGGCTTGGGCGCGGCCGCGTTCTGCGAGGTCTGCGCGCAGCGCTGGGTCGTCGGCGAGCGTCAACAGCGCAGATGCCCACGCGTCGGGCGCGTCTGGTTCCGCGTAGAGCGCTGCGTCTGCGCACACTTCGGGCAATGCGCCGCAAGGCGCGGCGACCACCGGACACCCAAGCGCCATCGCCTCGCCGGGCGGCAAACCGAACCCTTCCGTCGTTGAAGGAAAGGCGAGCGCGGTCGCCGCCCGCATCAGGCTGACCAGCTCTGGATCGCTGACGCGACCAGCGAAGATGACCGTCTCAGGAGGCGGAAGATCGGCCGCCTCAAACGCCTGGCGGTCTGCGCCGCCGAACAAAACAAGGCGCATGTCGGCCATCGCATCCTGTGCGAACGCCTCGAACAGCACCTTGATGTTCTTGTGCGCCTGGGTCGTGGACAGGGCGAGCGCGAAGGGGCGGTCAGCCAGTCCAAGCCGCTCTAGGATCGGCGCGTCGTTTTCCGCCTCGGCGTCAATCCGGGCCACGTGATCCACCCCATTGTGGATCACCGTGATTTTGTCGGCTGAGGCGACGCCGAAGCGAGCGAGCTGGTCTTGCGAATAGGCGGACACCGTGAGGATGCGGGCGTGCCGACGTCCCAATTGCGGGGTCACAAAGCGATACCAAGACCGAAACAGCCGGCCGTAGGAGGCGGGACTGAGATAGACTTGAGCGTCGTGAATCATGGTCACGGCCCGACGGGTGGCGATCGGCCCCAGATTGCAGAGATTGACCAAGAGACGCCCGCGGGCGAGCCGCGGCAGGTCGAATTGCTCCCAAGGCTGCCAAGTGAACAGACCCCCGCATTCATCGCCGATATGGCGAAGCGGCAGCGTGCGCGTCGCATCGCGCGGGCGCACGATGGTGAACGCGTAGCGCGCGCGCAGGGCGGGATCGTCCTCGAGCTCGGCGTCGAGGGCGAGGATGAGCTCTTCAGCCACCCGGTGTACGCCGGTTGGCGAAGCGGACAGAAACTTCCCATTGATCGCGATGTGCTGCGCCGCCATCGGCATGCTCCCCCTCACCAAGTCCCTGGCCCGCCACGCGCCGCAGCTCGCCATCTCACGCAACGCCGTGCGCAGCCACACTATCCCATAGCGCCGGTTACCGCGGTGAAAGCGGCATATCGGCTCCCAGGCTAGGCGAGGAGGCGTTCATAGACCGCCGCCATTGCGTCTCTCATACCGGCTTGATCAAACTTCCGGGCCACGACGTCTCGGCACTTCGCCGCCAAGGCGCTGCGGCGTTCGTCGTCCAACAGCGCTTTGAGAGCTTCGACATTGTGCGCGGGGGCGTCGGCGTCCAACCAACCCAGCTCGGGAATTTCCGCCATTTGGTCTTGATAGCCGGCCGTCTTTGAGCGGACGGGAACCACGCCGCAGGCCATCGCCTCGACAACCACCATGGCGAAACCCTCCGCCCGTGACGGAAGGCACAAAACGTCAGCCGCCCACAGAACATCCCGCGCCGGACGGAAACCCAGGATCCGCACATTGTCCGCAACGCCGAGCGTTTCAGCGGTTTTTGCGAGCTCATCCTGCAGCGGCCCTTCACCGGCGAACACAAGTTTCATCGGCCGATCGCTCGCCTTCATCAGGGCGGCGACGGCGGTCAGCGTGGCGTCCGGGGCTTTGACTTCGTTCAGGCGGCTCATATGGACGAAGACGAGGTCGTCGCCGCTGCAGTCGATCGCGCTGCGGGCCCGCTCCCGCTCATCGGGTTGAGGCGGGCGAAAATGATCCAGATCAATCCCTGTCGGGATGCGTTCGATGCGGTTTTGGGGGATGTGGTAGGTCTTGCGATACTCCGCTTCCATCTCCGAGGAAATCGCGACGTATTTGTCTGCGAGCAAGCTTGAGAGACCAAGCGAGAACACGCGCTTTTCAATCCCGTGCCACTGCTTGGAGCCGAGCGCTTGGAGATGGGAGGTGCCGACAATCGGAATGCCGAGCGTTTGCGCAGGCAATGAGTAGTACTTAAGCAAATGTAGCGCGTGCAGGTGCAGAATATCGTATTGTTGGTCTTTCAGAAAACCCCGAATGCGGCCCATAAGCCAAGGATGAATACTGCCAAATAGGGTCGGCTTTTCATGAATTTGGTTGAAGGCCGCGGTCATCCGCTCAAGGAGCGGCCCTTCCGGCATCGCCACTTCGCCGGCGATGAGGTCGCAGGGCATCGGAAGCAATTCGGCTAGTCGGGTCATATACATGCCGATGCCGTCATTTCCGACTTCGAGGACCAAGAAGGCGATTTTCATACTCGTGATCCGTACAGCGAAAACGCGCCCCGCCGGGAGGAGGCCGACGCCTCTGGTTGGGGATTGTGTAAACAGGATGCCGCGGCGATGGCATATCCCCAGTGACTGGGGTCGTCGAGATCATTGTTTGAAATGGGCGATGCGGCGTCTGCGCCGTGGTTTGCGGGCGTCGGCTTGCTTGGGGTTCGCCCCAATCCAGAGGCCGATGTCGCGTTGGCGCGGCGGAGGCGTAGTCCTTATGGTGCCGCTCACTGACCTGGGGGCGCCTGCAAGCCTTGTGTCATGCGAGGCGGGCGAGGGGAGACGCGGCGATGGCGGCGAAAAAGATCTGCGTCTTCGGCAATTTCGGGACCGGCAACATTGGCAATGAGGGCACGCTGGAAGCCTGGATGGGGTTCCTGTCGGGCGTCGCGCCGCTCAGCCAGATTCAGGTGATTTGTTCGGAGCCGGATGTGGTGAGCGGTCGCTATGGGGTGACGGCCTATCCCCATCGGGCCCCGCGCGGAGAGAAACGATCGCCGCTCTCCAAACTGACGGCGCGTTTCGCCGACATTGGACATTTGTACCAGGCGTTGCGCGGCGTCGATCTGCTCTTCATTCCCGGCACGGGGTTGTTTGACGATACCGGCGAGCCCTTTCACGGCATGCCGTTGACGCTGTTCGCGCTCACCGCCGCAGCCCGATTGCGCGGGGCCAAGATCTACATCGTGAGCATGGGCGCCGGTCCCATCCGCCATTGGCTGAGCCGTAGTTTCATGACCCGGGCCGCCCGCTTCGCCGCATATCGCTCGTATAGGGACGAACTGTCGCGCGCGTTTATGGCGAGCGTGGGCGTTCGAGGAGAGACGGACAAAGTCTACCCCGACCTGGCGTTCGGTCTCCCCACGCCGCCTGCGGCGGGGCGAGCCGAGGCGGAGCCGCTCCGCATCGGCGTGGGCATGATGACGTATGACGGGTGGCGCGGGGACGACGCGGAGCGCCAAGGCGTCTATGAGGCGTATGTCGCAAAGATGACCGCGTTCGTCCTGTGGCTGCATGAGCAAGGCCGAGAGATTCGGCTCCTCATCGGTGAAGACACGGATGCAACGGCGGTCGAGGACGTGCTGAGCCGTCTTCGCGAGCGGAACCCAGCGTTGGCGGAAGCCGTGCAGTTTGAGCCCGCCCGCTCGCTTCATGAACTGATGCAGCAAATCGCGGAGACCGACGTCGTCGTCGCCACGCGGTTCCATAACATCATTTGCGCGCTCAAGATGGGGCGGCCGGCGGTGTCTGCGGGGTATGCGGATCGGTTTCACGCCCTGATGGAGGACGTTGGCTTGGGCGCGTTTTCCCAAGACGTCGATAGTCTAGACGTTGAGCGCTTGAAGGAGCATGTGACGCAGGTTTGTTCCGACCACGCTGCGCTTGAACGGCTGGTTCAGAGCAAGGTGGAGGGGTATCGCGAGAAGCTGCGGGAGCAAAACGCGTTTCTCAGCGCCGAAATCAGCACGGTCGTGGAGGCGGCATCCGAAGGCGACGCGGTTTGAACTCCGGGCTCAGGCGGCGCTGAAGGGGCGGCTTAGACCAAATCCACCGCCGGGTGGGGCGAGGCGCCTTCAGCCGCATCCAAATAGCGCTGGCGCAATGCGCTCAGCACGGGGGCGGGTCCGAGCGGTCTCTCGTCGAATTCGCTGACCAAGGTGATGTCGTTCAACGTGCTGCATGAGGCGATCTCATCAGCGATGCAGAGTTCGGTGCGTTCGATCGGCCGGACGATGAAGGGAATGCCAAGATCCTCGGCGAGCGCGCCGACAATCTCCACCGTGACGCTTTCGATGCAGCCCTCATGCGGCGGAGGGGTGATTATCGCCCCGTCGCGGACGACCAGGATCGCCGAGCCGATGAACTCCGCCACCCGGCCGGCGGGGTTGAGAAGCACCATCTCGGGATAGCCGCGGGAACGCCCTTCGATTTTCACCAGCCGAGCGACTTGGTAGTTCGCGCCCGTTTTGATCCGCGCGGGCAAAGCCAAATCGTCGGCGCGCCGCCAGGTCGACACCCCTGACTTGAAGCTCGGGAGAACGCCAGCGGGGTGCTGATAGCCGGGAATGACCATGTCGGTCTTGTCGCCCATGCCCCAATGGCCTTCGACCATGTACAGGGTCGGGCGAAGCCACATGTTTTTCGTCGGCGTGGCGAGGGCCTCAACGACCGAGCGCGAGGCGGCGAGAAACTGCTCATAGTCCATGGGGAAGGGCATATGCAGCAGCTGTGCGGAGCGTTTGAAGCGCGCGAAATGGCGCGGCATCGCAAGCAGCCGCATCGCGCCGTCGCGCTGGCGAAACGCCTTGAGGCCTTCAAACACGTTCAATCCGCGCTGAACGCCTTCGACGCAAACATGCAGCGTGGCTTCGTCCCAAGGCCGCAGGGCGCCGTCTGAAAAGATGACGCTGGGTTTTTGCAGCTTAGGCGCGGCCTTCGGGTCAGACATGCGCGGGCTCCTTTAGGTCAACGTCGTTTTGGTTCGGTCGAACGCTTCTGCGCCGCATCGCCATTGTCTGTCGCTCGCGCGGCGAGGCGGCGAACGCCTTGGCGCGCAGTATCGGACGACGTCAAAGTTGGGGCGCGACGTCGCCAGGTGGCGTGCAGTGCAAAAATGAAATCCCCCGCGGGCTTGTAGAAAACGGCGAGCCGGACTGTCAATTACGGCCCCGGCCGCCGGCGCGGACGGGGGTCAGCGACCGCGACCGAACGCGCCCGCGACGGCATCCCTGATTTGACCAAAAGCGTTGGGCCCTCGGAGGAGTTGGTCGACCGGCGGCAAGAAGCGGAGGCGCGGCGACATTGTGAAGGCCAGTCGCCGCAGCGCGCGCGCGTCCTCGTGGCGGCCGCGCGCAAGCCGCGACATGCTCGCCCAATACGCCGCTGAGGCCGTGCGGCGGCGCGTCAACGCTAAGAGTTTCTGGGCGTCGGAAATCTCGCGACCGAACCCGGAGAAGAAGGCCTCGAAGGCGTTTTGGTTCTCTGTGAGGGATTGGAGTTTGTCGTTCCAAACGTCCTGGCTCAGATTGGTGCTATGCAGACGCCGCACCGCAAGCGGCGCCTCGGTTTTGGCCGCCTCGCCGAGCATGGCCAAACGCAATGTCATCTCAATATCATCCGTGTAGCTCAGTTCCGGGTGATAGAGACCCGCGCGCTTTTGCGCTGAGGTCCGCACGGCGATGCCGTAATGGGCGGTTTCCCGGAAGGGATCGGCGCAATAGGACCGGATGAAGTCCATCCCCGGAAGATAGTTCCAGGCGTAAAGGTCAGGGTCGGCCTGGGTTGTGACATTGTCCGAAAAGCTCCCGTCCTCGAATAGAAACCCTCCCTCGCCCAACGCGAAACTCGCCTCAGGCCGGGCGTCAAGCGCGGCGATGACCGCAGCCAACGCGCCGGGCGCAAGGTAGTCGTCCGAGCAAAGAACAAATAAATAGGTCGCCTCCGCCCATTCCACCGCTTCGTTGTAAGAGGCTTGGGGGCCGAGATTTTGCGGCCGAGCGTTGATGATGACCCGCGGGTCTTCAGCGGCGAGCGAGCGGGCGATTTCAACGCTGTCATCGTCAGAGGCGTTGTCGATGATGTAGATGCGTATGTCGTCGACGCCCTGCGTTTGAACGCTGTTGACGCATTCCCGCAGATACCGGCCATAGCGGTAATTCGGAATGATGACGTCGAGGATAGGCATGGTGCGCCCCCGCAGGCTCGTATGGATGGGTGTGTGCCTCATTGCGCGGAGACCGCGCAAGCATTCCCGCAGGGGACGGCGGGACGGTCAGCGATCTTAGTGAAGTTTGGGCGCCGGCAACCGCCCGACGCCGCGGCCTGGCCGACCCCGAAAGAGGCCCCGCGCATACGGATCGTTTGTGCTGACACAATGGCGTGCGTCTTGTAAGCGTTGCGCGTCGGCAGGGGCCTTTGTCCTGGACGTGGCGCGCGGCCAAAGCGGGGATTGATTGATGAAAGTTTTGTTGACGGGCAATCGTGGTTACATCGGCGCGGTGATGACGCCCATGCTCTTGGAAGCAGGTCATCAGGTCACCGGCTTTGACAGCGATTTATATTCGCGCTGCACGTTTGAGGCGGCCGGAGACTTGGCCGACGTCCCGCAAATTTCAAAAGACGTCCGTGATGCGGCGGTGACGGACCTGGAGGGGTTCGACGCCGTGATCCATCTCGCCGCCTTGTCGAACGACCCGCTGGGCGACCTCAATAAGGACACCACCTACGCCATTAACCACCGCGCCAGCGTGCGCCTGGCGGAACTCGCCAAGCAAGCCGGCGTGAAGCGGTTTTTGCTCGCTTCGTCTTGCAGCAATTACGGCAAAGCGGGCGAGGAGATGATCGACGAGACCGGCGCGCTGAACCCGGTCACGCCTTATGGCGAGTCGAAAGTCTGGTCCGAGCGCGATATCGCGCCGCTCGCCGACGACGGCTTCTGCCCAGTCTATTTGCGTCCTGCGACGGCGTACGGCGTTTCCCCGCGCCTGCGCTTCGACATCGTCCTGAACAATCTCACAGCTTGGGCGATCACCAAGGGCCTGATTTACCTGAAGTCCGACGGCACGCCATGGCGGCCGATCGTGCATATCGAGGACATTTCCCGCGCTTTCATCGCCTGTTTGGACGCGCCCGCTGAGGCGGTGTCGAACGAGGCCTTCAATGTGGGGCAGACGGAGCATAACTACCGCATCCGCGACATTGCGGAGATCGTCGCCGATGTGGTGCCGAACTGCCGGTTGGAATTCGCCCCGGACGCCGGCCCGGACACCCGGTCCTATCGGGTCAGCTTTGACAAAATCGCTCAACGCGTGCCGGCCTTCCGCCCGATTTGGGACGCGCGCAAAGGCGCGGTGCAGCTCTATGAGGCGTATAAGCGCTCATCCCTTACGCTTGAGCAGTTCGAAGGGCCGCGCTACCAGCGGATCGCGCATATCCGTAAGCTCATGGGCGACGGCGTTCTCGCCGACGACTTGCGTCTCACCAGCGCGGCTTCGGCCTAAGCCCCCATGCGCTTCACCGAGACCGACCTCGCCGGGGCCTGGCTCATCGAGCCGGAGCCCGCCCGCGACGCCCGCGGCTATTTCATGCGGACGTTTTGCGAGCAGGCGTTCGCAGAGTACGGGCTGGAGATCCGCTTTGTGCAACACAGCACCTCCTGCACGGTGGCTAAGAACGCCCTGCGCGGCATGCACTTCCAAAATGCGCCGCATGAGGAGGTGAAGGTCGTGACCTGCCTCCGTGGGGCGATCTACGACGTGATCATCGACCTGCGGCCACAGTCGAAGACCTACAAAAAGTGGGTCGGGTTCGAGCTTTCCGAGACCAATCAGCGGCGGTTCTACATCCCGAAAGGCTTCGCCCACGGTTTCCAAACGCTGAGCGAAAACGCCGAGGTGAGCTATCTCATCTCGGCGTTTTATACGCCGGGCGCGAGTTCAGGCGTGCGCTGGAACGACGCGGCGTTCGGCATCGATTGGCCCAGCGAGCCCAGCGTGATGAGCGAGAAGGACCTCGGCTGGCCGGACTTCGTCGACACGGCGGCGCGCTGAGCGTCCTCAAACCGCCGGTGTGACCTCTCTGAGCAGGTCCTTCGATTCCAACGTCTCGGCGATGTCTGCGATTGCGGAGAAGGGGAGCGCCGACCGGCGCGCGATGTCGAGCAGGGAGTGCGCGCCGTCGCAGAGATTGAGCGTCCAGAGCATCGCCATGTTCTTGGCGTAGGCGTCTTTGTCCCCGCCGATTGCGGCGTAGAGCCCGCGCCGTCCCAGCTGAGGCTCGCCCTTAGGCTGGAGATTTACGAGCGTTCTGTCGCGCTCGAGCACATCAATGGCGGCTAGGATCATCTCGAAGGAAGCGGCGAGATACTCCGGCTCTATGAAGTCCAGATTGTCCGCCGAAGTATGGTATTCGGGGAACGTTCCGAACTCGCTGCGCTGGAACAGTCCGACATCGAGCGCAAACCCTGGCGAATTATATTGACGTTCGTCATAGCCGTAGGGGGAAAAGTCCAGAATGCGGGCTTGCGGCGCGGCATGCTCAAGCACATGCGTCATCGCGCGATCGATTGGCGCATCCCCGCGCCGGCTTCTCTTATAGGTCGGCCCACCGGCGTCGCCGACCCCGGAGATGACCAGCCCGTGTTTGATCCGTCCGGCGTCGGCTTCGTTTTGACCCAGCCACGTAATCGCGCCGATTGTTCCTGGAGCGAACAGGCATCGCACGGTGTGACGCAGGTCCCGCGCGGAGAGTGCGGCGGCGAGGTGGGCCAGGACGGCGAGCCCGGAACAATTGTCGTTCGCCAGGGAGGGATGGCAGATATGGGCGGAGAGAAGAATTTCGTCCTGCGTCGCGCCGGGAATGACGCATTCGCCATAGGTCAACGAGCCTTCCGACAAGGTTGCGTCGATGACGACCTCATACTCCCCCTCAGGCAACGCCTCCACGGCGTTATGGCTCATGCAAAAGCCCCAACGTTCAGCATAGTAGGACGTACGGTAGGGGATGAGGTCGGGCTGGTCGGGGAGGGTGAAGATCTTGGACTTCAGCTCCGCCAGCGGCAGCCGCGTTCGAACCGGGGTGCTATAATGCAGAAGATGTAAGGTGTGCGATGCGATATCCGCGACGCGCCGACCGTCCGGCCCTGCGATGTAGGCTTCTGTCACGTTCCACTCTTTCGGCACGGTCCAGTCGAGGACCTGTGCGCCGGTGGGAACTTCTTTGATGTCAATCGGCGCGATGGATTGCAGCCGGCGCAGCGTTTCGCGCACGCCCTCCCCGGTGATGGAGCGGAACAGCGGATAGAGCGTCTCCGCCGTCGCATAGAGCGTCCGCCCCAGTTCCTCGTTCGCCATCTCTAACACCCCCTCGTTTGCCGTCGTTCCTCAGCGCCGCAACACTATGCGCCGCATCGCCTCGTTCCGCGTCACCCGAGCGGCGGCCGACACAAGCTCCGGCCACATCGGATGCCGGAGCGCCCATAAAGCGAACAGCCAGCAGGGCGCGGCCGAGGCGCCGAGGACGATCGCTTCTACGGCGTTGAATTCCCAGTCCCAGCCCTGCGCCGTCGCCCAGATCGCCGCGGGCGCGGCCGCCGCGAGTGTTGCGCCAGCGCTTTTCGGCAAGGTGCCGATAATCTCGCTCACGCCCAGATCGATGCGCCGCCTCACGGCGTTGATGGTGACGACGGCTTGGAACGGCACGACGACGAAAAAGGCCAGGGCGACCGCCGTTGGGCCGAAGAACCCCGCTGTTATGAGAATGACTGCGGAAATCGGCCAGATGATCGCCGCGCGGATGAGGTTCTCGCGTATCGCGCCTGTGACCACGAGGACGGGGTAGTTCAGCTGAGCGGTGAACGAGAACAAGCGCCCCAAAGCGATGATCTGGATGAGCGGGACCGCGGCGGTCCACTGGTCTCCGAGCAACAACCCCACGATGGGATGGGCGAGGACGGCGACCATCACCAAGGCCGGCCATTGCACCGCGGTGATATTTTCGATGGCGCGCAGATAGGCGCTTTTGAGGTCCTCGCCTCGCCGTGCGAGCTCCGCATAGGCAGGCATGACCACCGACACCACCCCGGCCAGAAACGTCTTGTCGGGAAGTTCGACGATGGAAACCGTCCGGTTAAGCAACCCGACGGCAAAGAGCGGCATGGTTCGCGTGAACACCAGAAATGGAACGGTTTGGTAGAGCTGGTGCAACACCGCTGCGCCGCCTGCATAGCCGCCGAAACGCGCGACTTCGCGCCAACCGGAAAGGCGCGGGCGAAAGATCCCGAAGTCGGGGCGGAGCAGCAAGACCGTGCACAAGGCGATGACCGCGCCAGCCAGCCAGGCGATGGCGAAGCTCAGATAGCCCAACCCAAAATAGGCGCAGCCGACCAAAACCCCGGCTTCCGTCGCCACTTTGCAGGCGTTGGTGATCGCGACTTTGCCGAACGCCATTTCGCGCTGCAACAAAGCGACGATCGTCTGCCAGATGGGTTCCACCAAGAGGATGCAGGCGATGAGCAGCAGAAAGCCCGCCACCCCCGGTACGTCGTAAAGGCCCTCGATCGCCTCCGCTCCAAGGGCGACGCCCAGAAACAACGGCAATGAAATCAGCATCACCAAGGTGAGCGCGGTCCGGACGTCGTCGGTCGACAGCTCATGGCGCTGAATGAGATAGGTGCGCGGGGCGAATTCACGGATGGCCACGGCGATGGCCAAAATCCCGCCGCCGAGCACGGAAACACCGAACTCCGCAGGGGTCAGCAGGCGTGCGGCGATCGCCATGGCGACGAAATTCAGCGCCATGGTGACGTAACGGTCTGCTGTCGTCAGAGCGAGGGCGCGTCGAAGTCCCACAAAAGCAGTCCCAGCTACGGTGCGGGGCGTAGGCGCGGCCGCTCCTCGTCATACCGCGCTTTGCAGCCGGCGCAATGCTCTTGCTGCAGCGCAACAAGATCGCGTCTGCTCCGCGGTTTCGCCTCGGTCTCGCGTCTTGAATGCTGCGCTGCGAACCGTTATCCACAGTCTAATCGATCGCGTCGCAAGAAGCGGGCCGGGCACGCGGCTTGCTGTGGCTCTTCTTACGCCACAGCTGGCGTCGTCGCTCCCATTGCGGGGGCTCACCGGACACGATCGCCAGGCGGGGGTGCAAGTGACACAAACAGATCATGCGAACGGGTCGTGCTGCCGGTCATGCGGTGCGATGCTCAAGCACACTTTGGTGGACCTGGGAAAATCCCCGCTCTGCGAGACATTTTTGGACTCGAGCCAAATCGACGAAATGGAGCCGTTTTTCCCGCTCCATGTTCTGGTTTGCGACCAGTGTTGGTTGGTTCAGTTGAAAGAATACGTCGCGCCCAGCGGCATCTTCACGGACCACTACCCCTATTATTCCTCGTTCTCCACGTCTTGGGTCGCCCACGCCAAGGCCTATTGTGAGATGATCACGGAGCGGGAGCGCTTGTCGGACAAGAGCTTCGTGGTCGAGTTGGCCTGCAATGACGGCTATCTGCTCAAGCACTTCGCGCCGCTTGGCGTCGGCAACGTGCTGGGCGTCGAGCCGTCGGCCAACGTGGCCGAAGAGGCGCAAAAGCTCGGGATCGACGTGACGATCGACTTCTTTGGCGAGAGGCTGGCCAAGAAAATCGTCGCCGAACGCGGCCGCGCCGACGTGGTTCTGGGCAACAACGTGCTCGCCCATGTGCCCGACCTGAACGACTTCGTGGCCGGGGTGGCGCAGTTGTTGGCGGAAACCGGCGTGGCGACGTTCGAGTTTCCGCATCTTGAGCGTCTGCTGGCGGAAAACCAGTTCGATACGATCTATCACGAGCATTTCTGTTATTTTTCCGCCACGGCCATCGATGCGCTGGCCAAGCGCCACGGGCTCGATTTTGTGGATGTGGAGGAGCTGCCGACCCATGGGGGCTCTCTGCGCGTCTATCTCGCCCACGCTTCGGCAGGGCGCGCTCGGGCGCCTCGCGTCGACGCGCTATTGGCGCGCGAAGCTGAGGGCGGGCTGACGAAAGTCGAGACCTACACCGCGTTCGAGGAACAAGTGAAGCGTACGAAGCGTCGGCTTCTGTCATTCCTTGTCGAAGCCAAAGAAGCGGGTAAAACCGTCTGCGGATATGGCGCGCCGGGCAAAGGCAACACGCTGCTGAATTATTGCGGCATCGGGCCGGATTTCTTGGACTTCACGGTGGATAGAAACCCGCATAAGCATGGCCGCTTCACGCCGGGCACGCATATTCCCATCCACCCCGTCGAGAAGATCGACGAGGTCAGACCGGACTACGTGTTGATACTGCCCTGGAATCTAAAGACTGAGATCATGGATCAGATGCGCCGGATCGCCGATTGGGGCGGACAGTTCGTGATCCCGATTCCAGAAACCGCCGTCGTCGCCCCTCAGGAGCTGCAAGAATGAAAACGGTTCTCTTCTGCGGCGGCTTCGGGACGCGGATTCGCGAGTATTCGGAAAGCGTGCCCAAACCGATGGTGCCGGTGGGGCATCAACCGATCCTCTGGCATGTGATGAATTATTACAGCCAGTTCGGCCACCGGGACTTCGTGCTCTGCTTGGGGTACAAGGCCAACACGATCAAAGAGTATTTTCTGAACTACAATCCGCATACGTATTCTGACTGCGTTGTCGAGGGCGGCAAGGTTGAGACACTTGGTCGAGAACAGCCTAGCGATTGGCGGATCTCGATGATCGATACCGGCCTTTGGCGCAATATTGGCGGACGCCTGTGGGCCGTGCGGGATCAGCTGATGGGCGAAGACATATTCTTCGCCAATTACAGTGATGGTCTCACTGATGTGAATCTTGACGACATGCTGGCCAAGTTCAAGGCGAGCGGGAAGATTGGCTGCTTCCTCGCTGTGAACCCGCCGGTGACCTACCATTTGGCCAACATTGCTCCAGATGGTCGTGTTATCGAATTCGTGACGTCAGACCAGTCCGAAGTATGGGTGAACGGCGGGTACTTCATCTTCAAAAAGCAAATCTTTGATTACATGAATGAGGGTGAGGAACTGGTCGTCGAGCCGTTCCAGCGCCTGATCGCCGAAGACCAGTTGATGGCTTATCAACACAAGGGCTTTTGGCGCTCCATGGATACCTTGCGTGATCGGCAATTGCTTGAGGATCTGATGGAAAAAGGTCAGATGCCTTGGCGGATGGACGCCGGTTCAGACATGAAACCGCAGTCCTAGCCCGATGCTGAGCCTGAGCCTTAAGCGCGGCGGCGGACCGGTGACGCTGCTATGCCTGGGCGCACATTCCGACGATATTGAGATCGGGGCCGGCGGCGCCCTGCTGCGTTGGGCGGCGACGCTGGGAACCGATCTGGTGGTGCATTGGCGGGTGTTCGCTGTCGCAGAGGAGAGGCGCAAGGGTGAGGCGATCGCCTCCGCCGCTGATTTCCTGGCGAACGCCTCAGAGACCTCCACGGTGAAGACCTATGATTTCGCCGACGGCTATCTGCCGCGGGATTGGGCGGAGGCGAAGGCCCGAATGGAGGCCGTCAAGGCCGAGGTTACGCCCGACATTATCCTCACCCATTGGGGCGGGGACGCCCACCAAGACCATCGCATCATCAGCGAGCTGACCTGGAACACGTTCCGAGATCACGTCATCCTCGAATATGAGATTCCCAAATGGGACGGCGACATGGGCCGGCCGAACGCCTATGCGGCGCTGTCCGAAGATCAGCTGTCGCAGAAAATTGCTCTGTTGGAGCGGCATTTCGGATCTCAGCGCTCAAAGGGCTGGTTTAACGCCGACACGTTTCGCGGGCTTGCGCGGCTGCGCGGGATCGAATGCCGAGCGCCGGAAGGTTTCGCCGAAGCGTTCTACGTCCGCAAATTCGCCGTCGAACTCTAGCGCCGCGGATCGAGGTCGGGTCCGCTCGGTTCGCTCAGGATCAGCTTGCGAGCGTTTGTTCCACCAAGGCGCTGAACCGCTCCCGGAACCGTGCGGCGTTGAAGGACCCGGCATGGGCGACAATCGCGGCGGGGTCGAAGGCGCCCTCTGCAGCCTCGAATTCCGTGAGCGCGGCGCGCAACCCTTCCACGGTCTGCTCTTCGAAAAAGAGACCGCTTAGGTTGGGAACGACCGTATCGCGCGCGCCGCCGCGCGCATAGGCGATGACGGGCCGGCCGGCGGCCATCGCCTCTACCGGAACGATGCCGAAATCTTCCTCACCGGGAAAAATCAGCGCACGGCACTTCGCATAGAGCTGCGCGAGCTCCTCATGCGGCACGCGCCCTCGTAGGTCACAGTTTTTGCCTGCGAGCTGACGGAGTTTCGCCGCCTGAGGTCCGTCGCCGACCACGACGAGTCGCCTGTCGAGCCCCGCGAAGGCTTCAACGACGAGATCAGCCCGCTTGTAGGGGACAAGCTCGCTCACAAACAAATAATAATCATCGCGCTCCTGAGACGGCGTGTAGGCCGCAACGTCGACGGGCGGCGGGATGACGACTGCGTCACGACGCCAATAGCGTTTGATCCGGGCGCTCACAAAGCTCGAGTTTGCGGCGAACGCGTCCACGCGGGCGGCGGAGGCGACGTCCCAGGTCCTGAGTTTGTGCGCAACGCGTCGGAACACTGCGCGGCTGAGCGGATTCAGGTCTTTGAGGTATTCGTGCAGGTGATCCCAGATATAGCGCATCGGCGTGTGCGTGTAGCACACATGGCGCGCGGTCGGAGGCGGGATGACACCCTTGCTGGGGCCGGATTCGCTGGAAATCACCAAGTCATAGCCGCGCAAGTCGATCTCTTCGAGCGCACGCGGCATCATCGGCAGATAAGCTTTGTACAGGCGCTGCGCCATGGGCAGCTTGGCGATCCCGCTCGTCTTAATGACGCGCTCGGCCAGCAGCGGGCTTAAGCGGTTGGGTGCGACGACATGGGTGTAGATGTCGGCCTCAGGATAGAGCCGGCACAGCTCCTCAAGGACCCGTTCGCCCCCGCGCATGCCCACCAGCCAATAGTGAATGATTGCTATGCGCATGTCGGTCGGGCCTTGTCGTTACGTCGGCTACGGCGTTGCGGCCGGGAAGGGGCGTCGCGGTTTGCGGAGTTTGGGCTGGACGGTCCGCGGCGCCCGGCCCAACGCGTTCATAGTTGGAGAATGCGGCGCGGATCGGCGCGGCCGCGTAGGGCGTCGAACAACGCCCGCCAGTTCCCTGACGCGCGGCCCGCGCGGTCGATCCACGGCTCAGGACGCAAAACGCGGGCGTGATTGGCGAGCATGTTTTTGGCGGCGAGGCGAAGGGCGTAACTCCGCGCCATCGTGCCTTTTCGCGCGAGATAGAGCGGATTTGCAATCTGCGAGTAACCGAGCCGAAGCCCGGATTGACGCGCGCCCTTCACCCCGCGATGAACGCCGAAAAACGCGTTCGTCTTCACCAATCGTCCTCGCGGGAGCAGTTGGGCGGCGAAATCGATGTCTTCCTGCCAGCCATAAAGCGGAAGGTTCTCGTCAAATCGGGTCTCCCCGATCGCGGCGCGGCGGTAGACCATGTTGCAGCCGTAAAGGCCCGAAAGGTCGGTTTGGATTTCGAAGGAAGCGGGGTCGGGCGGTCCCTTTTCGTCATGGGCGCTGATCAGCGCTTGGGCGTCCTCAAGGCTCACCCCGCCATGCTTGACCCCGTCCGCCAACAGCTCGCCGTTGAGGCCGACCACGTCCGGCCATTTAGAAAAGGCGTGTGCGATCCCGGCGAGGGTGAAACGCGAGGGCAAGTAGTCGTCGTCAAAAAAGGCGATTATGTCGGGCTCGCCGGAGATTGCGTCGAGGCCGCGATTGCGCTGGGCGCATAGTCCTTTGGAGCCCATCACGACGGTCATCCCGTCATGGGCGGGCGGGAGGTCCGCATCGCTTGTGACGGAGAGGACGATTTGGTCGGGTTGATGGGTCTGCGTCCGAAGCCCTTCGATGAGGTCGGCGATTTCAGCCGGCCGACCCAAGCTCGCGACGATGACGGCGACGGAATTGGCGGTCATGGGGAGGGCCTCCCGGCGATAGGTACGGCCCAATAACGCGAAGATGCGGAAATTGGGGCGCGGGGGAACATTTAACTCACCTGCGCGGGAAGGGCGCCGGCTTGGGGCTGGGATGGAACGTGGGTTTCCTGCCTAATCCGGAGGCGTGCGTAAGCGGCGAGCGCGGCGAAGCTCATGAACAACAGACCGGGGTCTGCGATCGTCGCGCTCACGCATTGCATCGCGAACACGCTCAAGCCGCCGGCGAATGCGGCGCGAAAGTAGGCCCGATGGTGGGCCGTCGTCGCCGACGCCGCCGCTCTCTTGGGAAGCGGCCGAACGAAAACGAACCAGAAGAACGCCGCCAAGCAGAGCGCGCCGGGCAGGCCCATATTGCCCAAAATCACCGAAGGCGTGCCGTTCGCGCGGATCGACCCGAGACCTGCGCCAAAGCCGTAGGTTTCCAGGAACGTTTGGAACCCGTAATAGGCCCAAGCGCCACGCTCGATGCCAGAACCCGAGGTGGATTTCTGCAGTACGAGCATATCGATGATCTGAAAAAGCACATGTCGCAGCGGGGTCAGCGAGATCACGCAAACCGCCGTGAGGAAGCCAAACGCTGCGATGGCGCTCCCGTTGAAGAACGGCTCCCGTCCCATCCGGCCTGCGGCGATATCGTTGAGCGACCGCAGAGTGAGCAGGGCGACCACGAAAGACACCCCGAAAATGGCGGTGGAGGCGAAGGTTGCGACCGCCACCAGCCCGCTGCCTAGAGCGAGCGCGATGTCCAGCGGCCGGCGCCGATCGAGCGCAAGCGAAGCGAAGAAAGCGAAGAGGCCGGTCGTGAATTGCCCCAACGCTGAGGCCTCGGAGAACCCCCCGATCGTCCGCCTGACGCCGATAATGTACTGGCTGTCGGCAAGGGCGTAGTTCGCCGTGCGGAAGAGGGCCAGCAGCGGGTCCAGACCGATGACGTCCAAGCCCGTCAGGACAAGGTTCACGATCGCGGCGGTTATGAGCGCTGCATGCATGAAGCCCGCGCCGCGAAGTTTCAGAACCCAGGACAAAACGATGAAAAACATCGTGCTGCCAATAAGATAAGCGGGCTGAGAGAGATTTGAACTCGACGGGCCGAGCGGGGCGAGATTGTAGGCGACCCCGAGACTAGGATCGCCCTGGAGCGCGCGCGCCATGGGGACGACCATCACCTCGCCCTGAAACAGGCGGGGCATCACGAACGCGCTCACCAAGCCATAGGCGCATAGGCAAATCAGCGCCAAAGAAGCCGGGCCGACGCGGAATTTGGTCTCCGCCGCGTTTGCGGTGAACGCGACGACAAGCGCGACACCTGCGGTCAGCCCAGCGCACACTTGGGCGGCCAGCAGGCTGAGCCCGCCAAGGGCGGGGAGATTTACCACGGCGGCCATGCCAAAGGGCAACAGCGCGATGGTGAAGGCGGCGGCCATCGTGACGCCCCGGACCAGCGAAACAGCCCAAAGCAACACCATCAGGACGCCCACAGGCGTGAGTTCCAAGGTCCAGGTCCCTTACCAGCGGCGTGAGCTTACCGCAGGCTGGTATGCGAATGCTTCACCGCGCGCCTCTTTGGCTCAGAACGGCGGGCACGGTCCGGGCGAGGATGGCGATGTCATGCCAGACCGACCAATTGCGCACATACCAAGCGTCGAGATGGACCCGTTGTTGATACGTCGTGTCGCTGCGCCCGCTGATTTGCCACAGGCCCGTCACGCCGGGTCTGGTCTGCAAATAATAATGCGCGTCCTCGCCGTAGTGTTGTTCGAGTTCCTTCGCCACGATCGGCCGAGGGCCCACAAGGCTCATGTCGCCGCGAATGACATTGATGAGCTGGGGCAATTCATCCAGGCTCGACTTGCGCAGGAAATTCCCAATGCGTGTGATGCGCACGTCGTTCGTCAGTTTGAAGTTGGCTTCCCACTCGCGAGCGGCTTCCGGATTTTCCGCCAGGTGCCGTTGCAGGATCTCTTCGGCGTTGGGAACCATGCTCCGGAACTTCAAGCATTGGAATGACTTGCCGTACCGTCCGATCCGCGAATGGGCGAAAATTACAGGACCGCCGTCGCGAGAGATCAAGAAGGCCAGGACCGCGAAAACCGGCGAAAGCGCGACAAGCGCAGTGATGGCGACCACGAGATCGAACGCGCGCTTGATGAACTGCGGCAGGGGGTAGTCGAGATTCCGTCTCGGCGTGAGGAAGGAAATATCGTGGCTCGCCACATAGTGGACGCGCAGACCCTCTAACGGCATCTCCCGGACGTTCGGGGAAAAGGCGTAGTCGATCTTTCTGCGGGTTAGGATCCGCGTCAGCAATTCCGCCTTCGCCGCTTCGGTCGCGTCCGGCGCAAGCACGACAATGCCGTTGCGGTATTTCTCAAGCGCGGGAAGCATCACGGAAGCGTCGGCTGAGGCGCCTTCCTCTCCGCCGTCCGGCGTCACCAAAGCGGCGAAGCTCGTGCGTTCGCGTACGTCAAAACCAAGCTCAGGCGCCGCGGCGATCGCGGCATGGGCTTCATCCGCCCGGGCTTCCCCAACGATAAGGGTGGGAACGCGCCACAGGCCCAAACGATCCATGACGCTTTTGCTGATCGAGCGGCCGAGAACGATGGCGAACGGCGCGATCGCCCAGCCCAGCAACAGCCAGGACCGAGAGATTTGGTCGCGCGTGACATATTGCAGAAAGCCGTCGGTGAGGAGCAGAAGCCCGCAGGTCAACAAAATGTGTTTGGTTTGCAGCCCCAGCGGCAGGCGCGCTTGGTAGTGGCCGTTCATGGAGAACATGGCGAGCGCCAAAGTGCTGAGCAGCGCGAACTCGATAGCGCGCAGCCTCAGAGCGGTCCCGAAATCTAATTCGAACGGCCTATCGAACAGGATGGGGCTGAGCCAACTCGACAGCGCGAACGCGATCAAGCCGACGGCGGCCAAGGACACGAGGTCGGACACCGCGGTGATCCAGCCGTGACGGGCCCGCCGCGCCATCGTCGTGTGTCGCATTTGCTGCGCCGCACGCAATGTGTGCGGGCGTGCCTGCGGAGCGGTAGATCCGCGCATGTCGTGTCCCCCTGTTCGGCCCCGAAGCCCGCGCGCACAAGCATCATGCTGCGCCGCAGCATTTATCGCTTGCGAATGTCGGACACGCAAGCCTCGAGCCAAGCGGTAACTAGCATGTGAGAAACCGGTTGTTAACAGTTGTCCGATTTCTCTTGATCGTTGCGTTACGACTTCGGTGAGAACGGGGCCGCGGCGCTGCGTTGCAGGTCTTGATCGTAGCAGGTAGCGTATTACCGTCTGTGCGGAGCGGCGAAAAAAGCGTCCAAGCCGCAAGGGGAGAGCACGGCGTCTTTAACCCATCCACTAGGATCGACGCCGCAGTCGGAAGCGAATCGCCCCACGACTTATCCAAATCGCGTTCCGACCCAATCAACAGTCGAGCGAAACATATGAAGTCTAGCCCATCAAAACCGAACGTCGCCGCACACCCCTCCCGTCTGGATCTCCCGGACAATCGCGAGGTCTCAACGGCGTTTTTAAACCTTGGAAAGGCGGTTTGCGGGCTGACCGCGCTCGTGTTGCTGGCGACTGGCAAGCTCGTTTTCGCCGGTCTCGCCATTTTCGCGTTTATGGTGATGTTCGTGCTTGAAGCGAACGCCGAAATCGACGCGGTCTTGAACGGCGCGGACCGGTTCACCGACGATTGACGTCAGCCCCGAGCGGCGTCTCAAGCTTAGAAAAACCGCTCCAAAATTTGCACCGTGTCGCCCGGTTGGACGGGCGTGCTTGAAGAGAGCGGCAGGTCGATGGAATTGACCTCGCCGTCGCGCCGGATGCGCACGCGCTGCTGATTGGCGCGATAGGTGAAACCGCCGGCGGTGGCCACGGCGTTCAGCACGGTCAGCCCGTCGGCGAAGGCGTATTCGCCCGGCTCGTTGACTTCCCCGAGAATGTAGTAGGGGCGAAAATTCAAAACCTCGGCGCTGACCCGCGCCTCGAGCATATAAGAGGGCGTGAGAGCGGACTCCACCGCACGCTGGAATTCAGGAACGGTCAAGCCGGCGGCTTGGATGTCGCCGACCAGCGGAAGAGAGACCGCGCCATTGCCTGACACGATGAATTCGCCAGACAAATCGTCTTCGCCGAAAACGGTGACCCGAACCCGGTCAGCCGTTCCCAAGCGATAGGTGGGGATCGATGGCTCGACGACGTCAGCATCGACGGTGAGCGGAGGCGGCGTCGCGCATGAAGCGGCGACGAGACCCATGATCAAAACAACAAAAGTCCGCAAAAATACCCCCATCACCCGTCTCTCCCCTTACCGGCCGCCGGCTGACATGGGTAATCCTGGTCGGGAACGAAAAGTCAACTGCACGAAGGGCTCTGGCAGGGTGTTTCTCGCCGAAAAGAGCCTCTTGCTTGTGGGTAACAGGGTCGGGGTCAGGGTCTGCGGGTTGCGCGGGGGTCCCAATTAGCGTCCCCATACGGTACGGACGCGGTCGGAGAGGGTGAGCACAAGGGGGCGCGGATGCGGCGACCGTGGCGCCAGAAACGCGGTGGGCGCGAAGCGGTATCAGATGGCGTGGACACCATCTGTGAGTGCGCATAAAAATTGCGAGGGGGTAGTCGCGGGTGCGCGCGATTTCGATGCGCGCCGGCGAGCACGGTGAGGGGCATGCCGAAGACAATCACGTATATCGTATCGGTCGCTTCATGCCTCGCCGTCATCGCGTCTGGCGCCGCATTGGGGCAGACCTTCGACCGCGACCGCACCGAAAGCGTTCAAGAACGATTCGACGAACGCCGTTTCGACAACCCGATCCGTTTCCGCAACTTCAATGTTTGGCCGGAGATTTCGGCATCGGTGCAGTTGACCGATAACCTGCGCGCTTCCGCCGTGGATGAAGAAAACGACTACATCTTCACTATCAGGCCAGCGGTGCGGGCGGTATCAGATTGGGCCAATGGGAACGAGCTGACCGCGGAAGTGTCGGTGACGTCGCGAACGTTTGCGGAAAATGACGACGAGAACCATGTCGATTACACCGCCGACGCCGCGCTTGACCTGCGCTTCGCCGGCCCCATCACGCTCACGACGCGCGGCGGATACGCCTCGTTGACGGAATTGCGCACGTCGCCTGACGCTTCCTCCGATGCGCGCGAACCGACTAACATCAATCGGTCGACGCTCGGCGCGGAGATTTCCCGCACCTTCAACCGCCTGCGGCTCAGCGCGCGGACGGACGGCACTTGGCTCGATTTCGACGACGTTCAGGCGCTGGCCGGAGGCGCTATCGACCAAGACGAGCGGGACCGCAGCGTGCTTTCTCTTGGCGCGCGCGCCGATTACGCCCTCAGCCCGGCCTGGGCCTTGTTCCTGACCGGGAGCGGCAATTCTCGGGATTATGACGTCGGCGGGCCGACCAGCCGCGATTCAAGCGGTTACCGGGTCGGCGGCGGCGCCGACTTTGAATTGGGCGGTTATGTCCGAGGCGAGATGGCGCTCAGCTATGTCGAGCAGGACTACGACTCGACAGTATTTTCAGGCGTTTCTGGGCTCGGTGTGGATGTCGCGCTTGAGGTCTTCCCGACGCGTCTAACGACAGTGACGTTGGGCGGCCGCGTCGCAGCGGAGGAAACGACGATCGTGGATGCGACCGGTTATCTGACCCGCAATGCGGAAGTTCAGGTGGACCATGAGCTGTTGCGGCGTTTCATCTTGACCGGTCGGGCCTTCGGCAGCCAGGACGAGTATGAGGGCGTTGATCGGTCAGATTTGCGCTGGGGGCTCGAAGCGGGCGGGACTTTCCTGCTCAACCGCAGCGTGGGCTTGTCCGCAAGGGTCAGCCACTTCCAGCAGGATTCCTCTGGGGCCCAAGCCGATGCGAACTTTACTGTCAATACGTTGAGTTTTGGTGTAATTTTCCGGCCCGGTTAGGGCGGCCTTTTGGGGGTGAGCCCAGCGGCGCTTGGTCGTATGGGCTCTGAAATGCGATGGAACATTCGCCCGCGACGCGATCAGCGGGGCCGGCGACAGCGATCAGCGCGTCGGAACCCGACACGATAGACCTTTTCGGTCTGTACAACCTTATTGTGCGTCGCTTTTTGACGATTTTAGCCGTCGGGTCGGTCGTATTTTTTGGGGTGATTCTCTTTACCCTGCAACAGGTGCCGCGCTTCACCGCGACCGCCTCGGTGTCCATCAATGTCGCCCAACCCGACGCCTCGCGCATGGACGAGATTTTTGAGGGGCTGCCCTTGGATTCGACCGTGGTCGATACGCAGGTCGAGCATATCCGATCCCGGGTCGTTGCCGAGCGTGTCGTGCGCACATTGGACTTGACCCGCGACCCTGAGTTCAATCCCAATCTTCGCGAGCCGAGCGGCTTTGACAGGTTCAAGGCGCAGCTTCGGTCGTTTTTGCGCGGCTCGTCGCCGGTGGCGCAAGCGAGCGAAGTCCGCGGCCCCGTTTTGCCCGAAGCGGAGCGGGAACAGCGGGTGATCGACGCGACGGTCTCAACGGTGCTGGGCAATCTCGACGTTTATCGCGTCGGGCGCACCCTGATGCTGAACGTCACCTATTCGAGCGAACAGCCCGGACGGGCGAACGCCATCGCCAATGCTTTCGCTGAGCAATACATTGAGGCGCAGCGCGAGGCGAAACGCGAAGCGGCCAATGCGCAAAACCGCAGTCTTGAAAGCCGGATCAATGAGCTGCGAGAGGTGTTGCGGGCCTCTGAAGCCGCCGTGGAAGCCTATCGGATCGAACACAACCTTCAGCCGACCCGTGGGACGACCCTGGTCGAAAGCCAACTTGCAGAACTCAGCGCCGAGCTCATTCGGGAGCGGGCCGAGTTGGCCGAAGCGGAAGCGCGACTGAGCAGCGTGCGCGTCCAGGCCCAGCGAGGGGCGGCGGATTCGGTGTCAGAGGTATTGTCCTCGACCTTGATCGGTGAGCTGCGCGGTCAGCAAGCCGAAGTCGCGCGGGATTTGGCCGAGTTGAGCAGCCGCTACGGGCCGCTCCACCCCCAAATCCAACGCGTCAACAGCCAGCTTTCCGACATTGACGCACAGATCCAGGCCGAGGTGCGGCGTATCGTTTCAAGCCTTGAAACCGATGTGACGGCGGCTCGGCAGGGCATACGGACGCTCGAAGCGGGCATTGAGGAACTGCGCAACGAGTTGAACCAGGCTAATCAAAACCAGCTCGAACTGAACGAGCTTTTGCGACAGGCCGACGCCGACAGAGAACTCTATGATCTCTTTTTGGAACGCTCGCGCGAGACCGGCGAACAAGGTGAGTTGAGCGAGGCCGACGCGACAATCGTTTCTCGCGCCATCTTCCCCGGCGGGCCGACATCGCCTCGGCTCACCGTGGGATTTTTGATCGCGGTCGTTCTCGGCGGCGGCATGGCGTTGGCCGCGGCGTTGTTGGTCGAATTGCTGGATCGCGGGCTGTGGACGGGACGCGATGTTGAGAAATTCGTCGGCGTGCGCAGCCTGGGGACGCTCCCCTTGGTCCGACGGCGTGCGGGGATTGTTTCGCGACATCCCGGTGAACACGTCGTCGAAAAGCCGATGTCCGTTTATGCGGATGCCTTGCGACGGGTGAGCGCGTCCTTGCGGCTTGCGAGAGGGGTTGAGCCGCCTCAAATCGTCGGCGTCACCTCGGCCATGCCCGGCGAGGGCAAGAGTGCGACCGCGCTTGCGATCAGCCGGGTGACGGTGTCACCCGAAAGACCGACCCTGGTTGTCGATTGCGACCTGCGTCGAAGCGGCTTGACGAAGGCCACGCGTCTTACGTCGCGGAACGAGGGTATTGTCAGCGTCTGTCTCGGTGAAACAGCGCTCGACGACGCGATCGTGAAAGATGAACACACGGCTCTGGACATTTTGCCGGTTGGGAAAGTGGGGCCCAGCGGCGGAGACGTGTTTTCGAGCCGGGCGTTTGGTGAGCTGTTGGCGGAGTTGCGTCAACGCTACGCCTTTATCGTGCTGGATTGTCCGCCCACATTGGCGGTTGCGGAATCCACAGCGATCGCGGCGAGCTGTGATGCGGCGGTGATGATCGTCGAAACGCGCAAGACCAGCCGGGACGCGGCCAAAGCCGCCCTCGCCCATTTGCAGAACGTCAACGTGAATATCGCCGGCGCGGTTTTGAACAAGGCGCGTTTACGTGCGCGTGGTCGTGCGGCGACGGATCAATATTACTACTACAACAAGCTCAAGAGCTATTATCGCACCTAAGCGTCGGGTTTGTCGGACAGCCGATACGATTGGGCGCGCTGGCCCCAGAACCTCGGCAGCCGAACCGTCTCGCTTGGCGCGTCCGTCGCCGCCTATTCCATGGTTTTGCGCAGCGTCTTTGGGAGGCGCGAGATTAGGCGCGCGCCTCTGCTGGGTCGACGTCGTCGTCAGCCGCCTTTTCGAGCGGCGCCACCCAACGGAACGTCGTCGCGGAGGCCTCCCAATCGGTCAGGATTTCCGCGGCGCGCGCCGAACCGGTGGCCGCTGCATGACGCTCGAGCAAGGCGCGGCAGCGCAGCTGGGCGGCGACGTTCATATCGGCGAGCCGGACCGAACCGGGGTTCACATAGTCCTCCGCGCGGTCCTCGGGATCGTGGAGAAACGCCTCCCCCCCGGTCATGCCGGCGGCGAAATTGTCCCCAATGGCGCCCAGCACCACGACCGTCCCGCCCGTCATATACTCGCAGCCATTCGCCCCACAGCCTTCGATGACGGCGTCCGCGCCGGAATTTCTCACAGCGAAGCGTTCGCCCGCGCGGCCTGAGGCGTACAGCGCGCCTGACGTTGCTCCGTAGAGGCAGGTGTTTCCGATGATGGCGCCGGGCGCGCCGGACCCGGGGCGCACCGTGATGCTGGCGCCGGACAGGCCTTTGCCCACATAGTCGTTTGCGTCTCCGGTCAGGATAAGGCTCAATCCCTGAACCGCGAAGGCTCCCAAGGATTGTCCCGCCGATCCGCGCAGCCGCACGGTCAGGCGGTCGGGGGGCGGCGGGGCATCCCCCCACTTTCGCACGATGGCGGATGACACCCGCGCGCCCACCGCGCGGTGAGAGTTCCGGATGGGGTATTCCAAGGACATTTTTTCGCCGCGCTCAAAAAACGGCGCGGCGTCAGCGAGGATCTGAGCGTCGAGCGTGTCGGGCACGTCAGTGCGCCCTTCCGCAGCCCGACGCGGCGGGTAGGGGCCAGGGTCCACCGAGACCAGGAGCGGGTTGAGGTCGAGATCGTCGAGATGCTCGCCGCCGCGTTTGATCTGTTGGAGAAGGTCGCAGCGCCCAATGACGTCGGTCAGCGACCGCGCCCCCAGCTCCGCCAAACGAACCCGGACGTCTTGGGCGATCAGGGTCATGAGATTGACGACGTGTTCGGGATCGCCGCGGAACCGCGCCCGCAACGCTTCGTCTTGGGTGCAGACCCCGACCGGGCATGTGTTGGAATGGCATTGCCGGACCATCAAACAGCCCATGGCGACCAGGGATGCGGTGCCGATCCCGAATTCCTCCGCGCCCAGCATCGCGCCGATGATCACATCCCGGCCGGTTCGGAAACCGCCGTCGACCCTCAGCTTGACCAGATGCCGCAAGTCGTTGAGCGAGAGCACTTGATGGGCTTCGGCGAGACCCATCTCCCAAGGCAGGCCAGCGAATTTGATCGATGTGTGGGGGCTCGCGCCGGTGCCGCCCACATGCCCGGATAGCAAGATCACGTCAGCTTTCGCTTTGGCCACTCCGGCGGCGACCGCCCCAACCCCGGCGCCTGCGACGAGTTTCACGCAGACCTCCGCATCGGGATTGATCTGCTTGAGGTCGTAGATGAGCTGAGCCAGGTCCTCGATGGAGTAAATGTCATGATGCGGGGGCGGGGAGATAAGCGTGGTTCCAGGGGTCGCGCAGCGGAGTTTCGCGATATACTCGGTCACCTTGAAGCCGGGGAGCTGTCCGCCTTCGCCCGGTTTCGCGCCTTGAGCGACCTTGATTTCGATTTCGCGGCATTCATTGAGATAGCGCGCGGTCACGCCAAATCGGCCTGAGGCCACTTGTTTGACAGCGGAATTCGCGTTGTCGCCATTCGGCCGTCGCGCGTATCGCGCAGGATCCTCGCCCCCCTCGCCGGAAACCGATTTCGCACCGATGCGGTTCATCGCAATGTTGAGCGCGCCATGGGCTTCGGGGCTCAACGCGCCAAGAGACATGCCCGGGGTCACGAAACGCCGCCGAATGGCGTTGGCGCTCTCCACATCGTCGAGCGGAACCGCGGGACCGGCGGGGACGGTCTTCAAAAGGTCGCGCAATTGGGCGGGCGGGCCGTTCCGCGTCAACGCGACGTAGCGCTCATAAGCCGCTTCATCTCGCGTCCGCGCGGCGGTTTGAAGCGCATGGATGAGCTCGGCCTCATAAACATGGCGTTCGCCCTGCGCGCGCTGACGGTAGAACCCTCCCACGGGCAGGGTCAGCGCGTCCTCCCGCCAAGCCGTTTCGCTGCGCGCGCAGGTTTGCGCCTCGAGCCCCGCCAATCCCAGCCCGGAAATTCTACTGGTCACGCCGGTAAAATACGTCGCGACCAGAGTGCGGGAGAGGCCCAGCGCCTCGAAGTTGCAGCCGCCTCGATAAGAGGAGATGACCGAAATCCCGAGCTTGGCCATGATTTTCATCAGCCCGGCGTCAAGCACGTCTTTGTAGCGGGTGGCGCAGTCTCTCGCGCTCAATCCGCCCAAGAGCCCGCGGGCCTGCATGTCCGCGATCGCATCAAAGGCCACATAGGGGTTCACCGCCGTGGCCCCGACCCCGATCAACACCGCACACGCATGGCTGTCGAGCGCGTCGCCGGCCTGAACGGTCAAGGAGCAGCGCCTCCGCAGCCCCGCGGCGACCAGCCGGGCTTGCACCGCCCCGACCGCCAATGCGGGGGGAATTGCGGCCTTCTCGCCGCATTGGGCGTGGTCGGTCAGGATAAGGTCGCGGCGTCCGGCGCGAACCGCAGCTTCGGCGGCGTCGCATAGCGCCTCCAGACCATCGCGCAGCGCTGCGCCATCGCCGGGGCGCGCGGGAACCGGAAACGTCGCATCGAGGGTTTCGGCGCCTTCCGCGAGCGTCGCCGACAGGCGGTCGAACATAGCGTTGGTGAGGATCGGGCTCTCCAAGGTCATGATCTCCACCGGCGCGCTGGGATCATTGACGATGGGCAGGGTGCGGAAACGCGTCTTAAGGCTCATGACGCGGGCTTCGCGCAGCGGGTCGATGGGCGGATTGGTGACCTGGGCGAAGTTCTGGCGGAAGAAATGATAGAGCGGACGGCTGTGCTCGGACAAAACCGCAAGCGGGGTGTCGTCGCCCATCGAGCCGATGGCCTCTTTCCCGCTCTCAACGGCGACGCGGAGAATGAGTTCGCAATCCTCAAGGGTCACCCCGGCGGCAAGCTGCCGGCGTAGGAGCGTTTCGCGCGGAGGGGGCTGAGGCTCCGCGCCCGTGCTGAGCGCGGCGTCGAGACTTTGGACGCCGGACAGCCATGCCGCGTAGGGTTTTTCCGCCGCCAGCCCTTCGATCAACGCGTCATCCCGCAAGAGCGTGCGGTTTTCAAAGTCGACCGCGATCATCGCACCCGCGCCGATGGCGCCGCGTTCGATAATGGCGTCTTCGGGCAGCGGACACATGCCGGTCTCTGAGCCGACCGCCAGCACGTCGTCTTCCGTGAGGCTCCAACGCAACGGCCGCAATCCGTTGCGGTCGAGACCGGCGACCGCCCAGCGACCGTCAAACGCGGCGATCGCGGCGGGGCCGTCCCAGGGCTCCATCACCGCATTGGCGTGGTGATACATAGCCCGTCGCGCCGCGCTCATTTGCCGGTCGCGTTTCGACCAGGCTTCGGGAAGCATCATTGCTTTAACGCCTGGCGCGTCCGCGCCGGTATGGAGCATCAGCTCGAACACGTGATCGAGCGCGGCGGAATCAGACGCGCCGGGCTGAATGACGGGGATCACATCCGCGCCGGCTTCGCCGAAAATCCCCTGAGAGAGCCTTCGCTCCCGCGCGTTCATCCAATTGGCGTTGCCCCGAATGGTGTTGATTTCGCCGTTATGGGCGAGGGCGCGGAAGGGCTGGGCGAGGCCCCATTTCGGAAAGGTGTTGGTCGAATAGCGCTGGTGGAACATCACGAAATGGCTCACCAGCCGGGGGTCGTTCAGATCGGGATAAAACGCGGCGATTTGTTCGGCGAGAAACATGCCTTTGTAGATGACGTCGCGTTGGCTGAGCGAGCAGACGTAAAAGTCCTGCAAGCCGAGCGCTCGCGCGCGGTTCTCCATCCTCCGCCGGACAAGATAAAGCGCGCGCTTGTCGGTTGCGTCGTCGCGTTGATGGGGGTCGTGGAACAACACTTGTTCGATCTCAGGGCGAACATGGGCCGCCGCTGCGCCGATGACGGACACGTCGACGGGGGTCTGCCGCCAGCCATAAAGCGCGTAGCCCTCGGCTAAGAGCTCCGCCTCCACCAGGGCGCGCGCTTTGTCCTGGGCGGAGACATCCGTTCTGGGCAGAAAAATCTGGCCCACGCCAACGGGGCTGCTGCGTGGTTCATGGCCGATGCCGGCGACTTGGGCGTGAAAAAACTCCCCGGCGATGGCGATCCGCAGCCCCGCGCCGTCGCCGGTCTTGCCGTCCGCCGCTGTCGCGCCGCGATGCCAAACCGCTTGCAGCGCTTTAAGCCCGAGCGCCACGATTTCGCGGCTTGGCTTGGCTTGGATTTGGGCGACGAAACCGACCCCGCAGGCGTCTCGTTCATGGGCGGGGTCATAGAGGCCGCGCTCTTCAAGCAGGCGTTTGTTGGCGCAACGGCGAGGGAAGTCGGTCACAAGCAAGCTCGCGGGCTTAGAAGGGCGGAGTAAGGGATTATGCGGCGGCCGGGCGGCGAGCCTTGAGCCATGCGTCGACGCCTTTGGCGGCCTCCATGCCGTCGCGCACCGCCCAGACCACCAGGGATGCCCCCCGGACGATGTCTCCTGCGGCGAACACGCCTGCCATGTCCGTCATCATCGTTCGTCCATCGACCCGCAGCGTGCCGCGGCGCGTGACGGGCAAGTCCGGCTCGCCGAAAGCCCGCGGCATGTCTTCAGGCTCATAGCCCAGCGCAGGGATCACCAGGTCCGCATCCATGGAAAACTCTGAGCCGGGGATCGCCTCAGGCGCTCTTCGCCCGCCCGCGTCCGGCGCGCCCAAACGCATCCGGGAGGCGACAACCTGCAGCGCTTCGCCCCGGCGCGCCACCGCTGAGGGAGCGGCGAGCCATTCAAAACGCACCCCTTCTTCTTCGGCGTGGCCCACTTCGCGCCTGGAGCCCGGCATGTTCTCCCGGTCCCGGCGATACAAACAGACGACCGAACGCGCGCCCTGCCGCACAGAGGTGCGCACGCAGTCCATCGCGGTGTCGCCCCCGCCGATGACGATGACGCGCTTGCCCGCGGCGGAGACGCGGTCGGAGGCGAGGGGCGGCGGGGCGTCCCCGAGCCCCGCGCGGTTGGCGGCCGTGAGAAAGGCGAGGGCGGGGGTGAGCGCGACGTCTTGGTCGACCGCGCCGGTCAATGCGCGGGCGGCATAGGCGCCGGTGGCGATGAGCACGGCGTCATGCTCGTCCCTGAGTTCGGCGAGGCCGCCATCGACCCCCGCTTCATAGCCGAGCCGAAACGTGACGCCCGCCTCCGTAAGCAAGCGGGTGCGCCGGATTACGACGTCTTTTTCGAGTTTGAAGTTCGGGATGCCGTAGATGAGCAGGCCGCCCGGCCGGTCATAGCGATCATAGACTGTGACCTGAACGCCTTTGCGGCGCAGCATTTCCGCGGCGGCGAGGCCCGCCGGGCCCGCTCCCACAATGGCGACGCTTTCGGAGCGTTCTTGGGCGGGCCGGAGCGGGCGAACCCAGCCGTTCGACCATGCGGTCTCGGTGATCCAGCGTTCGATGGCCCCGATGGTGACCGTGCCATGGCCCGATTGCTCGATGACGCACGCGCCTTCGCACAGCCGATCTTGCGGGCAAATCCGGCCGCAGATTTCGGGCATGGCATTGGTCGCCGCGGAGACCGCATAGGCCTCCTCCATCCGGTCTTCGGCGGCGAGTTTCAGCCAATCGGGGATATTGTTCTGCAACGGACAGCCGGATTGGCAGAACGGCACCCCGCATTGGGAGCAACGAGCGGC
>CAZABJ010000005.1:0-63541 GCA_964483375.1 uncultured Caulobacterales bacterium
TCGAAATAGGTCTTTTCCCACGCCTTGGGCACAAAACGCGTGCGGCCGGTCTCCACCGCTTCGATAGCGGGTTTGGCGAGCGTTTCGGCGTCCACATACCATTGGTCGGTGAGCATCGGCTCGATGACCACCCCGGAGCGGTCGCCGAAGGGCTGCATGATGCGCTTGTCTTCGACCTTGAGCATCAACCCGTCGGCGTCGATGTCCGCGACCACGCGCTTGCGCGCCTCAAACCGGTCCAGCCCCCGATAGTGTTCGGGCACCAGGTTTATGCCGTCGACATAGGAGGCATCGGGCTCCCCGGCCGCCTCGACAAGCGCCTTGGCTTTCTCCGCCTCCTCCGCATAGGGCGCGCCGTCGCTCCGCATGGCGCCGAGCTCATCCATCAAACGATACATCGGAATGCCGCCGCGCTTGGCCACGGCGAAGTCGTTGAAGTCATGCGCGCCGGTGATCTTCACCGCGCCCGAGCCGAAATCCTTGTCCGGATACTCATCGGTGATGATGGGAATGAGCCGCCGCTGTTGTTTCGGCCCAACGGGGATTTCGCACAGCTTGCCGACAATCGGCGCATAACGCTCGTCTGTGGGGTGCACCGCCACCGCTCCGTCGCCGAGCATGGTTTCCGGCCGGGTCGTGGCGATGGCGATGTAGTCGCGGGTTTCCTGGAAAACGACGGTCCCGTCCTCGTCCCGCTCGACATACTCATAGGTCTCCCCGCCCGCGAGCGGGTATTTGAAGTGCCAGAACTGCCCTGACACCTCCTCGTTCTCCACCTCAAGGTCGGAGATGGCGGTCTGCAGTTTGGGGTCCCAATTCACCAGCCGCTTGTCGCGATAGATGAGCCCCTGCTCATAAAGGTCGACAAAGACCTTGAGCACAGCCTCCGATAGCCCCTCATCCATGGTGAAGCGTTCGCGAGACCAATCGCAGGAGGCCCCCAATCGCTTGAGCTGATTGAGGATCAGCCCGCCTGACTCCTCCTTCCACGCCCAGACGCGCTCCACAAACGCCTCCCGCCCCATCTCTCGGCGCGAAGGCTCTTGGCGTTGGGCGAGCTGCCGTTCGACCACCATCTGCGTGGCGATGCCGGCATGGTCGGTGCCGGGCTGCCACAGCACGCGCTTGCCGCGCATGCGGTTGAACCGCACCAGCACGTCTTGGAGGGTGTTGTTCAGCGCGTGGCCGATATGCAGAGACCCGGTGACGTTGGGCGGCGGAATAACGATGCAGAACGTCTCCGCATCGCCGGCGATCGGCTGAAACGCCCCGCTGTCTTCCCACGCCTGATAGATGCGAGGCTCCGCCTCGCCCGGATCGAAAGTCTTTTCGAGCATGCCCGCTCACTCGCAAGGAGGCCGCCTAGGGGGCGGTCGGTCTGATGAGCGGACCAGTATGCCAGCGCCTTCGCGCACGCGAAAAGCCCCGAGCGTTACGCCCGGGGCTTGAATGCATGCGCAAGTGGTCGCGGGCCTAGCGGCGGGCGCGGCTCGCAATGCGCTCGACTTCTTCAGCCACGCGCGCTTCGACGATCTCCTTGAGATTGGCGTCGAGCCAGTCGCGCAGCATCGGTCGCAGCAGCTCCCGAACCAAATCCTCGAGCGTGCGGCCTTCGCTCGCATTGGTCGACACGAGCATGTTGGAGAGCAAGTCGCCGAACGCGCCGGCGGTGGCGGTGGCCACAGCCTCGCTGACGATGCCGTCGCCCTCCGGCTGCGGCGCCGCGGCGACGGGTTGGGGCGCCGGCTGCGGCTCGGGCGCGGGCGCGGGCGCGGGCTCTTCGTCGACGATCACGAGATCGGATTCTTCTTCAGTCATGTCGGGCTCGTCCACGCGCTGGGTCAGCTCGAGCGGCTCCTCTGCGACCGGCTCAGCGACCGCTTCGGGCTCAGCCTCAGGCTCAGGCTCAGGAGCCGGCGCGAGTTCGGGCTCCGCGACCGCTTCGGGTTCGGCCTCGAACACCGGCTCAGGCTCGTCAGAGACCAGCTCGGGCGGGGTGTCTTCGGCCGCCTCGACGGGCGCGCCCTCTTCGTCTTCGGAAATGATCCGGCGAATAGACGCCAGGATCTCTTCCATCGTGGGCTCTTGCTCGGCGGTTTGTTCGGCCATGGCGCTCATCTTGGCGAATCAGGGATCGGACTACCGAAGCCTAAAGTTCGCCGGGGCGAGGGCAAAGCCGCATTTGGCGCCGGCGCTACTCTAGGATTCCGATGCCAACGTAGCGCCGACGGATATCTGAAAGGTTAACGTCGGGATCGTAGTACTCGGCGTCCACGCCAAGCGCCTGGGCCGACAGACCGCCGCTGGCCTGCAGCAAACGGAAACCCGCCACATACACGTCGCGCTCCGCACTGACCAATGTCAGACGCGACTCCAACAGCTCTTGTTCGGCGTCAAGAACGTCGAGCGTGGTCCGCAAACCCACGCGGGCCTCTTCCTCAACGCCTTCGAAGGCGATTTCGTTGGCGCGAACTTGCTCCTGGCTCGAAACAATCACCGCCTGGGCTGATTCGAAAATGCTCCAGCTCGACGAAACGTTCTGCCGCACCACACGCTCGGCGTTGCGAAGATTGAGCCGCGCCTGGGAGGCCGCGGCGCGCGATTGCCGCAATTGCGAGGAATTCCGCCCGCCGGCGAATAAGGGGATGCTCAAAGTCGCGCCGGCCGTCACGCTCTCACTGTCGAGGCCTGACAAATAGGCGTCGTTGTCGCGCGCGGAGAGCGAAGCGCTGACGCTGGGGCGCAGGGCGCCGGCGGCGCTGCGCACGTCGGCCTGGGCGGCCTCTTCGACAAACCGCGCCGCGACGACGTCGGGGTTGCGATCAAAGCCCAACGCGATGGCCTCATCGAGCGTCGAGGGCAATCCCGGCAAAGGCGGGGGCGGCGCCAACGTTCCTGGAGGCGAGCCGATGACGCGCTCGTAGGTCGCTCGGCTGGTCAGCAAGTCGCCACGGGCGGCGGAGAGCTGCGCGCGCGCGCCGGCCACCCGGGCTTCCGCCTGGGCGACGTCGGTGCGGGTGATCTCTCCCACTTCGAAACGATCGCGCGCCGCTTGGAGCTGGCGCTCAAGCACCGCGACGTTGTTCGCACGGATGCTCACGATCTCCTCGTCCCGGCGAACGTCCTCATAGGCGGTCACCGCATCGACAAGCACCTGTTGTTCAACTGAAAACAGCCGCGCGCGGGCGGCTTCGATATTCGCCAAAGCGCCGTCCATGGCCGCTCTGGTGCGTCCGCCGCGATAGACATTCTGATTGATGGCCACCGAGGTGGTCGTCGTACCCTGGGTGTTGGTGTTTTCAGGGAACGTGAAGCCCGTGGTCGGATCGCCGCCGCCGGCGCGGCGGCTGTCGGTCACCGATGTGCCGACGCTCGCGCTCACTGACGGCAAAGCCGCAGAGCGCGCTTGGATGAACCCCTCGTCGACGGCGCGCAACGCGGCGCGCTCGGCCAACAAAGTCGGGTTGGAATCATAGGCCAAAGCAAGGGCCTCTTCGAGCGTCTGCCCCTGCGCGGCGGGCGTGGCGCACAAAACGGCTAGCGCGGCGGCGCCAGGCGCAATCCAACGGGTGAAGGACATCGACACATCCCCTCTCAAGCTTTGACCGAGGCGACCCCTCCCGCCCCTTGCGTCCGATATAGCTGAGCCGCTTAGCGGTTAACAGCGTTCACCGCGGCTGTCGCATTACAATGTCGTTCGGAAGACAAGGAAAGCGAGCGGTGTTGCCGGTCCAGCCATGCAGGAAACGCGCCTGATTGAGACCGCGCGGCCCTCTAAAAGCTGAACGTCGCTGGCCGCTCGAACCCCGGCAAAGCCGGCGCAGCGGAATCAAACACCACCGCCGAACCGACGACCCCGCCGGCTTTGGTGAACACCGTCGCACGACCGACGGGGCCCTCCCGTACGACCACGCCAAGCCGGCCGCCTTCGCTTAACTGGTCGAACCAGCTTGTCGGCAGCGTTTCCACCGCGCCGTTGACGAAAATCACGTCAAACGGACCCTGGCCGGGAACGCCGACTTTCAGGTCGTTGCGAACGACCACGACGTTATCGACACCGTTTTTCTCAAGGGTCTGCGCGGCGCGTTCAGCCAAGCTCTCATCGGACTCCAATCCGACGACCGCCTCAGCCAGCCGCGCAAAGACCGCGATCGCGTAGCCGCGTCCACAGGCCACATCAAGCACCACATCGTCGGGCTGCACCGCCAAGGCCTGCGCCAATTTGGCGAATTCGCGCGGACGAAGCAGCCATCGGTCGTCTCCGATAGGCACATCCACGTCGCCATAGACGAGCGCGCGCATGCTTTTGGGCGCATAGGCCTCCCGCGGCACGTCGCGCATCGCGGCGACCAAGCGGCGGTCGGTCACGTCATTGGCGCGAACTTGGCCTTCGACCATCGCAGCGCGCGCACGGGCGGCGTCCGACATTCTCAATCCCCATGATTTGCTTGCCCACCCCTATATCCCGACGCTCCACGCCGCGGCAACGCGTCGGCGCGCCGCTCCGCTTCCCCTCTGCGAGGGGCTGCGCAAACGGGCGGCGCGGCGGCTGAGAGATTGCTATAGTGTTGGAAGGTCGATACAAGCCCGCTCCTGGTTTGAGCGGCCGGCTCAGAAACGAGCGGCTCAGCGCGAAATCGTTAACGCGACCAGCGCCGGGCTGACCGCAAAACGCGTCGCCTAAAACCTTGCGAGACGTTGGTCAGCGTGCACCAATCTAAGCGCTGGCGCCGTGGCGGAGTGGTTACGCAGAGGACTGCAAATCCTTGTACCCCGGTTCGATTCCGGGCGGCGCCTCCAACGTCTTTCCGCCCCATGCGGGGTTAACCGCACGCTCACCTTTCTCACCAAACCGCTGACCGCGGCCGCGGGCGTTAACCTTCTCTTAAGAGACGGCCCTTCATCCTCGGCATGTCTTCCCTTGAAGACACCCCACCATTCACCCAATGCCTATATGGGAGCCGCCTCTTGCGGCTCCCTTTTTTTCGGCGCGGACCTTGCAAAGCGTGAAAAGCGACGCTGGCGCAGCCCGAAGGGCTTTGCTATATCCCCCGCTCCCGCGCCGCTGGGGCGGGTTCAGACTGGTCCGCAGTAGCTCAGTTGGTAGAGCAAGCGACTGTTAATCGCTCGGTCGTAGGTTCGAGTCCTACCTGCGGAGCCAGGCTTTCGGTTCATTGCGGCGCGATGGACATTGCGCGCCGGTGCCCCACATCACCGCTCCATGGCCAATCTCATTCTTGTGCTTGGGGACCAGCTGTCGCCGCGCCTCTCTTCCCTCGCCGCGGGTACGCCCGGCGTCGACCGGGTTTTGATGGCTGAAGTCGCTGAAGAAGCGACTTACGTTCGCCACCACAAAAAAAAGATCGCCTTCGTCTTTTCCGCGATGCGCCACTTCGCCGATGAACTGCGCGAAGCCGGCTGGGCGGTCGATTATGTTTCGCTGGACGACCCAAATAACGCCGGCGGGCTTTCAGAGGAGCTCGCACGCGCCGTCAAACGCCTGTCCCCTGACCGGGTTTTGCTCACCGAGCCCGGCGAATACCGCCTGCGAAGGGCTGCGGAGGGATGGGGGGAAACGCTCGGCCTGCCGGTTGACCTGTTGGAGGACGACCGTTTCGTTTGTTCGCACGAGGCGTTCCGAAACTGGGCCGAGGGCCGCAAGCAATTGCGGATGGAATATTTCTACCGAGACATGCGCCGCCTCACGACCCTGCTCATGGACGGCGACGCCCCTGAAGGCGGGCGATGGAACTTCGATGCGGAGAACCGAAAACCCGCCGAGGCGGATCTCTTCATCCCCTCCCCGCTCCGGCACGAACCCGACGACATCACACGCAGCGTAGTAAGCCTGGTCGGCGAGCGCTTTTCCGACCATTTCGGCGACTTGGAACCGTTTTGGTTCGCCGTGACGCGGCAAGGCGCGGAGGAGGCGCTTGACGCCTTTATCGCTGAGGCTTTGCCAGGTTTCGGGGACTATCAAGACGCGATGCTGGCTGGGGAGAAGTTTCTCTACCACTCGGTCCTAGCGCTCTATTTGAATGTGGGGCTGCTTGATCCCCTCTCGGTGTGCAAACGCGTCGAGGCTGCCTATCGCGCCGGCGACGCGCCGCTGAACGCCGCGGAGGGCTTCATCCGCCAAATCATCGGCTGGCGGGAATATGTCCGCGGCATCTACTGGCTGAAAATGCCGGGCTACGCAGAGGAGAACTACTTCGGCGCTGACCGCGCCCTGCCCGATTTTTATTGGTCCGGCGACACCGACATGGCGTGTCTGCGCGCCGCCATTACGCAAACCAAAGAGGAGGCCTACGCCCATCACATTCAACGGCTCATGGTCACCGGCACGTTCGCGCTTTTGGCCGGCGTGCGCCCCCAAGCGGTCCATGAGTGGTACCTAGCCGTTTACGCCGACGCTTATGAATGGGTCGAGCTGCCCAACACGCTGGGCATGAGCCAGTTCGCAGACGGGGGGGTGTTGGGCTCCAAACCTTACGCGGCGAGCGGCAATTATATCAATAAGATGTCAGACTACTGCAGAGACTGCGCTTATAACGTCAAGAAAAAACATGGGAGCGGCGCCTGCCCGTTCAACGCTCTGTATTGGGCGTTTCTCCACCGTAACGCAGATAAGCTTTCAAGCAACCCGCGTATGGGCCAGATGTACGCAAGCTGGGGCCGCATGACTGAGGAGACGCGGCAGGCCTATCTGGAAAGCGCGGAAGCGATTTTGGACGCGCTCTAGGGGCGCTCTTCTGCGCGAGACGTTTTGTTTCGGCGACAGCGCTCGGAGCAATAGACGACATCGTCCCAACACCGCGCCCACTTTTTCCGCCAAGCGAAGGGGCGTTCACACACGGGACAGGTCTTTTCGGGCAGATCGGCCTTTTTCACCGTTCCTCTCCCGTTTTCGAGAAGGGCAGAACCGCTTGGGCGGCGTTGGAACGCTTGGGCGGCCTCCGCCCCGTCATGGGCATCCCCGATTTTCGACTGCCGTGCTTTTCTTGAACAGCGTCGGCTTCGGCGCGGAAGTCCTCCCCGCGCCGCACCGCCCAGACCTTTTGCCGGGCCTGTTTGGCGGCGGCGAGGTGATCGACGATGGGCCAGGGATAGCGTTTCCCTAAGACGCTTCCCGCTCCTTCCCAACGCCAGGGTTCTTGAAGGAACGCGTCAGGAACCTCGGCGAGTTCCGGCGCCCAGCGCCGCACGAATGCGCCGTCGGGGTCTTGGTCGTGCCCCTGCTTGACGGGATTGTAGATCCGCACCGTGTTTATCCCGGTGGTCCCCGACTGCATTTGAATTTGGGACCAGTGGATGCCGGGCTCGTAGTCGGTGAAGACGCGGGCGAGATGTTCGCCCGGCTTTCGCCAATCGAGCCACAGGTGATAACTCGCCACCGCCGTCAGCATCGCCCGCATGCGAAAATTCATCCAGCCGGTCGCGTTCAGCGCGCGCATACAGGCGTCGACAAAGGGGAGACCCGTCTCGCCCGCGGCCCAGGCGGACAACCGCGCAGCGTCGCTCTCTTGCGGTCTCAGGCCGTCATAGCTGCGATGAAAGTTGCGGAATTCGATCGCAGGCTCGTCTTCGAGCTTTTGCATGAAATGGCCGCGCCAATGCAGCCGTCCTTGGAACGACGACAACGAACCCCGCCAGCCGTCCCGCGCACCCAGCGCCTTGGCCTCCTTTTGACGAGACCAGGTCGCTTGGGTGATCTCCCGCATCGACACAGCGCCCCAGGCCAGAAACGGGCTAAGCCGGGAACAATGCGTCGCTCCCGCCGCCGGGCTCGACATGGCGCGCCGATAAGGCTGGCCCCGCTCGGTCAAGAAGCTCTCAAGCGTCTTGAGGCCTTCGCCACGTCCGCCGGTTTGCCGCCCCGGGCAGGCGTCGGGCGCCAGCCCTAAAGCCTCCGCCGTGGGGATTTCGCCGGGCTCTAATTCTCCAAGCGGAGGCAGCGAAGGCGGCGGTGAGACTTGGTCCTGGCCCATAAAGGCGTCCCACCGGGCCGCCCAGCCCGAACGGGTCGGCATGGCCCGGGTCACGCCGCACTGTTTCGGCTCGGTCCAAAGGACGCCATGCGCGCGCGCCCAGGCGGCGACCCGGCGATCGCGGGCGAAAGTCCAGCCATTGCCGGTTTCTTGGTGGGACCACAGCCCGGCGACACCCCGCTCCCGCCGAACCTGCTCAAAAATCTCCACCACATCCCCGACCCGCACGATGAGCGGCTGTCCGAGCACCGCCATCGCCTCGCGCAAGTCCGCCAAACACTCAGAGACGAACGCCCATTGGCGCGCGGACATATCCGGGCCGGCCCACAAGGCTGGTTCAACGACAAACACAGGCATCACAGGGCCGCGTGTCGCGGCCTCCGTAAGGGCGGCGTGGTCCGCCACGCGCAGATCCCGCTTAAACCAAACGATGTGAACGGGCTCCTCGCCCGGAAGAGACGGCGTATTGGTCATTGCGGCCCTGCCCCCTTCTGTCCGCGGAGAGCTACGTCGCAGCCACGGGAAGTCCAGCGGCAGGCGGATTCGCCAAGGGCGCGGCATGGCGGCGCAGAGCGCGCGGTTGCACCGGCGGATCGGTGCGGTATCTTTCACCCCGCGGCCGCTCTTTTGTGACGAACCCGGCCGTCAGCGCAGCCTTGCGTGGGCTGCGTCTTCACGCGCGACGATATGGTGCGCCGCGCTGACCTTCCGCCCTCCCCCTGCTTAAATGAGACAAAGGTGCGGCATGCCGCCCAAGCCACCGCCTCCCCCGCATTGTCCCAATCTGCGTTCGCCCGACCGGAATGCGCTGGTCGCCTATTTTGAAGCGGCGTGGGCGCATTATGAGTGGATATTCTCCGGCCTGCGCCGGACCGCGGACGCCTTCGCCGCGCGCCCGCATCCCTTCCGCAATACGCTCGGCTTTTACTACGGCCACACCGCAGCTTTTTACGTTCAGAAGCTGCGGTTTGCGGGACTGCTAGATAACGCGGTGGACGAACGGCTGGATGGGCCGTTGGAGCGCGGCGTGTCCCCGGAGCAGCCCATCGCGGCCGATGCGCGGGAAGACGCCCCCGACTTCAGCGCCTTGTCCCGATACAGGGCCCGGGTGCGCGATGCGGTGCTCAGCGCGATCGACCGCGCCGATCTTACCCGGCCGGTCACGCCCCAGACCCCGGAATGGATGATTCTCATGGCCATCGAGCATGAGTTCATTCACCTGCACACCTCCCTTCCGCTCATTCGCCGCGCAGCGCTGGACCAAGTCGCGCCTCCAACCGATTGGCGGGAGCCGGCCGCGAAAGGCGGTTCGGAGGAAGCGCCACGTTGGGTGGCCGCGTGCGAAGGCGAAGTCACCCTCGGCCGGGCCGACGCGGATGCGCCGGAGGTCTATGGTTGGGACAACGAATTCGGCCGCGCCCGGCGCCAGGTTCCTGCATTCAGCGTGCGGGACCGGCCGGTGACGAACGCCGAGTTCGCCGAATTCATTGCCGATGGCGGGTACGAAGACGACGCGCTTTGGGCCACCCCGGCGGCTTCTAATTGGCGCGAGGCGATGGCGCCGCGGGCGCCGGCGGCCTGGCGGGGGGATGAGGCCGCGGGGTTTCATTACCGCGGCGTTTTCGAAGAGGGCGACATGCCCTGGCGCTGGCCCGCCGAAGTCAATCGTCATGAGGCGGAGGCCTATGCGCGCTGGGCCGGGGCGCGGGTGATTTCGGAAGCCGAATTCCAGCGTTTGCGCGACCTCAAGCTCTCCGCCAATGGCGGACGCAATGTGGCGTTTTCGACCTGTGGGGTCGGCCCGCCGCAACGTGGGGCCGGAGAGGTCGACCTCGTGGGCGGCGTGGCGCGATGGACGCGCGACGATTTCCGCCCCCTCGACGCGGACGCGTTCGATCCCCATCCCGGCTATGAGGACTTTTCCTCGCCCTGGTTCGGCCCGCAGCATGGCCTGCTTATGGGGGCTTCCTACGCCTCGCTTGGGCACATGGCGGAGGTGGGGCGCATGCGCGACTTCATGCAAAACCATATGGACCAGCTGGCCGGCATCACACTGGTGCGCGTCGAGGAGGGGGCGTGAGCGGCGTAAAACGGCACGCCCAAAGCCTTCTTCTCGAACAAACCGCAAAGCGCTTCGGCGTGAGCGCGACGGATATGAGCGAGGCCTGGGGGCGGGACGCGCTGGTCTTAGAGCATCAAGGCGACCGCCACATCGTCCTGTTGGGGCGGGTCGAGGGCTCGCTCACCCACCTCGCCTACACGCTCACGGTCGACAAATGGGCGGCGAGGAAAATCCTCACGACCGCCGGCGTCCCCTCGCCCGCCGCTCTGCGTTTCTCCTTTGACCCCAAGGCGGGCGAAACCGCCGCCGAGCGCGACCGACTGCTCGCCCAGTTGAGCGAGAGGTTTTCGGAGGGCGGACGGTGGGTGCTCAAGCCGCGCTTCGGCGAGTATGGGCGCGGGGTCGGCATGAACATCGAAAGCGTGGGCGCGGCGCTTCACCATTTGGCGCTGCATGCGGGCGAGGACGCAGATTGGATCCTCGAGCGGCAAGCCCCTGGGCGAGACCTGCGCATACAGGCGATCGGCGGGACCCTCGTGGCCGCTTGCGTGCGCGAACCGGCGTCGGTCGTCGGGGATGGCGAAACCACGCTGCGAGCGCTCGCCGCCGCCCATGACGATGCGGTCCGCAGGAACAATCCCGACAATCGTCTCGTGATCGACGACGAGACCGTGAGCGTCCTCTCCGCCCAGGGCCTCACCCTAGAGGACCGTCCCGCCGTCGGCCGCAAGGTGCCGCTGAAGGCCACGGCCAATATGGCGAAGGGCGGACGCGCGATCGACGTCACCGACGCGCTGCATCCCACCTTCTCAACCTGGGTCGAGAAGACGGCCCCCGCTTTCGGGATTTCGGTGTTTTCCCTCGACGTCATCGCCGTGGACCCAGCCGCTCCGGCGACCGACGAGGCATGGGTGATCGAAGTGAACGCCGAGCCGGATTGGCTGCATCACACCTTCTCAGAAGGCCGCCGACACGACATGGCCGCGCATTATCTCCGGTTTCTGTTTCCGGGGCTCAACGCGTAAGGGCGCGACGCTCTGTCGAACGCCGCGCCCTTTAGTCAGGCCTCAAGCCGGCTTGTCGCCGCGCTTTACTCCTCCGAACCCGGCGTGCGCACCGGCGGTTCAGGCCGTGGCGGCAGCACCGGCTGCGCCTCATCAGGCAGTCGAGCCATCACGTCCTCAATGGCGCGCGCCAGTTGCGGGTCTTCACCCGCAATCTGCGCGGAGGGCGGGAACTCGACTTCGATGTCAGGGTCAACGCCATAGCCTTCGATGGTCCATTGGCCCTCAGCGTCGGCGAAGCCGAACTGCGGCACGAACACCGAACCGCCGTCCAACAGAGCGCCGTGGCTGGTGATGCCGATCACCCCGCCCCATGAGCGCTGGCCGATAAGCGGGCCAAGCTCGGCTTCCCTGAAAGCGGCGGGGAAGATGTCGCCGTCAGAGGCGGAATCCTCGTCCAAAATCGCGACCATTTCTCCAAGGAACATCTGGTTGGGATAGGATTCGGCATTCTCGATCTGGCGCGCGTAGCCGGTGAACAAAAGCTCGCGGGACAGGCGATTGATGAGCATTTGGCTCACATTGCCCCCGCCGTTTCCGCGCACGTCGATGACCAGGCCTTCCATGCGCATCTGGCCGTAATACCACTTGATGAACTCGTAGATGCCCGAGGCGCCCATATCGGGGATGTGCAGATAGCCGACGCGACCGTCGGTGGCCTCCGCAACGATCGCGCGATTGGCTTCGACCCAACGCAGATAGAGAAGATTGTCCTCATCAGTGATCGGATCGATAACGACCGTCCGCGCCTCACTGCCGGAGGCGTCGTCCGCCACCCGCAATTCCACCAGGCCGTCGCCAAGCCCGGCGAGCAACGCGTAGGGGTTGTCGCTTTCGCTCAAGGTGCGGCCGTTGATCGCGAGGAGGTAATCACCCTCCTCCACGTTCACGCCCACCTCGGTCAGGGGCGAGCGATAGCGCGGCTCCTCATTGTGCCCCTCGAAGATGTCGACGAAGCGATAGCCGCCGCCGTCAAGCTCGAGCCGGGCGCCGAGAAGCGCGGTGTCCGGACGGTCAGGCAAGCCCAAATCGCCGCCCGCCACATAGGCGTGGGAAACGTTCAGCTCACCAATCATTTCGCCCATGAGGTAGTTGAGGTCCGCACGATGCGCGACGTCAGCGACCAATGGCTCATACTGGGTGCGAATGGCGTCCCAGTCATAGCCGTGCATGTTCTCGACGTAGAAATAGTCGCGGAACCGGCGCCAAACCTCGCCGAACATTTGTTCATATTCCGCCGCCGGCACCCGCCGCACTTCCATGTGGCCGAGGTCGACGCTTTCGGCTTCCGCGCCGTCTGAGATGGCGTAGCGATTGAGCGAATTCTCGCTCCGGACGATGACATGTTCGCCCCCGGCGGCGACGGAGTAGCCCGAAAGCCCCGACGCGATCTCGAAGCTCTCACGCTCTTCGATGTTGAACGCGTTCAAGGTCGGGCTGACCCCGGAGCTTCCTCCGTAAACGAATGGGCCGCCGGCGAAGTAAAGGACGTGGCCGTCAACAGCGGCCAGTCCGCCATAGTTGCCCGCATCAAGCGGGAAGCGGATCACCCGGTCGGCCAAACCGTCGAAATCAATCTCGACGGTCAGTTCCTCTTCGTCGCCATTGTCGTCGTCGCTCTCGTCTTCCTCGTCGTCTGAGGAGATCGCGACTTCGTCGTTTTGCGGGAGGAAGGGGTTCGGCGCGTCGTCCGTCAGCGCGAGGGCGTAGAGATAGCTCTCCCGGTCGACGACATAGTTCCACTCAAACGAGCCGATCTGCGGGGCGAAGCTGCGGTCGGCGACAAAGAAAAGATGCTGGCCGTCCGTCGAAAACGCCGGGCTGAATTCATTGAACAGCTCACCGGTGACCGCGACGCTCTCTCCGCTCTCCCGGTTCCAGACATACACCGAGCGGAACGCCCCCCCCTCATCTTGCGCGGAGAAGGTCAGCCAGCGGCTGTCGGGCGACCACCCGAAATCATGTTGGGCGAACCCTGGGTCGTCATAGACTTCCTGAACTGCGCCGCCATCGGCGCTGACAACCAAAATCCGGCCGCCTGCGTCGCCGAACGCCAGCCACTCCCCGTCGGGGGAGAACACCGGGTCATAGTAGCGAATGGAGGAGCCCGAGGTCAGCTGACGCGCCGGCTCAATCCCCGCTTGATCGCGGACATAGAGTTCTTCTTCGCCGGTTTCATCGGAGATGTAGGCGATGAGGTCGCCATTGGGCGACCAGGTCAGCTCACGCTCATTGACCCCGGCGGTGTCGGTCAGATTGCGGGTCACCCCGTCTTCAACTGGAACGCTGAACACGTCCCCGCGAGCGGATACCGCGACGCGCACGCCGTCTGGGCTGGCGGCGAAGTCCTGCATGTAGTCCGAGGCGGACATGATGTGCACGGCGCTGCGCGCGCCGTCGTCGCCCACGGTGATGTCGAGCGCGGCGTCTTCGCCCGTCGCCAAGTCATGAACCCGCAGAACGCCGCCGAGCTCGTAGATGATGCGGCTTTCGCCGTCGTCGCTCGCCCAGCGGACGTCCGCGTTCTCATAGCTCGTGAGCTGCGTCGTCTCACCGCTGGCGGGATCGTACCGATAGAGGTTCAGGAAATCGTCGCGGTCGGAAACGAAGTAGATTTGCTCGCCGATCCACATCGGGTCGCGATCTGTCCGCGGATGATCGGTGATATTGGTGGCCTCAAAGGTGTCCATGTCGAACACATAGAGGTCCTGCGCCCAGCCGCCTTCATAGCGCTTCCAGGTGCGGAAATCGCGGAACAGCGGCGAATAGAGCGCCTGCGACCCGTCCGGGGAGAGCACGCCCGCGCCGGAAACCGGCATCGGCAGCGCTTCGGGCAAACCGCCCTCGACTGACGCCGTGTACAGACGCGAGTCCGTCAAATCAAAGCCGTCTCGAAGAGAACGGAATACGACCGCGTCGCCTTCCGGCGTCCATCCATAGACTTGGTTGTCATAGCCCCAACGCGCCGGCAGCGGGCCGTTGGCGGGGTAATGCGTCAGCTGGCGCGGCTCTCCGCCTTCCGCGTCGATGACGAACACCTGTTCATCGCCGCCATATTGACCGGTGAATGCGATTTGCGAACCGTCCGGGGAAAACCGGGCGAACAACTCCAAGCCCGGATGGGACGTCAAGCGCCGGGCTTGCCCGCCCTCGGTCGAGGCCAACCACAAATCCCCGCCATGGGTGAAGACCACCTGGTCGCCATGGATATCCGGGAACCGCAACAACCGGGACTGCGCCTCAGCCGGCGCGGCCGCGGCCATCGCCGCGACGCTCGCCGCGGCGAGGAAAACTGCTCGCATCGATTTCTCCCCAAACGAACGACAGGCGCTCAGCGCCTTTCGCGCGGGACGGTAGCTTTCTCGAACCCGCCCGGCCAGCGTATTCGGATTAATTCGCAGACAGGCTCCGCAGCGCCCCGGTCTTGACCATTCAAGGCGTTCGGCGCGCTTCGCCTGTCTCTGGGTCGATGAGAATGAGGCTCAATCCCGCCTGTTTCCACGCATTCAGCCCCCCGGCGAGATGACGATCCCCGCCCGCCCCGGCCTCACGCGCCAACGCGGCGGCCTTCTCCGAACGGCGGCCGGCTTGGCAGTGGAACACCACCGGACGGTCAGGGTGATGGGGAACGGCGGCGGGTTCGAAGGTCGAGAGCGGGAAGTTCAGCGCGCCCGGAATACGCTCGGCGGCGAATTCTCGCGGCTCGCGCACGTCGATCAAGGTGATAGCGCCCGCCGCCAAGGCGACTTGAACGTCTTGCGGCGACAGATCTTGGAGCTGTGCGATCATTTGGCTCGAGTCTCCTCCACTCGCTTCACGCTACAATCGGTCGACGTTTTCGCCCGTCGCCGGCCCGCGCACAACTCATGCGGCGCGCTGCGACGACAAACGGCCGCGCAACGGAGGCACCCATGATCACGCCGAAGGTGAAGACCTTTTTTGACGCCGACACATGCACCGCCACCCATCTCGCCATCTGCCCCGAAACCAAGCGAACCGCCATTATCGACAGCGTGCATGATTATGACCCCGCCTCCGGCCGCACCTCGACGAAAAGCGCCGACGAGGTCATCGCTTACGTGGAGCAAGAAGGCTTGACTGTCGCGTGGGTTCTCGAAACTCACGCCCATGCCGACCACCTGTCGGCCGCGCCCTATTTGAAAAAGCGCTTCGGCGCGCCCATCGGCATCGGGTTCAACATCACCGCGGTTCAATCCGCCTTCGCCCCTCTGTTCGATGCCGTTTCGCCCTGGGCCACGGACGGGTCTCAGTTCGATAAACTCTTGGCGGATGAGGAAACGTTCCGCTTCGGCGAGGTGGAGGTCCGCGCGCTTTGGACGCCGGGTCATACCCCGGCCTGCATGACCTATGTCATGGGCGAGGTCGCCTTTGTCGGCGACACCTTGTTCATGCCGGATTTCGGCACCGCCCGGTGTGATTTCCCTGGCGGCGACGCCCGTGCGCTCTACCGATCAATCCAGCGGATCTTGTCGTTGCCGCCTCAGACCCGCCTCTATGTCGGTCACGATTACAAATCGCCCAGCCGCGACCGCTATGCTTGGGAAACCACGGTCGCCGACGAGCTCGCTGAGAACAAGCATGTGGGCGGCGGCAAAACCGAAGACGAATTCGTTCAGATGCGTCAGACGCGCGATGCGACGCTCCCCATGCCCAAGCTGATCTTCCAGAGCATTCAGGTGAACGTGAACGGCGGCCGCCTTCCCCCGCCCGGTCCCAACGGCATCCGCCATTTGAAGATTCCGATCGACGCGGTCTAGACCGCCGCCGGAACGGTCTGAGCGGAGTGGAAGAGCCATGGAGGTGAGAAGCCTGTTCGCGTCGGCCGCCATGGCCGCGCTTGTCGCGACGCACCCCTGGCCCGCCCTCGCGCAAACCGGCGAAACAGAGCTCGCAGGCTCCGGGACTGACGCCGCGAACCCGCGCGCCGCGCCGGGCTCAGCTGAGGCGAACAATCCGCTTCTCCACGAGAGGTGGGACACGCCTTTCGAGGTTCCGGACTTCCCCGCGATCGAATTCGAACATTTTCGCCCCGCCTTCGAGGCGGCGCTAGCGCGCCTGCGCACCGATCTCGACGCGATCACCGCGAACCCCGAGCCGCCGAGCTTCGAAAACACCCTCGACGCTTTGGAGCTCGCTGGCGCGAGGTTTAATCGGGTGTCCCACCTGTTTTTCACGCTGCAACGCGCCGCGGACGCCCCGGACAACGCGATGGAGCGCCTCCGCCTCGATCTTGAGGCCGAGCTGTCGCTTTTAACCCCTGAGATTTGGGGCGACACGGCGCTCTTCGCGCGCGTCCGCGCGGTTTATCTCAGGCGCGAGAGCCTTGAGCTCTCCACAGAACAACTGCGGGTCTTGACCAGGACCTATGACAGCTTCGTGCATGCCGGCGTCTTGCTTGATGAGGCGCAGCGCGCCCGTCTCACCGAGCTTGATGCGCAGCTGTCCCGCATGACCCGCGATTTCGGGCGCAATCACTTCGCCAACACCACGGATTTCGTTCTCCTCATCGAAGACGAGGCTTTGCTCGCCGGGCTTCCGGCCCCGATCGTCACCGCCGCCGCGGCGCGCGCGGATGCGACGGGCGGCTGGGCCTTCGGCCTCGACCGCAGCACCTTTGACAGCGTGATGGTCTATGCGGAGAGCCGGGAACTGCGCCGCAGACTTTGGCGGGCCCATGTCTCTCGCGGTTATGGCGAGGTTCCGGGAGCGGAAGACGCATTGGCCGCCAATGCCGAGCTGGCGCTCCGGATTGCGCGGTTGCGCGCTGAGCGCGCCGCCCTGTTTGGCTATGAGAACCATGCGGAGTTCGTCCTCCGGGGTTCTATGGCGGGCGGGCCGGCGCGCGCCGCCGAAATGATGGAGCAGCTTCTGGAGGGCGCTGTCGCGCGGGCCGCCGAGGAGACCGCCGCCCTGCAAGCGCTGGCTGAGCGTGAAAACGACGAGGTCGAAATTCGGCCTTGGGATCGGCGACGCTATGCTGAACGCCTGGCTCAAGACGCCACCGGCTTCGACCTCGAAACGGCGCGAGCCTATTTTGAGCTCAACGCGATGCGCGACGCCTGCTTTGCGCTCGCTGAACGCCTGTTCGGCGTCACCTTCACCTTGCGCTCCGACATCCCCGTCTATCACCCCGACGTGGAGGCCTATGCGGTCTCCGATGCGACCGGCGGCCATTTGGGCGTTTTCCTGTTCGATCCCATAGCGCGCCCCTCCAAAGCCGACGGCGCTTGGACGGGGCGCTTTCGGAGCGCCAGCGCTCTCTCCGCCCCCCTTCGGCCGGTTGTCGGCAACGTTTTCGCATTCACGGCGCCTGACGCGGGGCGGCCGACGCTGCTATCGCTCGACGAAACCGAAACGTTGTTTCACGAATTCGGACACGCGCTCCAGATCCTGCTCTCCAGGACCCGATACGACCATGGCACTGGCGGCTCTCTCGCGGCCGACTTCGAAGACCTTCCCGCCCAGCTCTTCGCCGCTTGGGCGTTCGAGCCGGCGTTTCTCAGCCGTTACGCCCGCCGCCATGACACGGACGCGGCGATGCCGGATGCGCTGATCCAACGCATCCACGCCGAGCGCAGGCACGTCTCGGCCGCCGAGCAAGCGGCGTTAGCCGCCGCGGCGCTCTTAGACTTGGCTTGGCACGCCTTAAGCCCAGAGGCGGCCGCAGCGATCACCGACGCGCGCGCCTTTGAGGCGGCGGTTTTCGAGCGTCTTGGACTGCCGCCAGACATCGAGCCGCGCTACCGCTCGGGGTCGTTCGTTCATGTCTTTGGCGGCGGGTTTTCGGCGCGGTACTACGCCTACCTTTGGACCCAAGTCTTAGCGGCCGACGCCCATGCAGCCTTCACCGAGACCGGCGACCCATTCAATCCCGACCGCGCCCAACGCTTAGGAGAGACCGTCTTTGCGCAGGGCGGCGCCGCGGATCCCATGACCCTCTACACGGCGTTCCGCGGCCGCGAACCGCGGGTCGACGCGCTTGTTGCGCGCATGACGCAAGGCCTTCCCTGAGACCCAGGGGGATTAAGCGGCGGACACATCCGTGCGCAGCCGGTCTGGCCGCCCGCCATCGCCAATTTGGCGCTTCCACATTCCCGCGTATAGCCCCCCTAAGGCGACAAGCTCCCGATGGCGGCCATGCTCCACCACGCGTCCCTCGTCGAGCACCAAAATCAGATCCGCTTCTGCGATGGTCGACAGCCGGTGCGCGACGGCGATGGTCGTTCGGCCTTTGGCCGCCTCGGCCAAAGCGGCCTGCACTTCTTTTTCGGTGCCGCTGTCCAAAGACGAGGTCGCCTCGTCCAGCACCAAGATGCAGGGATCTTTGAGGATTGCGCGCGCCACGCCGACGCGTTGTTTTTCTCCCCCGGAAAGCTTCAGCCCGCGCTCGCCCACCCGCGTGTCGAGCCCTTGGGGCAAGCTCGCGATGAACTCTCCAAGCTTTGCGCGATCAGCGGCCGCAAGCAGTTCGGCGTCATCCGCTTCGGGTTTGGCGTAGGCGAGGTTGTAGCGCAGCGTGTCGTTGAACAGGACGACGTCCTGAGGAACCAGCCCAAGCTGTTCGCGGATGCTGCGCTGGGCGACGTCGCGAAGATCCTGTCCATCGATCAAGATCCGGCCCTGGGCGGGATCATAAAACCGGAACAACAGCTTCAGGATCGTCGATTTTCCCGCGCCCGACGGCCCGACGACCCCGACAAACGCGCCCTCGGGAACCTCAAAACTCACGCCTTGCAGGCCCTGAGAACGGCCCTCATGAGCAAAGCTGACCTCTTCGAAGCGCACCGCCCCGCCCTGCATGCGGATGCCCGGCGCATCGGGCTTGTCCGCGACGCTCGGCGCGACGTCGAAAATCCCGAACAGCTTCTCCATGTCCACGACGCCTTGGCGGATCTCCCGCCAGGCCCAGCCGAGAATGTTCAGCGGTCGATAAATGTTCAGCAGAATGAGCATGACGGCGGCCGCGTCGCCCGGCTCGAGCCGACCGGAAACCACGCCGAAACCCGCCAGCATCACCGCCGCCAAGAGCCCGCCGGTCATGACGAACTCTTGGCCGACATTAAGCGCGGCGAGCGACCGCATCAGCCTGACATAGAGCGCATTGTAGCTGCGCAGGGAGGCGTCGAAGCGTGCGGTTTCGCGACTTTCCGCGGCGAAGGATTTCACGGTCTCGAAATTCGTGAGGGAATCGACCGAGCGCGCCCGGAGCTCAGTGTCTGCTTCGTTGAGAACCCGCCGTTGGCGCGCCCGCCATTCCGTCACGACAATGGTGAAGCTTGAATAGGCGGCCACCGTGACGACAGCCGCCACGGAAAACACGAACCCGAACTGCACCCAAAGAACGATAGCGGCGAGCGCCAGCTCAATCAGCGTCGGGGCGATGTTGAACGTCAAAAACCGCAGCAGATAATCCATCGCCGAGGCGCCGCGCTCGATGATCCGGTTCAGCGCGCCCGTCCGCCGGGTCAGATGAAACTGCAACGCTTGGTTCTGCGCGTGCTCGAACGCTTCGACCGCGATGGCGCGCTGGGCGTCCTGCGACACCGGCGCCATCACCGCGTCGCGCATGCTGGGCAGAGCGTTGGAGGCGAAGCGCAAGCCTGCGAAAGCCAGAAAGAGCCCGACAAAACCATAGCCGACAGCGGCGACGCCCTGCTCGCCGATATCCGCAAGCTGGTTCACGCCTTCCCCGAAAAACAAGGGGGCGGAGACTGCGATGCCTTTCGCCAGAACCGTAATGATCAAAGCGAAGACGAGCACGGGCCGCCAGCGCTTGAGATCGGGCCGCAATAGGATCGACACCAAACGCGAAACCGCGCGACCAAGGGTCGCGCGGCCGGCGGCTACGTCTTCAAAGCGCGTCGGATCATCTGCCATGCCGCTGACTTAGGGCGCGCCACGCCCAAGCGCCAGAGCCGGGGACGCTGCGATCAACCGCCTGCGTCTTCCTCGTCCCCCTCGGGAATGTCGAAAATCTGCCCAGGATAAATGAGATTGGGGTCGCGGATCTGGTCCTCATTCGCCGCAAAAATCGTGGTGTATTGCCAACCCGACCCATAGAGGCGACGCGCCATCCGCCACAACGAATTGCCCGGTTGCACCACAACAGTCCGCGGCCCCACGGCTTCAAGCGCTTCTGGCGTGGCGCGCTCGAACGGCACCGCCATCACAGCGGTCACCCGCCCCTCTTCATCAAGCTGATCGGCTTGGAGCTCATACCGGCCCGGGGGCAAAGTCGAGGTTGCGGACAACGACCACTCACCGTCCCCATTCGCCCGCGTCTCCCCGACCAGATCGCCATTGGCGAGGATGCGCACGCGCGCGCCCGGCCGCGCCCGGCCGGAAAAAATCACGGCGCCCGCATCATCATAGTCCACCGCGAGGATCGCGAATTCGAGGGTTTCGTCTTCCACAAACGGCGATTGCAGAACTTCGCTCGCCGCACCGGGTCGACCGATTAGCACCAGCGGCTCAGAGTCCCGGGTTTCGGGAATAGCGACCAAAACCACTTGGTCGGAGCGGATCTCGCGGCCGTCTTCGACGGCCATGGTCAGCGCGATCTCCGTGGCGCCGGCCGGCAACGGTTCGCCGATAACGATGACCCACTCACCACCCGCATCGATTTCCGCGTCCGCCACCGGCGCGCCATTGGCGAGAACCGTCGCCGTGGCGCCGGCGAGCCCGCGTCCGGCGATCACAGCGGTCCCCGCAGGGTCTACGCGCACGATGTCAAAACTCGGCGGGGTCAACAGAGCCGCGGTTTCGCTCTCTTCGGCTTGACCGGCCTCCGGGCCGAGGTCGCTCCCCCCGCCGGGCAAGGAGCGCGAGGACGCCGCGCCGCTCGCCTCAACATCCGTGGTCTCAGCGGCGTTCGAAGCGACCGAGGTCAGACCCGCGGTGTTCTCTTCCTCCGCCGTCCCTTCCGACGCCCCGGATTCGCCCGGTCCGCCCGGTTCGATCGCGTCCACCGAAGCAAGGGTCTCAAGCTCGGCCGGGTCATCCCCGCCGCGGAACACGTAATACGCCGCCCCCGCGCCGACGACGACGACGGCGAGGAGAAAAGCGATGACGAGCGGTCGGCGATCTTCCATGGATCAGGCCTCTTGAGCTGTTATGCCGGTCTGCGCGCCTCTCGCAGGCGGCGATTGCGTCATCTACATTATGTCTTAGCAGAATCGCGCGCAATGAAGGGCGCGCAGACAGAATGGGATGTTTTCACATGACGCGCCCGCGCGCGATTTGTTTGTTCTGCGGGTCGGCCCTCGGCAATGATCCGTCCTATGAAGAATTGGCCGAAGACTTCGGCGCCACAATCGCCACTGCTGGACTTCGATTGGTCTATGGCGGCGGCGATGTGGGGCTTATGGGCGCAGCGGCGCGCGCGGCGATGGATGCGGGCGGTCGTGTTTTAGGGATCATCCCCGAGTGTTTGATGCGCGCTGAGATCGCGTGTCCGCGTGCTGAATTGATCGTCGTCCGGGATCTGCATGCCCGCAAGCGCGTCATGGCCGAGCAGGCCGACGCGTTCGCCGTGCTTCCCGGCGGCGTGGGCACGATGGAGGAGGCGGTCGAAGTCCTCTCCTGGGCGCGCATCGACCTTCACGCCAAGCCGATGGTCTTCATCGACGCCGACGGCTACTGGGATGCGTTCTTCTCCCTGGTGGCGCACTCCATCGAAAAGGGCTTCACCCCGCCCTCCATGCGACGCCTCATGCTCCGCGCGCGTTCGGCGCGCGAAGCATTGGCCGTTCTGGGCGCGGCGCAGGCGCAGGCGGCGTAAGCCTTCCAGACTAACGGCACAGATTGCGGTTGGGCGACGCGCCTGGACCGCCGGCTGGACCTGCAGGGTTCTCCCAGTTGGTGCCGCGCCCGCCGGCGGGACCGGGAGGATTGTCGTCGAAGTCAGGCAACCAGCACGCGCGGCGCGGGTGATAGACGTAAATCGCGCCCCGATAGCGGGCGCGCCGCCAATCGGCGGGATACGCATAAAAGATCGGTCCGCGATACCGGTCTGGAGAAGCGCCGGGCCCGCCGACCGGACCGGCGGGGTTTTCCCAATTCGTTCCTGGACCGCCGGCGGGGCCGGGCGGATTGTCGTCGCGATCGCGATGCGGATGGGCGCAAGCGCCCGCGCTCAGCAAAAGCGCCGCAGACAGCGCCGTCGCTACGGATTTAACCAACATTTTCAGCGTCCTTGTGCGTCGTCCTCGCACGCATAAGAACGCTGGGAGGCACGCATTCCGTCGCAGCTTTTGCGGCGCGGCCTAGGCCGCCTCACCGCGCAGACGCGCCCGCGCTTTTTCCGGACCGATGAGCGCGAACAACCGCGCCATGTCGGGACCATGGCCCTGGCCGGTCAGCGCCAAGCGCAAGGGCTTGAAGAGGTTCTTGCCTTTCGCGCCCGTTCTTTCTTTGACCGCCGTCGTGAATGCGGACCAGCTGTCCCCGTCATAGGGGCCGTCCGGGACAAGCTCGGCGGCGGCCGACGCGAAGTCCGAATCCTCAATCACGGGAGCGACGGGACCTTCGACCAACCGCCACCACGCCTGGGCGTCCGCGAGCGTTTCGACATTCTCGCGCGCGACCTCCCAGAACGCCGCCCCCCCGCCGACGCCCAGCGCGGCGAGGCGATCCGCGACGGCCTCAAACGGCGCGTCGTGAAGAAGCGCCGCGCCCAGTCGAGACAGATCCGCCTCATCAAAGCGAGCCGGCGCGCGTCCGAATTTCGAGAAGTCGAACGCCTCGGCGAGCGCATCCATGTCGGCGCGGGCTTCCACCGGGTCGGAGGTGCCGATTTTCGCAAGCTGAGAAACGAGCGCCATGGGCTCAAGCCCGCGCGCGCGAAAGTCCTTTATCGCAAGCGAGCCGAGACGCTTTGAGAGCTTGTCCCCATCCGCGCCGATAAGGAGGGAGGTATGGGCGAAGGCTGGCGGCTCTCCGCCCAAGGCGCGGAAGATTTCGATCTGCGCGCCGGAGTTGGTGACATGGTCCTCCCCGCGCACCACATGCGTCACCCCCATCTCGACGTCGTCTACGCAAGACGGGAGCGTGTAGAGATAGCTGCCGTCCGCCCGCACCAAAATGGGGTCGGAGATGGAGGCCGTATCGATGGAGGTCTCCCCCCGCACCAAATCGGTCCAATCCGCGCGGCCGCCGGAAAGTTTGAAGCGCCAGTGGGGCTTGCGGCCTTCCGCTTCGAGTTTGGCCTTTTCCTCGTCGGTCAGCGTCAACGCGGCGCGGTCGTAAACCGGCGGCCGGCCGGCTTTCCGCTGCAGCTCACGCTTCCGGGTGAGCTCTTCTTCGGTTTCGTAGCAGGCGTAGAGCAGTCCGTCGGCTTTCAACGCCGCGACGGCCGCATCATACCGATCAAAGCGTTCGGACTGACGGATTTTGGCGTCGATGCGAAACCCAAGCCACGCCAGGTCCTCCTCGATCGCAGCCTCATATTCGGGCTTGGACCGGTCCACATCGGTGTCGTCGATGCGCAATACGAAGCGTCCGCCGGTTTTGCGCGCGAACAACTGATTGATGAGCGCGGTCCGGACGTTGCCGACATGAAGAAAACCGGTGGGGCTCGGCGCGAAACGCACGACGGTGGTCATGGGAGCATCAGGGGCTGCAAGAACGGGGGCGTCCCTCTGCGCCGGTTAGGCCGGTTCGTCAAGAGCGAGGGTCGCGCCGCCGACCTCTCGGGACGGCTCACTCACGGCCCTTGTGATCGCGCACACATCTGCGCGCGTGAACCTTCCGGATTTCTCAGCCACGCCCATGTTTCGGACAACAGGACGACGCGGACGTCTCAACGCCGTCTGCGCCGCCTCTCTTGGGACGCAGGAGGCGATTATGAACGAGCTTATCACGCAGAAGGCCGTTGGCTCTTATGACGTGGCGGACACCATTGCGGCGGAGGACGACGCCTTCCACCGACGCTTGACGCGCGTGTTCCTCATCAATGGTGCTTGGATGTGGGCGACCGCGCTTGTCGCCGCGCTCGCGCTGGCGGGGCTCGCCGCACTGGCCGTGGGGCCGGGCGCATCCCTGGTCATCGCCGGGGTCGCGGCGGTCTTGTTCGGCGTGGGCGGCGCGGTGGTGACATGGCTCATCGCGCAGGAAACGGTCGACCACCATTTCCGCCGCATTCGCTCACGGGCGAAAATCAGCGCCGAACGGGTGCGTGCGGACGACGCAGACCGGATGTCCGACGGCGTGCGCACCGTGATTTTCGAGTGGTATCACGGCCGGGAGACGCTGCGCCAAAAAGACGTCCTATCCGGCGCCTTCATCGCCGCGAGCCTGCTTGCAGCGGCCATTCTAGCTCTTATCGGCGGGGCGTTAGCCCCCATGCTGGGGCGCGCCTTAGGGTTCAGCGAGGGCGTTGCGACCGCCACGGTCATTCTACCCGCCTTAATCGCGGCGGGCCACGGCGCTTCCAGCGCGGCGATGGGATGGCGCATATTGCGGGAGCGCTGCTGGGTGGTGGACGCTGATGATCCTGCGACGGCCATCGTGGACCGCCTTCGCACGCTCTTCTCAGAGGTCAAAGAACTGCGCGCCCGCGGCGCCACGGCGGCGGGCTGACCGGCCGCGGCGCGGGGCAGGCTGAGCGCAACGCAACAAAGGGTTCATAACGGGTTCAGCGGCCCCCGCCGATGGATAGGAGGCCGGCGCGGGAACGCCGGTCTATCGCTTACGGAAAAACGGGGATCTTCATGCGCTTCGCTCTACCACTCGCTGCGGCCCTGGCCGCTCTCGTCGGCTCGACGGCCTACGCCGATCCGCCCAGCTATCGCCTAACCTGTCGCGGCGGCGGCGACATGCGCATCGCCATCAACCACGATGTCGACAGCGAAGGACGTGCCGGTCAGGCGCACTTTAGCCTCTATTTCGACCGCGCCCCTCAAGCCGCCTCAATAGCAAATCCGCCCCTCGGCTCGTGCGCTTGGCAAGACCGTCCGCTCAACGCCGATGAACCGGCCGTTTTGTACTGGCGCAGCCCGGATTTGGCCTTCGCCACCTCAATCACCACCGACGGCGGAGTGTTCGCCGACACTCGCGGCTATCGGTTCTTGGCGGAAGGCCGGAGCGAGCTCGCCCAGGACATCAACCTCGCGATCGCGAGCTTTTTCAACGGCCTCACCTTCGACGTCATGGCCTATAACGCCGAAGGGCGCGTGATGGCGGTGACGGACACGATCCGTTGAGGCCTAATCGCGGTTCGCGCCGCCGTCAGGAACGGCGTCGCGGTACTTATTGGTGATCGGATAACGGCGGTCGCGACCGAAGTTGCGGCCGCCGATTTTCGCGCCTGGCGGCGCTTGGCGGCGCTTGTACTCCGCCAGATAAACCAAGCGCTGCACCTGTGAGACGACTTGAGGGTCATGGCCGCGGGCGATGACGGTCTCAACCTCTTCCTCGCGATCGACAATGCCGCGCAAAATGTCGTCCAGCACCTCGTAGGACGGCAGGGAGTCTTGGTCGGTCTGGTCGGGCCGCAGTTCCGCCGAAGGGGCCTTGGTGAGGATTCTTTCTGGGATCACGACGCCCGCCGCGCCCTTCAAACCCTCAGGCCGATTGGCGTTGCGCCAGCGCGCCAGGGCATACACCTCCGTTTTGTAGAGATCTTTCAGAGCGTTATAGCCGCCGTTCATGTCGCCATAGAGCGTGGCGTACCCCACCGCCATCTCGGACTTATTGCCCGTCGTGAGCACCATTGGGCCGAATTTGTTGGAGAGCGCCATCAGCAGAACCCCGCGCAGGCGCGACTGGATGTTCTCCTCGCTCACGCCGGGGGTCGTGCCGGCGAAGCTCTCCGCCAGCATCCCGTCGAATGCGGCCACGCCCTGGTCGATGGGGATGGTGGTGAGCCGGAGCCCCAGCGCGTCGGCGCAGGCTTGGGCGTCTTCCAGGCTCTCAACGCTTGTGTATCGCGACGGCATCATCACGCACCAGACCCGCTCGGGTCCCAGCGCATCCGCTGCGATGGCGGCGGTCAGCGCGGAATCCACCCCGCCTGACAACCCCAAAACGACGCCGGGAAACCCGTTCTTGTCCACATAGTCCCCCACCGCGAGCGCGGCGGCGCGATAGTCGGCCTCCAGGCCTGCGGCTTGGGGCGCAAGCGGCGTGGGAGACGCGGTCCATCGGCCGCTGGGGGCGCGACGCCAATCCTGCACCGCAAAGGCCGTCTCAAACGCCGGCAGCCGCTGCACCGTTTCATCCGTCCCGCACCAAGAAAAAGAGGCCCCGTCAAAGACAAGTTCGTCCTGCCCGCCCACCTGGTTGACGAAAATCAGGGGCGGCGCGTTTTCGTCCCGCCAGGCGGCGAAGGCCTTCGCCCGCTCAGCGTCAATCGTGCGACGCCAAGGCGAACCGTTGATGCAAATGAGAAGCTGGGCGCCGGCGCGCATCAGCGCGGTGGGGACATGCGGCTGCCAAATGTCTTCACAAATCGGCAGCCCTAGCCGCACCCCGCGCCACTCGACCGCGACCGCCGGACCATTCCAGGAATGGAAAACCCGCTTTTCGTCAAAGACGCCGTAATTGGGCAGCGCCGTCTTGCGGGTCACGCCAGAAACGCCGCCTGCGTCGAGCAAGTAGACGGCGTTATAGCAATCGGCGAACCCCGGCTCATAGAGCGGCTCGGGCGCGCCAACGATCAGCGCCGGTCCGCCATCGGCGGTCTCCGCGGCGAGCGCTTGCACGGCGTCCGCCGCATCCCAGACAAAGGCTGGCTTTTGCAGAAGATCTTCGGGCGGGTAGCCGACGACGGACAACTCAGGGGTGATCACAAGATCCGCCCCCGCCTCAGCGGCGCGGGCCCGGGCGGCGCGAATCCGATCCAGATTGCCGGGGATGTCGCCCACAACCTGATTGAGTTGCGCGATGGCGATGCGGAGCGTGTCGGTCATACCCGCAAATTAGGGGCGCGCCTGTCGCGTTGCGAGAGCTTAGTCCCGCAGCGCGTCTTCGAGCGGAAGCCCCTGCGCCTTGAAAAAACTGAGCTTGTCGAAATAGCCGCGCTGGAAAGCGATCCGGCCGTCGAGAACCTGAAAGAACCCGCAGCCGCGAAGGCCGTTGGGATCGGTCCACTCCAAAATCGCCCAATCCCCGTCCTCAAACAGGTTTTCAACGATGCACGTCATGTCCGCTCGGCCGAATTCCATCTCAAACAGGCCACGTATCGCCGCTCGCCCTCTCAGCGGCTCATAGGCGATTTGGTGATTGACCGCGTCCTCTGCGTAAAGCGCCGCCAAGGCGTCCACATCCCCGGCGTTGAACGCCGCCACCCAGGCTCGGACGACCTCTTTCGGCGAAACGCTCACGCCGCCAGCTCCTCTCTCAGCCAATCCAGCCGGTCTTGCCCGAAGATAAGCGTGTCTCCCACGAAAAAGGCGGGCAGGCCGAACACCCCGCGGGCCACGGCGCGCTCGGTCTCTGAGCGCAACCGGTCTTTCACCGCAGGGTCGGCGATGCGGGCGATCATGTCATCGCCGTCGACGCCGGCTTCGGCGGCCACTTCGCGCAGCCCCGCCTCCTCATTGATGTTCTTGTGGTCCACCCAAAGCGCATTGAAGCCGGCGGAAACCACGGCGCGGTAATGGGGGGTGTCCCGATAGCCCGTGGCCGCGCGCATCAAGGCGAGGGTGTTCACCGGAAAATGCGGGTTGAACGCGAGGGGCACGCCGAATTTCTTCGCTGTGCGGTCGAGATCGGTCGTCATCCAGGCGCCTTTGGCGGCCACCATGACGGGGCTCGCATTGCCGGTGGCTTTGAACACCCCGCCCAGAAGCGCGGGCGTCCAAATCGCCTCAGCGCCGGTTTCCTCCGCAATACGGTCAATCTGCGTGGCCGCCAGATAGGTCGTCGGGCTTCCGAAATCATAATAAAATTCAAAGCGCTTGCTCATGAACTCAACTCCGCGACATCGGGTTGCGCGCCTGTTGTGTCAGCCCCCGAGCCATGTCGCAACGGGGCGGAATCGGCGAAAATCCGAGCGCGCTCAGGGGGTTCTGGGGAGCTGTCGCTCCGCATTCCCTGTGAATATCACATTTTTCCAGATTGCGCCGGTTGCCCAAATTCCGCCGAATCGCAAGAGACATAACGCTTATGTGGCCGCCGCCGCTGGGGGCGGGGCGAAGGGAGGGACTTATGAACAAGTCCGAACTCGTGAAAGAAGTCGCTGGCAAGGCGGGCATGACCCAAGCTGACGCTGGCAAGGCTGTCGATGCGGTCATCGACGTCGTCACCGAGCAGTTGAAGACCGGCGAGAAAATCGCGATCGCCGGCTTCGGCACGTTCGAGACGAAGCACCGCGAAGCACGCGACGGCCGCAACCCGAAAACGGGCGAAACCGTTAAGATCGCTGAGAAAACCTCTGCGACGTTCAAACCCAGCCAAGTGCTGAAAGACCTCGGCCCGAAAGCCAAGCCGAAGACCAAGGTCAAAGCGTAACCGCATAGCGGCCGGTCGGCGGGTCGCTTGGTCGCGGCCCGCCGGTCCCGCAAAGCGCTGGTCTACTCAGCCGCGCGCAGTGACGCGGCGTCGAGCGCTTGGGTTTCGCGCAACCGTTCCGCGACCAAAAACGCCAGCTCCACCGCCTGATCCGCGTTCAATCGCGGGTCGCAATGGGTGTGGTAGCGCGAGGAAAGATCCGCCTCGGTGAGCCCGCCGACGCCGCCGACGCACTCGGTCACGTCCTTGCCCGTCATTTCGACATGGACCCCGCCAGGCCAGCAGCCTTCTCCGCGCACCACGTCGATGAACGCGCGCACCTCCGCAAAAATGCGGTCGAGCGATCGGGTCTTCAGTCCCGCGCCCGTCTTGAACGTATTGGCATGCATCGGGTCGCAGGCCCACACGACCTGACGTCCTTCCTCCACGATCCGCCGAACCAACGGACCAAGCCCGTCAGCCACCTCCTCCGCGCCGAAACGCGCGATGAGCGTCAACCGGCCTGGCGTATCGTGCGGATTGAGGATGTCAGTCAGCGTCATCAGCTCGTCGGGCGTCATGCCCGGTCCGCATTTGACGCCGATGGGATTGTTCACCCCGCGCAGAAACTCGACATGGGCGTGATCGGGCTGGCGGGTGCGATGGCCGATCCATAAGAAATGCGCTGAGGTGGCGTACCAGCCGCCGGTCGTTGAATCCACGCGGCTCAACGCCTGTTCGAAGGGCAGCAACAGCGCTTCGTGGCTGGTGTAGAAATCGGTCTCGGCCAATTGCGGAGCGGTGTCCGCGGTGACCCCGCACGCTTGCATGAAAGCGAGCGCTTCAGCGATCCGATCGGAGATTTCCTGGTAGCGCTGCGCCTGAGGGCTTTGGGCGACGAAATCGAGCGTCCAACGGTGCACGTTCTCAAGCGCGGCGTAGCCGCCTGACGCAAACGCCCGCAACAGGTTCAAAGTCGCCGCGGATTGGCTGTAGGCGCGCAACATGCGGTCGGGGTCTGGCAGGCGGGACGCCTCATCAAAGGGCATCGCGTTGATGATGTCGCCGCGATAGGAGGGCAACGTCACATCGCCAACCGTCTCGGTGGCGCTGGAGCGGGGTTTGGCGAACTGGCCCGCAATCCGCCCGACCTTCACCGCAGGCTTGCGCGCGGCGAAAGTGAGGATGACCGCCATTTGCATCAGAACGCGGAAGGTGTCGCGAATGGCGTTGGCGGAAAACTCTTCGAAGCTCTCCGCGCAATCGCCGCCTTGGATGAGAAACGCTTCGCCTTGGCAAACCCGGCCCAGGGCCGAGGTCAAACGGCGCGCCTCCCCTGCAAACACGAGCGGCGGATGCGCCCCCAACGCGTCCTCCACCGCGCTTAGCTTCGCGGCGTCGGGGTAGTCGTCAGGAATATGCTTGGCGGGCTTGTCGCGCCAGCTCGCCGGGGTCCAGGTTTTCGTCATCGCGTTCGTCTGCTCCGCAAGGCACAATGGCAGTGTCGACGGCGAAGACGGCCCAAGCAAGGCCTGCGCCGACGCGCTGAGATGATGTAGGCCTGGCAGGAGGAAAACGGCATGCGCCGAGGGGGAGTTATTGTTGCGATCGCAGCGGCGAGTTTGGCCGCCGGCTGTGCAACGCTTAACGAGGAGGAATGCCTGACCGCGGACTGGGTCGGCATTGGCTTCACGGACGGAACCGAGGGCTATTCGCCCGCCCGCCTCAACGAACACGCCGAGGCTTGCTCGCGCTATGACCTCGGGGTCGACGCCGCGGCTTGGCGGCGCGGTTATGAGGACGGCCTGGTTCGGTACTGCACCCCCTTTAGCGGCGCGAGCGCCGGCGCACGCGGGGAAACCTATCGCGGCGTCTGTCCGTCCCAACTCGAAGGCGCCTTCCTCACCGCCTATAGCGAGGGCCGGGAGGTCCGGCGCGTTTGGGAGTATTACCAGGACGAGCTTCGACGTATCGCTCGGATCGAGGACGACATCGACAATCGCACCGACCGTATTGAGGACCTCCGGGCCCGCCTGGACAACGAAGAGTTGAGCGAGGACGAAATCGCGCAAATCCGTGCGGAAATCCGCGGGCTGCGCAGGGATCGGCGCAATCTGCGCGAAGAGTACGACGCGGCGTCCTATGCGATAGAACGCGTGCGAAACGATGCGTATCGCGACACCGCGATATTCGAAAGCCGCTTTCCAGGCGCGGGGCCCTCGTCATGGCGATGACCAGGCGACTTGCCCTGACCGCCACACTGAGCGTTCTGACGACCGCGTGCGCGTCCTCCGGACCTTTGGGCGGGGGCAGGTTGCTCGGCGAACCGCCCACCGTTCTGCCGCCGGTCGCCGGGCCGGGCCCCAGCTTTCGCGCTGACGCGCCGAGAGCCTCATGGGGCGTGGGCTATCTCACCCTGACAGGCGGGGCGGCGAGCATGGACTTGCCGCTCTTTGACGCGCCTGGCGGCCGGCATTGGGGCTGGCTCACGCAAGGCCGTGCGGTCGGCTTCGCAGACAGAACCGCCCCGCCGGCCCGCAACGAAGCCCGCGTGCGGCCGCCTGGCGAAGCCCCCTCCTACATCGTGCTGGACACCGCCCGCGGCGGTTGGATGCAAATCCGCTGGGGCGGACCACAGGACCCTCGCGGCGGGACGGGTTGGACGCGCCTGCGCGACGCCCGCGGGGGAACCGCTCGCTATACGAGCTGGCTTGACCACCTTCGCGGCGCAGGCGGCTTGGTCTATCGAAACGCAGCATCCGCCCACAATCTTCGCGAAGGCCCCGGAACCGAGCATGCTGTGGTCCGCCGGATGGAAGGCCGTGATTTTGACCTCCAGGCTCTCGAAATCCGCGGCGATTGGATGCGCGTCCGCTACTCGAGCCCCCCTGCATGCGGGCCCGACGCTGGGCGTCGGAGCGACGCCTCAGGGCTTCTCGGCGGCCCTGATGGCGGGGAGGACCTCCTCGGCGGCGCGCCCAGTCAGGGCGAGCTTTTGGGGGGTAGGCCGGGCCAGGAGGCTGTCGGCTGGATTCGCTGGCGGTCCTCAGAGCGGGGCCCTTGGGTTCGCCGGTCACGGGCTACGTGTCCGGCAAGCGTAAGCTGAGGTCCAATGACGCGGAGGCGACTCACCGCATCTTGGGCGTCAAGCTTTAACGGCGAGACGGTGACAGGCAGCCGCCGCCAAGCAGGAGGGGGAAGCCGTGGCGCACGCATATTTGGCATTCGCGGACGCTGACGCCGCCGAAGCGGAGCGTGTCCGCGCGGCGTTCGCCGATGAAGGCGTGACTGTCTTAGGGGACGGAGACGAGGGGCGCTCCGGGGCCAGCCTTCCCGAAGACGTGCGCGCCGCTATCGCAAACGCTTTCGCTGTCATCGTGCTCATCTCCGACAATTCGGTGGAAGCGCCGACCGTGCGCGAGGAGCTCGACCACGCGCTCCATAACGGCATCCCCGTGCTCCCGGTCAACTATGTCGAGGGGGAGCTATCGAGTTGGTGGCGCAGCCGGATCGCCAACACCGTTCATGTGGCCGCCACCCGGGGCGAAGACGGGCACATTCCCTTGCTCTTGTCGGGCGTGAGGCGATTTTTCACCCGCCTCTCCCCTGTTGTCGCGCTCATGAACATGAAGGGCGGGGTCGGCAAAACCACCGTCGCCGCCCAGGTTTTCGCAGCGTACCAAAAACGGCGGGCCAACCGGGTGGCGATCGTCGACCTTGATCCGCAACACAATTTGTCCCAGCTCTTTTTGCGGCATTCCACCCAGGACACGCTCATCCAAATGGATGCAAGCGTCATCAGCTTGTTCGAGCCCTCGAGCCTTCAGGGACACCCCTCCCCGAGCGAAAACTGGAATGAAATCAACCGCGCCAGCGTCGCCCCGCCGCAACCCGACCAGATCGCGCGCCGGCTCATCAAGACCAAGAGCGACGCAGAGCGGTTCGACCTGATTTGCGGGCAGTTCGACATCGCCAAATATGCGTTTCTCGAAAACAAAGCCGACATCGACGCCGCGCGAAGCAACTTCGTCACCGCGATTGACGTGCTTCGCGAGCATTATGATCTGGTCGTGCTCGACACCAATCCCAGCGCCTCCTTCCTCACCCGGTGTGCGATTTCGGTCGCCTCGCGGGTGCTTGCCCCGGTGCGCCCGGATCGGTTTTCGCTGCGCGGCCTGCGTCTGCTGAACGAAATCGTCACCCGACTGCTCGACGAACCCGGGCGCGCGCCGATTTCGGTGGTGTTCAACGGCGTCGAACGATCTCAGATGAGCGACATCGAAAACGCCGCTCGCGCCGGGGAATTCGATTCAGGCCTGGGCTTCCCGCTCAGCCGCGCGGTGCTGCACCACCGGGTGCTCAACTCCAAATTCCTCGCCGTCCGGGAAGAGGGCATGGAGGACGACCCCCTTGCTCATCTCGCCATTTATCGCGCCAGCGGGCTGTGGGCGGGGCCGCTCAAAGAGTCGCTGAACGGCATCGCCGACGAACTCACCGCGCTTCTGGGCGAACGCAAGACGCGCAAAGCCGCCTAAGTCGTCATGCGCGCCCGGAGCAAAGCCCTCTTAGCCGTCCTCGCGGCCGATCCGCGCGCGCGCGATCGCGCCGCCCTCGCCGCGCTTTACGACGATATCGGCGCGCTGAATGCAGCCGATTTCGTCGAGCTGTGCGCGAGTTTGCGCGCTGACGCCCGACGCGGCGACAGCTTAAGCCTGCGGGAGAGCCCGCCCCGGGGCGCGGCCTATGCCGCTGTCGATCGGACCCGGCGAAAGCTCCTTGTCACCGCCCGCAAACTGATCCCGCTCTTGGCTGAGCGCCTGCGGGCGGATGCGAGCTTCGATCCCGAAGCGCTGAGCGCCCAAGAACGCCGCTCTTTGTTGCGCTTCGTCAAAGCCGCCGCGGCGAAGGTCGGCGAAGCCGCCGTCATCGACGCCGCCGACGCCATCCTCGCCGAACGCTCTCTGGCGCGAGACATTCTTTGAGGCCAGTCCTTCAGGCGATCGCTCCGTTTCAGGTTGACGCCGAGAGCCAGGCCGCTACGACCATTCGCGGAATCATCCCCTCGGGTTTCGCCGTCTGACCATAGCGCCCCCGGCGCGGCATCGGCATCGTTCGCCCGCATATCGGCTGAAGGCTGACAACGATGCTCGAAAAGCTGGAACGCTTCGTGTTCCGCACAACGCTTCTCTCGACTTTGGCGGCGATTTTCGCCTCTTGGTTCGGAGCATTGTTGATGTTCGCGCTTGGGCTGGCGGACACCTATCGCGCCTTTGAAACCGCGGCGTTTCCAGCGGGCGGCGACGTGGGGGCGCTGCCGCGCGGGGAAGCCACGGTGGTCTACCTCATCGGCGCGCTCGACCGATTTCTGATCGGCGTTGTTCTGCTTTACTTCGGATACGGTCTCTACGGCCTGTTCATCCGTCCGAACCGCGCGCCGAGCGAACTCGGCCTGCCCGATTGGCTGCATGTCGACCGCATCGGCGAGCTGAAACAGACCGTCGCCGAAGTCATTATCGTCATTCTGTTCGTGCTGTTTCTTCGCGTGGCGCTGCAGACGTTCCACGCCGAAGGCGTGGAGACGTCGCTTGAATCGATCGGTCGGTTTTTGGTGTTGCCTGTCTCAATCGTTCTTTTGGCCGGCGCCCTGCGACTGGCCGAGCTGCACCCCAAGCGCCATCCGAAAACGCAAAAACGTCGCTCTGACCACGAGCCCGACGCGTCCTGACGGCGGCCCGCGTCTCTCAACGCGCCGCCTTCTCGACGGGGCGCATTCCGTCGCGGGACGGGGTACCGGCGCTTTGCGGCTAGTTCACGAAACGGCGTTGGAGCGTTGGGAGGGTAGCCCGCTGCGGCTTCCACCACGCCGAGCGTACGCGCAGCCTTGAACCCGATATCCGGGTATTTCATCCCCATAGCGCACCACTTGAGGGGGAACGGCATGACGGATCGGACCAACGCGGAGATGACCATTCTCGCCGCGACCGTGCAGAATGAGAACAATCTCATCAATCAACGGCTGATCTGGGGCCTGACGCTGCAAGGTTTTCTGTTCGCGTCCTACTTCTTTGTCGGTTCCGAACAAGCCGAACGGGTGAAGTTCGCCCTCCCGCTCCTCGGCGCGGCGATCGCGCTTTCGAGTTTTCTCGGGACTTTCTTCGCTCACATGGCGCTGCTGGGCGCGATGAAGACGTTCGCCCGTCTGCAACGCGAGCTGGGCGGCGCGGACGACGTCAAACCCGGGCTCCGCTTCCCGTTCCTCTTCACGCTCCTGTCGCCGCATTTCTTCATTCCGATGGCGCTCCTGGCGACCTGGGCGTTCGTCTATTCGCAGAACCATATGCCCCTGGCAGGTTAGGGCGCCGATTAACCTCTAATAGTCGAACGCGCTCCGTTTCGGCGTGTTGCGCCGACGGACCACCGAGACCACGTGCTCGATCAATCGCGCGCGGTTAAAGCTGGACGCCCCGCGCGGCTCTAAATCGCTCGCGCGAACCAGCGCATAGAGGTCGGGCTTGGTCATATCCGCCAGAACGGCGCGCAGACCCGCCTCGCCCTGTTCGGCGTACACAGCGACAGGATCAAACCGCGCCGCCTCGGCGGGTTGTGGATCATCCCCCGGCGGCGGGATGGCGAGCGCTTGAGAGAGCTTGGCCGCAAAGCCCGGATTGGCTTTCGCTTCTTTGCGCACCACGGCGAAAAAGCGCGCCAGAGCGTCGTCAAGCGCTTCGCTCACGCGGGCTGCGTCACGGCGCTTGCGGCTTTGGCGATTTCATCGGCCAAGTCCTCAAAAACTTGCGCCACGCCGCGGTATTTTTCGTCATACCCCCCGCCTTCACTGGGAGTGACGGCCTGGGCGACGCCGGCCGCCTGGGGCACCCGGACCGAGGACACCGCGACATCAAGCTCAAGATCGCGCGCGATGTCGCCGACATGCTCGATGAAGCGCTCCTGCTCCCGGCTTCCCGTAACGCGGTTGGCCACCGCGAGCATGCGCCCGCTCCACGCGCCTTCGCGAGAGAGCGGCGTGACGCACTGGAACAAAAATGTCTCCAGCCCCAAAGACGGCAAGAACTCAGGAACGAACGGCGCGACGATCAGCCGAGACACCCGCACGCCGGCCTCCGTGAAAGCGGAGATGCCCGGCGGGCAATCAAGCAGGATCAAATCATACTCGGTCGACACGCCGGCGAAAGCCGCGATCAGATGTTCGGCGGCCATGATCTCGATGGCGTGGCGTGTGAAACCCGCCCCGGCCAGGTCGCAAATCACCTGGCGTTCGAGCTTTTGCAGCGCCGGGATGGCCCCGATGAGATCAAGCGTGGGCGGCGGGGCCAGCCCGCTGGCGTGCTTGGTGATGATTTCTTGCGTGGGGCTAGGCCCGGGACCGTCAAGCGTGGCGGGCCCCAGCTCGGCGAGCATGCGGCAGGCGTGGCGGCCGTCTCGGCGCATGTCCCGGAACCGGCTTTCGCCCAAAAGCGCGAACGTGGCGCTGGACTGGCTGTCCAAGTCCACGAGCAAGACGCGAAGGTTTCGCCGGACGGCTAGGGTCTCGGCGACCGCCACCGCTAGCGTGGTTTTCCCCACCCCGCCCTTCATGTTCACCACGGCGATGACTGGCGGCGCCACGGGTTCCCCTTCCCCTCGGCACGCCCGCACTGGGGCGCATGCGCGAAGTTTCGTCCACGAACCCGCCGATCATACGGTTAATCGTGCGTTCTGCGAAGGGCGCGTCTCGCATTGGAACCTTCCCAGCGCGCCCGACCTGGGCCAGCATCGCGCCATGCCTACTGCGACCATCGCCTATGTCTGTCAATCCTGCGGCGCGACCCACGCAAAATGGGCTGGCCGCTGCGACGCCTGCGGAGCGTGGAACACGCTTGTCGAGGAATCCATGGCCGCCCCTACGGGCCTGCCGCGGCCGAAAAAGACCCGCGGAAAGGGTCTGGAGTTCGTGGAGCTCTCCGGCGATCTTATGGACGCGCCGCGCATCGAAAGCGGCATCGCGGAGTTTGACCGCGTGCTCGGCGGTGGGACGGTTCCCGGCTCAGCGGTCTTGATCGGCGGCGATCCAGGCATCGGCAAATCGACCTTGTTGCTGCAAGCCGCCGCGCGCATCGCAGCCGGCGGCGCTTCGGTCGCTTATGTCTCGGGTGAAGAGGCGGTGGACCAAATCCGCGGCCGCGCCCGGCGGCTCGGGCTGGCGGACGCCCCGGTACAGCTGGCTGCGGAAACCTCGCTTGGCCCGATTTTGGACGGCCTGAAAGCCGCAAAGCCTGACGTCGCAGTGATCGACAGCGTTCAGACGCTTTGGAGTGACGCGGTGACCGCCGCACCAGGCTCGGTGGCCCAAGTGCGCGCTTGCGCTCATGAACTGGTCCGATACGCCAAGACCAAAGGCGTCGCGATTTTGCTGGTCGGCCATGTGACCAAAGACGGCCAACTCGCCGGGCCTCGGGTGATGGAGCATATGGTCGACGCAGTGCTTTCGTTTGAAGGCGACAGAGCGGGCCAGTTCCGGATTTTGCGCGGGATTAAGAACCGCTTCGGCGCGACCGACGAAATCGGCGTTTTCGAAATGTCAGAATCCGGATTGATCGAAGTGGCCAACCCATCGGCGCTGTTTCTCGCGGCGCGCGGCGAGCCGGCTTCCGGATCGGTCGTCTTTGCTGGGGTTGAAGGCACCCGCCCCGTGCTTGTCGAGATTCAGGCCCTCGTGGCGGAAGCGGCTTTCGGAACCCCGCGCCGTGCGGTGGTAGGATGGGATTCAGGACGCCTTGCTATGATCCTCGCGGTGTTCGAGGCGCGCTGCGGCCTTTCTTTTGCAAGCCGCGACGTGTACCTGAATGTTGCCGGAGGCTTAAAGATCACCGAGCCGGCCGCCGATCTCGCCGTCGCCGCCGCTTTGGCGTCAGCGGCGCTTGATGCGCCTCTCGGAGCCGATCTTGTCGCTTTTGGCGAGGCGAGTTTGTCGGGCGAGGTCCGCCCTGTCGGTCGCGCGGACGCGCGGTTGAAAGAAGCGGCCAAGCTTGGGTTCCGCACGGCCCTGGCGCCGTCCGGGACCGCGTCGGTCGACGGCGCGCCTAAGATTGATGGGGCGGCGACCCTCGCAGACGTGATCAAGCGCGTCGAGGGTTCTTAGGGGGAACGGGTGAGGCATGGCTGATCTACCCATCACTGGCTTCGATATGGCCGTTATCGGCATTCTGCTGATATCCGGGATCATCGCGTTCGCGCGCGGCTTCGTGCGCGAGCTGCTGTCGATCGCGGGCTTCATTCTGGCGGCGCTTGCTGCGATTTGGGGCTTCGAACCCTTAAGCGAACCCGCGCTGGAAGCCATCAGCCCCGGCTGGCTGGCGAAGGGGATCGTCATCTTCGGCGTCTTCATGGCCGTCTATGTCGGCGTGACGATGGTGACGAACTCGATTTCGAACATGGTGCACCGCTCCGATCGCGTCGGCTTTTTTGACCGCACTCTCGGATTCGTGTTCGGCTTAGCCCGCGGTCTGGTTCTCTGCGCGCTCGCGTTGATTATCTATAACGCATCAGATCTCGGTCCGGCGGAAGACGAGGAATGGGCGGAAGAAGCGGTTACGTTCGACTTGGTGAAGGAAACCGCAGATATCTTGCGGCTCGTTGCGCCGCATGCGCTCCGCGGGATCCCGACCGATTCTTGAGGATCATTCCCCTGGAGAGGCGACCGTGACCGCGGCGCGCTCGACCGGCTGGGATGACGACAAGCCGCGTGAGGAATGCGGGGTATTCGGCGCGGTGGGCGTTCCCAACGCATCCGCCGTCACGGCGCTGGGTCTGCATGGTCTTCAACATCGCGGTCAAGAAAGCTGCGGCATTGTCGCCGCGGACGGCGACCGATTTCATCAAGAACGTCATTTCGGCCTGGTCGGCGAAAATCTCGCCGGGCCCGACATCACCCAGCGATTGCCCGGCGATGCGGCGATCGGCCATGTCCGCTACACCACCCAGGGCGCCTCGAACGATTTGCGCAACGTCCAGCCCATCTACGCCGACCTTCGCTCCGGCGGATTTGCGGTGGCTCATAACGGCAACCTGACCAACGCGCGCACCCTGCGCCGGCGGCTGGTTCGAGAAGGCAAAATCTTTCAAGCCACGAGCGACACCGAGGTGGTGCTCCACCTCGCCGCGATTTCCGACAAACCCACTTTGGTGGAGCGTTTCATCGACGCGCTCGACCAGGTGGAAGGGGGGTACGCCTTTGTCGCGCTGGCTAAGAACAGGCTGATCGCGGCGCGCGATCCCTTTGGGATCCGTCCCTTGGTGTTGGGCGATTTGGACGGGGCGCCCGTGGTGGCGTCGGAGAGTTCGGCCCTGAAGCTCGTGGGCGCTACGTTCTTGCGCGATATTGCGCCTGGGGAGGTCGTGGTCCTCACGCCCGATGCGCCACCCCGCTCAATCAAGCGCGCCGCCGCCAGACGGCCGCGCACCTGCGCATTCGAGTACATCTATTTCGCGCGACCCGACTCCGTCATCGACGGGGTGAGCGTCTACGCCGCACGCAAAGCGATGGGACGGATTCTCGCCGAGGAACACCCCCCGCTTGACGCCGACGTGGTGGTGCCGGTGCCGGACTCCGGCATGCCCGCGGCGATCGGCTATGCTGAGACCTGCGGACTTCCCTTCGCCTTGGGCATCATCCGCAGCCACTTCGTCGGCCGCACCTTCATCGACCCCACCCAAGAGGGGCGGGTCAACAAGGTGCGGATGAAGCACCAGGCCAATGTGGAGGTGCTGAAAGGCAAGCGGGTCGTTCTGGTCGATGATTCCATCGTGCGCGGCACGACGTCTTGGAAAATCGTCGAGCTGGTTCGTCAAGCCGGCGCGGAAGCAGTGCATTTCCGCTCATCCAGCCCTCAAATCCGGTATCCCGACTTTTACGGGATCGATATGGCCGACCGGGAGGAGCTGCTCGCAGCCCGCCTGCCCTCGCTGGATTCCATGTGTGCGGAGCTGGGCGTGGACAGCCTCGGCTTTTTGTCAGTTGACGGTTTGTACAACGCCGTTCACGGGGCGTCGAAGGACCCCGCCGCGCCGCAACTCGCCGACCATTACTTCACCGGCGACTACCCCACCCGGCTGACCGACGCCGAAGCCGGTCTCGCCGATCGCCGCCATCCCATCTCAAGCCTCGAAGCGAGTTAGTCTTGGGCCAAGGCCGCCAATCCGGACGCGTCACGCTGGTGACCGGCGCCTCGCGCGGTTTGGGCCGGGCGACGGCGCGCAGCGTGGCGGCTGAGGGCGGGCATGTCATTGCGCTCGCTCGCACCCAAGGGGGGCTGGAGGAGCTTGACGACGACATTCGGGCGGATGGCGCGGGCGCGGCGACCCTGGTCTGCGCCGACATCACCGACGGCGACGCGCTCGACCGGCTTGGCGCGGCGATCTACGAGCGCTGGGGCAAGCTTGACGGCTTGGTTGCTGCGGCGGGCGTGTTGGGCGTGCTCTCCCCGGTCGGCCACATCAAACCGCAGGTTTGGGAACAAACGGTGGGGACCAATCTCACCGCGAATTTCCGACTGATCCGGGCGATGGACCCGCTTCTGCGCGCAAGCGAGGCCGGCCGTGCGGTGTTCATCACCGCGCCCGAAGCGAGCGCGGGCAAGGCCTATTGGTCCGCCTACGCCGCCACAAAAGCTGGCTTGAATGCGCTCGTCGCTGCCTATGCCGCGGAAACCCGCGCCGCCGACACCGTCGCGGTACGCCTGTTCACGCCGCCGCCGCTCGCCACGGCGTTGCGCGCGAAGGCCTATCCCGGCGAAAACCCCGACGACCTCCCCGCGCCTGACGCGACGGCGGCGGACATCCTGTCGCTGCTGGACCCCGCCCAGCGCCCCGTGGAGGTTTAGGTCGGACGGACGAACTCTGAGACCGCTTGTCGATCAGGCGCAAGCAACAGCGATATGCGCGGGCTGGTCCGTCTTAGCGGGGGAAGCTGCTGACCCGCTGCGCCTAACTCTCCTTCGCGTAGGGGTTCTTGCCGGCGCGGACATGCATCCGGATGGGGACGGCGGGAAGGTCGAAGGCCTCGCGAATGCCGTTGATGAGGTAGCGCCTGTACGCTTCAGGCAGCTCTGAAGCGCGCGAACACATCAACACAAAAGTCGGCGGCCGCGATTTGGTTTGAGAGATGTAGCGCGGCTTGATCCGTTTTCCATGAACGGCAGGAGGGGGATGGCGCGCAGTGGCTTCAGCCAGCCAGTCGTTCAGGTCGCGGGTTTTGACCTTCGCGCTCCAGTTTTCCCGCACCGCCATGACCGCAGGCATGAGCTTGTCGAGATTTCGCCCCGTGAGGCCGGAGAGGAAGATCATCGGCGCGTCGGGGGCTTGCGGCAACAACCGTCCCGCGCGCTCGCGGAAATGCGCCGCCCGCGCATGCCCATCCTCCACCGCATCCCATTTGGTGATCGCGTAGACGATGGCCCGCCCCTCCCGCAGGATCAGGTCGGCGATTTGCAGGTCCTGTTTTTCAAACGCGTTTTCGGCGTCCAGCACGAGGATGACCACCTCAGCGAAGCGAATGGCTCGCACGGTGTCGGAGGTGGACAGCTTCTCCACCGCATCAACGACATTGGCCCGCTTGCGCAGGCCTGCGGTGTCATGGATGCGCACCGCCTGGCCTTCCCATTCCCAGCGGACGGCCACCGCATCGCGGGTGATGCCCGCCTCAGGTCCGGTCAACATCCGTTCTTCGCCCAGCATCGCATTGACCAGGGTGGACTTCCCCGCGTTCGGACGACCGACAAAGGCGATACGGACGGGGGCGTTGGGATCGTGCTCGTCTTCCCCCGCTATGCCGAGCTTTTCGGCTTGAGCGGCCAACGCGTCGTAGAGGTCCGACAAACCCTCGCCATGTTCCGCTGAAACTGGAATTGGCTCGCCGAAGCCCATTTCATAGGCGTCCAGCACACCCCCCTCGCCTGCGCGTCCCTCGGCCTTGTTCGCGAGCAAAATCACTGGCTTGCCCGAGCGTCGCGCCAAATCGGCGAAGAAGCGGTCGCTTGGGGTCACCCCCGCCCGGGCGTCCACCACGAACAAGCAGACGTCCGCCTCCTCAATGGCGGCTTCGGTTTGAGCCCGCATTCGGCCTTCGAGGCTTTCCCCGTCCGCCTCCTCCAATCCTGGCGTGTCGATAAGCGTGAGATCCAAATCGCCCAAGCGCGCGACCGCTTCGCGACGGTCGCGCGTCACCCCGGGGCGGTCATGGACAAGCGCGAGGCGTTTGCCGGTGAGCCGGTTGAACAAGGTCGACTTACCGACATTCGGCCGGCCGATGATCGCAGCTCTCAGCGCCAAAACGCGCGCCTAGCGGAACGCGACGAGCTCCGCGTCGTCATTGAGGACATAGATGGTTTCATTCGCCACGATCGGCGCGATGAAGCCGGCTCCGCCGATGCGCCATTCCTGCAGAACCTCGCCATTTTGCGGCGACGCGGCGACGAGCCGCCCTTGGGATGACACCAAGAACAGCCGATCGCCCGCAAGCACAGGCCCCGCCCATGCGATCCGGCCCCGTCGACGGTTCTCATTTTCATAGCGCTGCAGCTCCGACACCCACGCCACCGCGCCATCCGAGCGACGGATAGCGGTCAGTTCAGCTTCCGCGGTGACCAAGAACAGAAAGTCTCCCGCCAACCACGGCATGGAAATCCCGCCCGCGGGCGCCTCCCAAATCCGCTCGCCGGTGCGCAAATCCAACGCGGCCAGAACGCCGGAATGGCTGACGGCGTAGACGGTCGTGCTGGTCACCACCGGACTTCCGGCGATGTCGTTCAATGAAGACAGACCCGTCGTCCGGCTTGAGCCGGCGAGCGCTTGGCTCCAGAGTTCGCGCCCGTTGGGCGCGCGCAAAGCGACGATCTCGCCTGAAGCGAACGGCGCGATCACGACGTCATTGACGACCGCAGGCGCCACGGCGGTGAGAATGCGCGCCGGCTCGGCGATGCTCTGATAGGTCCAAAGCTGTTGGCCGTCATCGGCGGAAAAAGCGAACAGCTCGTTGTCAAACGACACCGCGAACACCCGACCGCCCGCAACAGTAGGCGGCGCGTGCATGGGGCCCTCGACCTCGGTCCGCCAAATCTCCTCGCCGGTCTCGGCGTTGAGCGCAGCGACAAAGCCATGGCCGCTGGTGGCGTAGACCCGATCATCGACCACCGCAACGCCGCCGCCGCGGGCCTCGCGGTCGCGCCGGGCGTCGCTGCGTAGGCGCGTGCGCCAAATCCGGGAGCCGCCATCGGCGGAAAACGCCGAGACATCGCCTGACCCGTCCATCGCATAGACCCGCCCGTCCATAGTCACAGGGGGAGACACGACCCGCGAAGTCCGCGAGGAGCCTTCGCCCGCGCCGCGGCTCCAAGCACGCTCCAAATCCGCGCCCACGCGCGGGTGACTGACGGTGTGGGTTGGGTAACCGCCTTCCATCGACCAGGCGCGGTTCACGAAGCTCGCCGGCAGCTCTATGCGTCCGGCGAGGTCGGGGTTCGGACGCAGCTCTTCTTCGAAGCTGATGAGTGAGATCCGTTCGTCGTCGCCGGGCGCTTCTCCTTGAAGGTTCTCGTCGGAGGCGTTGTCAAACGGGTTCACCGCGCCCACTGCGTCACGGACGCCGGTGCAGCCGCCCAAGCCGAAAACAGCCGCGGTGAGACAGGCGGCGAGCAGACGACGATCGATCATGGCGTTTCATCCTCCTGGGGGGCGGCGCCCTCATCTTCACTGGCGGGGACGTCGGGCTCTGCGACGCGTCCCTCCAGCAGGTCGTTTTCACGCATCGCACGCTCGGCGCGCACGACCGACAATGACTCCAGCGCCCGGGCGCGAATGCCCTGGGTCGCTTGTGAATCTTCACTCAACTCTTCGAAAATGCGCGCCGCCGCCGCCAAGTCGCCCGAGGCGAAATGGGTCGCGCCCAACAGCTCGAGCGCGGCGGGTCGAAACGGGCGCCCCGGCTCCGCCAAGGGCTCAAGCGTAACCTGCAAGTCCCGCAAGGGAAGCTGATCGGCGCGCGCGTACACGGCTTTGATGGCGGCCAAATCTCGCAACACCGCATCGTCGGTCAGCCGCGCCGCCTCTTCATAGGCCGCCGACGCCAACACCGGCTCTCCCGCCACGAGTTGTGACGTCCCCTCGCCCATCCGCGCCATGACCCGATAGCCCTCTGGCGCGTCATCGGCGAGCGCGGCGAAGGCGTCGCGCGCTTGGGCGAATTCCCCCTCGGCCAAAAGCTCCTGTGCGCGGGTCAGCGCATCGGACGCCGACGCAGCGCGGGTGGCGCTGCGCCAGGAGAGATACTCGTGGACCCCCACAGCGCCCAAGACCACCACGATCACCGCCGCGCCGATCTTCCAATACCGGTCGAACAGCGCGCGATAACGATCGCGGGCGAGCTCTTCTTCAACTTCCTGGAAAACGTCGGCCATGCGGCGCGGCGATCCTCTTACTCAGCGTCTGAAATCGCGGGCACGCTAGCCGCGCCCGCATGCCGGGGCAATGACCGCTCCTCAGCTCGATTTCAAGGCGTATACGTGTTCTGGTCCCGGAAATCGACGGGCGCGCACTTCTTCAGCGTAGGCGCTCACCGCCTGATCGATGGCTCCGCGCATATCGGAGAAGCGTTTGACGAATTTCGGGGTCCAATCGAACAACCCCAACATGTCGTGGGTGACAAGGATTTGTCCGTCGCACGCCGCAGACGCCCCGATGCCCACCGTCGGCGCCTTCACTTGAGCTGTGATTTCCCGTGCAAGGTCCTCCGCCACCCCTTCCACGACGATGGCGAAGGCGCCCGCCGCATCGGCGGCACGCGCATTGCGCAGAATGCCTTCGCGCTCAGCTTCGGTGCGGCCGCGCGCCTTAAACCCGCCCAATACGTTCGCCGCCTGCGGCCGCAGTCCCACATGCCCCATGGTGGGGATCCCGCGATCCACAAGATAGGCGATAGTCTCTGAGGCGTAGTCGCCGCTTTCGATCTTCACCGCCTGGCACCCGGTCTCCGCCATCACGCGCGAGGCGTTGCGGAACCCGACCGTGGGGCTTTCCTCATAAGAGCCGAAGGGCATGTCCACCACGACAAGCGCCCGCTGCGCGCTTCGCATCACCGCTTTGCCGTGAAGGATCATCATCTCCAGCGTGACACCCACCGTCGTCGGCAAGCCGTGCACGACCATGCCCACGCTGTCCCCAACCAGGATGAGGTCGCAATGCGGGTCCAACAGCGCCGCCGTCGGCGCGTCGTACGCGGTGAGGCACACTAGGGGTTCGGCGTTCTTCCGCGCGGTGATTTCCGGCGCAGTGATGCGTTTGAAACGAGTTTGGGCTGACATGCGCTTACTGGCTCGCGACAAGGGGCGGGTTTCCGCCGCCCCCTGTTCGTGCGGCCGCGCGAAGCGGCGTCAGGAGCGCTGCGGAAGAACGAAAGCGAGCGCGCCGACCATCACCGCCATGGCGAGCGCGGCCAACGTCTCAGGCTGAACATAAGTCAGAATCACCGCCGCGTCGCCCATCCAAGCCACCGCATCTTCGGAGACGGCGAAATCTGCAAACACGCCCTCCAATTGCGTCCCGGCGATCGCGGTTCCCGACAGCCCGGCGCCGCCCACGAGCACCGTCCGCCGGCGGCCAGGGTTTGAAAGCCGCTTCTCGACTTTCTCAACAAAAGCGTCGTCCGGTTCAGGCTCAGCCTGGGCGAAGGCCGCAGCGAGCTTCGCGTCGAACGCGTCATCCGTCATCATCAGCCCGCCTCCTCGCTCACCAACAACGCCTTCATCTTCTCTCGCCCGCGATTGACATGGGACTTAACGGTCCCAAGCGGCATTCCCGTCGCCTCAGAGGCCTCCGAATGCGACATCCCGCAAGCGTAGCATAGCACGATGCAGGCGCGCTCGGGCTCAGAGAGCACTTTGAGCGCTCGGTCCAGGTCCATGGCGTCTCCGCGGTCCCAGTCGACAGAGCCCGCCGGCTCGGTCTCGGTTTCGACCTTGAAGCGCTCCATGGTGCGTTCCACCGACTTGCGCTTCCGCCGGGCCTGGAGAAACTCCGTATACGCGATCCGACACAGCCAGCCGCGGAAAGACCCCTCGCCCTTGAAGGACCCGATTTTCTCAAACGCGCGGATAAAGGCGTCCTGAGACAGGTCTTCGGCGAGCGCGCGATTGTTGGTCATGCGCGAGAGCATGCCGCGCACCACCGTTTGGTGCCGCCGCACCAACTCGCTGAAAGCCGCATGGTCTTTGGTGGCGATGACCAGAGCGGCGAGTTCGTTGTCGGAGACCGACATGGGCGCGTCCCGGGTTCTGGATCAGTCGTCGCGGCCTCGCGTCACCAACCAGAAGAACAAGAGCGCAAGTCCCACGAAGCCGGGGAACGCCGCTACGCCCAACATCGTCCAAAAGTGCTCATCGTCGTAGTCGACTTTCGCGCCGATGAAGCCCGCAACGACACACGCCGCGGCGATCGCGAGCCAGATGACGCCCCATTTGAGGTCGCCATGGCGATTGCGCCGCGGCACGCCCAACGCGCGGACGGTTTCCGGCGTCAGTTCTTGACCTTTTTCGATCGCCATTCGGATGGTCTCCAAAACAGCACGACGGTTCTTAGAAATATACGCTTGGATGATCCAAACGATCGCGACGATCGAGCCAAAGACCGTCAAGGGGGCCGTAAATTCAGGACCCATGGTTCGCTCCCTCTTCACCGCGCAGCGGCGTCTTACCTGCTATGATGCGAAGAAGATTGAGATTGGATGCACGGAGCGCGCATCGCAGTCGCCCGCCTCAGCGATCCTGGGCGATCCGCCCGGTTCCCTCGCCCTCAATGCGGACCGGAGCGCCGCCGAGAAAGCCCGCCGCGCCGCCCGTCTCGGGGGTCAGCGCCAATTCCGTCTCGCCGATGCGCCCGAACGCCATGCCTGCGCCTTGGGCTTGAATAAACACGCGAGCGTCGCCCACCACGCCGTCCAAGCCGCCGGCGCTGCGCTGCAAGCTGACAGGATCCGCCCCTATGAAACCGGTGATCAGCCCTTGGGCGTCTTCCAGCAAACTCACGGCGCGTTCTCCCGCGACCCCTGACATCGCGCCGCTGGACGGATCGCGATGGACCACGCTGGGGCCGAAGAAGAGCAAGACCGCTTCCAGGGGATCGGCGGCGACTGATGCGGGGCGGGCCGCCTCGACGCGCGCGTCGGCGGGAGGCGCAGAGGGATGAACATCGCGGAATACGAATGGCGGCGCCGGCGCCGCTGCGTCGCCGGCCAGCAATGCAATGACAACGCTCGCTGCAAGCATGTCCGCTCTCCGCTCATCCAAGTCTCGGAATAGTGCCGAAGGTAAGAAACGAAGGCGAGCGCGTTCCCCTGCTGGGAGAAGCCCTACAACACAAAAGGCCGCCGGGTCGCCCCGACGGCCTCTGTGCAGTCAAACCGACCCGTCTTAGCGGATAAAGGTCGGGATGATGTCGCGGGCGCCTTCGCGCGACGCGCCGCGGCGGTCGCGATCGATGACCGTGCCGGTGGTGAAGTTCCACGTCGCGGTGGCCATGATCTGGAACGCGTCAGCGTCCAGATCGTCGATTTCGTCGTAGGACAGCTCGAGACCGAGGGTCACCGGGACTTCGCGGAAGCCGTAACGGCCGCGCACGCGCAGCTCGTAGTAGTCCACTTCGTCCAGGCCATCGATGTCGATTTGGCCGATGGTGGCGCCGCCGTCGATGGCGATGTTTTCGTTGACGTAGTAGGTCACGTCGCCGGAGATGCCGTAGACGTCCACGTCGGCTTCATCAGCGGTGTAGTAGGCCACGCCGACGCCGAAGCCCCAGGGGCCGTTGCGCAGGTCGCCTTCGATGCCGCCGCCATACAGCGTATCGTCAAGGACGTCGCCTTCGTGGATGACGCCGACATGGCCGCCGATCGCGTAGCGGTCAGCGTCATTGTAGAACACGTGCGCTTGACCGCGGAGGATGCTCGGCTCGTCGCCCAGATCGTCGCTGTCGATGTATTCGTAAGAGGCGTCGCCCTGCCAGGACCACAGCGAGGCGCCGAAGGAGCCGGCCACCCGGCCTTCGATGGCCAAGTGCGTGGCGTCGGCGTCGAAGGAGCCGACTTCGATGTCGGAATAGCCGATCGTGCCGGTGACTTCGCCGCTCAGGAGCGTCTGCGCTTGAGCGCCGCTGGCGAAAGCAAGCGCGGCCGCCGCAGCGGTCGCATAAACCCAACGCTTTTTCATTGTCGTTACCCTCTCGATATACGAGCCAAATCGGGGTCGCACCCCCACCCATTCACGGTCGGACGCCTCAACAAGCGCCTCCGTCAGACGCGTAAGTACGGAGTCGCTTAAGCAGAATCAAAGCGGATTCCCCATAATTTCACTTCAGTTTTTGGGTACTGTGACGCTGTCAACACGATAAGAGGCGCCCGTTACCGGGCGACCTTTGGAAATTCACCTGTGTGGTGCTAGTGCAACGTCCGTTGGTCTTCACCGGGGAATGGCGCGGGCTGGTACGACCCGCTGTCGGCGTCCCACGCAAAGCTGGCCCCGGGCAGCGCGTCGAGGAGGTCGACGAACCGGTCGTCGCGATCAAGGAGTTCGCCCAGCGACACGCGCAAGACCGCATAGCCGTCCGGCACGTCGGGGTTCGGCTCGCCGGCCGCGCGCATCCGCCACCCGCTGTCCCTGCGGTCGGGGTCCGCATGGTCCACCGGCGTCAGCCGATGCAGGAGCCCCGGCGCCGAACGCCCCTCCGCAACCGAAGCCGTGGCCAGGCAGGCGGCGCGATAGCGTTCCGTCTGATCGCCTTCGGGATCTTCGCGCACCGTTCGCAGCACGTTTTCGAAACAGAATGCGATGGCGTCGCCCCGCTTCAGCCCTTGCGCGCGCTGCGGAGCGTTGCGCAAGACCCCCCGGCATCCCGATGCGGCGGCGCCGGCCACTTCGACCCAAAGCCGCTCGAAGTCACAGGATGAGGCGTCCTCAAACCCCGCGTGGAAGCCGAGCTGCACCAAGTCGCCGGGCTTGATCGCCATAAGGCAGGCGCGCGACGGCCGATACTCCGTGTAGGGGCTCAACCCGTCTACGCTTGCAAGCCGCCAACGTGGCTGCGGCTGCGTGCGCGACGCGACCCGGCTGAGCCACGAACTGATACCCAAAACCACCTCCCGCGCCTCTCCCCAGGACGCCTACAGGAGGAGTTTTACCCAAGACTTTCGGGCTCCTGGCCCAAAATCCCCAAGGCTTGGGCCCCTAACCAACCACCGCCACGCCGAAAAGGACGGGGTGTAGCCAATAAGCGACGGCGAGATAGGCGACCGCGCCGACACCGACCGCAGCGACGTCGCCCAAAAGCCCCGGCGTCGCGCCCGAAGCGCCTTGATCGCCTCTGCGCTTTGCGGCGATGCGCGCCAAGACGGCATAAGCCAAGAACCCGGCGAACACCGTGATCGAACGCCACTCCCCATTGGAAACCAGATGGGCGAACGCCCAAACCTTCACCCCGGCGAGCATGGGATGCTTGGCGTACTTTTTAATCCGACCGGCCGGCAGATAAGCCGCCGCCAAGAGAATGAAGCTCGGCAGCATAAGCGCGAGGGTCACATGCCGCGCCCAGACGGGCGGGGTCCACGCCACGCCGAGGGCCGACGCCTGCCCCCAACCCAAAACGATTAAGACGACGCCCGCCAGCGACAACGCGGTCACGGACAGTTTCCGCACCGGGCCCGCCGCCATCTGAGACGCGGCGGGCGTAAGCAAAAATCCATGGGCGCCGAAAAAGAGCCCCAAACCAAGCCCGAACAAAATCATCCGCCGATTTCCCTCACCTTACGATCCGCGCCCCTCGCCAAGTTCCCGCCGGCGAAGCTTAGACCCGCCAATCCGCGGGCGTGTCCTGACGCGCTTATTCCCACTCTATCGTGCCTGGCGGTTTGGAGGTGACGTCGTAGACCACGCGGTTCACGCCGGCGACTTCGTTGATGATGCGCGTGGCCACGCGGCCCAGGAAGTCGTGGTCGAACGGAAAATAGTCCGCGGTCATGCCGTCTGAGGACGTCACCGCGCGCAGGGCGAGCACATTGTCGTAGGTCCGCGCGTCGCCCATCACCCCGACGGTCTTAACCGGCAGAAGCACCGCGAAGGCCTGCCAAATGTCGTCATAAAGCCCGGCGGCGCGAATTTCTTCGAGATAGATGGCGTCGGCCTTTTGCAATAACGCCACCCGTTCGGCGTCGACGGCGCCGGGGATCCGGATGCCGAGCCCAGGCCCTGGAAAGGGATGACGCGCCACAAACGCCTCGGGCAGCCCCAACTCACGGCCAAGCGCGCGCACTTCATCCTTGAAGAGTTCTCTCAGCGGTTCGACGAGTTTGAGGTTCATCCGCTCGGGCAGCCCGCCCACATTATGGTGAGACTTGATCGTGACCGACGGTCCGCCGTCAAAGGAGACGCTTTCGATCACGTCGGGATAGAGCGTTCCCTGCGCGAGAAAGTCCGCCCCGCCGGTTTTCTCCGCCTCGGCCTCAAAAATGTCGATGAACGCCCCGCCGATGATTTTGCGCTTGGCTTCGGGGTCCCCAACGCCAGCAAGCTTGCTCAGAAAGGTCTCGCCTGCGTCGACATGGATGAGCGGTATGTTGTAGTGCCCACGAAAGAGGGTCACGACCTCTTCCGCCTCGCCCAAGCGCATTAGCCCCGTGTCGACGAACACGCAGGTGAGCTGGTCCCCGATCGCCTCGTGGATCAACACCGCGGCGACGGCGGAATCGACCCCGCCCGACAGCCCGCAAATCACGCGTCCCTGCCCGACTTGCCGCCGAATGCGGTCGACCGCTTCGGCCCGGAACGCCGCCATCGTCCAATCGCCCGACAACCCCGCCACGCCATGAGTGAAGTTTCGCAGCATCGCCGCGCCGCGCGGCGTGTGGACCACCTCGGGGTGGAACTGGACGCCGTAAAAGCGGCGCGCGGGATCTTCGATGGCGGCGAAGGGGGCGCCGGAGGATGTTGCGATCGCCCGAAACCCCTCGGGCAAGGCATGCACACGATCGCCATGCGACATCCAAACCCGTTCATGGGTTCCGACCGGACCGAACCCCTCGAACAAGGCGCTTTCCTCGACGATTTCGATATCGGCGCGGCCGAATTCGCGGTCTTTCGCTGCTTCAACCGCCCCGCCGAGCTGCGCGCACATCAGCTGTTCGCCATAGCAAATGCCTAAGACGGGCACGCCCAGCCGAAACACATCCGCATCAGCCTGCGGGCTTTCCGCGCCGGTCACGCTCGCCGGGCCGCCCGAAAGAATCACGGCCTTGGGCGAAAAGGCCGCCAAAAACGCGCCGTCAACGCGATTAAAGGGATGGATTTCGCAGTAAATGCCGCTCTCGCGCACGCGTCGCGCGATGAGCTGCGTCACTTGAGAACCAAAGTCGATGATAAGGACGCGGTCGTGGTGCGGTTCGGTCATAGGACCGCTTATCCTCGGCGGGAGGATTCGTCCAGCGCGGGCGCGCTACTCGCCTCGCTTCAACACGCTGATGAAAAACCCGTCAGTTCCCGCTATGCGGGGCGTCAATCTCAACGCGCCGTCACCCGCGCCGCAGGGGCGCAGCGCCTCAAGACCTTCCGGCCGCAACAACCCGCTCGCCCGCACCGCGCTTAATGCCGAGGCGGGCGCGAAGTCCTTATGGCTCGCGCGAAACGCGGCCAGCCGGTCCTCGTTTTCCTCCGCGAATACCGAGCATGTGACATAGACGAGCCGTCCCCCAGGGCGCACATAGCCGGCGGCCTCGCGCAAGACGGCGTCCTGCTCCTCTTGCCGGCGCGCGAATTGCCCCTCGCGCAAGCGCCATTTGGCGTCAGGCTGACGGCGCCAAACCCCTGAGCCCGTGCAGGGCGCGTCCACGAACACGACGTCCAGTTTTTCCGCAAGGTCGCTCAGCGGGGCTTCCCCGCGCGGTTCTCGCAGCTGCAAATTGCGCAAGCCCGCCCGCTGCGCGCGGTGGACGGTCGCCATCAGCCGCCGCGCATCAGAATCATAGGCGTAGATTTGGCCGGAATTCGCCATCAGTGCGGCGAGCGCCAACGTCTTGCCGCCGCCGCCAGCGCAAAAATCCAAGACTTGCGCGCCGTTCAAATCGCCCGCAGCGGCGGCGGCGATTTGCGAGCCTAGGTCCTGGACCTCCACCCACCCCTTGGAAAACGCCGGAATGGTCTGCACCGAGCCGGGACGGTCCGCGGCATCCGGCGCGGCCACCCGCGCGGCGGTTTCAATCCAAGCCGAGGGCTCCGCGCCGATCGCGGCGATCGCCTTATACCCCCGTTCCGCCTCCACTTTCAGCGTGTTCACGCGCAAATCGACAGGCGCGCGGACACTCAGCGCCGCGCCTTCTGAAGCGCGGTCCTCCCCAAATACCCGGGCCATCGCCGGGTCCAGCCAGTCCGGATAGTCCCCGCGAACGGGGTCGGGGGCTTCGCTTAACGGCACAGGCGCGCTGAGACGCTGCTCCTCGCTTGGGGTAAGGGCGCCGGGACCGTGCGGCCCTTCCGCGGCGGCTTCGCTTATGCGCGCCGGCGCCCAGCCCCACACATGGCCAAGCACCCCAATCGCGAGCCCGCGCGGCGCGTCATCCTGCATCATCCATCCCACCGATCGGCGACGACGCAGCGCGTCCATCACCAATCCGGAGATCCACGCCCGGTCCTTTGACCCAGCGATACGATTGGCCTGCCCCCACTCTTTCAGAGCCAATTTGGCGGGTCGCCGGTCGGAGAGAACGGCGCTGAGAACCTCAATAGCGGCGGAGATGCGGCCCGGATCGCGCATGCGAACGGCTCCCAAAAAGCGGAGCGCGGGGTCTCACACGGGGCGAGGCCGATGGCAAGCCAGCTTTTCCATCCCGGGCTCGGTTCCGCTCGACCCCGACGCCCAGCGTCTTGGCGCGGCTGGCGCACGGTTTTGAGGGGGCGCGAAGTGGCCGCGCGCCGGCTCTTTCAGGCCTTTGGGATTGAAACTCGGCCGTGCGGAATCGCCAGCGTCATCCAATACGCCGAGCCGCGCCAAGAACGACGGGCTCAACCGCCGAAGTCGAACGCCAGTTCGCTCACGCCGCCAGGAACGACGGCGAGATCTCGGCTCTGCACAACGCCTTCGCCCGCAACGACATCCCGACCACGGGCTTCGATTTCAAACCGCCAGGCGCCTTGCGGCAAGAACAGCGTCCGTCCGGCGCGGTCGTGAGGCGCTTGGAAGCCCGAGCTGCGGCCGCCCCCTTCCAGCTGCATTTGCGCATTGGCGTCGATGGTCCAGCCCTCAGGCGCGTTGAAGCTTAGAATCACGGCCCCGATGGCGGGCGTAAACCGTCGCTCCAACACCACGCCTTCAGCCACTTCAACCCGTTCATCGACGAAACTCGGCGCGCCGTCTCGCGTGCGGACCAAAACCTCGCCCGCCTGAACCACGTAACGCCGACCGGAGACATCCGGGGCGTAGGACTCGAATGTCGCAAAAGATGTGTCGCCCTCGGTCTGTTCGCGCTCAGCGCCGACGCGCCACCGGAAGCAATCGGTGACGTCGATGTCGGTGTCGCCAAGCGTCGCGGCGATTACGAGCAGCCCTTCGCCTTCGCCGAGCGCGGGCTCCGCGTCCGGCGTCGGCGCGGCGTCGCACCCGAAATCCGCCGCCGTCCATTGCGGTTCGCCCGATTGGCAGGCGGCGAGAAACACGCCGGATGCCACGAACGCCGTTCGGAACATGGACTGCCTCCCGCCATTGGGGCTGATCTTACGTCTTAACCAGGCCTTGAGTAGTTCGGCGCTTCGCGTTGCATGGCGACGTCATGGACGTGGCTTTCGCGCAGACCTGCGCCAGAAATCCTGATGAAGCGGGCGTTTTGGCGAAAGTCCTTCAACGTGCGCGAACCGGTGTAGCCCATGGAGGCGCGCAATCCGCCGAGGAGTTGGTGGATGATCGGCCCGACGGGCCCCTTATAGGCGACCCGCCCTTCGACGCCTTCGGGCACCAGCTTCATGGTGTCCTTGACCTCGCCTTGGAAATACCGGTCCGCCGAACCCCGGCCCATCGCGCCCAGCGAGCCCATGCCGCGATAGGCTTTGTAGGACCGACCCTGGTAGAGAAACACCTCGCCAGGGGCCTCCTCGGCGCCGGCGAGCAGCGAGCCGACCATGGCGGTCTCCGCGCCTGCTGCGAGCGCTTTGGCGAAGTCCCCCGAATATTTGATGCCGCCATCGGCGATCACGGGCACGTCGGCCTTGCCCGCCGCACGGACGCAGTCGAGCACGGCGGTGAGTTGCGGCACCCCCACCCCCGCCACGATGCGGGTGGTGCAAATCGAGCCCGGTCCGATGCCGACCTTGATGGCGTCCGCGCCTGCGTCGATCAACGCGCGCGCGCCGTCATAAGTCGCCACATTGCCGGCGATCACCTGGGCGGAGTTCGACTGGCGCTTGATGCGCGCGACTTGGTCTAAAACGGCTTGAGAATGCCCATGCGCGGTGTCGACGACGACCACATCGGCGCCGGCGTCGATCAGCATCTCAGTTCGGGCGAAACCTGCGTCGCCGACCGTTGTCGCCGCCCCGACGCGCAGGCGTCCTTGTTCGTCTTTGGCGGCGTTGGGATGGGAGCGCGCCTTCTCCATGTCTTTGACGGTGATGAGGCCGACGCAGCGGAAACTCTCATCCACGACGAGCACGCGTTCGATGCGATGCTTGTGCAGCAGCGCGCGCGCTTCGGCGGCGTCTGCGCCCTCGCGCACGGTCACCAACTCCCGCGTCATCAGCGCGCCGACTTTTTGGTCCGGGTCGTCGGCGAACCGGACGTCGCGATTGGTGATGATGCCGACAAGTTTTCCGCGGGAGCCATTCGCGCCGTTTTCAACGACGGGAATCCCCGAAAAGCCGTGCTTTTTCGTGAGCGCGCGCAGCTCCGCGAGCGTGGCGTCGGGATCAATGGTGACGGGGTCGACGACGAGGCCGCTCTCGTAGCGCTTCACCTTGCGCACTTCTTCCGCCTGCAAGGCGTAACCCGCTTCAGGCGGGGCGTCTTTCGCCTCGCCGTTGAAGTTGCGATGGATGACCCCCAGCCCGCCTTCTTGCGCAATCGCGATGGCGAGGCGCGCCTCGGTGACGGTGTCCATCGCCGCGGAGATAAGCGGCGCCCGCAGCGTGATCTGCCGGGTCAAACGCGTGCTTACGTCAACCTGGTTCGGGATGACCTCAGACGCCCCAGGCTCTAAGAGCACGTCGTCGAAGGTGACGCCTTCGCGTATCTCCATCCCGAATCTCCTGGCCCGCAGTTCCGGCTCCTTATCGGGAAATAGGGCCGAGCGAAAGGCGTCGCCAGACAAAGACCTGACCATCGGAGGAAGACCGCGGCGGTTCAGCGGCCGAGCGAGCCGCGTCCCCGCCTAGGAACGACCGCGAAATCCCCGGGCGACGAGATAGGTTTCCGCAGAATCCGCCCGGCTGGCGGGCGGCTTCATATGCCGAACATCGGCGTATTCTCGTTTCAGCGCGGTGAGAAGGCTCGCCTCTGCGCCCCCTTGCAGAACTTTCGCAACCAGCCCGCCGCCTGGGGCGAGCGTCTCGCGGGCGAACGCCGCGGCGGCCTCCACCAGCGAGACGATGCGCAAATGGTCCGTCGCCCGGTGTCCGGTGGCGTTCGCGGCCATATCGGAGAGCACCAAATCAAAGGCCCCGCCGCCCGCGTCCCGGACCGCCTCGACCACCTCAGCGTCGGTGAAATCGCCGACCAGAAGCGTGGCGCCAGGGATCGGCTCCATCTCCAGCAAGTCCACCCCGACCACCAGCTTCGCGCCGCGCTGAAGCGCAACCTGGCACCACCCCCCAGGCGCCGCGCCCAAATCCGCCACCCGACGGCCCGGCCCGAGCAAACTGAGCTTGTCATCAAGCTCCGTCAGCTTGAAGGCTGCGCGGGAGCGATACCCCGCCGCCTTGGCGCGCTGCACATAGGGGTCGTTCAACTGACGCCGCAGCCAGCGTGTGGAGGAGAGCTTGCGCCCGCGGGCGGTCTTGACGCGCTTTTGCAGATCCGCCCGCCCCGGCGGCTCAACAGGATCCGCGCTGACGCGCCTGCGACGACGCCGACCGCCGTCTTCTGCGTCGTCTGAGCCTGACCCCTCGCCGTCCTCGCCCATCAGGTCGCCGTTTTGCTTGGCTGGGCCTGGGGCTGAGCGGGCCCGCGACGGCCGCTGCGCCCGCCCCGGCGTCGGCGACGCTTGGGCGCATGCATCAGCGTCATCAACACGCCTTCGCGCAATCCCCGGTCGGCCACGCGCAAGCGACCCGACGGCCAGGCGTCGGTGACCGCTTCGAGGATCGCGCAGCCCGCCAACACCAGGTCGGCGCGGTCAGGACCGATACACGGCTCGGCCGCGCGTTGTTGCGCGCACATGGCCTGCAAGCGGCGAGAGGCGGTCAGGGCTTCATCCAGCGTCACCCATAAACCATCCACCTTGCACCGCTCATAGCGGGGAAGCCGCAAATGAACGCCCGCCAGCGAGGTTACGGTGCCAGACGTACCCACCACATGAGCGCGGCCTTGGGCGAAGACGTCGGCCAAGCGCTCCGCCTCGGGCGGACGAACCAGCATGCCCGCGGCGTAGTCGAGCATCTCGGCATACCAGGCGCACCGGTCGGTGCGCTCGGGGAAGCGCTCAGCCAAAGTGACGACGCCGATGGGAATGGACGCCCAGGCGACGATGGGCGGACGCATGCCGCGTCCCCCCGCCTCGCGCAGCCGCAGCTCGGCCACGTCCACCCAGGACAGTTCGGTGGAGCCGCCGCCGATATCCACCACCAGCGCCGCGTCCGCCTGCCGATCAATCAGCGACAGACAGCCCATCACGGCCAGGCGGGCTTCTTCTTGGGGCGTGATGACGTCGAGCTGCAGCCCCGTTTCGTCAGCGACCCGCGACACAAACGCAGAGCCGTTTTTAGCGTAGCGACACGCTTGGGTGGCGACGCAACGCACGGTGGTCACGCGGCGGCGTGCGACTTTGTCCGCACACACTTGCAGAGCGGCCATCGCCCGCTCCATCGCCAGGGGCGACAAAGCGCCGGATTCGCCCAAGCCCTCGCCGAGACGCACGATGCGCGAAAAGGCGTCGACAACGCGGAAACTCTGATTGGTCCGCGTCGCCACCAGGAGGCGGCAATTGTTGGTGCCCAAGTCCAAAGCGGCGAACAGCTGACCGCCGTTCGGCGCATGACCCGCTCGGGGCTTGCCCTGCGGCTTTCCAGGCCGCTGCGCAGTCCGACCGAGGGCGCGCCCCGCGTCGTCGCTCATACCCGCCTCGCACGCCCGTCTGCAGCCAAACGCGCCTCTCCGCGAGGCGCCCGGCGCAGTGAACAGGCTCGTTGTTCACAATCCCTCCCAAGATAGCGACGCTCGGGGCGGTTTTAAACTCCTTAGCCGCGCCCCCTAGGCGGTCGCGGACGCATCCGCTTGCGCGCCGGGCTCAGCGGCCTGAAACGCGGGTGTCGCGCGCGCCGCAGCGTCTGCGGCGGCCAAGCGCGGGTAGCGGGTCATGTCCGCGCCGAAGCGATGGGCGTTGTACACCTGCGGGACCAACATGATCTCGGCGAGGCTGGGCGCATCGCCGAACAGGAACGGGCCTGGCCCGCCCCTGACGTCTGCGTCCTTTTCCAGTGCGGCGAAACCGAGCTCGATCCAATGACGCGCCCAGGCGGCGACGCCGGCGTCATCTTGGCCGTAAGCGTCGCGCACGCGCTGGAGAACGGAGAGATTGCCCAGCGGTTGCATATCGCACGCGATCGTAAGCGCGGTGGCGCGGATGCGGGCTTGCGTCAGCGCGTCGCCGGGGAGAAACGGCGGCTCAGGCCATTGAGCGTCAAGATATTCGATAATGGCGAGAGACTGGTTCAGCGCCGTCCCGTCATCGAGGACGAGCACGGGCACGCGTCCCGCGGGGTTGAGCGCGCGATAGTCGGGCTTGTGCTGTTCCCCGCCGTCCCGGACCAGATGCACCGGCGCGTGCTCGACCTCCAGCCCCTTCATCGCAAGCGCGATTCGCACGCGATATGACGCGGTCGAGCGCCAATACCCATAGAGCTTCATAGTCGATTTCTCCTGATTTCAGCGCCGTCGCGCCCGCACTGGATGGGGTGTGCGGCGAAGCGATGATATACTGCGCTCAGAGCACACAGATCGCCAAAGACGACGAGGCCTGGGAGGTTGATCATGGACGGCTTTGATACGCTCGACATCGACGTGTCGCGCATTCCCGAGCTGCCGCCGGGGACCTTCACCGCGCCCCTGCGTCGTCCTGCGGGACTGAGCCAAGATTGGCTGGAGCCTGCGCAGCGGCACTATTCCGATGAAGAGCACCGCATCTGGGACGACTTGTTCGCCCAACAGATGGAGGTGCTGCCGGGTCGCGCCTGCACGGCGTTCATGGACGGCCTGAAAGTGTTGGAACTCGGCCGCGGCGGCGTGCCGAACTTCGCGTCGATGAACGAAGAGCTGCGCGCGCGTACGGGCTGGGAAGTGGTCCCTGTTCCCATGCTCATCCCCGACCATGTGTTCTTTTACCATCTCGCGAACAAGCGCTTCCCGGCCGGCAACTTCATTCGCACGCGCGAGGATTTCCGGTACATCAAAGAGCCCGATGTCTTTCACGACGTCTTCGGACATGTTCCGCTGCTCGCAAACGCAACCTTCGCCAACTATATGGAAGCCTATGGCCGGGCGGGCTGGAAAGCGTTGCGATACAATCGCTTAAAGGCGCTGGGCGCCCTTTACTGGTACACGGTTGAGTTCGGCCTCATCAACGAACCCGACGGCATGCGGGTCTATGGCGCGGGAATTTTATCCTCGCCGATGGAGTCGGTCTTCGCGCTCGAAGCGACGTCGCCGAATCGCATCCATCTCAATGTCGACCGGGTGATGCGCACCGACTACCTGATCTCCGATCTGCAACAGAGCTACTTCCTCATCGACTCGTTTGAAGAGCTCTTTCGACTGACCGAAGAGCGTCCTTTCGACGACATCTACGCGACACTTAATCCCGGTTTTCAGTACGCGCCCGGCGCAGTGCTCGACACTGACCGGGTCTACCACCGCGGCGTCCAGGCCTATGCGCTCTGCGGCGGACGCGGTTCGAACGCGGAGCCTGTCTGAGCATGCGTCACGCCACCCTTCTCGCCGCAGTTTGCGGGCTCGCCCTCGCCGGCTGCTCTCAGGATGACGCCCCGTCACAAATCGACGACGACGCCTCCGCCTCGGCTGAAGAGATCGGGCTCTTGATCGCCGACGGTCATGCAATCGCCGAGGTCTCTTGCGCGGTCTGCCACGCCATCGGCTTGACTGACGAAAGCCCGAATCTGACCGCGCCGCCCTTGCGCGAGGTGCTCGCCCTCTATGACGCCGACGCGCTTGCGGAGGACTTCATCGACGGCGTTCGCATCAACCACTCCGAAATGCCGACCTTCGATTTCTCGCCGGAAGGCGCGGACGCGCTCATCGCCTATTTGCGGTCGATTCAGGTGACCGACGAAGGTTAGGGGCTCGGGTCGCTCGGTTCATCGCTCCGGGCGGCCAGGGCGCGCTCGCGATAGGTATTGAGCAAAAGCGCCAAGTCTTCCGCCTTCAGACCAAAATTGCCGTTGATAACGGCGTTGCCGCCCGCCATTGCGCGCGTGACTTTTGCAAGCGTTTTAGAGATTTTCTCAAATTTTTCCGCGTCAAAAACGACTGTCGCGGCATATGTGAAGCCGTATTTCTTTTGTCGCCAAATGCGGAATTCCGAGACCTCCCCCCACGCATAATCATCGTTCTGAATGAAATAGTGTTTCTGCCTAAGCCGTTCAGGCGTCAATTCGAGGCGGCACAGTCTTGGCCAACTCGTGATCGTCACGGTCTCCTGCGCCAGGAGCTGGTCAAGCTTATCCGACATGCCGCATCCCCTCCTCGCAACAGTGTTTAGGCATCCCGCAGGCCTTTGGTCGCCAACCGTTCCGGCGCGTCAGCTTCTTGGCTGGCGACCGGATAAGCGCAGTAATCCGCGGCGTAATAGGCGCTGGGACGGTGATTGCCCGAAAATCCAGGACCGCCGAAGGGCATGGAGGACATCGCCCCCGTCGTGGGTCGGTTCCAATTGACGATGCCTGCCCGGGCGCCCGCGGCGAACCGGTCCCACAACGCACGGTCATCGGACACCAAGCCGGCGGAAAGCCCGAACTTGGTCGCATTCGCACGGGCGAGCGCCGCCTCGAAACTCGGCTCGCGATAGACCGTCAGCAGCGGCCCGAAGGTCTCGGCGTCAGGCAAATCCAAGCCCGTCGCATCCACGACGCCGGGGGTCACGAACGCCTCGCCGCGGTCCATCGCCCCTAAGGCGCGCAGCACTTTCCCGCCCTTAGCGGTCATGCGGTCTTGGGCCTCCCGAACGCGGCCCGCCGCTGCGGCCGACACCAACGGCCCCATGAACGGCTCCTCCGCATCGGTCCAAGCGCCGATGCGCAGGCGCTCAATCAAGCCAAGCAGAGCCTCCAACACGGCGTCGCCCGCGCCCCCCGCCGGAAGCGCCAAACGCCGCGCGCAAGAACAGCGCTGCCCCGTGGTGATGAACGCCGACTGCAGCGCGATGACCGCGGCGGCCTCGGGATCCGCGGCGTCCCAAATGACCAGCGGATTGTTCCCACCCATCTCCAGGGCGAGAATCACGTCGGGCCGGCCGGCGTATTTGCGGTGGATCATGACGCCGGTGTCCACTGAGCCGGTGAACAGCACCCCGTCGAGCTCGGCGTCCAACACCGCCGCCCCAGTTTCCCGGGCGCCCTGCACCAAGGTCAAGACACCCGGGGGCGCGCCCGCCTCCGCCCAGGCCTCAGCCATCGCCGCGCCGACCGCCGGGGTCAGCTCGGAGGGTTTGAACACCGCGACATTCCCCGCGATGAGGGCCGGCACGATGTGACCGTTGGGCAGATGGCCGGGGAAATTATAGGGCCCAAGAACCGCCATCACCCCATGGGGCCGATGCGACAGGGTCGCGCGTCCGAACGGGGCCTCCAGCGTTTTGGCTCCGGTGCGCTCCTCATAAGCCGAAAGCGAGATGTCGACCTTGCCGATCATGGCCGCGACTTCGCCGAGGGACTCCCAAAGCGGCTTGCCGGTCTCTCGAGAGATAAGCTCCGCAAGGGCGTCACGGCGCGCTTCGAGAGCGGCTTTGAAGCCCAATACGACCTCCCGACGCTCCTCAAACGGCCGCGCCGCCCAGGCTGGAAACGCCGCACGCGCGGCGGCGACCGCCTCGGCCACATCACCGGGCCCCGCCGCAGCGCCTTCCCAGACACTCTCGCCCGTCGCGGGATCGACAGAGCGCAGCGTCTCTCCAGCGCCCATCCGGGCCTGACCGTTTATCACCACGCCAGCTTCACTCATTCCCTCACCCATACGCGCGCTCGCGCGCCCTCCTCTAATCCCAGCGCCGCCAGAACGTCAGCATTGACGCGCGCGTCGGTCCCGCTCAAGCCGGCCCGCGTCCTGCAGGTTTGAAAGCCCGGGAGCGTATCGGTGGACAAGAACACGGAGGCGGCCTGAGCCCCCGGTTCTCCGGCGCGAACGGTCACCGACCGGCTTTCGCGAACGGTCCGGATCTGGTCGCGGGGCGCGGCGACCAAGGGCCCGCCGTCAAAAATGTCGACCACTCTGTCGTGCCGAAATCCTTCCCACTCCAAGAGCCGCATGGCAGCGACCCCATCGGGGTGTACTGCGCCCACCGCGCCTTGCGCCGCCTCGCCGAGCAAATCGACATAGATGGGATATTTGGGCATCAGATCGAGGATGAACTGGTTGTCGCTCACCGCACTGAGGCGATCGGCTTCGTCAAACGTCATGCGAAAGAACCGCCGACCCAGCTCTTCCCAAAAGGGCGAGTGCCCCTCAGCGTCCACTTGCCCGCGAAGCTCCGCGATCACGCGCTCGGAAAATCTGTGCGGCGCCGCGGCGATCAAGAGATACCGGGATTGCGCAAGAAGCCGACCCGCGCCCCCGCCGCGCGCTTCGGCCTTTATGAACAATGACCCCACCTCGGTGGCGCCGGCGAATTCGTTCACCAAGACCAGCACGTCCATGTCGAACCGCCGGCCGCCTGCGGCGGAAGCCTGAGCAATTGTCAGAACGCGATAATTGAAGAACGGTTTTTCGACGCCGGTCCCTGCTTTCACCGCCGCACAGCCGACCACCGCGCCGTCTTGCTCAAGCATAAGAAGATAGGCTCCCCCGGCCGCATCCGCGTCAGGCGCATGGAACGCCGTTTGGGACTTCTCCAAACGCCCCCAGATCAGTGGTTCATCATCGGGCAAGCTCGTAAAGCCCGGGCCGGAAAGCCGGGCGAGCTCCATCAGCGCGTCAAAGTCCTCCAAGCGGGAGGGACGTACGGTCAGCACGCGGTCTACCCTAGCGCGCGCAAAGACGGCGCGTCGAAGGCGCCCTCGGCGATTTTAAACAACATGACCGCGGCGAGTTTCGCCCGCTCGGGGAAGCTTGAGAGGATAGCGAACTCCTCATCGGAGTGAATCTTGCCCCCGCGCACGCCAAGCGTATCGACATTGGGGCAGCCGACCGCCCAGAGATTGTTGCCCTCGCACACCCCGCCGGTATCCGCCCATTGTACCTCAACGCCTATGGCCGAGCCGGCCGCGCGGGTCCAATCGAAAACCGCGGCGTTCTGTGCGCTCATCGGTTTGGGCGGGCGGGTGAAGCCGCCATGCAGCGTCGCGACGATCCCATCTCGTGCGCCAGCCTGAGCGATCAACGAATCGATTTCTCCTTGGGCCCAGTGCATGTCCTCGGGTTCTTTGATCCGCACATTGAAGCGGCACAAGCAAAAGTCGGGAACGACATTGTTCGGTCCGCCGCCAGCCACTTTGGCGGTGTTGAACGTCACGCCCTCTCTCTGACCATTCAACTTTTGCAACCCCACCACAAAAGCGCTCATCGCTTCGATGGCGTTTCGGCCCAGGTGGTGCTCGCGACCCGCATGGGCGGCGCGACCCTGGAATGCCACGGCGAAATTGCCCGAACCTTTGCGCGCGCCCGCAAGCCGACCGTCGGCAAGCGCCGGCTCAAATGTCAGACCCACATGCGCTCGCGCTCCCGCCTCCGCCAAAAGCGGTCCGGAGCCGAGCGATCCGATCTCCTCGTCAGGACTGATCAGAACGGTGTAGCCCACGCGTTCCCGCGCCGGGTGCCGCTCAAGCGCTTCAAGCGCGCGGGCCATGACGATCAGACCGCCCTTCATGTCCGCCACGCCCGGCCCGTTAATGGTGTCCTCATCCAGCATCCGCCAGGACTGAAACGCGCTGGCGGGGGGAAACACCGTATCGTGATGGCCCGTCAGCACCACCTGCACCGGGGCGTCGGGGCGCTTCCGCAGCCGAAAGGCCGGAGGATGCGTCACCGGTTTGACCTCGCCCGCGTCGGTGACGATTTCACTCGGCGCAAGTTCGGGAGCATCGATGTTTCCTTCAAGCGGCGCAAAAGCCTCAGGGAGCATCGCCCGCATGCGCTCGAGACCTTCGTTGTGCCAACTGCCGGAGTTGACGTCTGACCATGCCTTAACCCGCGCGATCATCGCCGCGCCGTCATCCTCGATCCGGTCCAAAAGCGCGTTTTCCTCGCTCGAGAGCGCCACGGCGGAAGATGCGACGGAAGTCGTCATGGGAGCGTGCCCTTCTACGATGCGGCCCGCAAAACCGCAGACCATGGCCGTCGCAGCCCGTTCAAACGCCAAGCGTTCGATCTGACGGGCGCGAGAGCGCTGTGATTGAGAGGGTCTTTTGCGGGCCGCCGACGAGCGGGGTCAAGGCGCGCCACCGGAAACACGTCCCTTGTCTCCGTTTGACACGCCCAAAAATGAAACGGCCCGGCGCGGATGCGCCAGGCCGTCCCAAACTGCGATG